>NC_016645.1:0-616993 GCF_000234805.1 Pyrobaculum ferrireducens
CTCGGCGTTGACATAAAACGGCGGGTTTTGTCCCCGCTGGGGACATTTCTCATCGGATTTTGTCCACGGCGCGGGCATTACACGCCGCGTTATATCCACAGCGGCTCCCCGCCTACATAGGGGCAACCCCCGTCGGCTGTCTACACCTGAGACACAAACGCTGGGTATTGCCCACGCCGTGGTCAATAAAGGCGGAGGATGCCAACGCCGTTGGCCGCTTTACACAGCTCGGCGCGTGGGGGAATTTAGGGGATTGGCAAGGTTTTTTCGGCCCTCCCGAGCGAGGCGTACATGCCCCCGAAAAACGTCTCCCAAATCAAAGACAAGGAGAAGGCTGGGGAGAAGGTTAAGAAGCTTGCAATAGCCGCGCTGGCGTTGCTGGTGCTGGCAATGCCCATACTCGCCCAGCAGGCTGGCAACGCCACTGGCGGTGGCGGCGGGGGCGGCGGCGTTAGTCAAGGTAGGGACCTCGTGCTTAAAAGCGGCGCGGTTCAGAGCGTCCAGTCAGCCGCCGGCGCTCTCATGGCCGTATGGGGCATAGCGTGGTGGGCGTCGCTCATAATCTTCGGCATCTACTACTTCGTAATGAGCAAGCTGGCACCGGCAAGCTGGGCGAGGTGGGGATACATCAACGATCTAGTCGACAAGTACAAGTGGCTACTACTGGCTATGATACTGTCGCCCTTCGCTGTTGGCCTCGTGGTGCTTGGAGTAAACCTAGCCGCCGAGGCCTGGGGCCAGTCAGTTCAGAGCCAGCTAGACCCTCTGAAGACCGTGACGGACTTCCTAAGCCAAGTCCTCATTCAGAGCGTCATAAAAGCGGGTGAGAAGCTGGCCTTCTGGACTACTAGCTGAGATAATGCTGACCACACCCGAAATAATCACTCTTTTTTCCTCCTCCATCATCTTCATCTACGGCCTCTACGCCTCCGTCCTATACGCCATTGGGGGGGCTAGGGAGAGGGAGGAGGCCCGCCACACCCTGTACAGAGCCCTAATCGCCGGGTTGCTCTTCGCCGCCGTTATGCTCTCCACGGCGCTGGTGGGATTCGGCGTTAGGGGCTTTTTGGAGGCTGTGGAGGCGGCGGCCGCCGAGACGGGGAGCAAGCCCCTCCAGCCCTACTGCCTCAAGTACTTCGACCTGGCGCCCTCCTTCAACATCGATGTGTACTTCGCCGCGGGGGCCAGGGCGCTTGAGTGCTCCGCCAAGACATTCAGCGAGAAGTTCAGCCGTTATGTAGACGCATACAGCACGATATTCTCCGCCACTACCATAACTGGGCTGGCCGGCGTAACCTCGCCGCTCTCCATGTCTCTATTCCAAGTAGCCATGCCCTTCTCAGGCGCGGCAAACGGGGCAATGCTGTCCCTCGCGACGGCCTACGCCGCCTCTCTCTTAGCAATAGGCCTCCTGGCGCTGGCCGGCCTCGCCGCCGTGCTGATAGCCATAGAGAGGCTTGAGTTGCTGGGGGCCGTCATCGCGGCTTTCAACATGGCCATGCCCCCCGCCCTGGCCGCATACGCCGACTACGTGAGAGAGGTGGAGGTGACCTCCTTCGGATACCCCATTCTCTACGGCGCTGTGCTGAACGCAGTCGTGCCAGCCGCAAACATAGCCGCCGCCGCGGCCCTCGCCTTCACCATGGCCAGCGCGGTCACCGCCGCCATTACATACGCCTTCACCAAGATACCAGAGAGAATCTCGGTGGAATGATACCCATAACAGAAGCCCTAATTATCGCAGGAGTCCTCTCCGCCCTCTACCTACTCTTCGTCAGGGGAGACGAGGAGTGGTACTTCCCCATATTCGCCCTAGGGCTGGTTCTGCTCACCCCCTTCGTGGTGGACTTCGCCTTTAGGCTGGTGGCTCCCTTCGCCCCTACGCCGGTTTACCTCTACGGCTTCTACGACGTAGAGCACGTCCTCAAGGAGAGTGTGAGGCGTATGAAGGAGGCCTTCGACTTGGCCTACAGTACTGCACTGACCTTCGCCTACGCCATTGAGGGCGCCGCCGTTGCCATGACGGCCGCCCTCGCCGCCATAGTCCTCGGAGTTGTTCTGGCGCCTCTCACCGGCGGAGGCTCTGTGGCCATCACAGCCGCCGCCATGCGTATCTACGAAATCGCCGATGCAATATACCACGTAGCGGCGACGGGATACAACGTGTCGACGGGCGCAATGATGACATACCACATCATGCACTGGCTCGGCGAAATAGCAGAGAGGTGGGTCCCAACGCTGTTCTTCACCGGCATGCTCCTCATGTTACTACCCCGCGTGCGGGGGCTCGGGGCTCTGCTTTTCGGAGTCGGCCTCTTCCTCTACGTCGCCACGATAGCCGGGGCTTATACAACTCTACAAGGCATTCCGCTGTTGCAGTGGCTGAATGCGACAAGCCAGTGGGCTAACAGCGCCCCCAAGCCAGAGCCACAGATATACACGGCATTAGCCGTCGAGGGTGACGGAATTGCGTTGTTGAGATACAACGCCACTGTTTATTTGAGCCAGGTGAGGGAGGCAATTTTGGAGCTAAACAAATCGGCATACCCCTTCTCTCTTGTAAACAACACAACGCTGAGGTACGCCCTAGACTTCTTCTCATCGCTGGCGAAGAACGGGAGCGACTGGGTGGCGGCGGGGTGGTGGACGCCTACGCTGGTGGGCGTCAAGAACTGGACCGGGCTAAACCAAAGCCGTCCCTACATAGTCCACACGTGGCTTGACGTTCCGCGTCCCGTCGAGATCCTATACTGGTGCCCGGACTACTCAATGATTGAGCCGTATTTCAGAGCGGCCGTCGGCAACGCCACTATTGCCAACGTGTCGGCCCAGGAGTGGATGGACAGGATAAAAGAGGCCGAGTGCAAGTACTACAAGAAGCTGTTACCATGGGCCAGGATATACGCCGGGCCTCAGCCCTTCTGGCGGATGCTCACCGCAGACCTCAACATCACCGTGACATACAACAACAAAACCCTCCTCAACGAGACGAGGGCCGGCTATGTAGGCGTATGGGGCTGGCTGGTGCCGCCCGCCTCGGAGGTCTACAAGGGCGGCAACGTCACTGTGAAGAGGGGTATTTTGAGGTACGACGTAGGCCTCAACGCGACGAACTACACAAAGCCCGCGGCGAGGCCGGCGGAGTCGAACTTTACGCTTCTGGTGCCCAATGCAGACAGGCCTGTAAAAGACGGTCATCAAGACTTCTACAAGTGGACTAGGGTGTGTGAGTGGTGTTGCGGGTGGACGTGTGACCCCAATGGCTACTGTTGGTGTGACGAGTGGTGCTCCACGTCGCGGGAGGAGTGGGAGGAGCCGAAGTACCAGAAGGAGCTGAAGCCCTCGGCCGCGGCGCTGACGGCGCTGTCCTACAGAAGGCCTTGGGTGCCGGAGAACCGTAGCGACGCCGTGCTGTCGATCCCATTCACGTATAGGGACTGGAGGGTCTGGGCTGAGGAGAAGTACGGCGAGTGGAGCAACGGGGAGCCGCCCAGCGGCGCCACGTGCCGGATTGAGAACAAGCACGTCTACAAGCGCGTAGTGTTCTGGGACGTACAGCGCAGTTTCGCCTACGTATACGGCTTCGCCTGGCTCGGCGGAGTGGCTCTCTCCGTAAACCCCCAGAGCGTACAGCTACCAGACACCTACGACGAGGCGCCGACAAGCGAAGACGGCGTCGAGTTGATAAACCTGCTGAGAGGCGCAGAGTACGACCAGGAATGCTCCACCTTTGTGCTTTCCGCAGACGAGCCTAAGTGGCGTCTGGTGCCGAAGGCCGCGGAGAACATGACCCGGGTGAACCGCGACCTCTTCTTCGCCCTGCTGGCAAGCGGGAACTACAGCCGGGCGTATCTAGACTTTTTGAAGTGGCTGGCTCCAAACGTCAGCGACATAGAGCCGGCGGCCTCCGTCTGGCGCTACTACTACGGCGCAATAAAGCCAAGGCCCCTCCACCCAATGCCAGAGACTGAGCCGAGGGGGTACACGCCTTACAACTTCTACGTGGCGTGTGTTAGGTTTGACTGGAGGCCCGTGGGCGTGGACAACACCAAGGAGGCCTACGGACGCGCCGTGCTGTACCCAGGCAACGCCACTTGGCTTCTCCACTACCCCGTCGGCGACTCAAACACCACGCGTAGGATAATCGGCGTCTGGATCCAGAGGTGGAGGTGGCTGATGAACAACCCGCCACCGCCGCCTCCCAAGGAGCTGGCGGCTCAGTGGCCCATACCCTGGAACGGCACGGTGGCCCTCTCCTACAAGCCCGCCGACACCCCGCCCATGCCCAGACCCGACAAGAGGTGGGGCGTTTCTATCTGGGATGTTGGCTTTACGTTGAATCTGCGGTGGGCTGTGGCGGAGATTTGGGGGAGGCTCTTCGTTGCGCTGTTCGTCGCCGTATTCGCGCCGGTGGTGGTGCTGGAGGTGCTCTCCGCGGTGTTTGGCTTTCCGTCGTTTGGCCAGTACGTAATGAGGCTGGCTATACACGTAGTGCAGGAGCTCGCCTTCTGGTTCCAAATCCGCCTACTGCTGAGATCGAAGTGGTTCACCCGTCTGGCGAGGTTCATGAGCTCTCCTGTGAAGAGGGCCTCGGTGAGGCTGGTGAGGAGGCTGGCGCTGAAGGGGGCCGTAATCGCCAAGCGGTATAGGGATAGGGCTAGGGAGTACGTTGAGAGGAGATTCGGCGTACACCCAGACGCCGTCAACGAGCAGGTGAGGAGGCGCATCGAGGAGGCGGTGTGGCAGAGGCTGAGGCAGGCCGAGGAGGCTCTTGTGAAGGGAGGCAGAGAGGCGGCGAAGGCCGCCTACAAGGCGGCTAGAGAGGCCTACCGCGTTGCGAAGACGGTGCATGAATACACGAGAGGGGACCTTATCCACTTACTGCGGAGGATTTTCCCGAAGGTGGACTACGCCATAGACGCCCTCATGGAGGAGGTTGCGAGGCGCTACCCGTGGCTCTACTATACGCTGTTATGGCATATAGACGACAAGCCGAGGTGGCTTGCCCTTATCAACCCAGCCTACATTCGGAGGCTGTATCTAGAGGGCAAAATCACGAGGGAGAAATATGAGCAGTTTATGGCTGTGCGTGAATATCTCTTGGCCAGGAGGGCGGCGGCGAAGGCGAGGGCCGTCGCCGAGCGTGTTGAGGAATTCGCAGTAGCTCAGAAGATGAGGGAGATAGAGCGCGAGGCGGTCCAGCGCTCTAGACAAGCCTACATGGAGCTGATTAGGAAGCTAGCCGTCAAGGACTGGGAGGGCGAAATCGCGAAAAGCGTAGAGGAGCTTCTCAAAGCCGGCATGTCGAGAGAGGAGGCGGCGAGGAGGGCTGTCTCCGAGGTGGTTGGAGATGTGGAGAGGCTTGTTAGGGGGGTATACGAGCCCCTCCTCGAGATGCACATGGGGGCCTTCTCCAAATTCGCCGCCTTCTTTAGGCAGATAACTGGCGTAGAGCCGAAGTCGGCTAGGGAGGCGGCCGAACTTCTGGTGGGGGCTAGGATAGAGGGGGAGAGGGTTGTGGTCGACCCCTCTCTCAGAGCTAAATTCCTAAGACACGCGGAGCAGTTCTGGGCGCTTTGGGAGGAGTACTGGCTGTCCCGCCCGGTGCCATACGACGCTCGTAGATACGCCAGGGCTGTGGCTGTGGACGAGATTAGGGCGAGTCTGCCGACGCTACGCGCCGTGGCCGTCGCCAGGGCGGTGGCCATAGGCGCGGTGAGGCCGGAGGAGGCCGAGCGGATGCTGAGGCCTCCCGTGAAAGAGCTGACGCTGGGCGCCGAGGAGTATGTGGGTAGAGCGACGCCTCTTGAGAGAGGCGTATCGATAAAGCCCTATGTGTCGAGAGAGGGCTTGGCCGAGAGGCTGGCCGTGTTGAAGGCTGAGAGAGTGGCGGAGTCGGCGTATAGAGAAGTCTACGTCGTCTCCGCCTTGACGCCCATGGCCGCGGAGCCGTGGGCCGTCAAGCTTCTGGAGAAGGCCGTCAAGGCTGTGAAGGAAGGCGACGAGAAGGCTAGGAGGGAGGTTCTGCGGGAGTCCTTTGAGTACTTCCGCAGATTCGGCGCGGAGCACTCCTGGCTGGCGTACATGAGGCGGGTATACGCAGTGGAGAAGCCGGAGGCTGTTGAGGTGCTGAGGGCATTTGAGAAAGCCGTGAAGACGGCTTTGTCTGGCGATAGGGAGGAGGCGATGAGGCAGTTCAAAGCCGAGGTGGAGAGGCTGAGGGAGTTCTACGCCGCTAGGGGAGGCGAATCCGCAGTGAGGACCATCGAGAGGCTTGAATGGGAGTACGTCAAGCTTCTGGAGAAGGTTAGGCCGGAGGTGTTGAGAGACCTCGCCCCCGTTGAGCACTCGGCGAGGGAGGCCCAGAGGCTGAGGGCTGTCCTCGAGAGGCTTTCGGAGGCGAGGTCTGCGAGGGAGGGCTGGGAGCTGTTCAGGGAGGGTGACGTCGGGGCGGCTGGTCTTTCTCTGCTGTACAGAGGGCTGGTGGGGAGGGTGGAGGAGGCCGCCGCCAGGCATAGAGCCGTGGTGGACGCGGCCTCGGAGGCGCGGGAGGTGCTTAGGCAGTATGAAAACCTGAGGCCGTTACTCCGCAGATACCTGGAGGCCTCCCCGGCGGAGAGGGGGAGGTTTGAGTCTGCGCTGGTGCAGACAGCGGAGGCTTTGAGGAGGAGGGCTGGGGCAGTGTCTGAGCGGTTGCGTGTAGTGGAGGCGCCTCCCGAGTTTTATGTAAAACTCGCCGAGGCTTACATACAGCTGTACCGCATGAGAGTTGCAGACAGGGAGGAGAGGCTGAGGGCGGCGGCGCAGATAGGAGAGGAGCTGGGGAGGGCCTACTCGCCCAGGCCCCTGGCGGAGTTCTGGATTCCCGACCCGTTGCTCTACGCCATTGCGGCGGAGCACAGAAGACTTGTTGAGGAGCTGAGAGCCGCCAAGGCGGCCGGCGGTGGCGAGGCGGTGAAGCGGATAGCCGCGGAGCTATCCGCCCTAGTCGAGCTGGCTCACAGACACGCCTCCGCGAAGGAGGTGGCGGAGGTGTTTAGAGCTGTGTACGCTGGGAAAGAGCCGTATGTGGTGGTGAGAGAGGCGCAGTACGACGTGGCTCTCCGCCTGTGGCAGACCGCGGAGAGGGCGGCGGCGCTGGAGAAAGTCAAGAGAGACGTGTCGAAGGAATTAGAGCCTTTGAGAAAGGTCGAGGTTAGGCTGCCGGGCTACAGAGAGGCCCTGGAGAGGGTTTCTAGGCTGGTGGAGGAGGCGGAGGCCCTGGCTAGAGCCGGGAGGTACGTAGAGGCTGAGGGGCTGTTGGCGCATGCGAAGTCTCTCGCCGAAGCTCTTAACAGAGTGGAGAGGGCGGTAGGCGCCAGGTCTACGAAGATAGAGGCGCCTAGCGACGTCTCGCTCTACCTAGACGCGTGGACAGCCGTGAGGTTATCAACGGCGGCCTCTCTGCTGTATACAGAGGGGGAGAGGCGTGCCTTGGCTAACGCCCTTAGAGAGCTGTACAGCGGCAGAGGGCGGGAGCTGGCGGAGGCGGTGGCGGCTGTCAGAAAGGAATACGAGCCCTACTTCACAACGGTGAAGTTGCTGGGTAGGGAGGTGGAGGTTCCGGTGTTTAAACAGCCTACTGTGCCGGCGGAGGTCTTCGAGAGGGCTTTGGCTGTGGTGTTGCTGGCTGAGCTGGCTAGGCGCGAGAAGAGCGTGGCGGAGCATATAGGCAAGAGGATAGAGGCCATCGCCATAAACGCCCTTACAGACCTCGGGCAGAGGGTGGGGGTAGAGGAGGCTAAGCGCATCTGGGGCAGGGCCATAAAGGAGGCTCGGGAGGCTCTCCAGCCTCCCTTTGCGAAGCTGTCCACCGGCGACGCCGACGTACACGCCTTGAGGAGGGCGGCCGAGGCTGTTCTCGAAGTAGCCGGCAGACTCGGCGTGAGGACAAAGGCCGTGGAGGCGGCTGTCGAGCTGACGAAGCCCGGAGCCGCCGAGGCCGTCGTTAGGTATTTCAAAACTCTAGAAGAATTTAGAAAGACACAGGACAGGACTAGAGAGGAGGAGCTTAGGCGCCTAAGCCAAGAGGCGCCCGCCGCCATTTCCCTTCTGCAGAAGGCCGGCGCCGGGCCGGGTGAGGAGGCTGTTAGGCTTGTTGAGACGTTTAGGAGGGAGGCGGTGGAGGCCGCTTCTGCAGAGCTTGCGAAGTTACGTACAGAGCTTGAGAAGTACCTAGACCCCGACTCGGCGAGGCTGTTGATTAGAATCGCCTCTATCTCGCCCTCCGCGGCGGAGGCGGCTCTGGCTCTGTACTCAGCGAGGGAGGTTGTAGGCGGCGCCAAGGACGTGGAGAGGGCGAGGGCTGTGTTGAGGGAGTACGTCAAGGCTCTTGAGGCGTATCCGCGTCTCGTGGAGTATCTGAGGTCTCCCGTGTTGGGGGAGAGGGAGCTGGCGTATGTAATATGGGCCGCCGAGAGGCTTGGCCTCAAAACGGCGTCGGAGATGCTTAGGGCTCTGGGGAGGGCCTACGAGCTTTTCGACGCCTACGGCCGGGAGAGGCTTTTCAACACGCTGTACGACCAGCTTCTGCCGTATTTGGGCTGGGAGCCTGAGAGAGCGCTTCTGAGAGCCCCGCCGGCCGTCTACGTGGTGAATAGGCTTGGGGAGCTGGCGGGGAGGGTCTTCGTTAGGTACCCCGTCTTCACAGAGCTGAAGGATGTTGTCGGCGACGTGGCCGTTCTGGCGGACGTCCCGCTGAGGGTGGGCATGCCCACCTACGTCTTCAGACGGCCGAGGATTAGGCTGATAGAGGAGGAGGCCGGCGGCAGACACTACCCAGACAGAGTAGCCCGCTTCATCGCCAAGTGGGACTGGGCCGGCGTGCGCAAAGGCATCCAGCGCTATATGCGTACTACCGAGGGCAGGAGGCACAGAGCTCTGGCCGAGCTTCTGGCCAGAGGCGGGGTGGCGCTGGCTCTCGAAGAGGCGGCTTACGCGTTAAAGGGAAAGGCGCCTGACGTCGTAGTTACAGCTCTGCTTGCCAGGGCGGCTAGGGAGGAGGCGGCTCTTGCAAAAGCCGCGGAGAAGGTGGATAGGGACAGGGCGAGGGTGGTGGCGGAAAGCGCGGCGAAGAAGTACAGCAGATACGTAAAACAGCTGAGAGAGGCGTTGATGAATATAGACGAGAAAAAGGCGGAGGAGCTTCGGAGGTGGTTCGGGCCGGGCGCTCTGTCTTTGACTAGGCTGGATCCTGAGGAGGCCGCCAGTAGGTTGATTAAGTGGTCTACGCCTGAGAGGGTTTTGGCGTGGCTGGTTGATCTTAAGCTGGAGGGCGCCGCCGACGCTGTTGCGAAGTCGATAGAGGCCTACCGCATCTACAAGAGGTTTGAGAGGTGGATGGAGCCGAGGCGCACGTTTGTGAGGGAGGGCGGCGTCCTCTCCGTGGCAAAGGCTCTTGATGTCGAGGCGAGGTACCAGCCCTCCAGGCTAGAAGACGCTGTGGTTAGAAGCGTCGGTAGGTGGGCCTCTCAGCGGGTTAGGAGGCTTGAGGAGGAGGTGGGCAGAATAGCGTCTCAGCTGGCGAGGCACCACTCGGAGGGCAGAATCGAGTTGCCAAGCGCCGTGGCGCAGTGGCTCTGGGAGAGGGGCTACTACGACCTCGGCAGGTTGCTGAAGGAGGTTCAGCCAGCCGAGGATATCTACCGCGTCTATAGAGACGCGGTGAGGGGCGTCGTTGAGGAGCTCAAGGCAGTGGCGAAGTTCTCGCCGGGGGCAAAACACGAGGTGGAGCGCGTCGCGAAGGAGTGGTACGGCGAGGGAGGCCTAAGGCGCTACGTAGCTGTGATTGCGCTACAAGAGCTGGCTCGGATCGAGCCAGCCCGCGCGAGGGAGGCCGCGCTCTTCAGACAGCTCCCCGAAGAGCTTAGGCGGATGGCGGAGGCCGAGGTTGCAGACGTGGAGAGGGCTCTCGTTAGGGAGGGCTTCTACGACTCCGCGCTAAAGCCGGTGTGGAGAGCCCTCTGGCTGAGGGAAAGGGAAGGTAGAGACCCGAGGGAGTACGCCGAGAGGCTTATTGCCAGGGTCGAGGCGTTGGCAGGTAGAGGCGACCTTCCAGACGAAGTGGCGGAGAGGGCTGTCTCGGCGTTGAGACAGCTGGCGGAGTCGTCACTGGACGACCCGGCTCTCTACGAGAGGGCTGTCAAGGCGGGTGACGCCGTGGCGGAGGCGGCGGCTCATCTGGTGAGGACAAACGCCCTCGGCCTCGGCTACGGCGCCGCAGAGCTTCTGAAAGCCGCCGCGGAGGCGGTGGGCCGCATAGCCAAGTCCAGGGAGCTCCTCCTAGAGGCGCTGTATAGGGCAATGGATAGAGACGTTGAGGAGGCTCTCGAGGCATACCGCCAGTATCTGGCGCGCGGCGAGTTCCCCGTCCCCCGCGGCCTAGTGCAGGTCTACGTGACTAGGAGCAAGAAGGTGGCGGACTTCTTGGCCAGGCGCCTGGCCGTTGAGGTGGGCGAGTACAGACCAGACGTCTTGAAGAGAGGCCACGTCTACTACTTCCTCTACCACCCCGCGCTGAGGGAGGTGCTTGGGAAGGCGCTTGACCTGCTGGTGGCTAAGGTGGCTAGGTCGAGAGATCCGGTGGAGGTGCGCCTCGGCGTGGCGCCTCCCGAATACGTCTTTGTAAACAAGGCGCTGGTGGCTCACGTAGGGGAGGGAGGGGTCTTTGCGTATCCCAACCGCTGGGTGGACGACGTCTTTGGCGTGTTGAAGAGTGTGGCTGACAAGGGGGTGTCGGTCTGGGGCCAGCACGTGGACAGAGCGGTCAAAGACCACGGCCCGGCTCTCCACGCCTATCTGAAGGCCGTGGACGTCGAGTACAGAAGGCTGTGGGTGCTGTACGGCGATCACCAGAGAGCTCTCAGAACCTACCTAGCATCGAAGGCCGCCGCCGTTATGTTTAACGAGTTTGTTAGGCAGGCGAGGGAGGGTAGGTACGAGGCGCTTTGGAGCTGGGTGCCGGGGAGCTGGGGCGAGGGGATCCTCCTCCACCTGGCGGAGAGGGCTGGGCGGTTGGTTACGCTGAGGGAGCTGGAGGACGCGCCTATTGTGGTGGATAGGGTGAAGAAGTGGCTTGAGTGGCTTCTGGCGGATAGGCTGGCGCCTCCCGGCGGCGTCGACGTCGCCTTCTACGCCGCGGCCAAGCTGTACTCGGAGGTTAGGGGCGTCGACGTGAGAGAGGTGGAGAGGTATGCGCTGGAGAGGCTACGCTCAATACTGAGGGAGGAGGCCAAAACCGCGGCCGAGGAGCTTGAAAAAGCCATGAAGCAGGCGGAGAAGCCGGCTGAAAAAGCCGCTCTGAAGCCGGCCAAGGAGGTTAAAGAGAGGGCGGCGGAGGGCGAGAAGCCGTCTGAAGAGGTTAAGGAGAAGCCGCCTCTCGGCTTCATACCTCCTCACTTGAGGGGTTCCTCTGCCGTGTCCTGGCTGGCCTCGGTGAAGGGGAGGGTGGAGCTGGATGGGGAGGCGGCTGAGGCGGTTGGCAAGGCGGCGAGGAGGGCTGTGGAGAGGGTGAGGGCGAGGTACGCCGAGAGGCTGGTGAGGAGGGGCGGCGCGGCGCTCGTCGAGGCGGCCGAGTCTCTGGCGAGAGACGTCTACAGCTTGATATGGCACGCCGCCGACTCCCCGGAGGCGCTGAACTATCTGGCGATCCTCCTCGAAAGGGCAGAGGACGTGGTACACGGCATGGAGCCGAGAAGCCCAGTGGAGGCAGACGCGGCTAGGGTCTTCGCGGAGGTTAGGGAGAGGTTTGAGAGGATAAGGGCGGAACTCGGCGAGGAGGCGGCTGAGGAAGCCTGGCGCTACGCGTATGCGGTGGGCAGAGAGGTGCTGAAGGCGTTGATCTCAACGCATGAAGGCGCCCTCAGAGCCGTCGCCACGGTGGAGCAGGCTCTGAGGCTTACTGTGTTTGCAAGCGCCGCGGCCGAGTCCTTAATCGCACTGCACCAAGGGCTGTACAGCGAGGCTGTTGTCTCCGCAGTGGCCGGCGCCATGGCGCTTGTGGAAGAGGGCCGTTTCGAGAAGGCGGTTGAGTACGTAAAGAGAGCCGCCGAGACTGCCTACGAGGCTCTGCGGGAGTGGTTTGAGAGGGCTAAAATCGCGCTTGAGAGGCTTTACGAGCTGTTTGTAGAGGCTGTAGCTCGCATAATCGCGTGGGTGGATGAGCACAGGGCGTGGCTGTTCCTCGCCGCGGCTACAACCGCCGGCGTAGTCACGTGGGCCTTTGCCCACGACGTCTTCGGCTCTATTCAGCTGGGGAAGCTGGCTTTAGCGGCTGGGCTGATTAAGTACGGCGAGTTTAAGAAGCCGCCAACAGTGCAGGAGCTGGTGGAGGCGGCAAAGAAGAGGAATGTAGATGTGGGCAAGGCGCTCGAGGAGCTGTTTAGCGTTGTGGACCAGCTTTATAGGGGCGCAGCCAAGGTAGACGAGGAAGGGCTTTTGAAGCTTGTAAATCTGCTGGAGGCGGCTAGGGGCGTTAGGGTGCCGTGGCTGGGGCCGGCGGCTGAGGCGCTTAAGTACTGGGAGAGGGGTAAGCGTAGCAAGGAGGAGAAGAACGAATACGCCAAGGCGGCTTTTCTAATCGTGTGGGCTGTGCTTCAGCGCCGCGCCCATGAGGTGTACGAGAGGCTTGTGGAGATGCGGAAGGCGAGAGAGGAGGCCGCCGCGGTTCTGAGGCAGGCGCTGGAGGGTAACGATAGAGAGAAGTGGAGGGAGTTCTACAACGTATTGAACAGACTGGAGGAGGCCGAGGGGAGGGTTTTGAAAATCGCTGAAGAAGTGGCGAACGAGCTTAACACCATCGCCGTCCATCTAAAAACCGCGGCTGAGAAGAAGGGCGTAAAGGCGCTGGAGAAGGTGGCGGAGTGGGTGGAGGTGAACGCGATAGAGGCGAGGAGGCTGGCAGAGGCGACTAGGGATAAGCTGTCTAGATTCTCCGGCGCCAACTACGGCACCAGGGCCGTGGCGTATCTAAAGGCCGTCGTCAGCGACAACATCGTTGGCTTGACTGTGCTGAGGGCTTTCGCCGCGGAGGACTTGGCTTCGCTTGTGGCTAATACGCCGCATGGTGCGTACAACAAGTTGCTGGGGAGGGCGCAAAGCGTCAGACGCGGGCGGCTGAGGGAGCTTCCGCTTGAAGAGAGGCTGGTTGTGGAGCTGGGCAGAGTTCTGAAAGACGCTGAGGAGCGCGAAGAACTGAAGCACCTGGTGGAGGCGTTTGAAAAGGGCGAGGCGAGGGTGGTGAAGACAGAGAAGGAGGGGGAGTACGTCATCTACGCCGGCGGTAAGAAGGCGGAGCTGGAGCTTTTGAAGGGCGGCGCCACGCTGTCAGTCGGCGAGCTGACCCGCCCGCTGGCGGAGAGGAAGCTGGAGGAGGCCAAAAGGGCTGTGGAGAAGTACGAGAAGATGCGTATCGCCGGCACAGCGCCTCCGCCTCTGCGCGAGGCGCAGGACGGATGGCTGTTAAGCGACGCCTCTGTGGTGGAGATCAGCGAAGAGGGGCGCATAGTCGTTATGGCGACCACCTCCTTGGAACAAGTGGTGGCGTTTATCTCGGCCTTCGGCGTGGGGGCTGAGGAGATACACTGGGGAGGCGGCGAGAGGGGGAAGAAGCCGGTCAAGATCTACGTCGAGCGCTTCAGCATAACCAGCGAGGGGCTGAAGCCCATGTACCGCGTAGAGCTTTACGGCAGATACGCCGAGGAGGTGTGGGAAAGGCTGTCGGCGGCGCGTAGCATGCCGGAGGATGAGAGGAAGAGGTTTATCGACTTCGTGGCTAAGACCCTGGAGGGCTCTGGCGTAGATCACGAGGCGTTTAGGCAGAAGCTGGAGAGGTGGCTTGGTGAGTGGCTTGCAAAGGCGCCGGGCTTAAAGCATCACCGGGTGTTCCACACCCTTGTGAACGTCTTGAAAGAGCTGGCGCAGAGCGAACAAGATGCCGAAAAGCGCGAGGTTGCGAGGAGGCGCGCCGTGGGTATGCTCCTCCACGCCGTGCTGGGGGACGGTTCTGTGTATTCAAACGAGATTAGGCTAACCGTCGGCGGCGGTGAGGAGGATGAGGTGCCGGCGGAGGTCAAGGCGGCTCTCTACTACACATTGCTTAAGAGAATTGGGTATGAGCCGAAGATGCACGAAGACAGAGGCGTCGTCCACATAAGGCTTTACGGCGGGGAGGCGAGGAAGTTCGCCCGGGATGCTCTGCCGTATCTGGTGGCTCTTGAGCGTGTGCTTGAGGAGGTGAGGAGCGATGAACAGATTTATTCCAAAGTGGAGAAGATGGCCGACATGGCCAAGGCAGAAAAAGTGAAGGCGCGGGTGGAGGGCTTCACCGCCGAGGGCGGCAGGCCGAGGGCTAGGCTGGTTGTCGAGGCTGAAGGCGCGGCGGCGGAGTACATAATACATCTACAAAGAAACAATGCCGTAGCGCTTGAATTCGGCACAACTAACCGCGCCGAGGCTGAGCGGAGGGCGGCGGTGCTGAGGGTTATGGGCGTGAGAGCGGAGGTAGGCAAATACTACCACAAGTCCCGCGGCCGCGACGTGTGGCGTATAGACGTCTCGACGAACGCTCTAGCCGCGGAGTCGGTGCACGAGGCGGTTAGAAGGGCGGTGGTGGAGTTCCTCAAACAGTGCAGAGAGGCCGGCGTCCTCGGAGAGGAGACGTACAGACGCCTAGCCGGGAAGTTCGAGAGGGGCGTGCCTGAGTGGGGAGAGGTAAGGTACTCCGTAAAGCTGACGAAACACGGCGCTGTAGAAGTAACGTACGAACCCAGAGATCCCCAGTCCTTTAACAAAGCGGTGGAGCTTCTGCGGGGGCTAGGGATGAGGGATGCATGCGAAGGGGAGTGGTGTGTAGTACACTTCACGGCTAGGGAGCCGAGAAGGGGCGAGAAGGGCTTTGTGCGCATAACGGCGGACGGCCTTAGGTACGTCGGCTGGCTGGCCAGCCGCGGCGATGAGAGAGCGCAGTGGCTGAAGGAAATGCTCCTCAAGGAGGCCGAAGCGAGGGGGGAGGAGGTGCGCAAGCGCTTGGAGGAGTACTTCCGCGAAGGCGAGCAGTGGGGCTCTGTGAAGCCGCCGATAGAGAAGGAGGTTGAGGTGGAGGGTAGGCGGCTGAGGGTGCGTATAGATGAGGTGGAAGCCGGCATAGAACGCGGCGAGAGGAAGGAGTACTTAGTCGTCAAGATGCGGGCGAAGGTTATGGAGGGTGGACGCGAAATAACTGTGCAGAAGGAGGTGAAGTTCTACAAAACCAGCGGCGGTAGGATTAAAGGCTACATAACTATACGCGGCGACACCGATGAGGAACGCGCGGCGGACTACGCGAGAACAGCCGCCGTGCTGAAAGCCCTCGGCGTAGAGAGCTGGAGCAGACATAAAGAACAGATACAACTCACCGGAGGCGCCCTAAACGCCCTCATGCACCTAGAGCCGGTGTGCTACGCTGTATTGAGCAGATAGGGGTTACTTTTAAAAAATATAGGTTTACCGACATTAAATGGCGCATGGGGATTTCAGGTTGCTTCCGAACTACAACCCCCACGCAGTAGAGAGAGCCGTTGGGGAATTTTGGGAGAAGCGCAAGATTTTTGAGAGGTGGAAGTCGTGGCGCGGCGGGCCTGTGTTCGCGTTTCTTGAGGGGCCGCCTACCACAAACGGGATGCCCCATGTGGGCCACATCAGGGGCCGCACTTATAAAGACGTCGTCATACGCTTCCACCGTCTGCTGGGGTACGACGTGTGGGTCCAGGGCGGCTGGGATATGCAGGGTATGCCGGTTGAGTGGGAGGTTGAGAAGAAGCTCAAGCTGAGGTCGAAGAAGGATATTGAGCGGTACGGGCTGGAGAGGTTCGCCTTGGAGTGCAACTCGCTGGTGGAGGAATATCTCAGCTACTGGAGGGAGTGGGGGACGAGGCGGCTGGGGCTGTGGCTAGATTTGGAGAACGCCTACGAGACTAGGCAACCCCGCTATCTTGAATACGCCTGGCGCGTCGTGAAGAAGGCTCACGAAGAGGGCCTCCTCGTCGAGGACTACAGGGTGTTGTGGTTCTGCCCCCGTTGCGAGACTTCTCTCAGCGATCACGAGGTGGCGCTGGGTTACGACGAGAGGGAGGACCCGTCGATCTACGTCAAGTTTAGGGTGGAGGGGAGTCGCGACGAGTATCTAGTCATCTGGACGACGACGCCGTGGACCATAGTCGACAACGAGGCCGTGGCTGTGCACCCCGATTACGTCTACGCTAAGGTGGAGGTAGAGGGGGGTGAGAGGTGGTGGCTCGCCGAAGCCCTTGTGCCCGCTCTAATGGCTAAATTCGGGGTTAGGAGCTGGCGGGTGTTGGAGACGAGGAGGGGCTCCGAGCTGGTGGGGACTGCGTACGTGCACCCCCTTGCCGATGAGGTGCCGGAGAGGGCTGGGAGGAGCCACCGGGTGGTTGCCGCCGACTTCGTGACGCTGGATCAGGGCACTGGGCTTGTCCACATCGCGCCTGGCCACGGCCCCGAGGATTTCGAACTGGCTAAGAAGCACGGCCTGCCGGTTACCAACAGCGTGGAGATAAACGGCGTGTACAACGAGCTGGGGGGGAAGTATGCGGGGATGCATGTATACGACGTGGATAAGGAAGTCATCAAAGACCTCAGGGCTAAGGGGTTGCTGGTGCATGAGGAGAGGGTGAGGCACGAGTACCCCCACTGCTGGCGTTGCGGCTCTAAGCTAATACTGAGGGCGGACAGGCAGTGGTTCATCGCCATCTCCCGCATCCGCGAGAGGATGTATTCAGAGTTGCAGAGAGTTAACGTGGTGCCGACGAAGCTGAGGGATAGGTTCGACGTGTTTGTCCAAAACGCCAGAGACTGGAATATTTCGAGAAGCAGGGTGTGGGGCACGCCGCTCCCCGTCTGGAGGTGTAGAAAAGATGGGCGTATACTGGTCGTAGGCTCCCTGGAGGAGTTGAAGAAGCTGGCCAAGGAGCTGCCCCCAGTGGACGACTTTAGGCTAGTCCACAGGCCTTGGATAGACCAAGTTAAGATCTCCACACCTGACTGCGAGGAGTGGGTGCGTGAGCCGTATGTAATGGACGTCTGGCTAGACAGCGGGATCGCGTGGATAGCTGCAGTAGATGGGGAGAGGAATAGGGAGCTCTGGCAGAGGCTTTACCCCTACGACTTCGTGACGGAGGGCATTGACCAGACGAGGGGGTGGTTCTACTCCCTCCTGGCCACGTCGGTGCTCTACACCGGCAAGGCGCCGTACAAAACTGTGCTGATCCAGGGACTTATCCTAGACAAACACGGCCAGAAGATGTCTAAGAGCAGGGGCAACGTCATCTGGGCGAGGGATCTATTTGAGAAATACGGCGCGGATCCCGTGAGGCTGTACATACTCTCCAAAGCCGCGCCTTGGGAAGACCTCTCCTTCGACCCCGACGAGGTTAAGCACGTAGTCAGCGACTTAAACATCTTGTGGAACGTGGTGAGGTTCGCCGACACCTACATGTCACTCGACGGCTTTACCGCAGATAAGTATCCACTAAGCCAGTGGGTAGACAAGGCCCTCGACGAGGATAGGTGGCTCCTCTCAGAGCTAAGCATGCTTGTGGCAAACTTCTCAGACTACGTGAAGAACATAGAGCTACACAAGGCGGCCAACGCCTTGAGGGAGTTCATTGTCGAAACCCTCAGCCACCGCTATGTGAGGCTCCTCAGGAGGCGCGTCTGGAGCGAGGAGCAGACCCCCGACAAATACGCCGCGTACGCCGTTCTGCACCACGTGTTGAAAAATGTACTGATCCTCGCCTCGATAATGGTGCCCTTCGTCGCCGAGTATCTGTGGCAGGCCTACGTGAGGAAGTACGACAAGGAGGCCCCCGAGTCTGTCCACCTATCCCAGTACCCGACCCCGGGCCCCGTCGAGAGGGAGCTTGTGGAGGCCTTCCGTGAGCTCTTCACAGCCTTCTCGGCGCTAGCCGAGGCGAGAAACAGGGCCGGCATAAAGCTCAGGTGGCCGGTAAGGGAGGCGTATATAAACGGCGGCAGGTACACAGAGCGCTACGCCGAGCTGTTGAAATATCTCGGAAACGTGAAGGAGGTGAAGACGGGGCCCTGCCCCCAGGACTATGTAAAAGCCGCCGAGGGGGGAGTAGAGGCGTGCATCCCCGGCAAGCTGGAGCCCGACCTCTACTACGAGGCGCTGGCAAGAGAACTCATAAGACGCATACAGGTGATGAGAAAAGAGGCCGGGCTGGACATCGGAGACACGATCAGAGTTGTGGTGGACACCAGCTCAGCCGACGTCAAAGAAGCCGTAAGCCGCTACAGAGACTACATCGCCCGCGAGACAAGGGCCGTAGAGGTGGCGATCGGCGAGGCTAAAAACGGGCGCAGGTGGGACATCTCCGGAGAAGAGGTCAACATAGAGGTGCAAAAGGCTTGATCAGCTGGGTAGGGGCGTCCTCATCTGTCGGCGTCGGCGAAGAACCACCGCATCACACCCACTCTAAATCTCCTTATTAAAAACTCAGCGCTGCATACCCCGCCCACCGATCGCCAGCGGTCTTACTCATCACCCACTCCACACGTCTACTAGGTTTTAGTAAATTTTCTTTAATAAGGGTGTTTAGACCCGGGCTAATGAAATACGCCTATGCTGGCCTCGTCTTGGTGGTTGCGGTCTTTGCGTACCTGGCCTACACGGTGGCGCAGTTGCCTGGCTCCGACGGGTTGCCGGGCGGGCCGGGGTACATCTCTGACGAGGTTTGGTATGTGACCTCGGCGAGAAATTTGCTACACGACTTTTTCAGGTCAACTGCTAATTCGCCATATTTCACAACAACTACAAACTGCCTCACTAATGAGAGCAGGATTGTCAAGGAGTATACGAAGATAGATGCGGTTACTGTCGAGGGTGGAGTTGCGTGTTATTTGAGGAGGGGGTTTCCCTATCCCGACAAGGAGGGTATCCTTAGCTACTACAACCTGGAGCACCCGCCCCTAGCCAAGTACGTGATCGCCGCCGTTGAGGCTGTGAGGGATGAGCCTCTGTTTTGGAGGTTGCCGTCTATCGTCCTGGGTTCTCTGACCTTGGTGTTTGTGTTTCTGGCGGCTAGGCGGGTGGCCGGCGAGCTGTACGCGTTGATAGCCGCCGCGCTTATGCTTTTTGACAACACCTTTAGAGCGATGGCTGGCATCGCCATGCTGGACGTGTACCTCGGCTTCTTCACAGCGTTGCTGGCCTATCTCTACCTCTCCGGCAGGCTCCTGGGGACGGGGGCCGCCCTTGGGCTAGCCGCCTCTGTCAAGTACTCGGGCGCCTTCCCCATCTTTGGGCTGGCCTACCTCCTGGCGAGGCGCGGCGTTAGGAACTTCGCGGCGGTGCTTTTAATGGCCGTCTCCGTCTTCCTCATTGTCAATATGCCGATAGCGGGAGGGCTGGGGTTGGAGAGGTGGGTCAGGGAGATCCTCGGCGCCTTGTCTTGGCACACCACATCTAGGCCTCCTGGCCCGACGGCGTCTAGTCCGCTGGACTGGCTGATTATGCAGAACAGCTTCGCCCTCTACATAAACCCCGATATCTACGCCAGCGGCACGCCGGCCTACTTAATAGCGCTGATCTACAGTTTGTATAGGAGGGATGACGTGTCTATCCTCTACCTCTCTACCTACGGCGGCTACTGGCTTGTGTACCTCGCGGGGAACCACACCCTCTACAGCTTCTACACGGCGCACTTCACCCCCCTGGCCCATATAGTGCTGGCGAGGCTCTTCGCAGACTTGTCTAAAAAGACTTAGCCTGCTGCTTCGAGGCCTCGGTGTGGATGCGGCTCAGCCTCTCGTATATGTCCAGGAGCAGGCTCATCGACCTTAGATGCTCGATCATCTCCGGGGCAGACAGCTTCTCGATCTCTCTCCCCAGCTGGAGTATCTTGTCGAATACAATTCTCCTCACCTCTCTCAGCTGTACCACCTCCACGGCTTGTTGCGCCTCTTCCTCGGTCTTTACGAGAACAACGGTGCGTTCGCAGTTTGCGCAGTAGAGCTCCCCGGTTTTGAGTCTGACTAGTACAGTGCCGCAGACTGGACAGGTATAGGAGGTGAGGGTAGCCCCCGCCCTCACCAACTGGGCTATTTTCTTTACGACGTCTTTCTCCACGACGTACTCCCTCCATGTGTTTATAAAATTCTTGCTACGGAGTTATGTGCCGGACAGCGCGGCGGTTCTGCTCCTCCACACTCTGGGAGGCGGGGTTAGGCACGTGGCTTCTGTGCTTCTCCAGATAGAGGAGCTACAGCTAGAGGTTCTAGAGGGGGGCTCGGTGATGCTTAACGGCTTTTACGTAGTGGGTAAGGGCACCAACAGCGTTGTGTATAGGTGTAGGCCTAGGCTTGGGGGCTTTGACTTGGCGTGTAAGATCAGGCGCGGCGACTCTACGAGGCCCTCGCTGGCTCAAGAGGGGCAACTTCTCCACATTGCCAACTCTGTTGGCGTGGGGCCCAGGCTGTACACATACAGCAGAGACGTAATTGCCTACCGATATGTAGACGGGGTGCCGCTGGAGAGGTGGTGGGGCGGCGCTGGGAGTCAGCAGAGGAGGGATCTCGTCGAGGATTTGTTGACTCAAGCCTTTAGGCTCGACGCCGCCGGCGTTTCTCACAACGAGTTGTCTAGACTGGAGAGGCACGTAATAGTCGAGGGTGGGCGGCCTGTCATTATCGATTTCGAATCGGCGACTCTAGGCGGCGGCAGAAATGTCACCCAGGTGGCAAACGGCTTGATGCGCCTAGGCTTGAAGCCGCCTGTAGATGCCTTGAGGAGGTACAAGTCTTGTATGTGCCGCGACGCCCTCGACGAGGTCTTAAGAGGTTTTCTTAGCCAGCTCTAGCGATGCCCGCCAGATGCGGTCTCCCAGGTAGTGTAAATTCAGCAGTACCTTCCCCTTCTCCATCTGCTGGATCTCTTCGCTGGAGTGGAGGGCGACGGCTATCGCAATTGCGCGGCCCTTCTCGTCAACAACAAAGACTGTATCCCCCTTGTTAAACTCTCCCTCTAGTTTTTTTATCCCAGGCCGCATCACATCTGCGCCGTCTATGATCCTCTTCACGGCCCCTGCGTCTACCACGGCCTTGGGGAGGGGCGGTAGCAACGCCCCCTTTGGTGATTTGTGAATTAGATATAACGAGGGTATTATGAACTCGCCCAGGTCTTTAACGGATACCTTAGAGAGGAGGGGCTCGCCGTCTACAAGTATTATGGATTCTTTCTCAGTCAACGGGACTATTTCAACAGTATCTACATTACTCATTATCGGCGCCGCGAATTTGTGGGACTCGCGTAGCTCCTTTATCTCCCTGTTGCTCAACCTTATCCTCCTCACAAGCGTACCACTTCCAGAAAGTTAAAATTGTTGAGCCGGCGTAGATCTGTGCATGAATATCTCGTCACTGATTGGCCTTGCCGGGTCTCTTCACCGTTTTGATAGCCACAAAATCTTTTAAATATTCACGCACTCCCAATTACTGGAGATGGGAAGTAAGTTGATAGAAGCCACAGTAAATATAGTTAGGAGTAGGGGAGAACAACTGTTCATAGACGTCAGTAGGCCCTACGCCTATACATTAGTAGCGAAATTTGACAGGTATAAGTACATAATGAGGATTGCGCCTGACGCGGATCAAGTTTCGCAGAGCTCGCTAAAGGATCTTAAACTCCTCAGTATGTACACCGACGCGGCTAGTATATGTGTGGTGTCTACCGTCAAGTCTCAAGTTTTGCAACGCGGCGTTGTCCACATAAAGGACAGCGTGGTCTTTATGTCTCTGGCAACGTTCACCGACGTGTTAGAGGGCAGAGAACCTGTGTATAAGCTAAGCCGCGGCATCATCACAGCCTCGATAGATGGAGAGAAGCTGAGGGAGAGGAGGCAGAAGATGGGTATGAGTCTAGGCGCGCTGGCGCACAGCCTCGGCGTGACGAGAGAGACGGTGTACCGCTACGAGCGCGGCGAGATAGAGGCGCCGCTGAGAGTCGCCGAGAGGCTGGCTTCTATATTCGGCGACGATATTATGAAGAAGATAGAGGTGGGCGAGAAGCCAAGGGCCACACCTGAGGAGCTGGCTAGTAGGCAGATCTCTCCAAATACATATAAGCTCGTCGAGTCACATCCAGACGCCATTAAACACGACGGCAGGACCATATTCATTACTTCAGATCGTGAAAGGCTTAGAAAAACTATTGAGCTGGCGCAGGCGCTTAGCGCAGAGGTGGACAAGGCGTGAGGCACCTAGCTTTGAGGAGGGAGGGCGCCGTGGAGTTCTACACTCCAGATCCCGAGAAGTATGGCGGCATATACTCGGCGCCGGTTTTTTACAACCCAGCTATGGAGAAGAACAGGACTCTCTCCGTGTTGATACTAAAGGCGTACGGCAAGACCGGCCTCACCGTATGTGAGCCGCTCAGTGGGACGGGGATCAGGGGGATTAGATATGCCGTGGAGAGCGGAGCCGTCGGCAGACTGGTGCTTAACGACATATCCAAAGAAGCGACTGAGCTCATTAAGAAGAACCTAGAGATAAACGGCGTCGACGCCGAGGTATATAATGAAGATGCCAACGTCTTGTTGCATAGGCTGAGGGATACCTGCGACGTGGTGGATATAGATCCCTTCGGCTCCCCCGCGCCGTTTATGCAGGCGGCCTTCAGAGCCTTGAGGGAGGAGGGACTTATCTGCGCCACAGCCACCGACACGGCGGTCTTGGTTGGGCGCTATCCGCGAAAATGCCTAAGGAGATACGGCTCTGTGGCGTTTAGGACCCCCTTCTATATAGAGGTGGGTCTTAGAAACTTAATCGGTTTCGTGGCTAGGGTCGCCGCGTCGGAGGACTACAAAATAGAGCCGCTGATGTCTTACTGGGAGGGCCACTACTTCAGATTCTGCGCATACGCCGTCAGGGGGGCCAGAGACGCTGACGACAACTTCCGCAACATCGGCTACCTCGAGTACAAGGGTGGGCTGAGGAGGGTAACTACGCGGCCCGGCGCGAGCTACCTGGGGCCTCTGTGGATAGGACCCATGGGGGAGCCGCTGATTATATACAAAATGGCGGAGTTCGGACCTCACCAAGATTTCCTGAAACTACTGGCTGAGGAGTACTCCGTAGCCGCCCCTTGGTACTACAGAATGCCTGAATTCGCTGTGGGTGGCAGGAGTGTAACTCTAAAAGAGGCCTTGAAGATCCTCAGGGAGGCAGGTATATACTCAACTGCGACGCATATGTCTCCAGATGGTTTCAAAACCGACTCTAGCTACGGCGAGGTGGCGAGGGTACTGAAAACATATAACTACGCCACTTAGAAACTTCGTGGCTGACGTAGTAGCTGTAGCTGGACTCCCCGGGGCTGGGAAGACTACACTGGCTAGGTTAATTGAGAAGATGGGGTACAGCTACTACAGCCTAGGCGACGTGGTTAGGCTAGACGCTCAGAGGCGTGGGTACACGCCTGACAAGGCGGCGGTGAACCTACGCCTAGAAATGGGGAGGAGGGCCGTGGTAAACATACTTCTAAAAAACGTCGAGCCTGGCGGAAAGATTGTAATCGACGGAGTGAGGAGCCTAGAGGAGGTTGAGGCCATCGAGGAGCACCTAGGCCCCACCTTTCTCATATACGTAGTCGCCTCTAGAAGAACGAGGTATCAGAGACTCGCGGCGAGGGGTAGGAGTGATGATCCGGCTGTTTATTCCCAGTTCCTCCTAAGAGATCTCAGAGAGTTGAGGTTCGGCCTCGCGGATCTCCTCGCCAGGGCCGACTACATCGTTGTCAACGAGAAGCCTATTGAGGAGCTTGAACGCGAGTTAAGAGGCTTGTTATGAGAGTCGAAGCGGTGGTTGAGGTTAGGCTGACCGAGGACAAGAACAAAGTTTTGAAGGCGCTGGAAAACGTATTCACCCCCACCTCTATAGAGGAGAGGAGGGGAGACACCGGAGTAGTTCTAGTCGCTACGTGCGACGGGAGTGAGTGTCTTGAGAAAATGAGGGGGGCCATCTGGCGCCAGGGGATACAAGACGCGGCGAGGGGCGTGATCTCCAGGGGGATAGTCGGCGAGGACACGGTAGTATTTTCAATTAATAAACAGGCGGCGTATGTGGGCGTTGTTAGTTTCGTCACAGAGCCGGGGGAGTCCCCCCTAGGCCCCATAACTTTTACCGTGAGGACGAGAGATGTGCGTCAATTTCTCGACTGGCTGGCGCCGCGGACTTACAGAGGCAAGGTGTACTACCAAGCCCCTCCCCCCGATTAGAAACTCTCCATATGTAAACCACCCGGTAGAGGCCGCCGTGGAGATACATAACACAGCTCCTCAGAGCAGGAACGTCCACATATATGGGAGAGGCGAAGACCACGTAACCTCCGCTCTTTACAACTCTAGAGGCCACCTCGGCGAACTCTTGTATAAGAGCTCTTATCTCCAACTCCGACTTCGCCAGCCGGCCGTAGGGCGGATCGCCCACGGCGGCGTCGAGACCCCCCCTAAGCGGGGGGAGAACCGCGTTTGCCTGCGCCACGTCGCCAGACGTATTACGCCTAGCTATGAACAGGGCCTCCAAGTCCAGGTCCGTCCCAACCACGTAGCCCCCCGCCCTCTCGACCTCGTGCGCCACGGCGCCCGTGCCCACGAACGGCTCCCAGATCCTACTCCCCTCTGCCACCCGGGCCAGGTTAACCATGAGCCTGGCTGTTATGTAGTCCAGCGTCTTGGTGGACCTCTCGATCTGCGGCTTCTCTTTCCTAATCCTCTCCCCATTTACTGACTTAGCCAAGGAAGCCCTCTTGAAAATTTCACAACTAGGACAGGTAAATACCGCGTAGCGCGCGCCTACCTCAGCCGGCTCGCACCTGCCTATCTCCGCCAGCGCCATCGCCTCCTCGCGCGCGAGGCACGGGTACCTCTGCCCCAGCCCCACCACACAGATCTCCATTACCTCTCTAAAACACGCCTAGCGATATAAACCGCCACCACGATGAGAAACACCGCGGCTAGAAACTCGCCGATAGCCGTCAACACCTCTACGAGATTACCCTCCTGTTTGGTAATAACTGGGAAGAGGAGGTAAAAGAAGGAGAAGGTTACGCCCCCCGCTACTATACCGCCGTACTTAATTTTCTTGTTTATTATATACGCCTCACTTACATAGGACACGTAGGGAATGACTACGACCGCTAACAGTACGTAGTTAGGTATTATCTGCACTCCTAGAAAGAGAGACGCCAAGTAGATAACTACTATAAACATAGATACCACCGTTATGATAAAAGTCACTTCATATCTCTTTAACACGTCTCTAAGAAAATCATAAATACCGAATCCATATATCATTATAAAGAAAGCCATAAATAAAAATACAATATTTATCATGTATCTAATAATTTCTATGTTAAAAGTGTTTCCAAAAAGTAGGATAAAGATTAGAAGCGCAGGTATGCCCACGGTGTATCTGCGATACTCCGGCTCTTTAACCGCCTTGTTTAGATAGTATCTAAAAAGCGTGACCGTCTCCTCGACGCCTCTCGCCTGTTTTACCACTACTCTATAGACAGACATCACAGGCCTCTTCGACTGAATTGCTGGGATCGCCGCCTCGTCGCTGGGCCCGTCAGAGACGAAATAAATAGCATCCGCGTCGTACAGCGCCAACACCTGTTCCAACTCCTTAACCACAACTACGTCAGCCACAGCCGGGTCTGGAGAGCCGCTAATCACAGCCACATTTGTGTTCTCAACTCCATATTCAGAGGTCAGCCTATCGTATATCTTCACTGCGGCAAACACGGCGTTTGCGTCTGAGTCGTCCGGGTTTGCCAGTATATACCTAATTGCCAGCCTCAACACCTCGTCTCTCCCTACAACAGGCGTCTCAAATCCCTGGGCCTTTAAATCGCCGTCTCTATCGACGTATAAAACAAGAACACGCACTACTCTTCCGGCAGGTATCCAGCCTCTATCAATATCTTAATTTCGTCATGAGTCAACCTCTCTCCATTTAGCAACCTGTTATACAAGACCTCCGCCCTCTCCTTCAGAGACTCAACCCGCTCCTCTCTCGCCCTAGCCCTCGCCTTGTTCCTCTCGGCTAGCTCTAAAGCCTTTAGCAGTACGTTGTATTTCTCCAGCTCCTCCTGGAGAGCCCTCCTCTTCTCTCTAAGCTCCTTCCGCTTCAGAGCCAGCTGTAGAATCTCCGACTTGATTTCCTCCCGGCGTTTTTTCAGCTCTTCTCTCCTCTCCTTCAGCTTCGCAAGCTCCTTGTACACCTCCTGCCTACTTGCCTTTAGCTGGGCCAGCTCTTGTTTTACAGTATTTAGATCTTGAACTAATCTAGCTATTTCGCTTCTAATGGCCTCTCTCTTGCTTTTAAATTCGTCAATTTGAGACTTTAACTCAGCTATATGCGCCTTTATCTTCTCCATGGAGTCCGCCAGGTTCAACTCCTTCTCTATCTCACTTATGTACTTGATAAACTGCCTCTCCCACTCGGGGTTTGTAGGCGAGGTTTCGAAGAAGTACTCAAGTTGTTCAATTATCCGCTTCAACTTATCCTTCTCAAGCGTCTTCCCCCCCACATACTCATTTATTGTACTCAATAGATTTCTATAGATAACTAGTTTTTCTCTATATTTCTGCATAGTTATATTCATATTTAGTAATTCACTCCTAAGACTTCTTATCTGGTTTATTATCTGACTCTTTCTCTCCACTAGGGAGCTTATCAACTCTCTAGTTTTCTGAAGCCGCCCCCTAGCGCCCTCGATATGCGACCTCACCTCGGCGAGCTCCTTCCGGATTTCCTCCAGGAGAGTTCTTTTGTTGTTTATTTCGCTAGTGGTTTCGTCTATCTGTCTCTGGACCTCGTCAATTCGAGAATTTATTTCACGGATTTTCTCAAGCAACTCTTCCTTACTAAGCACGCCTATAGAAAACCCCTAATTTAAATCTTATATCCCGGCACTACATGCCTCCCTCGGCGTTTAGCCAAAAAGTAAAAATTAAAAATCACATATTACATACACACGTGAGTCATCACCACGTAGCTATATACATAGCTGGCGATATAATAGTCTCGGATAATCCAGGGGAGGCTATAAAGAAGTGGAGACTTATTTTTGGGCTTACGCAGACAGCCATAGCGACTAGGCTAAACACATCCCCCAGCGTTATCAGCGACTACGAGTCGGGCCGTAGGAAGTTCCCAGGCTCTAGATTCGTTAAGAAATTTGTACAGGCGCTAATAGAGACAGATCTAGAGAGGGGCGGCATGGTTATAAACCTCCTCGAGCGCCAGCTGTTAAAAGAGAAGTTCTGGATAGCGGTGCTCGATATGCGGGAATTCTCAGAGCCTGTGCCGGCTTCGGCTTTTCTACAGGCGATAGGGGCGGAGGTTGTGGTCCGCCCGCCCCCGGGCCTCGACATACACGGCTACACGGTCGTCGACAGCGTCAAGCTGGTGCTGGAGGTGCCTGCCGCCGAGTATGTCCGGCTTTATGGAAGTACGACTCAGCGCGCGGCGATATTTACAAAGGTATCCACCGGCCGCTCTCCGATGATAGCGATAAAGTCCATGTCCTCTGTCCTAAGTGTAAAGCCGTCGCTTGTGGTGCTCCACGGGCTGAAGCCCGACGCCATTGACCAACTCGCCGTGGAGATTGCAAAGAGAAGCCATATACCGCTTGCGACAACTACTATGAGTATTGAAAAGCTGATAGAGAACTTGAGACAGTTTAAGTAGCTACTTCCGGTTTATAATTTTTGATATTCTCAATACGTTTCCTAATCCCTTCGTCGCCTCGTGCCTCTTCTTCAACGCCCTCTCCCTGGCCTTCTTCTTGAACTTGTAGTTGTGAGTCTCTCTGAGCTTCACAGAGGTCAGCCCTCTGGACGCCCTGCCGGCGGAGGTCAAGCCTCTGTACGCCCTCCCGCGCTTCCGCTTTATCTCCACTAGTTTTGGATACGTCGGCTCAGGCGGCGCGATCTTGCCCTCCAACACGTCGAGAAGCCACTTCCGCAGATTCTCCACGTTCTGAGGCCACGAGGATCTCCTCCTCTCGTCCACCGGGATTCCAAGCAACCTCGCCTGATCAGCGTTTATGCCTACTGCGCGTAGCTCCTCAAGAGAGTAGCCTCTGCCGGTCTTCCACCTAGTCACGCCGCCTTGGGCTATCCTCGCGGGTACTTTCACAAGCGGCTTCGGCGCCTTGGTCATCAAGCCCTCTTATTGACCTCTTTATAAATCTTCACACGCAACAAGCTTATTTACCGGTGCTATCCATCTGCTGGTGCACAGAGCCTTAGCCACGGTGGCTGTGTTTAAGCTTTTCTTATCGCTCGTCGTGTTTTTTACTACATCCACCATCGACGCGGTTCTGCTAGTAAGCGTCTTGTTGATGACAATATCTGCATTAATTATCCGCATAGTTGAGGAGGCCGAGGTTGCCTTCATCCTAGTGGGGCTTATACTGCTCATAGACGTTATAGGTCTACTCCTCTCCTTTACTTTACTATCGCTGAGGGTGGTGCTGGCGTATGCGTTTCTCGTGGTGTGGGACATCCAGGTACTAATGCTCCTTAGACAAATCCTACGGACGTGACTACTCCACCACCTTAATCACCCTGCGGACTCTATACATATCTAGATACCCCCACGCCTCAAGTACTATGTCTACTTCACCTACGCCAGATAAGATCTTTATGAGGTTACCCTCCACTTTTAGCTGAACGCCTTTAGGCTCTACTTTGTATTTGAAGTTCTGAATAAATATATATAGTTTATCTAAGTCGATTATACTATTACTCTTTACTGATTGTGGCAGTGGATAATTTTTAAAAATTGTAACTAATTTGTAGTCGTGGTGGATTCTCTGGGCTAAGAAAACGCCTATAGCTAGTACAATCGCCGAGGATACGGCCTCAAGCGTTAGATTCATGGCAACATTTTTCAATAACCCTCTCATATACGTCGCTGGGAGCTAGCGGAATTACCTTTATGCCGCCGAAAAACGCCACATTTACATCCCCACACCAACGAGGTATTATATGCACCTCCCGGTCTTTGATGTAGATATTAAAACCCTCCGGGGAGAACTCGGCCTTCATGTACCTCACCACGTTATCTATGACGTTTTTTAGAGTTGCGAGTTCTCTCTCCCCGAGTTCGAGGACGGGGTTCTTTAATTTGATCACCACGTGGCCGCCGTTGAAAGGCCTCTCCGCGGCCTCTACCACTACGTCAGCTACCACCGCGGACCTAGAGGAGAGGTTTTTAAAAAATTTTACTTTATAGGTACCTTGATGTTAAGCGCCTTAGCTAATTCTTTGTACCTATTCCTGACTGTGACCTCTGTGACTCCGGCGGCCACCGCGAAGTCTTTCTGAGTTCTGTTGTCGCCGTGCATTAGCGAGGCGATGTACACCGCGGCGGCGGCGAGGCCAGCCGGATCCTTACCGGCGGTTATGCCGGCTTTCTTCGCCTTCTGAAGTATGTCTATTGCAGACTTGATCACCTCACCGCTGAGTTTTAACTGTTCCGCTATCCTTGAGATGTAGAGGATTGGGTCGCTTATAGGCACCTTTACATTTAGCTCTCTGAGGAGGAGTCTGTAGCACCTAGCCACCTCTCTCCTCGACGCTTTTGTATACCTAACTAGCTCGTCTAGAGGTCTTGGCATCTTCATCATACGGCAGGCCATGTAGAGGGCGGCGGCTGCCATGGCCTCTACAGACCTCCCTCTGACTAGCTCCTTCTCTAGTGCCTGTCTGTAGATCTCCAGCGCCTGTTCTATACAGGGCCTTGGTATGCCCATGGAGCTCCTCAGCCTCTCTAGCTCCTGGGCGGCTTGTATGAAGTTTCTCTCGTACGACGTCTGTACCCTGGCCCTTGTCTGCCATTTCCTCAGCCTAATGACCTCTAGCTTTCTCTTAATGTCGAGCTCTTTCCCAGATACGTCTTTGTCTCTCCAGTCTATTACCGTGGTTAGAGCCTCTGAGATGAGTCTCGTGAGGGGGGCGCCGGTACGGGCCCTCTGGCCCTTTTCCTCTGAGGTAAAGGCCCTCCACTCCGGCCCCAGGTCGAGGAGCTGTTCCTGGACAACTGCGCCGCATACTATACACACCACCTCACCCTTCTCGTAGTTGTATACGAACTTGTCATTCCCGCAGATGGGGCATCGGTATACCTCGCCAGTGTCTGTAACAAGACTTAAATACCCCTCACTATCTCTGTTGATGCGGAGTTTAAGAGGCTTGCCTGAGGACGTGGGGTTAGTCCCGGACATGGCGTGTTTATAAGCTTTTCTGGGGTATAAAAATCTTTCGTTTATAACACGAGACTGGTTCTGGGACAGATGTAGCTATCTAGACCTTAGAAGTTTCCTAACTTTAGCAAGCGCGCCGTAGATCTGTGTAAGTCCGTGGGCCCCCCTCAAGATGGCGTAGTGAGCCTCGGCTATTATGTAGGCAAGCTCGGGTTTTACATACTCCGGCACGTCTAGCCTCAGCACCTCTCTGTGTATCTGCTTTATAATCTCCAGCTCGCCGACGCCGCCGTCCACCACGAATCCATATATCTGAGTGGCGGCTTTTCCAAAACTCCCCTTCACAGCCTCGTGAAGAGCCTCTCTCAAAAGACGGGGGCTCACCATGCCGAGGGCTCTGGCCACCACCTCCTCAGTCACCTCCTTATCTACAGAGGCGGCTATCTGCAGGGCGTTTATAGCCCTCCTCATATCGCCCTGGGTGAATTCATATATCGTCTCTAGCGCGTCGTCTGAGATCTTAACCCCCTCGTTCTCGGCTATGTAGCGGAGCCGTGTAAAAACCGCCTCCTTGGGGAGGGGGGAGAACCTAAACATTACAGTGCGGGACTGGATAGGCTCGATAATCCCGCTGATGTAGTTTGCTAGTAGTATGAATCTTGTGTTTTGTGCGTATATTTCCATTATTCTGCGTAGTGCTTGTTGTGCGTCTGAAGTCATGTTGTCTGCTTCGTCTAGTATGACTAGTTTGAAGGGGGCTTTGCCCACGGGCGCCGTCCGCGCGAATTCCTTTACTCTCTCCCGGATTACGTTTATCCCTCTCTCGTCTGATGCATTGAGCTCCAGCGTGTTCTCCCGCCAGTATTCACCGTAGAGTTCTCTAGCCAAGACAAGGGCCATGGTGGTCTTCCCAGTGCCGGGAGGGCCGTAGAAGAGGAGATGCGGCATGTCGCCGCTCTTCACAAAACCCCTAAGCCTAGCCTTAACCTCCTCCAAATCCACCACCTCATCAAAAGAACGAGGACGATACTTCTCAAACCAAAACAACTCGCTCATATGTAGAACTCCTCTGCCAGCTCTGTTTTTATGTATTGACCTCCTTTAAGCAATACGTAGCCAAGGCGGTTCAAGATTTGTAAAAGTTCGTACTCCCTCCCGCCGAGTTTTTCCGCATCAGACACAGATATGGGGAGCTTCTCTAGCAACTCACGCGCGGCTTCTTTCAGCACTACATACTCTCTGTTCGTCCCTTCGTCTCGCAGCACCAGCACAAGGCCTCTCTCCAGGGCCTGCCTCAGCGCCTGCCTCGACTTAATCTCCGACAGCTGTACAAACTTCTTCTCCCGGAGCATGTCTATAAAAGAAGACTTCTGGGGCTGACGCGCTCCCGGCGCCGATTTTTTCAACTCCCGCAACTCCTCAAGGACTGTGTTTAGCATTATCTCTATCTCGTCTAGCCTCTCCAGAACCCGCTTAACGTCTTCGCACACCACGTAACTCTTGTACCGAATTAAATATCTAGGCGTGTATCTCTACCACGTCGTTGTCGTGGAGGACGTAGTCGCGCCCCACTCTCTTTGGGTGGCTGGGGAATGTCTCTCTGCGCCACACCACTGCGTATTTAAACGTCTCGGCGAGTGAGGAGTGTATTAAAGCCGCCACCTCGCCCACTGTGGAGCCGGCCTTCACCACAATAGGCTTGTTTACATAGGTCTTTGAGTGGATAGGTTTTGTAAATACTCTTATCCTCCCCGTGGCTTGGAGAAGATCCTCTAGCAACCTCCTCCTGTCTAGAGAGCAACTCCTCAAGTCGGCTAGGTAGTACCTAACGCCGCTTTTAGAAAAGAAATCCACGACGTCGGCCGCCGGCTTTATGGAGTCTATTTTTGTGACCACGGCGATTGTGGGTTTATACATCTTGTCGACGTACAGGGCTTCCTCTACCTCGTCGAGCGCCACTGCGCCTTCTATGTAGACAACAGCGTGGTGTATCCCGTACTCGTTTAGAATCCTCTTGACATCGTTTAAAGTGCCGCCCAGCACCCTCCCCCCTCCAATTATCTGTATACCGCCGAGGCCACGCCTCTCAATTTTCACGTAGTTGCTAGGCGGCGTAAGGTGCACACCCTCGTCTTCAAAAAAGCTGAGAATTTTCTCCAAGGCTCTGAGGTCGGCGTCGGCGCCCACCACCAGCAAGACGGCGTCGGCGTTTCTCACCGTGGCCAGGGTAATGGTGTTTAGCTCGCTACTCTGTTCCAAAACTAGACTCGGCGTCTTGACCAGCTGTACATAGACGCCGTCTTCTACAAACATTGAGGGCACTGGCTCCACGGTGGAAAACGGCAGGTCGTCAGGTCTAAGCGTTGTGTTTGTAAGACACTGGAGGAGGGAGGTCTTCCCAGAGCTGGGCGGCCCCACAACAGCCACCTGGATGTCGCCCTCCTTAGCCACGTAGAGGCGGGCCCCGCCTCCGCCGCGTATTGCCCTCTCTTTCTCCCGCCTCTCGTAGAGCTCTCTCTTCAGCTCAGCCATTCTCCTCCTGACGTGTTTTATAAGCTTCTCAGTGCCCTTGTGCTTAGGCACCGTCGAGAGAAACTCCTCCATGGCCCTGATCTTGTCCTCCGGCGTCTTAGCCTCCATCACCTTCAGCCACGCGGCCTTGGCCTCGGCTGGTAAATTCGCCGGCACTGGAAAAACTACGCCCGGGGCTTTTTAGACTTTCCTGCCGAAGAACTTCCTAAGCCTCTCTCTAGTCTCCTCGCTGGTGCCCACCTCAGCCAGTTTGTGTAGATAGGGAACCGCGTCGTCCACCACTTCAAGAAGGCGCCTCTTCGGCGAGGCGAAGCTCGCGACGTGGCTAGGCGGCGAGAATAACTTCTCAAGCTCCAGCCCGCCTATTTCAGAAACGACGCCGAACGATAAAGCTTCACGCGCCGTGAAATCTCTGCTCAACATAATCCTCAGATGGCCATGTGAAAACAGACGGCTCCCTATCGCCACGGTGTACGGCGGGAAAAGCCCCAGGTTTATGCCCTGCAGAGAAAATTTCACCGACTCGTGAGCCGCGACGACGTAGTCTAGGAAGTACAATAACTCGACCCCGAAGCCGTAGACGTCTCCCCGTACATGCGCCACCACCCGCCTCTCGCATTCAAGCAACTTCTTAACAAGCTCATGAATCTTCAAAAGGTACTCAAACGCCTTTTCCCTCCCCTCTAGAAATATCGACAGATCTAGCCCAGCGGAGAAAACCGGACCCTCGTTCGTAATTACTACATCTCTCTCACATCTCAGCCCTAGTAGATCCTCGAGAAGATTTGGCGTAAACGCGTTTCTCTTCTCACCTATGAGGACAACTCTGTCGTATTTGCCAATTGTTTCTATCCTTATCACAATTCCGCCTAATAAAGACATTTTAAACTATTCGTCGAGAGGCATATGGCTACAGATATTGAGAAAATTAAAAGCAACATAACAAACATAGTGCCATACGCCGGTAGGTATGTAGAGCCGCCTGAGGGTGAATACGTACAATACACAGGTCCAGGCCAGCTGAAGGTGCCGGACAAGGTTGTGATAGGGTACATAGAGGGCGACGGAATAGGGCCAGAGGTGGCGTACGCCGCCATAAAGGTTGCCAACGCCGCCGTAGAGAAGGCGTATGGCAAATCGAGGAGAATAACCTGGTACGAGGTTGTGGTTGGGGAAAAAGCCGAAAAAATCTTCGGAAGCCGGTTGCCGGACCAGAGCGTTGAGGTGTTGAAAAAGGTGAGGGTATTCCTCAAAGCCCCCCTGGAGACTCCGGTGGGTGGGGGTTTCAGGAGCATAAACGTCACTCTGCGCCAGCTTTTTGATCTCTACGCCAATATAAGGCCGGTTAAGTACTTCCCCGGCCTCCCCTCCCCCCTAAAGAGGCCGGAGTTCGTTGATCTGGTTATTTTCAGAGAAAACACCGAGGACGTATACGCCGGTATTGAGTGGCCATACAACAGCCCAGAAGCCGCTAAGCTGAGAGAAATCTTGAAGAGGGAGTTCGGGGTCAGCCTAAGAGATGACGCTGGCATCGCCATAAAGCCGATAAGTAAATTCGGCACGCAGAGAATAGCGAGGCTGGCTCTGAAGTTCGCCGTGGAGAACAAGAGGCGTGTCGTAACTGTGATGCACAAGGGCAATATACAGAAGTATACAGAAGGAGCCTTCAAAGAGTGGGCCTTTGAGGTGGCTAGGAATGAATTTAGGAACTACGTGGTGTTTGAAGACGAGCTGGCTCAATACGGCGGCAAGGTGCCTGAAGGCAAGATCTTGGTGAATGACAGAATCGCCGACAATATGCTACAGCAACTACTCACGAGGACAGGCGAGTACGATGTAATACTAGCGCCGAACCTCAACGGAGACTACGTCTCTGACGAGGCCGCCGGACTCGTCGGAGGACTCGGCGTGGCGCCTGGCATCGACGTGGGGGACTGGGGAATGATGGCGGAGCCCGTGCATGGAACAGCCCCGAAGTACAGAGGCAAAAACTACGTCAATCCGACGGCGACGATATTAGCCCTGGAGCTACTACTCCGCTTCATTGGGTGGAGGGAGGCAGCAAACTACATAATCAAGGGCGTTGAGACCGCGTATAGAGAGGGGTACTTCACGGGAGATCTCGCTAGACAGATGGACGAGGATGAGAGAAAACAAAGAGTTAAGGAGGTACTCGGAACTCAGGAATTTGCAGATAAAGTAGTTGAGATAATAAAAAACCTCTAGACTTCTTTTGCAAATAGGTACTCGACAGGCCTAAAGCCCATCTTTTTATAAAAGTTAATAGCTATTTCGTTAAGGGCCGGGAAAGAGGCCATAATCACCTCGGCGCCTCTCTTCCTCAGCTGCTCCATCCCCTCCATCATCAACCTCTTGCCAATACCCTTCCTCCGGTACTCAGGTAGTATATAGAACTCCCTGATAATGCCGGCGTACTTTGGGTAGTAGAATATCCTATCCTCGACGTCGCCTTTCAGCAAACCCACCACCTTACTGCCCTCCACCGCAACCACCAGCACAGAGGAGGGGTTATTCAAGGCGTTTTCTAAATACTTACGGGCGGCTTGTTCTATGTCTGGCGCCACCTGTAACAAGGGGTCAAACTCGGCATTTAGCTTCTTCAACCTCACTACTAGTTGAACAGCTGAGTCAAGGTCTTCTTTTGTAGCAGGCCTAATTACTACAGTTGGATACATGCACATGATCTATCAATACATTTTTAAGTATTCCCAATAGCCAAATATTTAGTCTATTAAAGATAAATATAAAACTTTTATTATTTCTATAAAAAATTTACTATTTAAAACTAAGTTAATATTATGTATAGCCTATTTATTGACCTATAAGTATTATTTCACTATTCAAGAGCTCCGAAATCGTCAATTGATCGTACTTACCTGTTTCTACAGAGTAAAGAACCACGTGCCTACTACCGATGTCGACAATCCTCTTCTCCTCCCCCCGTATCCTCACCACGTCGCCGGGCTTATACGTAACTAGACGCAATGAATAAGTCATGTGGTATACTTTCCTGCCGTCTTTAACACCAACCACCTTTGCGGTCTCCTTTATAGAACTGGGGAACTGCCTATGCAAGACATATGCTAAATGTCTAGCTAAATTTGAATTAGTAGTATAAATATCCAGCCCATCTTTCAAATATTTTATTTCACTAATAAATCCGATTTTCTTATCTTTAAATTTTAATAGTTCTTGTTCAATTATATTAAGTATTTTCTTTTTATATGTGTCATCGAGTCCTCGAGGGGTGCCTCTTATCTGTAGTAGAGCAACCTCTCTACGACTCAGCATTTCTCTACAGGTATTACAAATGTCGTATTCGTATTCGAACTCCACTACGTAGCTTAACGACCTCGGCTCAATAGAGGGGTGTGGAGAGCCTTTAACAACTACGTTGATTACTATCTCACCATCACTTTGCGAAACCTCCGCCTTCTCTAAAACACCTCTGATCGAGGTCTTTTCAGATATGATCCTCCTAGCCACCTCCCCTAAGTCGCCTCTCTTCCCCCTCACCCATTTACCCCCTAGGAACACCGCGCCGCAGTATTTACATCTCAGCAACCTCCGCTCCTTCACCAACACCAGGGGGTGCCTCTCAATGTAACACTCTTCACACTGACCCTCAATAAGTCTGTCCACAAGACGGCCGCAGTAGGGACATGGAACTTTAGCCACGTATCTATCCCCTCCCCTCTAAATATTTTCGCACTTCTACCGCTATTGCGTAGGCGAGGGGAGGGGGGACACTCTCCCCGACTTGGTTGAATTGGGAGTCTTTTGAGCCGAGGAAGACGTAGTCGTCTGGATATCCCATCAACCTGGCCTGCTCTCTCACAGTGAGGAGCCTGTGCTCCTCGGGGTGGATAAACCTCCGGGAGCCCATGACGGTGGGCGCCACGTCGTCCCACACCAGCCTTATATAGTTTTCATAGAAGCCGCCGGCCCCCCGGAACCTCATCAAGGCCTCGCCAGGCCTCATCTTAGCTATCCTCTCCTGTTTCTTTATGCTGATGGTCACAGTGTCGTGATTCGGCGGGTAGGCGCTGTCGGGTGGAGGCAGGCCGTGGAGCGCTTGTCTGACCGTAACGCCGCCGGTCTTGGGGGGCTTTATCTCGATATTTGATATGAAGACCCGGCGCCTTCTGCTGGGCACGCCGTAGTCCTCGGCATGCAAGACGTTGAAGTATACTTCGTCGTAGCCCACCCTCTTGAACTCCCTCCTTATGTACGTCTTTAAAGGCTCCTCAGCCAGCGCCGCGACGTTTTCCATTACAAATACCCTCGGCCCTATTTCACCTACGAGTCTTATAAATTCCAGCGTCAGTTGCCCGGCGGGGTCTACGTAGAGCCTGTCGGCAGGTTCCTCCATTCTCTCAGGGTTAGCTGCCGTGAAGGGTTCACAAGGCGGACTACCGATCACAACGTCGACGGTGTTTGAATACTTCAATAAGTCTCTGTAGCTGACGAGCCTCACGTCCTCCTGCATCACCACCGTTTTGCTGTGGTTAGCGCTGTAGGTCCGCGCCGCGTCTCTATCCACATCAACTGCAACCCTGATTCTAAACCCGGCCTTGGCGAACCCCAGGCCGAACCCCCCGCCACCTGCAAATAGATCAACTACGTTATACACTTCCCGTTAGTGAGTAAATTATTTAAATACACAACCCACCCCCTTTATGGGCTTTGCCAAGAGGCTGAAGTACCGCCTTAGCGATTTGATACGACTGGAGAAGCCAGACGCCTGGAGCTCCCGCTACGGCAAGGCGTTTGAGAAGGCTGTGCTGACGCTGATCAAGGCTAGAGACGCCGTTGTGGCCCTCCGCACGTTTATAGAGAACTACGGCGAGCCCCACACCGGCGCCTTCAGCAAGTTGGTGAAGCTGACGCCGTGGGCGAAGAAAGTAGTCGAGATAGAGCCGGCCCCTCCCGTGTTTTTCCAGATAGACGGGGTCACCATCACGGCGCAGGCGGACTTCATTGTGAAGTACGCAGACGGCAAGAGGGAGCTGGTGGAGCTCAAGTCCCACATACTTAAGAAAGGCGAGTGGAAGACCAAGGCCGAGTGGTCCCTAGCTACTAAGATAATGCGCATGCTGTACAGAAAAGCTGGCTACGACTACCCGCTACGCCTAATATACTTCGTCGACAATGGAACAAGCGTGACGCCGGAGGAGGAGGTGTTCATATATCCAAACGACGAGAAGGACGACGAGACGCTTCTAAGCGTCCTCCGCGAAAGGCTTAAGAGGGCCGTCGAAGGCAGGTAAACCTCTCCCTAGCCAGCTGATAGGCCTGCTTCACTATAGACACCGCGGCGTCTAGCTTATCCAGGTGGCGGGTCTGCACCACGGCATTCTCGTCGCCGATCATAAACTCGACATAACAGTCCTCTTCGTCGCTCCAGCTAAAGACGATGAATACATAGAAGTCGTCCCCGATCTGTATCTGCGCAAGAGCCTCGCTCTGCCGCCACTCCACTGTGAAGGCCTCTACCTCCCTATCTATCCTCTCCCCTAGCTCTCTGAAGTACTGCTCTACCCTCTGCCGCATATGGGTAGCTAGATCTCTCTTTAAATAGTTGGGCTTTCCTAAACCAGTGCCTGTTATAGACATTGCGAAATTCGACATAGAGAGGCTGACAGGTCTCAAATTCGAGGAGGTGGCGAAGCTACTGGAACACGTCAAGTGCGAGGTGGAGGAGGCCGACGGCGAGAGGGTAAAGGTCGAGGTTACTCATGACAGGCCGGACCACTTCTCCGCGGAGGGGCTTGCCAGAACCCTAAAGGGCGTCGCAGGCGTCGAGACGGGACTCCCAGTTATCAAGCTGGGGCCCTCCCCCATTAAACTCGTCGCTGGGCACATAGAGGAGAGGCCCTACATCTCCATGGCGGTGGTTAGGGGAGTCCGGCTAGACGACGAGGCGGTGAGGCAACTCATACAGCTACAAGAAAAGATACACGAGACCTACGGCAGGGGGAGGCGGCGGATAGCCATCGGCTACTACGACGTCTCTAAGATAAAGCCGCCTATATACTACAGAAGGATTTCACAAGATGACGAGTACACGCCCCTCGGCTTCGACAAGCCGATAAAAGTTAGAGACATGTACCAGCTAACTGAGCAGGGCCGTAGGTACAGCCCCTTGATCCACATAGAGCGGCCCCCGGCGCTGGTGGACTCGGCAGGGCAGATAATGGTCGTGATCCCAGTCCTGGGCTCGGAGTGTTGTAAAATCACCGAACGCACCACCGACGTGCTGATAGACGTGACCGGCACCGATCCCCGCGCCGTCGTCAACGCCCTATCCATATTGATATACGCCCTCCTCGAGCGGAGCGGCCCCAGGCAGGTGGAGTTGGTCGAGGGGGGTACGGGCTACAGCCACGAATACGTAAAGATAGAGACCGACGAGAGGGCCGTGGGTGATCTACTCGGCGTGGAGCTCAGCCGGGCCGACTTTCTTAGGTATGTCAAAATGGCGCGCTTCGATTACGTGGACGGCCACGTGGTGGTGCCGCCCTACCGCATTAACGTACTGTCGTGGGTAGACGTGGCCGAGGAGGTGGCCGTGATGATAGGCTACAACCAGCTACCCAGGGAGGCTCCCAGGGTCATGGCGGCTGGGAGGAGGCACCGCGTCGAGGTGGCGACGCAGGAGCTACGGAAGTCCCTACTCTCGATGGGCTTTACAGAGGTGAATAACTACGTCTTGACAGACGACTCGGTGGGAGATTTCTGCAGGCCGGCGCGGGTGGCCAACCCCATATCTGAGCTCTACACCACCGTGAGGTGCTCCCTAGTTCCGCAACTCGTGGCAACAGCCGCCGCAGTCAAGAGGCGGGAGGTTAAGCTATTCGAAGTAGGGGAAGTGGTGCGGGAGGGCAGAACAGTCAGAGCCCTCGCCCTCCTCATAAGCCGCGAGGGGGCGACGCTTACAGACGGGCTATCTGCAATAAAAGCGCTGTGCCACCGCCTCGGCTGGAGCTGCAAGTTTAAGCCGCTGGAGGCGGCGTGGGCCCTGCCCAGCAGAGCCGCCGAGGTTGTGGGAGACGTCGCGGGGTACGTCGCGGAGGTAAACCCCGACATCTTGACAAAGCTGAGACACACAACGCCCACCGTGGCCGCCGAGCTGTTTATACACATGCAATCGTAGCCCCCTCTCTGCCTCCCCACACCCACATGCGCCGCGCGCCCACCGGCCAGCGCCAGACACGCGTAGTGGATTCCAGCCTCACGTACCTCAGGGCTTAAAGCTAGCCGCAGCTTTCTGCCCCCATATACATCCCTCCCGACCTCTCGTCACACGTTTTACCTAAATCAGGAGGTTCATACGACGTGAGGACAGGTAGAATGTATAGGGGCCGCGCACGGCGCAGTGGCAGAAAAAGCTACCGGAGCAGGAGAGGAAAATCCTCTCGTTCCACAGCTAGGCTGGGGGCGATTGCGACTAAGGAACAGACTGGGCGAATACAGAAGGAAACTGAAGGAGCTGGAAGGCAATGAAGGTTTAAGTACCCACGTCACCGGAGGCATGATGCCCTAGACCGCCACGGCGACGCGTTCGCCGAGTTTGAAGAGCCAATCCCTAAAAGTCAATGAAAGAAGTTTTTAACCTGTTGTGTATATTTTCCTAGTGTTAGTTATACAAGTAGGCTGTGAGGTGTTTAGGCATCTGCTCAGATCAGAATAATCGTTGGAAGGTATCTAGAGCTCTACCGCAGAGGCCCCTCGGCCGAGGTGGTGTCCAAGCTATTATTCTTTACACTTTACGGAGAGGGCGAGCCCGTATTAAGATCACCAGAGCGCTTCACCATATATCTAAAAGGGCCGTTTATGCCTATAGACAAGCTTGCGGAGAGGTGCGGAATAGACGTGGTTCGGGTAGGCGACTCGTATTACGTCAAAAACCGGGAGAGGTCGCGGCGGAGGGCGCGGCGGCGCTTAGACGCATGGGGCTCGGCGAGCTCGCCGAGACGGCCATGAAAGTGGTTGAGGCCTACGGCCGTAAATCAGAGGAGGAGCTCGCGGAGCTAGCCCTTAAAAAACTCGGCTTGGAGGGGGACGTAAAAGCCCTGGCGTTCAACGTAGATCTAAACGCGTATCTAGACTTCCGGCGCAGGTTGAAGGAGACCCTGAAAAAACAAAATACACAGACGAAGTCGAAGAATTCCCCGACCTCTTCAGCAATGTTTAAGAACGTACACCTCTTCGCTGACACAAGCGTCTTGGCGCGGATAGTCTACGCAGTTGCGGCGACGCGCGTCTCGAAAAGACCTAAGCCGCTGGTAGAAATAGCGATGGAACAGGGCTTGGTTATCTACATTGATAAAGCCGTAAATAGGGAGCTCCCCGATGCGTTAAAAAACATATTAAAATCGGTGGATCGGGCGAGGCACGGCTGGCCGCATCTCGATGTAGAGTCCATGTTTAACATAGCCCTGACGGCCTATTCCGATCTCGCCCAATCACGCCACATTAGGATCGTGGAGGACGGCGGAGCCCTCGCTAGGCAGAGGCGCGCACTGGAGAGTAGAGAGACGCGTAGGGTGTGTTGGAGCGAAAAAGTGAATGAATACACTACTGTCCCTCGGAGGATATCCTAGAGGTACTGGCCTCTCTGCTGTACTCATACGACCTACTCGCCACAGGCCTAGGAGGACGGTCGCCGGCATAACCAAGGGAATCTTACTGTTTCTAACAGAAGACAAAAAACTCGCCGCCTTTGTGGAAGAAAAGTTATCGTGCAACGATTGCGTATGCAGAGGATTAATAAAAACTATGAGGTATCGGGAACTTATACAGTGGATAAAGAGCTTGGCTATGTAATCCATCAACAGCTAAGGAATATACCCCCATCTCCGCTCATCTGGCAACTCCGCCCGGGCACGCCGAAAGGCCGGCCCACGCCCCGCGCCGCCCGAACTGTATATGAGCTAATTCTTAAATAGAGCCAAAACCCCAACTACGTGGACGAGATAGACACGCTACTGAGGAAAAAAGCCCTAGAGCTGGCCAAGACGAGCAAGAGGGAGGAGCCGCCCAAACAGAAGGTCGTAACAGGCGAGGAGGCTGTCCAAATCGTGAGGAAGATAACCAAGGGCGAGAGAGCCGGCGAGATAATTGAAAACGCCCTGGCTCTGTATCAACAACACGCAGTCGCACTCTTCAAAAAAATAGCAGAGCTACACCTACAAGGCGTAATAAAGGAGTTGGAAGACTACGAACTCTACCAAATACTGCTGAGGGCGGGCATGAGGGTACCAGTGAAGACCGAGGTGAAGATAGTGAGACACGGAAGAGAGTATAAACTAGGCGAGGCCTAGCCCCCGTCTAGGTAAACCGCGTAGAGCTCCGACACCAGCCCCCTCCAGTCAAACCTCCTAGACGCGTAGTCGACATACCTCCGGGCCAGCTCCCTCTTCTCCCTCTTCACGTAACGCATACAGCGCCTACAGCCAAACCAGATATACGACCTATCCTCCACAATCTCCAAAGCCCCACCACAGAGGGGACACCTATTAGCCACCTCGACAACGGTCAAATCCATGTAACCTGCCCCCCGCCCCTTAAAAAGACAAACAGATAAATTAACCACCTCCGTTTAAACCAACCACCTCCCCCTAGCCGTGATAAAACTCATACTCAAGCTAGTAGGCGCCGAGAAAAAGAAACTAATAGAACAGCTAAAAGACGACATGGAAGTGATATAGCTTCCAGCGATGTTCTGAGACCCAATCCAGGGGACACTAGCAAATTGTAAATACCGGCAGGTTTTTTCTTTCTCTGAGGTCGGCTTGGGCCTCTAGGTAGAATTTCTTAACTTCTCTACATCTACTTAGCCAAAACTCGTCCTCCCCCCTCTCGGCCTCGAGCACAAGCACCGCGGCCCTCGCCACGTATTCAAGCCGCGCGTAGAAGTCCTCCGGGGGGTTCGGCAACTCCACCCCCACAGCCTTGGCGTACTCCACGATGAGGAAGGGGCGCCTCACCGCCTCCCAGAGGAAGTCGTAGAAGCTCACAGATCTATCGGCACGGCGACGCCTCTCTCCACAAGTGTAAGCGGCCGGAATTTCAAAAGACTGTGGTCGTCGCCGCCTCCCCCATATACGTACTCCTCCTCTAGTAGTTCTCTGTCTATGTAGACTGGTATGGGGAGGACGGGGGGAACCCCGCCGACGGCGTAGCCGGTGACGCTGAGTACCTCCTCGGGGGTGGCCATGCGGCACCCGAGTCTTTCTAAATCGAGTTTCTTGACGCCTCGGAGTACGTAGGCCCTGTACTCGCCGCCGCAGTTAACAACGAGGGTCTTTATAATTCTGCTCTCGTCTACGCCCACAGCCTTGGCCGCTTGTCTTACTGTACGCACAGGCTCCCCCAGCCTTATCAGTTGTCCAAACTCCTCTAGAGCCGGTCGTCCCGCGCCGAGGCTCATATATCGACGACGTACTGCAACACCCAGTAGTCCCCCACCTTCCTTATCTCCATCATGTGGAAAGTCATGGCCTTCACGATGAGGCCCGTGAAGCCGTGCTTCTCAATGTCGTACCGCTCGCCGTATACCGTCGCTCTTACGACGTATTTCTCGCCCTTATCCACGCTCAGCTCAATCTTTCTGCTCAAGGCAAATTTCTCGGCATCGAATAGGTAGAGGAGCTCATCAATCCACTTGAACAAGAGGCCCTCCAAGTCGTCGTACTCGATCACCACTGACCTGCTCTCCCTTGGCTCTACCCGCTGGCTGTGGTACGTCAAGTCGGCGAGGGCCACCGCGGCGTTTTTAAACGCCTCCTCTAAGGTACAGCCGAAGGCCTGCACCAAGACGTCGGCTGTGTGCTCGCCGTATCTATAGTCGCCGGGCTTGCCGCAGGTCACAGCTCCCGTGGAGATATCTGTTTTAAATCGTTAATCTCGTCGTAGTTATGAAAATCCAGGTAGCTCTCGACTTGGTGGATCTTAGAAAGGCGGTGGAGCTGACAAGGGAGCTCTGCGAGGCGGGGCTGGAGGTGGTGGAGGCGGGGACCCCCCTCATTAAGATGTTCGGGATGCCCGCGGTAAGCGCCTTGAAGACCGCGTGCCCCAGAGCCGAGGTTGTGGCCGACTTGAAAACCGCCGACGTGGGGAGCCTCGAGGCGAGGATGGCTAGGGAGTTCGGCGCGGACTGGGGCACCGTCCTCGGCGCCACCAATATAGAGACTATAGAGGAGTTTGTGAGGGAGGGCAGAGCCGTCGGCCTTAAGTCGGCGGTGGATCTAATCGGCGTCGGCGACCCGCTGAGCCGGGCGCGGGAGATCCTGCAGAAGGCGCGCCCCGACCTCTTCGTGGTGCACCTCGGCATAGACGTGCAGAGGAGGACAGGGCTCAGATTTGAAAATCTCCTCGAAGTGGCGTGGAGGCTGAGAGACGAAGGCGTCGGCGTGGCCATCGCCGGCGGCATCACCGAGCGGGAAGTGGAGCTAGTAGCTAGAAGCGGGAAGCTAATTGACGTTATAATAGTGGGGAGGGCTATCGTCGGCGACCCGTCGCCTAGAGCGAAATTTGTAATGATTAATAAAATTTTAAAACACACCAACGCCGTGGCTTTGTGAAAATAGTAGTTGTCGCTCTGCCGGGGAGCGGCAAGACTACAATAATGAATTTCATTAGACAACGACTACCAGACGTCAAGATCGTGAATTATGGAGATGTCATGTTTGAAATAGCCAAGCAGAGGTTCGGCATACAGCACAGAGACGAGATGAGGAAGAAGATTCCAGTAGAGGAATACCGGAAGATACAGGAGGAGGCCGCCGAGTACATAGCGTCTCTCCCCGGCGACGTGTTGATAGACACCCACGCTTCTATTAAAATCGGAGGGGGGTACTACCCCGGTCTGCCCGACAGGATAATCTCAAAGCTGAAGCCCGACGTAATTCTTCTGATTGAGTACGATCCAAAGGTCATTCTGGAGAGGAGGAGGAAAGATCCGGGGAGGTTTAGAGACGTGGAAAGCGAGGAGGAGATAGAAATGCAACAACAAGCCAATAGGCTATTTGCATTCGCCGCCGCGAACGCCGGCGAGAGTACGGTACATGTACTGAGTTTCAGAGGCCGCCCCGAGAGCAGACCTTTTGAACATGCAGAAGCCGCGGCTGACTACATCGCCAACCTTATTTTGAGATCTAGGCAGAAGTCTTAAATATCCTCTTGTTGTGGAGGGCATGCCCAAGGCGTTGATATTTGTAATTGACATGGCAAAGAGAGAGGAGTACTCCGTTTTGAAGAACTTCTTGACAAAGGCAGGCTACGAGGTTAAATCCGCCGTCGGCTCCAGAGACGTAAACATCAACTACGACGTAGATTTCATGACCATGTCCGCCGACGACGCCGCCAAAATCGCCGACGAGTACGACCTACTGGGGCTGGCAGGAGGCTACAAGATCTACTACCACGTGCTGGGAAAAAAGCCCCCCTTGAAGATATGGGACCTAAACATAGACCTAGCAAAGCTAAACGCAGTCGTTGACAAATTCCACAGAGAAGGCAAGACAGTCGTGGCCCCGCTTGCCGTGCCGGGCTATCTAGCCCAGCTAGGCCTGTTAAGAGGCAAGGAAGCCACGGTATACCCCACCACCGAGCTCATTAAAATACTTAGAGAGGGGGGTGCTAAGTTTGTAAACCGCCAGGTAGTCAGGAGCGGGGGCGTGGTAACCGTGAAAGACATCACCACCACAAGCGAAAAAGAGTTTATAGAAGTTTTCCGTGAAGCAACTTGAAAGTTTTGAAATCCCACGTACAGTAATATTTGGACCTGGTGCCATAACAAAGACCCCGCTCGTCGTCGCCGGGTTAAGAGCTGGAAAAATACTCATCGTAACGGGGAGATCTACGACGTTGCACTACGCCAGCCAGGTAGCTCAGCTACTCAGCGGGTACACCGTCGACGTAGTTAAATACGACGAGGTTGACCTAGAAAAGACGGGGTACGACCTAGTGCTGGGCGTGGGCGGCGGCAGACCTCTCGACATGGCTAAGGTATATGCATACATACATAAGAAGCCGCTGGTGGTAATCCCCACCTCGGCAAGCCACGACGGCATCGCGTCTCCATACGTCTCCTACGTGCTGTCGAGGAGAATGTATTCTCGCGGCAAGATAGTGGCGCCCCCCACCGCGATCATAGCAGACACCTCGGTAATACTAAGCGCCCCGTCCCGTCTGTTGAGAGCCGGCATAGGCGACCTGCTGGGGAAAATAGTGGCTGTGAGAGACTGGCAACTGGCGCATAGACTCAAGGGAGAGGAGTACAGCGAATACGCGGCACACCTCTCCCTCACCAGCTACAGAATCGTGGCCTCCAACGCCGCGAGGATACGGAACTTCGCAAGGGAGGAGGACGTGAGGGTCTTAGTCAAGGCGTTGATAGGTTGCGGAGTGGCCATGGGCATAGCCGGCTCCTCGCGGCCGTGTAGCGGCTCGGAGCACCTATTTGCACACGCCATCGAGATGCGCCTACAAGAGAAGAACGACGAGGCTATCCACGGAGAGCTCGTAGCTATAGGCTCCATCGTCATGGCCTACCTCCACGGAATAAAATGGCAGAGAATAAAGAAGATAGCCGAGACTGTAGGCCTCCCCACCACGTTAAAACAAGCCGGCGTAGATATCGACCTCGCCGTAGAGGCGCTCACCACGGCCCACAGCCTACGCCCAGATAGATACACAATACTCGGAGATGGAATTGACCGCGAAGCCGCTAGACGCGCCCTGGAAAACACAGGCCTTCTCTAGAAAAATTATAAACTCGGGAGCAACGAGACGTGGTGATGCAGAGGTTTCCGGAGCGATAGATGAGCGGAGCCGTGGAGCTGACTAGTAGAAATCCGCCACGTCTGCGTCAAGCAGATTAATAATAGGCGCGTCGAGAGGTATAAAGACTGCGTACTCCTCTGGTAGCCTCGGCGACGCCACGACACCCCTATCCCCATAAAAAACCGCCCCTATCAACTTTCTACTATGTGGGAAGTACAGCCACCCAGACGCCCACAGCTTACTATCTATTTTTATATACATACCCTCAATATCTACTATTTTTATCTTTCTTGTAAAATTTTTATCAAATAATTTCTTAATATAGGTCTTTGCTAAATTACACAACATTACTTTCATAATAGTTTTTCTATATTTTATTTTTATCATACATTTACTACTATTGAATCTGCTTCTATAGATTTTTATATTTACCTTGGTATTGGTGAATCCGCTTACCACGGCTCTGCGAAATATTTAATTATATATCTGTTACAGTTTCCGTGACAGAGAAGTGGTATCAGCTCTCCGTAGAGGTACATAAAAAATACGGCGGCAAAATATCGATCATTCCAAAAGTCCCCATTAGCTCAATGGAGGAATTTGCCATATACTACACCCCAGGAATCGCAGAAGTCTCTAGACAAATACACAAAAACCCAGAGCTAGCCTTTGAGCTAACCTCAAGGTGGAATATCATCGGAGTCATTACAGACGGCACGAGGGTGCTGGGCCTCGGAAATATTGGGCCAGAAGCCGCCTATCCGGTGATGGAGGGCAAAGCCCTGATTTTTAAATATCTCGGCGGCGTCGACGCCATACCCATCCCCATAAGAGTGAAGACGCCGGAGGAGTTCATCTCAGTCGCAAAGGCCCTCGAGCCAGCGCTGGGCGGGGTCAACCTCGAAGATATCGAGTCGCCGAAATGTTTCTACCTTCTTGACAAGTTGAGAAAGGAACTGCAGATACCCGTGTGGCACGACGACCAGCAAGGCACGGCCACGGCCACCCTTGCCGGTTTAATAAACGCCCTGAAGCTCGTGGGGAAGAAGATCAGCGACGTCACCATAGCGCTTGTGGGAGCCGGGGCCTCTAATATCTACACAGCCCGCATATTAATCAAATACGGGGCAAAGCCGGGCAACCTCATACTAGTAGATAGCAAAGGCATTCTACACCCAGAACGCGACGACATCGACAAGATGATGATTGAAAACCCGTGGAAGTACAAATACGCCATTGAGACAAACGCAGAGAGGCGCCGCGGCGGCATACCCGAGGCCATGAAAGGCGCAGACGTCATAATCGCGGCGTCGAGACCAGGCCCCGGCGTGATAAAGAAGGAGTGGGTAGCCTCAATGAACAAAGACGCCATCGTATTCGCCCTGGCCAACCCCGTCCCCGAGATATGGCCGTGGGAGGCAAAAGAAGCCGGCGCTAAAATCGTGGCGACAGGCCGCAGCGATTTCCCCAACCAAGTTAACAACTCACTAATATTCCCAGCGGTGTTCAGAGGCGCACTCGACGTGAGAGCCACTACTATAACCGACGAGATGCTCATTGCGGCCGCGGAGGAGGTGGCCAAATTCGCAGAGGAAAAAGGCATACACGAGGAGTACATAATACCCAAAATGACTGAGTGGGAGGTCTATGTCAGAGAAGCCGCCGCAGTCGCCGCAACCGCCTCGGCGCAGAAGGTAGCCAGGATACCACGGTCCTACAACGAGGAGCTAGAAGTAGCGAGGACAGTCATCGGGAAGAGCATAAAGACCCTCGAAATTTTAATGAGGGAAAAAATTATCGAGTAGTTTTTCACCTCTGTTCAATCGGTACGTACTGCAAATCGTGGGGACCAACGTAGCAAGCCCTGGGTCTGAATATTCTGTTGTTCTCCCAGTACTCCAGTATATGCGCAACCCACCCAACTACTCTCGACACGGCGAATATAGGCGTGAAGTACTCGTAGGGCACCCCCATGTAGTAAAAAGCTATGCCAGACCAGAAATCTACGTTGGGGTAGAGCCTCCTCTGCTGGAAGTAGGGGTGGTTCAAGACCTCGTGCTCAATAGCGCTGGCAATCGCGTATAGATTCTTAGGATCGCCGAACTTAGCGACGTAGTTTTTTGAAAACTCCCTAAAAATCTTCGCCCTCGGGTCATAGGCCTTATACACCCTGTGCCCAACTCCCATCAACTTAGGGCCGCCGGGCTTAGTCGCGGCCTCCACTACGTCCCTCGCCTTCGATGGGTCGCCTATCTCTAGGTAGCTCCTAACCGCCATTTCGTTAGCACCTCCGTGGAGCGGACCCTTCAACGCCGCCACGGCGGCGGCCACAGCGGAGTAGAGATCGCTGAGGGTAGAGGCAACGACGTGCGCCGTGAAGGTGCTGGCGGGGACCTCGTGGTCGGCGTGAAGCATCAGGTAGAGGTCAATCCCTCTGACGGCGAGTGGATCGGGCTCTTTTCCAAACATCATGTAGAGGAAGTTGGCTGAGTGCGACAGGTCCTCCCTGGGCTTTACAATATCGAGGTTGCGGGAGAGTCTGTAGTGGTAGGCCACTATGGTGGGCATCTTCGCCACGAGCTTCTCAGCAATTTTATACGCGAGCTCCTTTTCCTCTGCCTTGTACCGGCCTAACCTCAGCGCCTCGGCGAGCTTGTGATTATCCTCGTCGTAGGCTCCTTCTGCGGCGACGGCCGCCTCAAGTGCAAACATGGGGTGGGCCTTTGCGAGGTTTCTAATTACTTCGATGGTCTCTGGACGTAGATCTCTGTTCTTCCGCAACCTGCTCACATAGTCCTCGAAGTCTTTTTTAGTAGGTAGCTTCCCGTACAGTATGAGGTACGACACTTCTTCGTACGTTGAGTGCTGGGCTAGATCCTCTATTCTGTAACCTCTGTACCAGAGGATGCCCTTGTCGCCGTCAATGTCGCTTATTGATGTGTTTTTTATCAGTACGTCTTCTAGGCCGTGGATGATTGGGCCGCATGGAGACTGTAAAATTTTGCCTCCTGTTCTTATTTGAACAGCTTGTTCACTCATAAGTATTTTAGCTATACTTCTAAATTTATATTGTGTTTGATTAATCGTGTAAGAATATTTTCACTTAAGTCGAATCTAGGTGCTGATCTGCTCGGACTGACCTCCTCCCGTCCTGAGGGGCGGGGGCTCCTCTAGGGCGGGTCATAGGCGCCCTCGTCCCCTGCCGGGATTATGGCGCCCGGCGGGGTCATGGGGCCGGCCCGGGCCAGCACGGCGGGCCACCTGGCTTTAACAGTACGCTCCGCCCTCAGCACAATAGCAGACCACTCCTCCAGCTGTCTTTTGTCCACTGTGGATAGTGCATGTCTGACCACCTCGGCGTATTTCGGCTCCAGCTCCTCCGCGGCTTTCTTCAGAATGTTTAACACGGCCGCAACGTCTCTGTGGACCCAGTGGCCGTGGGGGCAGAGCCCCATCTTGGGGCCGAGGGGGAACGACAGAGGCTCTCTGTGTACTGGGCAGGTCTTGGAGTACCTGCTGGCTGACACAAATACAAACCTCAAACCGCGCTCCGCGGCTCTGTCCCGTACTTTTCCTACTACGGCTTTGATAGGCATCTGCTTAATGCGGTGCCTAAGCCCGGCGCTTTTCGCCCTCTCCACCATCTCCTCCTGAGGCCTTCTGCCCAAGTCCTCAGCGACGAGGATCACCGGCTCTCTCGTAAGCTCATGAGCTATCTTGTTAACTCTATCCCGCTTCCTCTTCCCCTCCCTAAGCCTCTTCACCCTCTTTCGAAACTCCCTAGTGTGGACGCCGGAGAGCTTCCTCCCGCTCACCTCCACGGAGAGCCCCTCGGCCCACTTGCGTCTAATCGCGGCGTAGCGCTTGGCCAGCCTGCCGAAATCTGTCTTGAACACCTTAATCGAGGTGGAGGGCTGCACCCACTTGCGGTTCCACTGGGCAACTCTGTCGGCTGAGGCCTTAAGATCGACTCTAGCTACCACCACTGTGTTATCGTTCACGTCGAAGGCCGCAACGGCGGCGGGCTCTTTTTCCGCCTCTGGCTCCACCTCGTATGTAAACATGGCGTATACCCTGTTCTTCACCCGCCTCAGCCTAATCGTAGACGCCCTCTTGGCCCTCCCACCCCTGACAAGCCACTCGAAGAGCCAGAACCGCTTGTGCGGCCACAGCTCCGCGGCGTGCCTCCCAGACATGAGCCTTATGGATAGAGCGGTCGCCGAGTCAAAGCGCCACGTCCTCTCGTCTACGTAAGGCGCTACGCGCCTCACCTCAGGAGGCCTCCCGCCCGCCTCGGCCCAAGAGTTGTAGGCCTCGACCGCTTCCTTGACGGCTTGCTGGGCGTATGCAAACGGTAGCCCGGTCTGTTTCACGACCTCCTTCACCTCATGCCATACACGGAAGTAGCTGGCTCTCCTCCCCCATACTTCTCCACGAGGTACTCCACCGCCATCCGCTTCACCTTTCTGTATCCCTTCTCCAGCTCTAGGAAGTCGAGGAATTGGTTGCCGTCCAGCAGAAGCGGAACAGCGACAGAGCGTCTAGCCACCATGTCCAAATTGAAGCCTCGTTTAAAGCCTTACCCCGCCCTAAAGGGCGAGGCTTGTGGTCGTCTAGAATCAGATAGGATGCCGCCTGTCACCTATCCTGCGGGTTCTAATCATCACAGGTTTGGTGTAGATCCTATTTTAAAGTCTTAGCGCGTCGTGGCACATCAACTCTATTGGCGTGAGGGCGTCTGCGAAGGTGTCGCCGCAGGTGATGACCACCGAGGTGTCTTGTGCTATGTGGTGTTCTAGTTTTTTTGCGAGGTTGGCGTGGTATTTTTCTAGTGGCTCTCCGATGGGGGGGAGGTATGTCTTGCCGCCTTTTTTCTCAATTATCAAGGCGCCGCATGCGCCTAGCCTCACCAGCGAGTCGCGTATCTTGATGACGTCTCCCAAGGCGCCTCTTACTACGTGTGCCACGCACCTCCGGCCGCAGAGTAGGTCTTTGGCTTCCTCTACGGCGAATATGCCGCCTATTCCGCAGATGTCGAGTGCGTCTTTTAGAAATGTCTGACCTGCCTCGGTTATCTTGACTCCCCCCTTCATTATCAAGACGTGGCCGAACTCCCGGCCGCCTTCGAGTAGTGTTCTGACGATTCCCTCGCCGATTTTGAGCTCCTCCGCCAGATTCTTCCGGCCTCGTGGGGTGTTCGACGTGCTGAGTAACGCGAGTAGCTGTAGATACGCCACCTCGCGGTTCTTCACATGTCTTAGTTTCCCGCGCCTTAAAAATTTTTAAAAGGGATACATGGAGGGTGTCATGTCGTCGGTTAAGATTGAGGAAGTTAGGACACAGTTCGAGCGCTTCGCCGCTCACAGCCACATTAAGGGCCTCGGCGTCAGGGAGGGGAAGGTGGAGTTCGTCGGCGACGGGTTTGTGGGGCAGACAGAGGCGCGGGAGGCGGCTTACATAGTGGTGAAGATGATTAAGGAGGGGAAATTCGCTGGGAAAGGCGTGTTGATCGTAGGGCCGCCGGGCACCGGCAAGACGGCGCTGGCCCTGGGTATCGCGAGGGAGCTGGGTTCCGAGACTCCGTTTGTGGCGCTTTCCGGCGGGGAGATATATTCCCTGGAGGTTAAGAAGTCGGAGTTTTTGATGAGGGCGCTTAGGAGGGCGATTGGGATAAAGGTGAGGGAGTGGAGGAAGGTGTACGAGGGGGAGGTGAGGTCGCTGGAGTTTAGATACGGCCGCCACCCCTACAACCCGTATATACAGAGGGTGCTCGGCGCCACTATTAAGCTGAGGACTAGGGACGAGGAGAAGACGTTGAGGATCCCGGCTGAGATTGCGCAGCAGCTGATTGAGCTGGGGGTGGAGGAGGGCGACGTCATTATGATTGACGAGGAGACAGGCGCCGTGTCTGTGGTGGGGAGGGGGGAGGGCGGGGAGCAGTACGACATAGCTGTGAGGAAGAGGGCGGAGTTGCCCAAGGGCCCCGTCTACAAGGAGAAGGAGATTGTGAGGTTCTTCACGCTTCACGACGTCGATATGTCTCTGGCGAGGCAGAGAGGTCTAATCTCCGCCATGATTTTCGGATTTGCCGAAGAGGTTAAGGAAATCCCAGACGAGGTTAGGAGGCAGAGTGATGAAATTGTGAAGAAGACTGTGGAGGAGGGCAAGGCGGAGCTTGTGCCGGGGGTTTTGTTTATAGACGACGCCCATCTCCTGGACATCGAGAGCTTCTCGTTCCTCATGAGGGCTATGGAGACTGAGTTCGCCCCGATTATCATCATGGCCACTAATAGGGGGATAGCTAAGATTAGGGGGACCGACGTGGAGTCGCCCCACGGGATACCGCAGGACATGTTGGATAGGCTGGTTATCATCCGCACAAGGCCCTACACGGCCGACGAGGTGAGGGAAATCATAACGATTAAGGCTCGTGAGCAGAACGTGCCGCTTGGGAGAGACGCCCTCGAGCTCTTGACCGCAATAGGCGCGGAGCACTCCTTGAGATATGCGCTTCAGTTGCTCACGCCGGCTTATATAATAGCCAAGGAGCGGGGCAGATCCACGGTGACGAGAGAGGAGGTGGAGTACGTCAAGAGGCACTTCGTATCTGTGAAGGAGTCTGTGGAGTACGTCAAGTCGCTGGAGGAGAAGTTTTTGAGATAGGGCTCGGCTCGCTAAGCCTCTTCTATTGTAAAGATCTTGGCTTTTAGACCTCCCTCGCCTCTCTTTTTCACCCTCTTCTCCACCACGTAGACGTTGTAGATGGCGTATAGTATCAACACTTGGCCTATGTCTAGGTATATCTGGGTGGTGTTTTTCACCGTTATGGTGTAGAAGAGTGGGTATATCGCCACGCCGTAGCCCGGCGGGGATGATGTAAATAGGAGGGTTAGGTAGTGGAACGCGGCGGTTGCGATGGAGAGCGTCGCCAGCGTCCACCTGGCGCGGTCGTTGGGCTTTGTGAAGAAGGTGGCCACCACGGCGGCGAAGAGGAGAAGTGTAAAGACCACCGTAACTCTCCACATATACAGCCACAGAGGCGGCGCAGACACGGCCTTGACGCCGTCTGGGGTGAGGATTTTGTTAGGCGGGGGCCTGAAGGCGTCTGAGACAAATACCTCAACTGGCAGAAAGGCGGACGCCGCGGCGAGAGCCGCCACTATGGCTACCAAGAGCCAGAGCTTCATCTTATCGACTGCAGAATTCTGTACTGCTCTCCCAACACGCCGAGGGCTATGTTGAAGATAAGCATGGCGGCGAGGACCCACGTCACTGCGCTTACCACGGCGTTGCCCCTCTTCTCCCCCAGCCTCCGCTGAATCGCCGCGGCGAGTAGCTGCCCCCCGTCTAGTGGGTATATGGGCAACGCGTTGAGCACGGCGAGGCCGTAGTTCACCACAATTAGCCAGAACACGAGTTTTGTGAAGTCGGTGTTGTACAACTGGTCCCTTTTTATAGGCCCCGCGTCGTAGCCGATCATGGGCAGGCTACCGGGCCCCAGCCCGTAGAAAATCTTCCCCCCCTTCTCCACCAGCGTCACGTTAAAGACGTGGAGCGTGCCGTTTCTCTCCACGTAGACCCTAACCGAGTCCCCCGCTCTGCACACAGCCCTCGTCTCAATTACTGCGCTTAGTAGCTGGCCGCTCGTCGGCGTTTCCCACGTCCTGCCGCAACCCTCTATCTTCGTCACCACGTCCCCCGGCCTGACGCCGCCGAGGTACAGCGAGCCGTCTGTGTAGAGCCAGTTTATCCTGGGGGGCGTGGTGAAGCTTGTGTAATCCAGCGTGACTTCGTATCGATGCAGCCACGAGGCGGCGACGAGGGTCACCTTGTCGCCTGGCTTGCAGTTGACAGTTTTGTTTATTCCCATAAGCGGCCCGAGGCCGGCGAGCACATTTAACTTCGTCAACAGGTCATCAGGGGTGTAGACGGCGTCCTGTAGCCCGCAACCGTGGATTCCAATAACCCTGTCTCCTGGCTGGACGCCGTAGGCCGGGACGCCGAACACCGCGCCTTGTAAGCCGGCCCAGGCGCCGGCGACCCCTAACAACATCGCCGACAGCGCCACAACGACGTTTACAGCGACGCCGCTCGCCAAGACGGCGAGCTTGGCTTCTGTATTTGCCTTCTTGAACTGCTCCTCGTCGGGCTCTACAAAAGCCCCGCTTAGGATGTAGAAGAGGGAGAAGACCCCGACGGACCTCACCGGGATCCCGTATCTCAAGGCAGCGTATCCGTGCATTAGCTCGTGCAGAACGACGCCGACAGCGACGGCGACAGCCATGTAGGGCAGTTGATCCCATGGGAGTGTGACTCCTGGGATAATTGGAGTAACCCCGGCTGAGCGCGCCGCGGCCTCCTCCGGCGGCGCCCCTCTGAAGAGCGCGCCGAGGGCGTTTAAAGTACCTCCAACCAACATGTAGAGAAAGCCCCATAAAATCTGGACCTGCCCGTCTGGCCTCACAAAGGGGATAGCCACGAATACAGGCACCGCGAAGAGAGTCAGCGCCACGACGAGGTAGGCTCTGAGAGGTACAAAACTCAGCCTCCTAGTAAACGCCTCGACGTACCTTACGAGCCTCTCGCTCTTCCAGTAGATGGCTAGGAAATACCTCACGGCGCTTCTATTCAACAGGTATACGATGCCAACCAGCACGAACCAGCTGATGGCCAGTGCTAACAGCCCGTCCACGACCCCTAAACGAACTGTATATTAATTTTAGACCTCCAGCGAGGCCCCCGCCCCCAGCCTATAGACGTTGAATTTCTTCTCCAGCTCCTTGGCGAGCTGAGGCGCCGTGTGCATAGCTACGACGCACCGCACCCCCAGTAGCCTAAGCTCCGCCGCTACTCTGTGGAGCAGGTAGGGGCTGTAGCTGGTGCCGCCCAGCCCCCCGACAAAACACCGGGCCTTCACCCCCCTCTGCGAGAGCTTGTGGTAAGGCACGGAGAAGAGGCCGCAGGGCGACACCACCACCCCATCTACATAAAGAATGTTCTCCCCACGTTCTTTAAACACCTTGTACCTGACCCCAAGCACCACCAGCTCAACGTCGAGGGGTGGGTTCACGACGGGGATCTTATACAGCCCAAACCCGCCGGAGTGGTGCTCGTTGCCGGCGACCCCCACCACGCCGATTGACGGCTTGGCCTTCGACTTCGCGGCGAATTGCAAGGCGGCGTCTCTACTACAGCTGTCGAACAAAACCGCGTCGTTTATCAAGACTCCAAATCCGTGGCTAGGCTCAAGCACTCCTGGGTGCTCAGAACACACGGCAGTTATCCTCACCACGTCGAGATGTGGAGAACGTATTTAAACTGATTAGCAAATGGCGAGGCATGAGGCGAGCCGTGCTGAGCGTGGCGTCGATACTAGTTTTCTCAGCGATTCTCACCTTCTTCCCTGGCGAGTACTTCACAGCTATATTACTGTACTTCGTCCTATTCTTCGGAGTCTCTATACTAATGGGGGTGAGGTCGTACAGGAGAGGCATGGCAACGGTGCAGGAGGTGTCTAAAGGCCGCCCCATAATTGAAATAGATGAGAAAGAAGTTAATAAACTCTTAGAAAAAGATAAAGAGCTTGTAAATGAGTATAAAAAAATGGTCAGGGGGTCATTTCTGCCGATGTTAACACTACCTCTATTTATACTACTAGCCACGTTCCTATTTCCAACACTGCCGCCCGCAACCGAGTCGGCGCTTGGCCCCAGCATAGGAAAGCTCCCCGCGAGATTTCTCGGCTACGTGGCTGTATTTGGCATATTCACCTTGATCTCCATGGCGACTTTCAAGCCGCCTACCGCCCCGAGGATAGTGAGGAGTCTAAAGGTGTACGACGCCGGCCTCGTCATAGACAAGAGTCTGGGCCTCAAGGCGCCTATAGAAGTGGCGGATTACAAAGTCAGCGAGGAGAGGAGATTTATCGAATTTAAGCTAAATAACCAAATATTTAGAATCTACTACAAAGATATAAAAGAGCTTGATAGTGTTTTATCTAAACTAGTTAAGCCTCTAAAACAGTGAAGCCAGCGAGCCGGCGATTTCCTCCTCGCTCGGCCCCTTCTTCTCCTCTTCTTCTTTCTTCTCCTCAGCCTTTGCAGGCGCTGCGGGGGCGGCCCCGCCGGCTGCTGGCGCCGCCGCGGGCGCCGCGGCGGCCACCGGCGCAAACGCCGCCGACTTAATAGCCTCCTCTATGTTTACCTCCTTGAGAGCCGCCACGAGAGTCTTTATCCTAACCTCGTCTGGCGAAATGCCTGCCGCCTGCAGTACCTTCGCCAGATTCTCTTCGTTTATCTCCTGCTTAGCGTAGTGAAGCAACAACGCCCCGTATATGTACTCCATGGAAAAGGTCGGGAAGGAGGCATTTAAAAATTTTAGCCACCCTACACCTCTTCGATCTTCACGTTCTTAGACTTGAGCTCTGCCAAAACCTGCTCTGCCTTGTCTGGGGGGAGTTTAATAGTGTAGAGATACCCGGCGAGCCTGGCCTTAAGCTTCACGTAGTCTTGATAGCGCCTTACCCGGACCTCCTCAGCCTTCTCCCCGTACTGCTTCCAAATCGCCAGCAAGAACACCTCTTTTGGCATAGCCCACAGTAGGGAGGGGTATATAAAATTTGGCCGGGGTAACCCACCAGGCTCATTCGCCCCCCTACAGGGGAGTTGCCCAGGGCGTTTCCTATATATCCACATGTATATATTCTTTACGGCCGGCAAATACCTCCACGACTCCAGGCCCCTAGCTCACGCTTCTGTGTCTGTACTTGATATGGGGGAGGGTTCTCATCACCTCGAAGGCTAGGTTGGAGAGCTGGTTTAACAGCTTGGCCCCGGCGGACTCTCCCAGCGTGACCAGCCTCCTCTCGGCCCACCTAATCCACACCCGGGCTTCGTCCACCGCCGAGCACTCGGGGGAGGCGCAGGCTATCCAGCTTCTAAGCGGCTCCTCAGGCGCCGCGGCGTAGGCCAGCTTCAGAGCCCTCTTGTACAGCGCGGTGGCTGTGTCTAGGTACTCCGCCTTCCCGGTGGCTAGGTAGAAGCCGAGCTCCATCACGGCGAAGGCCACGAGGCGCATGATCCGGGCCTGGGGGCGGGGCAGGAGGTTAGCCGCCTTGTGGCTGTACACCACCGCCGAGTCCAGCGCGCCGAAGAGCTTAATCAACGGGTCGTCCTTCCTCGCCCTCCTAGCCTCCCCCCTCCAGTATACCAAAGTCTCTCCACCATCACCCGGACATGCAAAGAGCAGTAGACATGGTTTAGACAGCACTACACCTCCCCAAAGTCTAAATATAAATGAATCAGTCAAAATGCCGTGATGAGGCCGCTGAGCTTGGAGTGGTGACGTAATTTCAGCCGGCTGAATTGTTAAGAGTGTGTAGAAAGTTGGGGGATATGTTGTTTAGAAAGTCTAGGGCGGACGGCGCCGCGCTGTTGAGAGAGGAGTTGCGGAGGCCCGGCATCGTGCTGGTCCCCGGCGTCTTCAACGCGTTGACTGCTTTAATGGCCCAGCAGCTGGGCTTCAGGGCTGTGTACGTATCGGGGGCGGCTGTCACGGCCTCCATGGCCTTGCCCGACCTCGGCTTGATAACTCTCGACGAGATGGTAAAGACCGTGAAGTACATTGTAGACGCCGTAGATGTGCCAGTGATTGTAGACGCCGACACGGGCTACGGCGAGGCGCTCAACGTCATGCGCGCCGTTAGGGAGTTTGAGGCGGTGGGCGCCGCCGGGATTCAGCTAGAGGATCAGGTCCTGCCGAAAAAGTGCGGCCACCTCAGCGGCAAGGCCGTCGTGCCGCCGGACGAAATGGCTAAGAAAATCCGCGCCGCCGTGGAGGCCCGGAGAAGTCCAGACTTCGTCATAATCGCACGGACAGACGCTGTTGGGGTGACGGGGTTTGAGGATGCGGTGGAGCGGGCCCAGCTCTACCTAGAGGCGGGGGCCGACGTCATATTCCCAGAGGCCCTCCGGACTGAGGAGGAGTTTAGAGAATTCGCCAGGAGGGTCAAGGCCCCGTTGCTTGCCAACATGACGGAGTTCGGCGTCTCCCCCCTCATACCGGCCAGGCGGCTGGAGGAGTTCGGCTACAAATTTGTAATTTTCCCAGTCACCGCGCTGAGGGTGGCTATGCACGCCATTAGAGAGGTCTTCAGAGCTATAATGAACGAGGGGACGCAGGAGCGGTGGCTGGACAAGATGTTCACACGGAAGGAGCTCTACGACTTGATTAAGTACTACGACTACGAGAAGTTGGACACAGAAATTTCTAGACATATAGACAATATTTATAAGAGCGGGCGGGGTGGGCGCCATGGATAGAGTCACGAAGATCCTGGCGGAGTACACCAGCGCCGTAGACTACTCCAAGGTGCCTCTAGAGACTCGTCACGAGGTTAAGCGCAGGATCATCGACTCCATGGCGGTGGCCTTCGCGGCGTACAACGCAGAGCCCGTGGCTATCGCCAGGAGAGTCGCGTCGAAATTCGCCACTTCGAGGGGGGCCAGGCTGCTGGGCACGCGCTACGAAACCACGCCAGACTGGGCCACTTTTGTAAACGGCCTCATGATCCGCTACCACGACTACAACGACACCTACCTCTCCAAAGAGCCCCTCCACCCCAGCGACTTGATCGGCGCCGCCCTGGCGGTGGGCGACTACGTCGGCGCGGAGGGGACAGACCTCATCACAGCCGTAGCCATAGGCTACGAGGCGTCGGTCACCTTCTGCGACGGCGGAACCCTGCGGAAGAGGGGCTGGGACCACGTCAATTTCCTGGGGATTGGCAGCGTGCTGGCCGCCGCCAAGCTACTACGCCTCGACGCGGCCAAGACACAGCACGCCCTGGCCATCTACGCCGTCCCCCACGCCGCGATGCGCCAGACGAGGGTGGGCGAGCTGTCTATGTGGAAGGGCGCCGCCGCCGCCAACTCAAGCCGCAACGCGGTATTCGCCACGTTGCTCGCACAAGAGGGCTACACGGGTCCCTACAAGCCGTTTGAGGGGGAGATGGCCTTCTTCAAGCAACTGTTGCAGGGCGACTTCGACCTGGGTGTGTTGAAGAGCATGGAGGAGGGGAGGCCGCCCCGTAGGATACTCGACACGTACATCAAGCCGTACCCAGTGGAGTACCACGCCCAGACCGCCGTCGAGGCCGCCCTGAAGCTCAGGGAAAGGGTCAGAGTTGAGGAGATCGAGAAGATTAGGATAGACACCTACGAGGCGGCCTACACAATCATCGGCCCCAAAGACCCCGAGAAGTGGGACCCCCACACCAAGGAGACGGCGGACCACTCCATAATGTGGATCACCGCCGCGGCGTTCTTCTGGGGCCCGATAAAAATAGAGCACTACAGAGACGTGAGGAACCCCGCCGTCCTCTCCCTAATGAAGAAGATAGAGGTCAACCTCGACCCGGAGCTCGACAAGCTCTACCCGCAGGCCTTCCCCACAGTAATTACGGTCTACACCAAGGGAGGGGGTAAATACACCGAGAGAGTGGACTACGCAAAGGGGCACCCCAAAAACCCCATGACCGACGCCGAGCTTGAGGATAAGTTCAACACACTAACCCGCGACGTACTGCCGGAGGAGGCTAGGAGGAGGGCGCTGGAGATTATGTGGAGACTGGAGGACTACAGCGCGGCGGACCTCCTCGAGGCTCTTGTAAAGTAGCTATTTTTTCTCTGCTTTCCAATCTACGAGGCTGTGCACAGGCCTGCCCTTCATTTTCATTACGTGCGCCGTGGCTGAAAGCGCCGCGGCGACCCCCATGGCGGCTGAGATCACGGCTTGTTTATAGGGGTAGGCCACTATGTCGCCGGCGGCGAACACCCCCGGCGTCTTCGTCCTGCCTTCCCAGTCTGCGATGATTTCGCCCCTCTCGTTTAGATCCACTAGGTGCCTTACGAAGTCGCTCTTGGTGACGTAGCCCACTTCTACAAAAACCGCCGCGACTGGAAGCTCCTGCACCTCTCCGGTCTTCCTGTTTTTCACGACGACGGCTCTCACCTTTGTATCGCCTTTTATCTCCACCACCTCGCTGTTGGGCACAAGCACAGCCTTGCCGAGCTTCTTTGCCTGCTCTAGAAACTCCTCGTCGTGGATTGGCCTCTCCGAGGGGAATATCCAGTAGAACTTGTTAGAGGTGGAGGAGAGGATTGTCACAGGCTCCCTCGCCAAGTCGCCCCAGCTGACCAGGGCGATGTCTTGCCCTTTGAAAAACGGCGCGTCGCAGATGGTGCAGTAGGAGACGCCCTTGTTTTTAAACTTGGCCTCGCCCGGCACCCCCAGCTCCTTCGGCGTCTTGCCAAACGCCAGTATCAAGGCGAGGCTCTTGTACTCGTCGCCGCCCTCGGTCCTCACGACAAACACGTCGCCCTGCTTCTCCACGGTCTTAACCTCGTCGAATATAATCTCAGCGCCGAAGGTCCTCGCCTGTTGCTCAACTCTCTTGGCGAGCTCAGGCCCCGAGATTTTGTGGATAGCTGGGTAGTTCTCGATGAGAGTCGTCATGTTGAGCTGGCCGCCGAGGTCCTTGCTGATCACCAGCGTCTTCAGCCTCTGACGCGCCGTGTACAACGCCGCGGACAGCCCGGCGATGCCCGCGCCTACGATAATCACATCGTAGTCCACCTCCATGACCACCGTTTCCAATGTCCATTTTTAAGATTTCTACAGCAGTAAAGTTTTTAAAAGGGGTCCATTGGCCACCTTCGTGTCTTCAAAAGAGCAGGAGGCTCAGAAAGGCAAGCAGGGCTGGATCACTCCGGCGGTGATACCGCCGGAGGAGTGGGCCACTTTTAGATACCGAGGTAAGACGCTGGAAGAGTTGCTAAATATGCCAATGGACGAGTTTATTAAACTTCTGCCAGCTCGCCAGAGGAGGAGCCTAAAGAGGGGGCTGAAGCCAGAGCACAGAAAGCTACTGGAGAAGATCAGGAAGGCCAAGAGGCTGGCCGCTCAGGGGAAGAAGGTCGTGATAAAGACCCACGCCCGCGACATGATAATATTCCCAGAGATGGTCGGCTTGACTATCCAGGTGTACAACGGCATCACCTACATACCTGTGTACATATCGCCGTGGCACATAGGGCACTACCTAGGCGAATTCGCACTAACGACGAAAGTCGTGCAACACGGCGAACCCGGGCTGAAGGCCACGAGGTCCTCGCTACACATAGCGGCGAAGTAGTATGACCACGGTCAAGCTCCAGGCAAGGCCAAAGCCAGGCGACACCTTTACGCTACCTAATGGAAAGAGGGTAGAGGTGAGGGACATAGGCGTGCCCTACGTCCTGCCGCCAGCCGCCGTCTGCGACGACCCGCTCTGCCCGTGGCACGGCCATTTAAAAATTAGGCTGAAGCTCCTCGAGGTGACCGTCGAGAAGGTGAGGATGCACAAAGCCGCCGTGGTGACCCACGAGTGGGTACACTACATCAGGAAGTACAACAGGTATGAGCGCAGGAGGAGGAGAATGAGGGTGAGAGTCCCCGAGTGTATCGAGGTGAAGCCGGGGGACAAGGTGATCATAGCAGAAACGAGGCCGCTCTCCAAGACAATATCCTGGGTAGTCATAGGCAAAAAGGAGGACGTAACTGAGTGGACTGCCAAGCACGAAGTCCTGGGGACCTAAACTAGCAACCATAGGAGGCCCGAATAGGATTCGTACTGCGTCAATTATATATTGGACACATTTCCAAGAACCCATGGAAGGGAGATTTTTTCCAAACCGCGTTGTTGATAGCCGCGCTAGCGGCGGCCATGTCAGCCGCCTCTCCACACAGGCCAGCGTATACGTCGGATTACATCTGTCTGGATGCTTTAGACGTGGGGATTTCTAATCCCCATAGCGTCGCGCTGAGCGTCTACGTAGACGGCGAGGGGTTCCGCCCAACCGCCCTGTACGTCGAGGGCGATGTCGTGTCAGGAGTCTTTCCAAACATAACAAACGTGGTGTATACAGTGGTGATGCCGCAAAAAGCTAAGAGGGTCTGTCTTGACCTGCCTATTTCTAACTCTGCGCCAGATTCCGTGCAGAGGGCCGCAGAGGCATACGCGAGGGCAAAGGGGCACCTATACGCAGTCGCTACCCCGAAAGGACGCGGCTACCTCTTGGTGGAGAACCGAACTGCTGATATCCCGCCTTTTGTTAAGTGGCCCGGCGGCGGCGCCACGGCGAAGCCGACAGATAGGCGGGAGGTCGTGCCGCGGGGCGGCAAGAGGGGCGGGGAGCCGGTGGCCTCGGTCACGGCTAACGTGGGCGACGTGGTGGGCTACATCCGTAGCGTTGCGTATAACTTCACGAGATACCCGGGCGGTTGCACGAGGAATCCATACCGGATTGCCCTACCCAACGGCACGTTGTGGATTGAGTTTATCCTCACCAACGCGACGACGCGTGGAGACTATACAGTTTATATAGATATATACGACGCCCCGGTGGGGGGCGCTACGGTGTTTTACGACGTATATGGACAGCGTGTGACTGTCGATAAGAGGTCGCCGACCTACCTAGCTAGGCACGTGGATGTGCCACCCGCGGCTCAGGACAGAATCATATATTTAGAGGTGTGGACCTGCGGCGGCCCGCCCGGTGTTTTAGATGGATACATCGTGTTTAGGGTGCGGACGAGTGACTACTACGCCGACTATGTGCGCTACCCCATCCAGCCCGGCGCCGTGGTTGTTGTGAAAAACACCCTTACAAGCCCCAGCCTAAATGATATGTACTCTAACACCACTCACGTAGTCCTTCCGCCTTTCGAAACTCCGCCCGGCCACTGGGTAGGAACCGGCGCGCTGGCCGCCGACGTCACAATTAAGCTCTGCACCACGAGCTCCTCCACGCCGCCGCCCTCCTACTTCGGACCGCTGAACCTGTACTACGGCCCCTACTGGGTAGCCTCAACATCCGTGGCGGCGCAGAGTTGCGGCTGGCAGAGTATTGGCGGCTACAGTCTCTACTGCTGCACCTACAGGGCCAATACCTGGAGCTGGATAAACGCCCAGGATCAAGTCGCCACGGCATATTCGCTGAGAAATCCACTCGGGTTCCCAGTAATCCTAGGCCCTATACCCAGCTCCAGCGCCATCGTGTACTCGGACGCCGTTATTAACACGCTTTACTACAGAGGCCAGAGGAGGCCCGACATAGCGCCACCGGATTCGAGTATTTACTCAGGCTACGCCCACAACTTCGCAGATGTTGTACTAAACTATCTAAATGTGAGGGGCACATCTGGCGTGGGCATTAGAATAGACGTAAGGACACAATTTTCAGGTGGAAGTAGCGCTATCCCATACATTCCTATAGCCCTCTCTCCACTTAGGATAACAACGCCAACCTCTTCTATAGTGTATAGCCAGCCTGATAGGGTAGACATAATGCTGAGAAGCCCCTATGCCATGTACTCACCTGGACTCGTAGGCGGCGGGAAAACTCTAATCCCAGATCCTAGTGGTAGACAAGCTTTTGAATCTATATCGGCCGTGCTCGACGGCCTTGGGATCTTGGCCAAGGGTCTTCAGTTTGTAAATTATTTTGCTAAGAATCCGTACGTGGCTGGCGCCGCCGTTGCCATGTCTTTCATAAGCAGTGTAGGGCAGCGTGTGGTAAGCTCCGCCTATAGCACTGTCACCACTTCTAGTGCCGCGTCTTACACTACTACCGTGATGGTGAACATAGGATGGGCCGAGAAGCGCACACAGCACGCGACTGCGCTATATATACAAATAGATGCTAGAAATGATCCAGCTATTATCAATATCGAAAGTGTATCTATATGGGAGGGGAGCTGGGTTAGAACTTATACGTTAGCTATAAGTTCCACCGCGCCTATAAGGCTAAGTAGGGCCGCGGAGGATGTATACCTATTCCGTAACTTCTTCTGCCTTTTTAACGAGGTAGCGGCTACCGGATGGATCTGCAACTACGGCGGGTTCAGATAATGGTGCCTATTTTCTCCGCCGCCGTCTTGTTCCTACTCTTTTTACCGCTTTATTTTCTAGATCCCTCTTTCCACTCGGTCGCACCACTCGGGTTTTCGCTCGCCTACATCGCCGCGTTTAGGCCGCGGCTTCTGGCACTCTGGCCCCCCGCCTTCATCGTGCCCGTCTTATACCGCCTGGGTGTTCTCGACGCTGTGTGGGTTCTCTGGTACACCGTGTTTACCACCGTTTTGGCGTACCTCTTAGCGCTGTCTCTGGGAAATAGGGGTTGCCGCCTCGTGTCTCTGGCGGTTTTCTGGCTGATGTCGCAGGTCGCCCCCTTCGTCGTAAGCCTCCCGCTGTTTCTGTTGTTCGGCCCAGTCTTCGGCGCCCCCCTGCCCAACCTCTGGGAGTACCCCCTCTACGTGGCCGTGTACTGGAGTATATACCAAACCCACGGAAGAGCTGTGAACCGGTGCCAGAGGCACATTGAGGAGCCAGAGCTCAGGTGCTGGTGCTCTAGAAAGTAGATTTAAGACCCGGGTTGCAGTGGGACGTGAACCCGGTGGTGCTGGTCGACACGAGAGAGTGGGCTCTGGAGGTGGTTAGGGCCATAAAGGAGGCGGGGTGCGGCGTCTTGAAGACGAGGCTCGAGGTGGGCGACTACGTCGCTGGGGATTTTGTCTTTGAGAGGAAGAGTGTAGACGACTTCGTAAACTCGGTGGTGGAGGGGAGGTTGTTTGAACAGGCGGAGAGACTTAGATCATCCGGCATGAGGCCCGTCGTGGTGGTGGAGGGAGATCTGTGGGGCGAGCTGAGGTTTAGGAGGGTGTCGCCCAACGCGGTTTTGGGGGCTCTGCTGGCCCTGGCGTCTATGGGCGTCGGGCTGATCTACACCGAGGATAGGGCCCAGACGGGGGCTTTGGTGTGTCTCGCCGCTAGGCGCGAGTCGTCTAGGAGGGGGGTCAAGGCCCCGGTGGCTAGGAAGCGCGGGGTCGACGTCAGATCTCTGCAGATTGCCCTTCTGGCCTCGCTCCCCGGCATAGGGCCTAGGCGTGCCGAGGAGTTGCTGAGGCGGTACGGCACGCCGCTCAACGCCCTGCTGAACTACAGATCTTGGAATGTCGACGACAGGAGCCACATGGCCATAAAAAGGGTGCTGGAGACCCCATACGGCGACAGCTCGACTCTCGACGACTTCCTCGGCTAGAGCGGTTGCCAGCGCCACTCATGGCCAAGGTCGAGATTCTCCAGCCTACAGGCGGGGGGGTTTCTCAACGTCTCTCTAAATACGTGGGCGAGTTTTGTAGGCACTCTGCGTGTCCCCTTGACGTCTATGAGCGCGAAGAAGGGCTGATACCCCAGGCCCCACTCGTAGCCGTGTAGAAAGCTCCACCATATCGCGGCCTCCGGTTTCACCTCTTTGAATATGCCGGCCATGGCGCATAGGTAGCTGTACCTCAGCTCCTCGTCTCTTGTGGCTATGCCGAACTCCGTCACGGCGAGGGGCCGGGGCGGCCTTACCTCCAGAAGAGCCCCGGGCCTCAGCACGAACCTCAGCGAGAAGTCGTCGTATTTCCCCACCACGTAGAAGTTGAGGGCGGCGTAGTCCATCTCCCGAAACATACTCATATACCTGTCGTTCTGCTTGTTTAGGAAGTGCAGCACCGCCTTGAAGACGGGGCTCCTCGCCTCGAATTTAGTGTATGAGTGGGTGAAGGTGGCTTTGACGCCGTAGCTCTTCAACACGTCCCGCGCCTCTGTGATGGCGTGGTCAATCACCGACTGGGCTCTTCTCATGTTTTTAATAGAGAGGAAGGCGAATGGGGGCAGGTCGCCCCTTCCGTACGCCAGGTAGGTGTACATATTCGGCTCGTTAAAGATAATGGCGACGTCTATGTAGTCCCCCAGCTCCCTAGCCACGAGGTCTACATATGAGAGGAACCTCGCCGCGACCATCCGGCTCTCCCACCCCCCGTGTCTCCACACCCAGCGGGGGTTGGTGAAGTGGTGTAGGGTGACCCAGGTCTCCAACCCCGCCTCCTTGACGTCGCCAAGGTATCTCTCGAAGAGCCTAAGCGCCTCCCGGTCGTAGCGCCCCTCCACGGGCTCCACCATAGCCCACTCCACGCCAGTCCTAAAGATCTCAAGCCCAACAGCCTTGGCCAGGCTTATGTCCTCGTTGTAGAAAAGCAGGTGGTGAGCCCCCGGCTCGTCCGGCATGTCGCACCTACAGAAGCCGAAGTGTTGGTAAGGCGAAATCGCGGCGCCGATCTTCACACCCCACACCAGCCATCATTTAAAAACGATTAGCTCCACGAAGCTTATGATCTTTGATGTCCTTTTATTTCAGCAGATGGCTAAGTAAAAGTGCGGCATATGTTCATGATAAAGAAGAGGTATCAGGGGGATCTCCGCCAGCCACCTTGTTGGGAGAGGCGTCTGGGCAAGCGCGGCGCCGAAAGAGCTTGCGATAAACATAGGTACGAATACGATTCGTATTGAGTCAAATATATATACAGAATTAAAGTACATTACGTGGAAGATAACAGATCAGATAGAAACATAAATAAGTCAATAGAACTAGATACTAGGTATATGCCCAATCAATCAAAGCTGATAAGAATGATTGGAGCCGCAGGTTCACTTATTTTGCTTATATTGTTTCTTACAGCGCTTATGCAACTTGCATACCTGGCTCCCTACCTAGGGACGACCGCATCGTCCATTCCTGAGAGTCTAGTAGAAAGAATAGTGAACCGCCCCGACTACGCTGTGCACTACACAGCTAAGTTGCCTTTTGATAACGATACAAATATCATAGTTAGAGTCAAGCTTAATGGTACGCCTGTTGATTTCGGCATGTACGTCACCGCGCCTTCTCCAAAGGGATTTGTAGAAGTGGGCAGAACCCGTGGAGGGGGCGAGGCAAAAATATCCATAGGCCACTACCTGGGCGAAGCCGTGAGGCTTGTAAGAGAGCTCGGCTACACTCCCAACCAGGCGGGGCCCAGCCTTATTTTACACATTACGACTAGCTGGAAGGATGGCAACGAGACGTACGTCGGCACTCAAATAATTGCCGTGCCGGTAATCCCCGGGAAAGTGTCCGGCCGCGATATTGTCGTAGATGTGAACTTCAAGCCCCACAGAAGACACAAGATAAATGGATCTGCTGTGCCCATCAGCCAAGCCGCCGCTTCTCACAATGTGGCAACCGCTACAGCCTCTTCCTCCTTACCAGACCCGGTCACCGACTATTGTGTGTGGATTGATCCGGGGCTCCCTAGCTGGAAGCTGGTTTGCTACATCTGGAGATATAGCTACACACAATACGACGGGTGGGACGGTATAATGTTCGCCACTACTCACCTTGACAGTATTGACGGCGAGGCGATTAAACAAGTAACTCACGACGTAGATGTAGCGATATATGCTAATAAAGCCGTTGGATTTGAGCTAGGAGTAGAGACTCAGCTTGGTTACCTCAACCTCCCCGGACCTGGCTTCACCATTGCAGCTGGCAACTCTAACTGGAACATATTCAAGATGAACTGTGTATACACAAACTCATTTTTCATAAGCTCCCCCGGTACATGTTCTATCTATATTGCCAAGGACGGCACCACGCGCTCCTGGGACTTACCGACATTTTATAAAGATGTTATTTTAGCCACTGGTACCTACGGCATGTACAAAATAGGCGTATATGACTACCTCGAATGTTCATGCCCCACCAGCGATGGCTTCAGTTGCAGTACCGTGGCGTTTTACTGCACAAAGAAGTTAACAGATAGGTTGCACTGGGTGGCGCCACAACTAAATCCTGATACCCAGACGTGGTATCCCTATACAATTATAGACGATGGCTTGGCGCAATACTGGAATAAGTGGTTGCTAGTTTCAGGACAGAAATATAACACAGTAGCCACGCGCATGCTTTCCCCCGACCAATCGCTAACAGATTTACAAGCCGGTATGTATTACACGTCGGAGAATGTTAAGTTCTTCGCGCTTAGCTTTCCACTACTAGTGTTCGGCTTAGGTGTGGAATTCGGCACTTCATCTACTCAGTTTGGATACGCCTCTGTAACCCACACCGTGCTGGCAGGAGCATGCGGCACAGTTGAGCTTAGGAGGTACTACGCGCCGCAGATACACCTCGAGCCATCAGTTTCCACCTCCTGGACAAGAGGTGAGTTAATACAGCCGGTCACAGCGGCTTACTGGCCCTACTCCACAAAGTGTCCGTAGACTAGAGCTATCGCAGTATCAAGACTGAGGTGTTGGCCGCCAGCGCCACTGCTATGGATGTGCTGTTGTACAGCAGGGCGGAGGCCCCGTAGTAGCCGCGTGAGAGGAGGATTACCATGTCGTAGGTGTTTTCAGACAGCTCTTTGACTATTTCCGAGGCAACGGTCTCGCCCTCCCCCATCTTCCTAGTCTTGAAGTGGTACCTCACCCCCCGCTTCCCCACGAAATCATCCACGGTCTTTTTCAGCTCCTCTGAAGCATCCCCCTCCGTGGGGGCCACGTATAGGAAGACTATCTCCGCGCCGTATCTCTCGCCGAAGTCCACGGCCACATTCAGCAACTCTCTAAGCCTCGCGGGGCTCATCGGCGAGATGGGGACTAGAATTCTCCTGAATTTGTAAGCCAGCTCGTAGAAGGGCTCGTCACCCATATCTCTTCCCCTCTGTTATCAGTTTAAGTGTTTTGTCTGTTTTTTCTATGGAGGGCCACTTGGGCATGACGCCGAATATAGCTCTTATCACGTCTATGTTTTCCGGCACGACGATGGACTCTTGGTGGACGCCGTACATTAGGTACAGCTCCCCGCCTCTGACCGTCACGGAGTCTCTGAATATGGCAACCTCTGGAAAGTCGCCCCTGGGTCTGCCGAGGTCTCTGGCATACTCTATGATCTGCGCGAGGCTTAGTAAGCCGGCGCCCACGTCGGCTAGGAAGAGCCGCGGCGTCTTTGCAAAGGCCTCGAGCACCGCGTCTCTGGTGTAGCCCCCGTCTAGCTCGACGTACGCCATGTGCATGTGCATAATCGTTACTGGCACCGCGACAGCCATGGTTACGATGTCTACGTTCCGCAGGATCGTCTGGACGTCGGGGCCGTGGTGGCTGGGGACGCTCGCCGGGTTTGGGACGACGTCGTTGATAGGCCCCTTCTTGTGCTCCTTGGGGTCGGCGCCGCGCCTCGCGATGAATATCCTCGCCTTTTTGATCCCTATGCCGTTTAGCATCAGCGACGTGAGAACTCTCGTAATGCCCGTGGTGTTGCAACTCACCACCCTCACGTAGCGCCTGCCCCTCGCCTCTTCGTAGTTGGCGAGGGCGTTGAAGCTCACCTCAGCCACGTCGGCGTCCTCCCCACCTTGAAAAACCACGGGCTTGTCAAACCTGCTGTAGTACTTCTCCTTGTTGTCTCTGCCGACGTCCTCGGGGGAGGCGTCTATTATGACGTCTGAGGCTTTTATCAAATCTTCTATCGTACCCGCCGGCTCGATGCCGGCTTTTCTAAACTTGTCCAGCCTATCCGGCAGAGTGTACACCCTGAAGCCTCTCTCCAGCGCCACCTTCGCCTCGTAGTCCGGCGTCACCTTCAGGACTCCGGAGATCTTCATGTCGTCCTGCGCCGCCACTGCGTCGGCAATGCGCTTGCCTATCGTCCCGTAGCCAACTATTCCCACTTTCATAGTTTGAACTTCCTGGCGGATGTTAAAAGTGCCTTCACCGCAGGCATCTCCTCTCCGCCTATGGTCTGTATGAATGCTCTGCCTCCTGTGGATACGTGGAAGGCTTTGTCCAGCACCCCGGCCTTCTCCGCGGCCATTATTGTGTGGCCGCCCCCTAGAATGAGCTTTCTACGGGCCGCCGCCTTTAACAGCTCCATTGTGCCCGCTGCAAATCTCTCATCTTCTATATACCCCATCGGGCCGCTGAATATTACCAACTCGCTTTGGTCGACGAGCTCTTTAAAGGCTAGGATCGTCAGCCTTCCTATGTCGAGCGGCGACTGGGCTAGCGAGTAGACGTCCATGTCCATCCTGCCGTTTTGGTTCACGGCGAAGTCGACGGGCGTGTGTATCTGCCCGCCGTATTTTGCCAGCAACTGCTTCGCCTTGTCTATGTACGGGAGGTAGCCGCCTTGCTCCACCACCTGCTTAAGCGCCGTGTTTAACACGCCGTGTTTAGCCACGGCGAAGACAAAGCCCACAAGGCCCCCGACAGCCACCTTCTCCACGAAGCCGTTTTTCAACAACTGCTCCACAGCCTTCAACGTGTCTGGTATCTTGGCCCCGCCGGCCATCAACACGACGCCCCGGCCCTTCTTCTCGAACACAGCCCCCAGCGCTCTGAGCTCCCGCTCGAATACGGGGCCGGCGCATGAGGGCAACACCATGGGGAACCCCACGACGCTTGGTTGCGATCTGTGGGCCACGGCGAAGCCGTCAAAGACGAAGTAGTCTGCGAGGGGGGCCAGCTTCCGCACTAGAAACGTGTCGGCCTGGGCCTCGGGGACTTTTTCAATAACCTCCTCAGCCAGCACGCGGACGTTCTCCAGTAGCAGTATCTCGCCCTCCCTGAGCTCCCGTATCTGCCTCCTCGCCTCTGGCCCAATGACGTCGTCGACGAATTTTATCGGCTTTTCTAAGTACTTCTCTATGTAGGGTTTGTGGAGGTCTAGAGATGTGAAGTCGTCTTGGCCGGGCCTGCCCTGGTGCGCCAGGACGACCACCTTTGTCCCGGCCTCGGAGGCGACGCGTAGTGTGTAGGCGTGCATACGTATTCTGAAATCATCTACTATCTTTCCATTTACAATAGGCGAATTTATGTCAATTCTAATAATTAGAGTTTTTCCTCTATGTAGGCATTTGTTTATATTTGGAATCTGATCTACTATTTCATTAAGCAACATGTGGAAAGTTATTACTAGGGTTAATAAGTATTACTGGCTACACCCACTATTTATCAATATATAGTATATTTAGGATAAGCCACAAACTGTTATTAATAAGTGCCTCTTTGGGGCTATGCGTCTTGACAAATACAAAACCGCGCTGAAAAGGGTGGCGAAGAGTCTGAATGAGAAAGGCGTCGAGCATGTGCTGATCGGAAGCGCAATCTTGCCATTTCTCTATAATATAGACTACGACCCCAGGGACTTGGATATTTTTGTAATTAACAAATCCACAGTGTTGGATAACGAGCTGTTTGAAGAAATTGCCGAGGAAAACGACTGGGATATGGGCACCTCTGACCACGGCACTATATACTACGAGTTGATAGTGGGTGGGGAGACCGTAAGGGTAGATCTGCTGGAGAATATCCTAGACATATATATACCGCCGGAGCTTTTGGCAGATCTCAGAGAGGTCGATGTCGACGGCATCAGGGTTAGGGCTATCGGGCTGGAGCAACTCCTCGTCTTGAAGGCCAAGATAGCGACTAAGGAGGCTGAGGATTTCATAAACGAGGTGGCTAGGTACGTGCTGGAGCGCGGCATCAAGCTCGACTACGACAAGATAAGGAAATACGCCGGTGCGTATCCTGAAGACGCCGAAGGTATTTTGAAGAGGCTTAGGAGAAACGGGATCTACGTAGAATAAACAGTTATAAAATAGGCGGAAGGCGGGTAGTATGAGAGTTCTCTACATACACGCCGAGCGTTTTAGCTGGGAGCCTAGAGAACCGGCTCTCGACATCAGAGACGAGCCGTCTTCCGGAGCCGCCTCTAACGCCTTGGTGGTCTTCGTCTCGGTGGAGAGGGGCGACACCGCAGACGAGGGTTTTCTAAAGGCCGTGGCGGGCGACGTGGTGGACATGGCGAGGAGGGTCAAGGCGGCCTCGGTGGTTATATACCCCTACGCCCACCTCTCCAGCGACTTAGCTAGGCCTTACGTGGCGAGGGAGGTGCTAGATAAGCTGTATGAAGCGGTAAAGTCACAGTTCGGCGACGGGGTCTACAAGGCGCCCTTTGGCTACTACAAAGCCTTCGAGCTGAAGTGCCTCGGCCACCCGCTTTCGGAGCTCAGCCGGAGTTTTAAGCCTGGCGAGTCTAGGAGCGAGAATAAGGCGGAGGAGAAGAGGGACTACTACGTAATCATCACGCCGGCGGGGGAGGAGCACGACCCCGCCAAGTTCGACTACAGCGGCTACGGCGATTTAAAAGCTTTGGTGGAGAAGGAGGTTTTTAAGAAAGAGCTGGGCGGGGGGGAGCCCAGGTACCTGGACTACCTCAGGAAATTCGGCTTTGAGTGGGAGACTATGTCAGACGCCGGCCATATGCGCTACGCGCCGGAGGCCACCATCATGATGGAGCTGGTTGAGGACTACGCCTACATAGTGGCCAAGTCGCTGGGGATCCCGGTGTTTAAGATCAGAGGCACCAACATGTTTAAACTCTCGGAGCGCGCCATTGAGTCCCACGCGAGGCTCTTCGGCGAGAGGCTCTACATCGTGGAGTCCGACACAGATTTGATACTTAGATACGCCGCCTGCTTCCAGCAGTTCGCCATGGCGAAGGACTGGGTCATAAGCTACAGACACCTCCCCTTCGGGATGTTGGAAATAGCCGACTCCTACCGCCACGAGCAACCCGGCGAGACGGTGCTCCTGTTTAGACTTAGGCGTTTCTACATGCCCGACCTCCACATATTTACAAAAGACCTGGGAGAGGCTATTGAGGTCACCTACAAACTCCACGAGGCTATATTTAGAGAAATTGGGAAGCTGGGGAGGACCTACGTCTCTCTATACAACGTCACAGAGGACTTCTACAAGACCCACAGGAGCTACCTAGCCGAGCTGGCCAGGAGGGAGGGCAAGCCCATTTTGGTGAGGGTCCTCCCCGGGCAGAGGTACTATTGGGTGCTCAACGTGGAGTTCCACATAGTGGACGAGCTGGGGCGGCCTAGGGAAATCGCCACTTTTCAAATAGACGTGGGCAACGCCCAGCGCTTCGGCATTAAGTACGTAGATGAAAACAACCAGGTGAGGCACCCCGTCATTATCCACACAGCCATCTTAGGCAGTGTGGAGAGGTACCTCTACGCGGTGTTCGACACCATGGCCCTGGCGGAGAGGCAGGGCAGGTCTCCGAGGCTACCCACGTGGCTCTCGCCGGTGCAGGTACGCGTAATCCCCGTCTCTAGAGAGAACTTGAAATACGCCATGGCCGTTGCCGACTACCTAGAGGCCGAGGGCATCCGCGTCGACGTCGACGACAGGGAGGAGACTTTGTCGAAGAGGATTAGAGACGCCGAGACCAGCTGGGTGCCCTACATCGCCGTAGTCGGGGCCAGGGAGGAGGCCGAGGGGGTCTTGGCTGTTAGGGAGAGGGGCGGGGGGCAGTACAAGGCGAAGCCGGAGGAGCTTGCGGCGAAGATCAAGGAGGAGCTTAGGGGCTATCCACAGAGGCCTCTCTACATGCCGAGGCTCCTAAGCCAGAGGCCGTCGCGGTAGCTCTGACTGTCTGTTTATTATGTTTTTCCGCACTGGCCTAGGGCGGTGCACACGGGCTCTAGCCTCATCAATGCGTCTAGGGCGCCGCCAGTGAGGCGTATCTGCTTTTTCTGTTTACTCCAGCTCTCCACGCCCAGCGTCTTCAGCACCGCAACCGTCCTCGCGTAGTCCGCCCCGCGCCTACGACACAAATGTAGTAGCTATCCCCCAAGCGGTTCACCGTCAACTACTCGGACCGTTCATATAAGTAACTCTCGAAGCTCCTGAGCCAGAGGTTTGTGAGTAACCGATATATTTATTCAAGCGAAAAGTTTATATAGGGGTACCTACGGCGCGGTCGCAATGCAAGCAACAACCCAAGCCCAGACGAAAACCCCCGTGGTGGGTAAGCACGTCTACGGCGAGCTATACGGCGTCGACGAGGGGTTGCTCCGAGACGAAGACCGACTCCGAAGGGTCGTTATAGAGGCCGCCCATATAGCCAACATGCACCTGGTGGAGGTAAACTCGTGGAGGTTTAAAGGCGGCGACAAGGAGGGGGTTTCCGTAATCGCGCTCGTGCTGGAGAGCCACATTGCGATCCACACCTGGCCAACCTACGGATTTGCTACTGTAGACGTCTATACATGCGGCGAACACTCCGACCCGATGGCAGCCTTTAGATACATAGTATCGCAACTATCCCCCAAGCGGTTCACCGTCAACTACTCGGACCGTTCATATAAGTAATCCTTCTCTTCTTTTTCCCCGTGTCCAACATTCTACTCATCGTACTGTGGCGTAGGGCTGAGGACCTGCCCTTGGACATCCGCGAAAAGGCGGCTTACGTCGGCACCGCGTATTCGGCAGACGTAGTGAACCACGTCGTCAAGGCTCTCTACGAGATCTATACACACGTCGACACGGTGGTTGTATACGGGCCTGATCTCAGCGGCGCGGGCGACTACGTTGTGCAGGCTCTGAGGGGTGAATGTAACGACGCTGTGAGAGTCCCCTGTCAATACATAAAAGAGCTCGGGGTCCAAGTGGTGGATCTCAGATGGAGAGACGACAACACGCTGAGGGAGGTCGTGGCGATGCTCTATAAGCCAAGGAATACGCCCGCTAGGGAGAGGCGCGAGGTGGCTCTAGAGCCTCCGGACAAAAGGCTACAGTACCGTGGACCCCATGTGATCTACGACCCGGACCCCGCCACGCTGAGGGCCAAGGCTGTCGACTATATCTTGACCTACGGCGTCGAGACTAGAGACGTCATCTACAGCGTCCTGATACTACAACGTGGAGACGGCGGGGGCTACGCGGCGGGGCCGTGCGACCTCTTAGAAGACTGGCCCTGCGGCTTGGGGAGAGCCGACGTTTTCATGGCCACCCCGGCGTACGTCAAGAAACGGGAGCTACAAAAAGCGGCCGCCTTAGTCGATGTGGGGATCTACGGAAGAGATGTATACGACCCACACGGCAATTTCGTCTTGGCCGACTCGCTGTATCACTACAGCCCCCGCGGCGTGTTGCTTAGACAGATAGAGCTGACAGAGGTCAACGTAAGGAGAGAGGCGCAGAAGCTGTTGCCAGACCACGCGTTCTACCTGGGAAGGGAATACGCAGCCTATAGAATACTAAAAGAAAGATATGTACAAGACAGGTGGAAAGGCGAATTCTGAAATTAGATACGTTTCAAAAAGTCTAGAATTCTTTCAGCTACTTCTCTTGGGGAACCGTACTTACCTTTCACAAGCGCGTAGTGGTGGCTCTGCCAGTATATGTCTGTTCTCTCGGCGGCTTGCGGTAGGAGTTCCACCAGCTCTGCCCTAAGCCCCTCGTCGAAATATCTGGCGAGAGAACTACGCGGCACGGCCCACACAGCTCTTAGATCTAGCAACGCCTTTAACACGTCGTGATCCACATAACCACGTCTCAGGGGGTCTACTATCTTGCGCCTAGCCTTCTCCGCCAGTTGCCAAGCCACTGAAGAGATTTTAAAGCCGCCGTACAGCTCAACGGGCGGATTTAGCTCGACCGAGACGCCAATTCTGAGAAAGTCTACCCTGGGCGTGTCGACGCCCAGAATTTCTGCCGACATTCTCTTCACCTCAGCAACAACGTCGTAGCCGACCTCCACGCCCATACGCCGTAGGTAAGTCCACAGAGGCACACCAGACCACCTAGTCACCACAGGCACCCTCAGCGGCAGTAGGTATGGAAAGACGTCTTTCTCAACGTCGTGTTCAAACAAACCGAAATAGACATGCCTCCCCACCCATACAGCAACTGCGTATCCCTCCTCTACCAGCTCGCGGTTCGTCTCTGCCACCATTTCTAACACAGAAAGTTTAGAAGTAGGCGTAGGCGGAGCGGTATCTACATCAAATGTAAATCTAGGCGGCTCTCCTACGTCGGGCAACACGACGTAGTTTATCGAGAAGCCGCCTCCGATAACGAAGCCGCGTCTATTCATAATCTGGGAATACCTAATCATGTAGGCCACCCTCTCGCCATCAGAAAGCAGTTGCTGAGACGGGGCGTGCGGCCAGCCCAGCCGTGTCAGTACCTGCCTAATCTCGTCGATGGTAGGGACTAGGCGCAGAACCTCTCTAAATTGACGTAATGTCTCTCGCCCCATCCTCAAGTATATACCCCGTCGCCCACCTAGCTACGTAGTTAAGCCACGGGAGAAATTCCTCGCGGTAAGGGTCAAAGGCCCCCCAGGAGACGCTCCGACCTCTCAGCAACATGTCCCACACCACCAACGCGGCCAGAATAGCCCTGCCCCGCGGCCCAGACAGCGCGTAGATCTTATCCACGTCGTAGAGCCCCCGAGACCACAACAAATCCACAAGATAGGGCCCAGCCTCTCCATAACTTAAAATATCTGCATAACACTGCTCCACAGTACAAACATAGCCGCCGTAATCCGGAGAATACTCCACCTCTCGCCTATCCATATCATTGACATATACATCCGCCTTAACAAAACCCCGAGCCTTCACATCCGCGATCACCATAACTCTGTAAAATCCCACCGCCTTCTTCAACCAGGGAATTACGTAGTAAAACACTGCCCCACTCACTAACAAATCACAGCCTAATAAATTAAAATCTTAATTCTAGCCAGGTGCGCCCCCACGTCGGGCGCCCGCCTATGCGTGCCGCCTACACGCCCCAGCCCACATGCGGCGCCGCACTGTAGCAAGCCCTGTCTGGGATCTATGTCGTTTGAAACCCCGCCGTCATATTGCCTACTCTACGCCTAGCCCTCAAGATCCTCACAGCATTATGATTTACGGATTTAAGAGAGGCTGTGAAGAAAAGCGCCGGGGGTGGGATTTGAACCCACGCCCCCTCGCGGGGACGGGATCTCCTGCGAGGCCTCAAGTCCCGCGCCTTGGGCCGCTCGGCCACCCCGGCTATCAACACACAACACGTCCTATATTAAAAACTTGTCCAAAGAGACTGGCTTACAGACTGTTCTTAAACTTTGTATACGATTCACTGAGAGGTATAGGCGTATTTAAAAAAGCGACTGGAGTGCCACTACATTTTTGGAACCAGCTCTATGTACTTACTAACGAGGACCTTACGTATGGCATATAGTTCCTCTATGTTTTTCCTTAAGCCGAGTAAAATAGAACCTTCATGTAACTTTTAAACAAGTACGTAAGTGGAAATATGAATGGCCCGGGCGGGCCCCAGAAGCGCTTGGATAGGCGTCCGCCTCATGTAGTTGCTTCTCACCTTTTCTTAGTGGAAGACGGGAGGATTCTTTTCCTAAAGCGTAGGAACACCGGCTATTTTGACGGATACTACAGCGTGCCTGCTGGACATGTCGAGGAGGGCGAGACCGCGGTTCAAGCGGTTATCCGCGAGGCGCGTGAAGAGCTGGGGATAACGCTTAGGTCTGTGGAGTTTGCATACGTCATGCATAGGTTCGAGGGCCACTACCGCGTCGACTTCTTCTTCAAGGCGCTGGAGTATAAGGGCGTGCCTACAAACGCAGAGCCGGAGAAGGCGGAGCACCTCGCCTACTTTAAACTGGACTCGCTCCCAGGTAACGTAGTGCCTTATGTTAAAAAAGCGGTGGCCGACTACTTCCTACATGGCAGGACCTACGGCGAGTTTTTCCTATAACGCATTGGTCGCCTGCCTCGCTCTAATACAGGCGTCTTACGCCTCAGACGCCGTCTACCTAGCCTACGTGCTTGACCCCGCCAGATTCTTCGGCGTCTTTCTGTGGTACTACCTATCGCTCGCCATGTCGAGGATCCTCTCCGGCTATTTTGTAGATCTGTTAGGCGGCGGCGCCCTTCTCCGCACGTCGTTGGCGATGCAGATCGCGGCCAGCGTTTTTACAGGCTTTTCAGACGACTACTACCTGCTTTCGCTAGGCCGTTTTTTAAGGGGGTTCGCCACCAGCGCCATGATAGTTGGAGTGCTGGAAGGCTCCGCCCATATACACTTCAGAAAGCTATACGGCTACACGGAGCTAGCCATGGCGGCGGGCTACCTCTCGGCATATATAGCCCCGCGGCCGGTTATCTACGCTCTCTACATTCTCCTCACGGCGCTGTTTCTCCCCCGCCAAAATGCAGAGCGGGCGTGTGGATTTTAGATTGGCTATTTCCCGGGGGATTATTCCAGTGGCAGTCTCCGAATTTTTTCTCAACATGGGGCTGGCTTTGACAGTCCCGGTGGCTTTGAAGATTTCGGTAGGCGAGTCGCTACTCCCAGCCGCACTCTCGGCCTCGGTTTTAATAAGGGCGTTTGTACAGCTTGCGGCCCGGTCCGAGTTCAAGGCGGAGGAAGTCGCCGTATTTAGAGTTGTCGAGGCTTTTCTCCTCTACCTACTTTCGGTACTTAGAGGAGTTGAGGCCGCCCTAGTCTATTTCGCCGTCAACATAATGGCTGGCGCATACAGAGCCTCGGTTGGGCTAATTATTCGGAGATCCGCCGAGAGAGGTGGGGATTTGGGTTTCCACTACTTCATGAGAGATCTAGGCGCGCTGGCGGGCGCGGCTGTGGGCATGTGGATGCCTTATGCGATATTTATTGCAGTATCTACGGCGTATGTATCCTCGGCGCTTGTGCTCGCAACAACAAGGCCAGGCCGCATCGCGTGCGATCTTAGGCGAGGGGCTGTGGCGAACTGCGGTGGCCGTTGTCTTTAGTCTGCGACCTTCCTGCCTCTGTATGTCGCTACTACTGCGAGGACTTTGCAGATGTCCTCCTCTACACACCTAACCTCGACCTCTCCTTCTGGGCCTTCAATAACTACGTCGGCGTCGGGGGGCGGATCTGGGCCTATGTGGATTTTGTAGCCGACTTTTTTGTCGCGGAGTCCCTCCACCACCACATAATCAGCGTCTACATCTCTGCAGTCTATAGAGCGGGTGTAGAGTACATATATCTCGCCGTTGTAGAACAAGACCTTGTCCGCCCCGGCCCTCCTCAGCCTGTGCGTGTCTTTGGTGGGGGGCTCGGGGTCGTGGTGGCTTATCTTTATGGCGGCCACGGTGTATCCCTCCTCTTTTAACTTTGCAATTATTTTCTCAGCCAGCGCCGTCTTGCCCACGTCTTTGCCCCCGGTGAGCTGTATGACGCAGGTCATGTGAGGAGTTGTAACAAGTTGCGGAGGTCATCTACGACGTGTTTTAACTTCTCTCTCGCCTCTTCCGAGGGGGCGTATAGCTTCCTCCCTTCCCTCTCCACCTCCACCAGGACGCCGTCGGCGACCATCCGCTTAATGAGGACGTAGCCATATACGGCGCTGATGTTGAAGCCGAGCCTCCTCAGCTCCTGTATTATTGCGTATCCATGTAGCGGCCCCCTCTTGTCAAGTGTACTCACTACATATAGCCAGAGGTTGCCCTGGCCTATGCAACGTTTAAACCGCTGGTATGCCCTCATCTATCGCGCCTCCCCTCTATAAACTCCAGCACAGCTCTGTAGGCCTCGTCTGGGCTCATGTGCACCGGCGGGTTTTTGAAGCCCCAGGCAGATGCGCTTATCAGCGGGCCGCCGACTCCTCTGTCCAGCGCTAGCTTCGCCAGCCTCACCGAGTCGGTGACAACCGCGGCGCTGTTCCACGCGTCGTGTACGTCTAGGGTGGCCTCTATCCTTATCTGGAGGCCGCCGAATATCTCCGCCTCTATCAAGGTATGCGCTATTTTTCTATCGCCAAGGAAGCCGATGTGGGCCACCGGCGAGATGTAGGCGTCGAACTCCTGGCCGAGGGCCATCATCTTCACCGCGGCGGTCTTCGTCTTCTCCTTATCCCCCCGCCTATACATCAAGTTCACGAAATCCGGGGTGCCGCCTACATTTATCTGGTAGGTATGCCTAATCCTGACCCCCCTAAGCGCCAGCAACCTCACCAAAGTTTTATGCAGGACGGTCGCCCCTATCTGGTTCTGGGTGTCGTCTCCGAGGAGGGGCACCCCCCTCTCGGCGAATTTCCTCTGCCAGTACTCACTCGTCGCTATCGACGCAGGCATGGCGTTTACAAAGGCGGCGCCCGCCCTAAGCGCCGCTTCTGCATAGGCCTCAGCCGCCTTCTGAGCCCCAGTGGGCAGGTAGTTAACCAAAACCTCCGTATTTGTCGAGTTCAGCTCCCTAACCACGTCCTCGACGGTGCCCTCCACTATCTTCGGCACGAGGCCGCCCGCCGGCACGCCGTCGAGCGCAGGACCCGGCCTCACCACTACGCCGAGCTTCGGAGGTTTATAGACCACAGTGGCGTTGTTAGGCGGCTGGAATATGGCCTCCGCCAGATCCAGCCCCACCTTCCTCGCGTCTACCTCAAAGGCTGAGGTGAAGACTATATCATGGGGCGTGTAGCCCCCGACGTCTCTAAACGCCACTATGGGCTCCACCTCCCTATTTCTCTTGTACATCTCTATGCCTTGGACTAGGGCGGAGGCGCAGTTGCCGACGCCCACTATACCAACTCTGATGGGCATAGCTATCTAAACAGCTGTGTTAATAAACAATTCTGTTTAGATGATGGCTTTCCCCAGCGGCGGACTACTGCATTTTCTCGGCTATCACCTCCGCCAGATCTTTCACAGCTACTGGGCTCTCCTTTGTCCTCTTGGCGTCTGACAGCATGGCGTTGCAGAAGGGGCACAGCGTGACGATGGTCTTGGCGCCGGTGGCCACGAGCTCCTCGAAACGTATGTGGCTAATTCTCTTCTCCTCGGGGACGTCGTACCAGTAGTTGCCTCCACCCGCCCCGCAACAGAAGGTCTTCTCCCCGCGTCTCGGAGGCTCCTTCACAGGGCCCAGCTTCACCAACACCTTCCTCTGGGGCTCTACCACTTTGTTGTATCTCGCTAGGTAGCAGGGGTCGTGTATTGTCAAAAGTTCGCCGCCGGGCCTCACAGCTATCTTCCCCTCTTCAACCAGCCGCTGGATAATCTGTGAGTGGTGATAGACCTCGAGCTTCACCCCGAAGCTGGGGTATTCGTTTTTGAAGACGTTGTAGCCGTGTGGGCAGATGGTGATGAGCTTCTTAACTCCGTATTTTTCAAACACAGCCTTGTTCGCCAGCACAATTTCCTGGAACCTGCTCTCCTCGCCGATTCTCCTCACCGGATCGCCGCAACAAGTCTCCTCATCTCCAAGCACGGCGATTTTCTCAAGCATGCCGGCTTTTTTCAAAACCTCCACGAGCGATTTGACAATTTCCCTAGTCCTGCCGTCGAAGCTACCCATGCAGCCAACCCAGAGCAGGTACTCGGCCTCTGGGTTCTCCCCTATCAGCCTCACGCCGAGTTCCCTCAGCCAGTCGTGCCTACCTGCGTTAGCCACGGACATGGTGTTGCCGTACTGGGATACGGACATGAGTACGTCTGCTATCTTCTTATCCACCTTGCTCTGGGCCACGAGGGCCCTCCTCACGCCGTAGATCACATCTAGGTGGTTCACCCTCACGGGACAGCTGTAGACACACATGCCGCAGGTGGTGCACGCCCAGACTTGTTGCTCCAGCTTAACCGCCAGTTGGTAGTCGGGGTTTTTAGAATTCAGCGCCACGGTCCTCACCACTACCCTAGGCGATAGCAACCTGCCCGCCGCCACCGCGGGACAGCCGGCGTCGCACGCCCCAATCTCGCCGCAGGACTCGCACGACAGCAACACGTCCCTATCTACGTCTGCCACCTTCTCGTAGCCAAACTTAACATCCTCAGGCTTCACCCTGCCCTCAATTACGTCCTCTAGCTTAAAGGGGGTTCTGAACGACGTAATTTCCCTCTTGTGGTTAACTATTAGATTAGCCGCCGGCTTGACGTAGAAAACCGCGAGTAACAAGTTCCTCACAACCCCCACGGCTAGCGAAAGCCAGCTGAGGAAAATTGAGGTAAATATGTCGGTAAACGTCAGCACTATTATAAACAGCAAAACCAGCTGCATTTTCTCAGATTCTGCGACGAAGCCGCGCCCCTCGCCTAGCCTCCTATGTATCACGCCGCTTCTGACGAAAACCCCTACACGGTAAATCGCCGCGGCGAGGAGGCCCGCCATCACCGGCACGCCGATAATCCACAGGACAGTGGCAAGGGGCTGAAGTGGGTGCAACAAGGCTAGCAACACGGACAGCACAATGCCGGCGGCTATGGAGAAGTGCATGTAGCCAACGCCGCCTCTCATCGCTTCTTTAAACTCATAAATTATCAAATTGATAAAGTCTATCTCCATATTATATAAACGTATTCTCTTAACTAGATTTATTATGAAAATTATTAATGTTATTAAAAATAATATCAATAAAACTTCATTTATCATGTAAAAATGCGGAGAAGACGATAAATAAATATTGACTTCGACAACTACGTTATGTTCCTACACAGCGGCTTGAACGGACAACGTCTGCACTCCACCTTAGGCGGCTTATCCATCTCAAGCACGGACTTAATCTGGCGCAACACCTCCAACGCCCTGTCGTCTCTCTCCACTCTCTCCACCCTATTTCTATATACGAGATATCCGTGGCGGGACTTCAACATGTAGATATAGATCTGGAGCTGTCTCTTGTGGGCCTCCCTGCTGGCCAGCCCAGACTTGACCTCCACCGGTATATACTCCCTGCCCTTCTTAATCACCACATCCACCACCCCCACCAACTCTCCTATCTCTAACTTAAACTCTGTAATAACGTTGTCAAACGCCGCGACGGCTCTCTCGTACCTCTCGTGTAACAGCTTTCCCCGGATTATGGAAACCGCCGAGTCTCTGGTGAAGAGCTTAAGGCCTAGCTTGTACTGCAGCCACAAAAACCTCGGGCAAAACTCGAAGTCGTTTATAACTGAGGGGGATATGTGCCTAAAGTCGTATCTATACGCATATACCTCTGGCAGTAGTTTAAAGATCGGCCGCTCCTTCCCGAGCTCGCCCAGCGCCGTGTCCACGTCAACTTTCTCCAGATCGTCGCAGTTAACTAAGCTACAGATGGGCTTAGGCAAGAGGAGCTCCATCTACCCCCAGGATGCGGCCGAATATCCTTGTCGGGCCGTTTCTGAAGACGAAAACCCCTCCGTCTATATACCACGGCCTAGACAGCTCTATCTTGACGACGCCGCTGTCCCCCACCATGAGCTCCCCCCTATCAATCTCCTTTATATATCCGCCGGTCCTCACAGCCTTGTAGTGAAAGACGCCCGAGAATCCTGACCTGATGACCGTCGGGTGTCTCAAAACCAGGACCTCAGCCGTAATTTCCCTCACGGCTTTTAAAGGCCTCGTCGATATGGCCATCCCCTTCTCAATCTTATCAACCCGATCCAGAGCTATGGTGACGAAGCTACCTGCCCTGGCCTTCTCAACAGGCGTCCTGTTGAGGTGTATAGACTTGACAGTTGCCTGCGCCCACCTGCCGTCGCTGTAGGGCCCCACCCATATCCTTTCCCCCATATGCAGTACACCCCTCTCTATCAGCCCCCCCACCACAACCCCCACGCCCTTCACTAGATAAATCTCCGAGACGTACATAAGGGGCTCCCCGTTGAGGTCCCAGCGCCTCCTCCTAGGCAGGAGGGAGAAGAATTTAAGCAGTAGGTCGAGCCCGTGTCCCGTCACGCTGGAGACGTAGAACACGGGCGCCACCCGGCCGGCCGGCATGGCCTTGGCCGCCAGCACCACGTCGCTCACGTCCTTAACTACATAGGGTATTTTACTCACGCCGGGCATTTTAAGAATCTTAACAACTTCGTCGACGGTCCTCCGAAACACCTCCTCCGGGGCGATGTCTATCCTAGTCACCACCACAAACACGGGCACGCCGAGGGCAACCGCTATGCCTAGATGCTCCTTCGTCATTTTCTGGACGCCGGAGTTTGCGGCTACCACCAGCATGACGTAGTCCGGCTGGGAGCTGAAAAGCCCCCTCAACGCCGTCCTTAAATACCTCTCGTGGCCCCCCACGTCGACGAGCAGAACCAGCTTGTCAGACCTCCTGTAGACCTCGGCCTCGTCTAGAGGATCCACCAGCCCGTGGTTAACCACCTTGTCGCCGCTGAAGCCAAGAAGCCTAAGCGACACAGCCGAGGTACGCCCCACCAAAACCTCGTGCTTATACCTAGAGGCGTAAGACCTCGCCAGCCCGTTGCCGTCGTCAAGCCTGCCCGTGGTCAACACGCCCACTAGAGTGGACTTACCAGCGTCCACGTTCCCCATAGCCACCACCGTCACGGTAGGCGGAGGCTCCTCTCTAGTGGCAATCCTAAGCAGAACCTCGGCCACCTTCCCCCTAATGCCATCCGACACTCTAAGAATGTAGAAAGAGGCCCCTACACGCCTAGCCATCTCCCGCAACACGCCTAACGCCCTCAGCAACTCTTCATCGGGCAGTCCCAGCGGCCTCCCGTCGTTAGACACGCCGATTAGATACACCGCCTCCCCCCCGCCCTCCGCCAACCTGCGCTTCAGCTGACCCGCCAACCTGTCGACGTCTTGAGAGTCAAGAGTAAGCTTATACTCCACATTGCCCTCCTCCGACTCAGGAGGAAACACCACAAAAATATCTACGTCCAGTTAAAAACAATGATGAAAAACCAGTCTTGAGAGGTTAGAGCGGCAACAAGCCGAATGGGAATATCCCCAGCGCAGAATTGGCAGATACTATAGCATAGGCGAACACCACAGACAGCGTGTTCAACACCTTTATCAACGGGTTCAGTGAGGGGCCAGACGTGTCTTTGAAAGGATCGCCGACGGTGTCGCCTATCACAGCGGCCTTGTGCATATCCGTCTTCTTAAGGCCCTGGATTTCGATATACTTCTTGGCGTTGTCCCAGGCGCCTCCTGCGTTTGCCATCAGCAAAGCCCGGGGCACACCCGCCACAATGGCGCCCATGATGAGACCCGCCAGGGCGTTCCACCCCAGCAACAAGCCGGTCAGCAACGGGACTATTATGGCGGCCAGCCCCGGTATCAAAAACTCGCCCAAGGCCCTCCTCGTCGCTATGTCCACCACCCGGGCGTAGTCCGGCTGCTCCTTCCACTCAAGAATGCCGGGCTTCTCTCTAAACTGCCTCCTAATCTCCTCCACGATCTCCATGGCGGTCCTCCCCACAGCCTCAAGCGTCCTGCTCGTGAAGAAGTAGACCAGCGCCACGCCGATGAGGGAGCCTATCAACACATTGGCGTTAATCACAGAAAGCCCCGTCAAGCTCTGCGACATGACCTGGACCAGGTTTTGCTTCGTAATTTGCGATGCAGCACCTACTATTTCAAATATCAAAGCCACGAAGAGGACCAGGGCGGCCAGCGCGGCGCTGGCAATGGCGTACCCCTTCGTAGTGGCCTTGGTCGTGTTGCCAACCGAGTCTAGCACGTCGGTGATTTCCCTCACCTCATCCGGCAAGCCAGCCATCTCCACCACACCGCCGGCGTTGTCTGAGACGGGGCCGTACGAGTCCGCCGTGATTATTATGCCGGCGATCACTAGCAACCCCACGCTGGCCATGGCCGTGCCGAATATGCCAGCCAGATACTTAGAGAGCTCTCCGAAGCCCTGCACAGGGACTGTGAAGTAGCCAATCATGTAGGATATCCCAAGCACGGCGGCTATCACCGCTATCACGGGTATAGCGCTCATGAGGCCGATGCCGTACCCCGTCACGATGACGGTGGCCGGGCTGATCTTGGCCTGCTCCGCTATCCTCCTAACAGGCCCGTAGTTGTAAGAAGTGAAGTAGTCTGTGATTTTGACAATAAACGGAGCCAGCACAGCCCCCAGAGATGTGGCCGCCGCCAGCGCCAGCGCCTTCGCCGTATCGAGGCCTAGTGCTAAGGCGCCTAGGAAGAAGAGCACTACTGAAAGTCCGATGGTGGCGTATACAGCCATGTTTATCGAAGAGAGCGGGTGCTTAACCCCCGACGTCTTTAGCAGATTGACACCGGCGAAAGTTGCCACAAGCGCCAGGGTGGCGAATAGTATAATTGCGCTGTAGTATTGAGACGGCAGTCCCAGTATCGCCGCTAGGAACAGAGCCGCGGTTACCGTAACTATGTAAGACTCGTAGACGTCCGCCGCCATGCCGGCCACATCGCCTACGTTGTCGCCCACGTTATCGGCAATAACCCCGGGGTTGCGGGGGTCGTCTTCAGGAATGCCCGCCTCGATCTTGCCGACGAGATCTGCGCCCAAGTCGGCCGCCTTTGTGTAAATCCCCCCGCCCACTCTCATAAACAGAGTAACCAGCGAGGCGCCGAACCCCAGCGCCACCAGAGGCACCTCCCAGCCCTCCTTCAGAATAGTCTTGAAAACCAGGTAGAATCCAGATATCAGAAGCAACGCGATGCTGGCAAGCGAAAGCCCCATCACCGCGCCAGCGCGCCACGACACTAACAAAGCCCTGCCCATGCCGCCCGTAGCCGCGGCCTGGGCCACGCGGGAAGCCGACCTAGTCGTGACGTACATCCCCAGAAAGCCCGCCAGCATGGAGCCCAGAGCCCCCACCACAAATCCCAACGTGGTTAGGCCAAAGGTGCCGCGTCCTCTGTCGATAATAGCAAAGATTAGTACGGCTAACACCACCAGCAGAATCGCCAATGTCCTGTACTGCCTGAAGAGATACGCCTTGGCGCCCGTGGCGATGGCTTGGGAGATAAAACGCATTTTTTCATTACCTGGATCCTGCTTCAGTACCCACCTGGCCAGGAAAACAGCGTATGCTATTCCTGCAAGACCTATAAAAATGCCGAGTACAGCGACGTGGGTGTCGGTCAGTTGCATAGCTTCCCTATTGGGGCGGTTTAAAAGCTTTATTGGCACTGTATATGTAATCAACACGTATACGGCATGTATTTAAAAACGAGTTAATTCTGCGGATCTGTGCCTCTTGAACGCGTCGTGGAGTTCAGAGTAGCCGCCAATGTAGACCTCCTACCTGAGTTGATTTTCTATGTGGGGAAAACAGGCGCCGCCATGTTTGAGGAGAGGCCGGAAAAACTTCCCAGACCTCGCGACCCCGCTCTATTTCACAAAGTCAAGAAAATCGACGAGTTTCTCAACCAGCTACAGATCTACTTCCAGCCGCAGCAAGTCAGCCTCCCACTCGAGCCGCTTGAGTCCCAAGTGGACTCGGTGCTGGAGAAGCTGGGCGCCGTGCAGAAGGAGGTGGCGTACTACACACGCCTACTCGACGAGCTAAGAAGCAAGCTCTCCACCTCGCGTGAGGTAGCTACTGTAAAGACTCAGCAACAGCCGAGGACTGAGATGCTGGACGCCTTCGTGGCCATCCCAGGCAGGGCGTTGAAGGAGGCGGTGGAGCTGGTTAAGGCCGCCAACGCCACGGTGGCGCAACGGGGCAACGCCCTCCTGGTGGTGGCGGAGCGGGGGAGGGCCCCGCAGCTGAGGGCCGCCTTGGAGAAGCTCGGCGCCAGGGTCCTCACGTTGCAGGAGGTAGCTGAGATCGAGCCGCCCGACGTCGTGGAGGAGAGGTTGAGGAGAGTTGAAGAGGAGCTTAAATCCACGGTGCGGCGGCACAGCGACTTGATAAACTACGCATACACTCTCAGGAACGCCGCGTCCTCCGTCATAGACGTCTTCAACAAATCCGCGATAGACGAAGGGGCCGAAGTCGGCCACCTCTTCGAGTCATATGAAAACGAGATTAGGAGAACTGAGAAACAGCTGGCGGATCTCAGAAGGATTAAACAGGTGCTGGAGGGGCTCTCGGGGAGGGAGAGCCTAAAACTGCCTGAGGGGTTCAAGCTGTATGTAGATCCCGAACTGCCCATAGAGGCGCCGCATGTGCTCCAGGAGATAAACGGAGTCAAGGTGGCCCTCGTGAGGGGCGAGGCCAGGGGCCTCGAAGTGCCGCCCGAGTACCTCGCAGATATAAAGACGGGCAGGCAGCTTGTGGAGGGCGCCATCGCCTCCGCCGAGGCGGCGCTGAGGAAGCTGAAAAGAGACTTGGAGGTTTTGGAAAAACAATATGGCGAGTTCTCCCTCTACGGCGACAGGAGGTGGGAGGAGCATAGAGACGTCGCCACTCTAGTCTTCTACGTCTTGGAGAGAGACGTGAAGAAGATCGACGACGCCCTTTCTGAATTCGCGAGGCGGAACTCGGCGAAGTTAGACATACTCAGGAGAACACGCTACAGGTACTTCGACAGCGTCCCCATGGAGAGAAGGCCCACCCTGGAGAGGTACCCGGCGCCTATTAGGCAGTTTACCCATATTGTATACATGTACGGGGTGCCCAGGCCCTACGAGATCAGCCCCGTGCCCCTCGTGGCGCTGATGTTCCCGCTGTTCTTCGGCTGGATGTACGGCGACCTAGGCCACGGCTTCCTGCTGTTCTTGCTAGGCGTGCTACTAATGACTAAGCTCTACGGAGGCCGCCACAGAGACTGGGGCGTCATATGGGCGGTGACAGGCCTAACCGCCATGTTCTTCGGCGCGTTCGTGTACCAAGAGGCCTTCGGCTTCCCCCTAAGCGCCTTCGGCATAGAGGTGCCAGGCGCCCCCCTCTTCCATCTGTTTGGAGAACACCAGCTAGTGGCTACAGAAGGCGTGATCATGGCGATTAGAGCCGCCTTCATCCTAGGCTTCTTCTTGATACTGCTGTCGTTCCTTGCCAAGTTCGTCAACACCTGGCTGAAGGGAGAGCCCGACGTGGCTCTTGGATTAATACTGCCACAGGTGGTGCTCTTCTTCTCCCTCGCCATGGTCTTCTTCTCGCTGGTGAAGGAGGCTCTGCATCTAGAGTTCATGTCGCCAATACTGCAACTCCCCTGGATCTACGTCTTCCTAATAGCCCTCCTCTGGAGCTTTGCAGGAGCCCTGGCGCTAAGGGCGAAGTACAGACACCACGAGGAGGCGCCGCCCATCACCGAGGAGCTTATACTCGGCTTCGTCGAGGGGTCCCTCGGAGCTCTGGCAAACATACCCAGCTTCGCCCGCCTCGTAATTCTCGTCCTCATTCACGGAGTCTTGACCAAGCTAGTCAACGGCGTGGCCCTCTCCCTAGGCCCCGCCGGGGTAGCCTTCGCCATATTCGGCCACTCGCTGATAGCCACGGCGGAGGGCTTGTTCTCCCTTGTGCAATCGCTACGTCTCTCCTTCTACGAAACCCTCTCCAAGTTCTACGAGGGCAGAGGCCGCCTATTCCTTCCGCTGAGGTTGCCGTAAATGGAGATAATCGCCGAAATAACCCCGTCCCTCAACAAGGCCAAGTTGGTAGGGAGGCTAGAGGCCGTCAGGCGGTATGTGGAGAAGGTGGACATACCAGAGGCCCCCGGGGGGAAGCCCACAGCCCACTCCCTAGCCGTCGGAGTCTTGGCCAAACAGCTCGGGCTGGAGCCCATCGTCCACATCAGGCTGGTAGACCTAAACAAGACGGCCTTCAAATCCCTCCTAGGCGGGGCCCACATCTTAGATATTAGATACGTCGTGGTGCTACAAGGCGATCCCCCCGCCGAGGGCAAGCCAGTGGGAGAAATAACAACAGAGGAGGCCGTAGCCGCCGCGAAGAGTATGGGCTTCAAGACAGGAGCCCTTCTAAGCCTCAGGAGGGACTACGCAAAGAGGCTGGAGATAGGGGCTGACTTCTACCTAGCCCTACACTTCACAGAGCCAAAGCAACTACAAGGCCTCCCGCCGGTCGTGTACCCCTACATACTCGTCAAGACAGGCAGAAACGCTTCCATTTTAGAGAAGCTGGGACAGACGGCAGTCACGCCGGGGGAGGCCCTGGGGCTTATACACCAGCTACAAGAGGCGGCACCGGGTGTAGTTCTATCCGCGCCCGGGGACCACCACGCCCTTCTACAGCTCCTGGAAAAGCTGAGGAGCTAGCGGAGCCCGCAGTCGAAAAGCCTCTTGTCGCGGTAGCCGACTAGATACATCCCGTTTACCAAGACATTATCCCCATAGACAAAAAAGTGGCAGAGAGCCTTCGGAACGGTGACCACACGGCCGCGGGCGAAGACGAGGAACGTGTTGTAGGTCTCGCCGACAACCACCCCCCTAACCCGATAGGGACACTTGTAGGTGGCGACCTCCCTCCCCAGCAAATCCACGCAACGAGCAGGCACTACTTCCTCAACTCCCTCTCAATAGTCAAAATCCTCGCAATAGCCCGCCGAACCTGTCTAATCCTTCCAGGCTTCTCCACGAAGCCCCGGGCCCGTTGCGTCTCCAGCCTCACCAGCTCAGCCCTGAGCTGGTTGAGAAGCTCCCTCCGCTCCTCGGGCTTCATCTCCCTAAGCACGCTGGGCTTAAGCTTCTTCTCAGACGACATAGAGGCGCGGTTCGTGGAGGTTTAAAAGTTTTAAACCCGGGCTAGGCCTGTTGCTGAGCCGCCTCGGGTCTGATCGGCGGCTTAATTTTATACTCGTCGGAGTACTGGAGCGTGGCTGGCGCAATCCTAACCTCAATCCCGTAGATGCCGGGCTTGAGCAATATGTGGATCACCGCTCTCCTAACCCTGTTCCTCGCGTCGTAGCCGATTTTGTACAGCTTGCCGTAGGTCTGCTTCTCAAACCGCGCCCTCTCGGTGGAGAGCTTGCCGCTTACCACAATCTCGAAGCCCTTGGCCCCCGCCTCCATGAGCTGTCTAATAGCCACAAACATAACCCTCCTAAACCTCACGCCTTTAGCCATGGCGTTGGCAATGCGGTACGCCACGACCTTGGGGAACATCTCAGGCGCCTCGATCTTAGACACATCTATCACGTCAATCTGCGGATTCTCGACGCCGAGCTTCGTCGTAAGTATGTTACTAATCTCCTTGACGATAGCCCCCTTCCTCCCAATAATTCTAGAAGGCCTCTCCGCGTATATCACTATACGAGTCCCCAGCGGCGTCTTCAAAATCTCAGAATCGATATAGCCGTACCTGCTAAGCCTATACTCCAGAAACTCCTTAATCATCCACTTCTTCTTATTCTCCTCAAGAATCTTCTTGTAGACAGGCAACCTCCTCTGCTGGGCAGACATCGCACCCACACATCACGCCATATTTAAACTTTTTCGCCCACAGCACCTCTGGCAGGCCGGACAAGAGAAGAAAGGCAGATGCCACTCACAGGTGGCGCGCCAAACGCCACCGTGCGCCTTGAGCCGGCGTCCACCTACATGGGACGCACACGCAAAAAATTAAAACCTCAACGCAATACAACAAGCGGTGATGGAAATTCCTTTAGGGAGACAGGTGACCGATTCACCCCTTGCTGACCTTCTACAACCACCCGTGGTTCAGTAAATAACACTATTAAAAGCCGTAGAGTCGTGCTAACTGTAGTGTCGATTTTACTTTTTAACTAGGTTAAGCTTGTAGTGCTTAGGCACCACCTCTCTGGGCAACTCCGCGGCCACCAGCTCGATGTTCACCGTCTGCTCGTCGAAACGCGTGGCTCTGCCGAAGGCCCGCGGCATGATGTTGGGGATTCTAATCCCCTTGTGAGCCGCGGCGTGGACAATCACCACCCGCTCCACGTCTAGCCCCCTGAACTTGGCATTGTTCTCGAGATTTTCCAACAGCTTGAGGTAGTGCCTCGCCACCTTAACAGGCCACTTCGCCACCGGCCACCCCTCCCAGGGAGCCGCGTGGTGAGCCTGCTTCTTCTTAAAAGTCCTAATCGGCACCGGGCGCTTGAGCCTCACCACGTCCTCCAGCCAAGCCCTCGCCTGCCTCAGCGTCATGCCCTTTATAAACCTCGCCACCTCCACACTCTTCTTCCACGACATCCTCTGTTCCGGGGCATACGCCCTCGCTATCTGCTCCGCCGTAATCTTAACCCCGTACTCCCTAAACACCAGCCTAACAACCTCCTCGTCGCCAAGCGAGAAGTTCTGATGCCGAGGCACGGCCCCCATGAAAAAGACATTTATAAAATTGATGCCTACAGCCCACGGCGTAAATAACTTTAATCTCCAGACGAACGAGAAGCCGTGTCGCTCTGGAGACTCATAAGAGGCGAACACGGAGTCCTGGCAGCCCTGGCGTCCACCGCCTCCTACGCCGTGGCGGGCGGGAGAGACCCCTCGGCCATGGCGTTGCTGGCCGCCTCCACCTTCCTAGCCGAAGCCGGCCTCTTCGCCCACAACGACCTGGCGAACCTAGAGGAGGACCGTGTTAACAGGCCAGATGCGCCGCTTGTGAAGGGAGACGTCAGCGTAGAGGCGGCGCGCCTCGTCGCGTACGGGTCGCTGGCCCTCGGCGCCGCTCTGGCGGCTATACTGGGCCCGGCCCCCCTGGCCATATACACGGCGGCCGCGGTCTTCGGCGTGTTGTACAACTCCAGACTCAAGCGGGTACCCCTCGCCGGCAACCTAGTAGTCGCCTTCCTCACATCCATGACCTACATATACGGCATGGCCGCGGCAGGCGCCGCATCGGCTGTCCTCAACCTCCTCTTCGCCTCGTCCCTAGTGGCGAACCTCGGCCGGGAGTTTGTGAAGACGGCCATGGACTACGAGGGGGATTTAAAAGCCGGCGTCACCACCCTGGCGGCCCGCATAGGCCCGGAGAAGACCGCGGCGCTGGGGGCCTGGACCACCGCAACCTCCACGGCCCTCGGCCTGTGGCTGGCGTACGCCTCCCTCTCCGCCGGGCTGTACCTACTCGCGGCTGGCGCCGCGGCCACAAGCGCCATGTTGCTATACCTCTCCATCGAAGCCGCGAGAGGGCGTTGGCGGAGGTTCCGCAACGGCACACTCGCCGCCTTCGGGACGACGCTGGTGGCTCTAGTCGCCGAGGGGCTATGGCGACTATTCTAGTAGACCTAGACGGGACGTTGCTACCCCTCGACGCTTGGAACCCAGTCTTCGCCGAGATCTGCAAGGCGATAGCCGAGAGGGCCGGCGCCCCGCCCGACGAGGTGTGGAGAAGGGCCAGGGAGAAGAACCTCATCCTCATGAGGAGGCTAGACTGGCGGGCATTCGACTGGCAACAGCTCTTCGACGCCGTGGCGGAGGAGCTGGGGGCCGGGAGGGCGCCAAGCGTCCTGGAGGTGCTAGACAAGCACCTACCGCGCTTCCGCCCAACCGACGGCGCCCTGGAGGCTCTGCGGGAGCTGAGGGCCATGGGGCACCGCGTCGAGATAGCCACCAACGGCCACGCCTCCTACCAGCTACCCGTAATCCGGCGCCTAGGCCTCGACGAGATAGTCGACGGAGTGAGGACCTCCGACGCCTATAGATGCCCCAAGACTTGCCCCCAGTACTTCCAAGACGCCGACCTAATGGTGGGGGACAACCCGATCTTCGACGTCTACTTCCCAAAACGCTTCGGCCTACTCGCCATATTCTACGGCGACTGGGAGAGAGAAGCCGCGGAGCACTCCCGACGCCTCGCCATATCTATAGACGCGGTCCGCCCAGACCATGTGGTGAAAAACCTAAAGGAGCTACCAGACGCGGTGAGGCGCGTGCTAGCTCTTAGGTAGACACCAAAGCCCCCTCTCCCTCTGCACGAACCCCCTCTTCCTAAGCATGACGCTGTTGAGATTCTTACCGTAGTACCTCCTAATCTCGGCAAAGGTCAGACAGCCATCCGGCCTCTTGCCGGCCTCCCGAACCACCGCCTCCCAGCCGCCCCCCACCTCCAAGCCCCTCTCCTGCAACTGACGCACCACATCCCTCAACGCCCTCTCCACAGCGCGCGCCACCCTCCTCTCAACGTCGCCCACGCTCCGCGCCACCGCCTCCTCCACAATTTTTACAACCCGCCCTTCCAGGTCAAGCGTAGCTAATACCTCCTCCACAATCTCCCTAATCCTCAGCTTACACGGCTGCTCCAGGAGCTTGATAATGACGTCGTCAAAAGGGGCGTCCGGCCTCGGTAGAAGTCTCCTAAGACGCTCCACCAGCGAGGGATCCCTAACCTCAATATGCATGATCCCACAGTATATAAAACTATATAAAGATTACGACACAGACGGCGGAGGGAAAAGCCAGGCCCCGCTACCAGCTTGTGCACCAGCCGCGCACTAGCAACAGACATGACCGTAAGCCTTAGACATATCAACAGGAGCCGTGTGCCAAATAAGGCGGGTATGTACACGAGTTGGATGAATGGCGAGGAGGAGGGAGTACCACCCTGGAGAGGGGAAAAAGAGGAGGGGATTACTCCTTTATCTCTTCTTTGATCATTTTCTTTGCAAGTGTGTAGATAATGGGGGCCAGCATTATGCCGGCCGCTATCGCGACGCCCCAAGCCACGTTCTGCACCACGTGCGCCGTGTTGGGGAAGTTGGCGAAGATCGCGCCGAGGCCAACCATCAGGAATATGAGGTACAGGAGGAACTTGGCGTAGGGAGCCACGCTTGCGAACTCGCCGTGGTCCTCTACGATGTTCCGCACGATGGTGTGGCCGATGAAGATGCCGGCGCCGATGATGACTGTGCCTAAGATAAGCGGATATACGAGTGGCCCGGTGAAGAGCATTAGGTCAAGCGCCACCGACACGATCAACGCGATCAGCCCGATAAGCAGAAGGTTTCTCAGCATCTCGCCGATCTCCACAAACTGCTTAGGGAACAAGCCCGTCATGAGCTTGCCGATGTAGTCGGTTAGAAGCGCCACCAGAATTACACCAACTGTGAGCAGTATAATGCCGCCGATGAGGCGGGGCAGGTACTGCGCCACCTGGGCCAGCAGAGCCCCGGCCTCTCCCCCTATCCGCAGGTAGCCAATGGCGATGACCACGCCGATCACAACTATAAAGGCCGTCACGAGCATCCCTATGAGGTTGGATAGGTCTATCCCCGCCGCCCTAAAAGCCTTACCAACGTCAGTCTTATCAAAAGCCTTCTCTAAACCAGTCCTCTCCACCAGCCTATTCACAGCCCTCCCCACCACGGAGCCCACCACCCACGCAATGAGGATAATCAAGATGGCGACTGCGCCCTCTATGCTGTAGTTTATCAAGTCGCTCACTAGTTTGTCCCAGTTAATCCCAAACTGTAGCAACATAACCCTACTACCGTTGTACTTTTTAAATATTGTCGATACGAACACCCACGCTATTAACACAGTTAACAGGGGAAACACGGCGTGTGCCAGCCGCAGTGTTAGCTGGCACAAGCTAACACTGCGAAATTTAAATCGGCAGGTGTAAAACAAGGTTTGTATAGGATGTTTAAGCTAACTAAAACTTGTCCACGAGCTATAATATTTAAAAAATATTTAAATGAAGAAAGCAGTTACTATTCTATTTACAATAGTAGATTAGTAAGACTTATAGAAATTTGAATTATAGAATATAGTTAGTGCAAAGTATTGATATGCGGCGCGGGTTACCGGATGGAGATTCTTCTTCCCGGCGCCTTAATATTTATTTACCTCTTGAGTATAATACTTGTGGAGTCAAAATTTATCGATAGAGAGGCTGAGTTGCAGTGGTTGGAGGAGGCTTACAAGTCGCCTGCGGCTCAGATGCTCGTCTTGTACGGCAGGAGGAGGATAGGGAAGACGGCGCTGGTGGTGTGGTTTTTGAGAGGGAAGAGGGGGATTTACCACATGTGTACCTACGACTCTATTGAGAAAAACGTACGGGAGCTTTTGGACAAGTTGGCGGAGCTCACAAGGCTGGAGTATCTACGCCATCTGGAGCCGAGATTTGACGTCTTTTTAGACGTCCTCGCCCGCGTGTCTGCGGAGGAGAGAGTGGTGCTGGCGCTAGACGAGTTTCAATACCTCGTGGAGCTGGACCCCTCTATCCCCTCTGTGTTGCAGAGGGCTTGGGACCTCTCGCTGTCTAGGACAAAAATCTTCTTAATATTGGTGGGGTCTAGCGTGGGGATGATCGAAGAGAGGGTTTTGTCGCGTAAGTCGCCTCTATACGGCCGGCGCACTGGGAGTTGGAAAATGGGGGAGCTACCCCCGGGGAGGATACGCGAGTTTCTCCCCGGCTGGAACTCCGTCGACGTATTTAAGGCGTGGGCTGTGGTGGGAGGCGTGCCGTACTACCTCTCTCTTTTCGACGCCAATAGGGGCTTTGAGGAGAACTTACTGCGTCTCTTCAGGAAGGGCGGCCCCCTCTACGAGGAGCCGATGTTTTTGTTAAGAGAGGAGTTGAGAGAGCCCCGGGTGTACGTGTCTATACTCGAGGCAATTGCCGGCGGGAGACACGCCCTGGGGGAAATAGCCGACTGGGCGGGGCTGGACAGGAGCAAGGCGTCTAAGTATCTGTGGGTACTGCAACACCTCGAAATTGTGCGCAGAGAGGTGCCCGTGGGCAAGAAGAGAGGTCTCTACTACATCTCAGACAACCTCTTCCAGTTTTGGTTCCGCTTCGTCTACCCCAACCTCTCCGCGTTGGAGCAAGGCGACGTGAGGCCTCTCCAAGACGGAGAAGCCCTCTCCCAGTACTTCGGCGAAATGTTTGAAGAATTTATAAGGCGCTACTCGCCGTCTATATTCGGCGTGAGGCTAGGGAAGTATGTAAAAGGCAATGTCGACATCGACTTGGCGGGGGAAGCCCACGGCTGTAGAATATATGGAGAAGTGAAGTGGTCGGAGGACGTCGACGCAGAAACTGTAATGAGAAATCTCGTTAGAAAGGCCGAGGGCGACGTCTATATAGTAGTGGCCAGGGGGTTCAGGAAAAGAACAGCTAACTCCTACACACTACAGGAGATTTTCGACGTCTTGGAGAGCGGCAGTAGGATAAAACTCTGCGCAGAGGCAACTTAAACCCCGGCCTCTATAGAGGACATGCGGCCGCCTATAAAAGCCGTCTGGACATCGAGGAGAAAAACCCCCGACGGCTACTACGTAGTGGTGCTGGGCCTATACGCTAAGGAGATATTGGGAGTAGATGCAGAGCCAGCAGGCCGGTTTTACATATACAAGACCAAGTCGTGGCAAGAAATCCTCCGCTTAGTTAACAAAGCGCGGGAGTTAGGACTAGACGTCAGAAGCTAGGGCTTAATCCCCCCGGCGAGAATTCTCTTGACAAGACGATTAACAACTTCACACTTTGGGGCAAGGGAGGTGTTTCTAGTTGCCACAATCCCTATGTCTCTGGCGACGCGATAGTTTGTTGCTGAGAAAAACATTTGAAAAGCTGAGTCACAGTGTAGTGAAATAGACTCTTGACACGAGACGAGAAGCTGTTAGAGAGTGGATCTGTCCGGCGCTTCAAGCGGAGAGATCTGACGTGTCAGCTGGGCCAACTCCACAGCCAGAAGAGGGCGCCAATAAGCCATCCAGGAAGCCTCGCCCCCTCAGCGGGAAGAGGAGTCAGAAGTAAAGGACTCTACGTAACCATTCTAAAATCGCCAAAGTCTCCCTCGTCCCCTTCTCAGTTAGGTGGTAAAATCCGTCTCTCTCAGCTACGAGTCCCTTCTCTTTTAACAGCTGGAGGTATTTCTCGAAGCTGTAGTAGTTCAGCTTGCTGAGTCTCCACAGCTCGGTTTTCCTCATGGGCCTCTCTAGGAGGAGGGATAGTAGCCTGACGACTACGTCAACATCGACGTTACCCATCGCCTCACCCGTCTAATGGCGTGTAGCCCCAGGGCCGCGGTGGATAGGCCGCATGCGGACAGCGCCGCCGCCGAGATGGGCTCCAGCGGCGCAGTGGGTAGGGAGATCGCGGTGGCCGCAACTCCGGCTACGACTGCGGTCTTGAGGCCGCGGTAGATTTTTTCGAGGGTGCCGCTTGCGATTAGGGCCAGGGCGTATGCGTACAGGGCTATGGGCACCGCCAAGACGTAGCCGAGGTAGGCGTTTAGGTGGTAGAAGACGACGCTGATGGCCTCTCCGCCCTTAACGACATACATGCCCCTCACACCGATGGCGGTTAGGCTCCCGGGCGTGCAGTTGCTTACACACCTCAAGGGGGCGCGTGCCGATATCGTGCCCCATCTTAGATCCATCGTGCCGTTTTGGAAGAGGGTAAATCTGCCCACTTCGCTAAACCCCTTGTAGATAACGCAGTCGTAGCTGGATCCGTGGGAGACGCATATGCCATAGTACCTGTCTACTAGCGAATATGCAACAAAGACAAGAACGACAACGCTTACTATTAATATGATGAACAACCTCACGACTCAATAACATCATTCTGATAAAAAGTTGATCTACTTAAAGTAGATGGAATTCGGCGATTGGGGCGGTATCGTGGAGTACATGAAACTACAAGTTAAAACACGCGCATGGAGAGCACCACAAAAGAGACCCGCCTAGAGCGGCGCCGCGCCGCATTATAAACTGTAGAAGAAATCTTCGGAGTGGGATACAGTCTCTGCCTCGTTATAACCACAAGTCACGGCTATTCACACGCCGCCCCATAATCTACAATTTTCATGACGATCTCCGCCAAGCGCGTTTTAGCCGATCCGCCAACCTATCGATATCTCGAGAACCAAGGATAAGCTTATATTCCACATTATCAATAACTCAGGTAAAAATCACTATGAATATTCATAAAAAATTATAAAATTAAAAATATTATTTTGTTTGTTTCATCTGTGCTTTATATGCCGGTAGAATTCTCTCAACTGCTGTGATAGACCGCGGCTTGGTGCTCACGGGCTCAACTTTATCAACAACCTTGGGCCGATACGCCTTTAGCACTATTTCTGTACCTTTTGGAGGTTCTGTAGGGCAGGCGCCTTGCGTTGTGAAGTACACCTTGTAGGTAACGTAGCCGCTTTCAGGCCCGAGATCGAAAAAGATGGCTGTTAAAGTTTTCGAATTGCTGTCCCAGTAGTATGTATAGTAGACCTCGGGCACGTTGGTTACCGCGTCTCCCATCCACACGTCTGTGGCAGATGGCAAATGGTAGCTCTTCCAAGTATATTGCCCAGACACTACGTAGACAACGTCGTTGAAGCTACAGGTATTTACCGCTACGCTTGGCGACATCATCTGCGCCACAGCCGCCAGCGTTATTAACAGGTGGATCGCCAGCATGGCAACACCACCTCTCTCTACTTAAAAACTTAATCTACTTAAAGTAGAGGTTTTGCATTGTATATAGAGAAGTGCACGGCCACGACTAGCAAAGCTACCATATATTCTCACGTCATCTTCAACGCCCTTGAAAACTGCGGGTGGTCACCGCTATTGGCCACCTGCGCGAAGTTATAGGCACTCGGGCGGGCAAGACTTCCAGACAATAGGCGGAAGGGAAGGAAAAGAGAGCTTGCCGCTATCCGCTTACAGTCGGTTTAATAAGCTGGACAGCTAGCCGCTGATTTGTTAAGATCGTGTTGCCGTACGGATCTAGATAGGCCTTAATGTTGCCAATAGATAAGGCGTTACCACCCCAGCTCAAGCCGTCCTTATAGCCTGTCAAGGTGAATTGAATGTAGGTGACGCTAGTCGACTTCGCGCTACTAGACAGCCTTACGTTTATTGGCAGTCCATAGTCAAGGCTCTCGCTGACGGATCCGCTACTAGTAGCCGCGTAGGCCAGGGGGATTGAGGTGAGAGATATGTCTAGGGTACTTGCTTTTTCAATGACTTCGTGTTGCCTTATTGAGTAGTCTCTACCAGTACGCTGAGTTAGTGATGTCCATGATTACGTTTGGGGCCGACATGGCGGCGCTCAGCGCCTTTGTTTCCTTCAATGCAAACGGCGCGTCGTCTATCACCAGGTACGGGTAGAAGGCGCCGTTGTAGCTGGGATCGCCCCACGGATAGAACGCAATACCGTCGGCGTAGTCTAGGTTCTGCACTTCGCAGTAATTAGGCGGGGAGAAGCGGTTATACACATAGACCCACTTGGTATACCTCAACTCGCCCAGAATCCCGATATATACAACTCCGTCGTCGTGTATGCTGTCGCCCGGATAAACGGGACCGTATCTCCCTCTTAAGTAATCCCAGAGCCGGGCCGGTGTAGAGTCGTACCTAGAGTTATATACAAATCCTGACACATCTATAAAATCTATGCGTTGGGAAATATCGCTGAGTGTAAAGCTTATTCCAGTAGCTAGCGACAGCCTCAAGCGCGGTAGCTTCAAGCCGCGCACCTCCATAGATATGTCGAAACTGAGAGATGTTGTTGTGGAGCTACTTAGGTATATCCACACATCGGTTTGCATTCTCTGAATCTTCGGCCCGGCGTAGCTGTCTAGGTATACTGTGGCTAGTGGGGCTATTACGGTGTCTGCAAATGTGGAGGAGGCCTGGGCCCAGTAGTAGCAATAAGTGTAGGCGCTTCCCGAGTAGCAGTACTCAAACTGCTTGGGGTTGCGCGGGTCGTAGCACGGGCTCGCGCCTATGGGCGGCGTCCCCGGCCCCCCGGTCCACGCGCCCATCTGCTGGGAGGCGTCCTCATCTAGCGGTTGTTCTATCTTGTAGACGGGCATGAACTCCCGCTCAACCACCACGCGCCTTCCTCTAACTTCAGAGGGGTTGAGAGGGACGGCGAATATGTCTGTGTAGATCTCTAGAATTTTCTTGCCGCCTCTCTCCGTCACGTTAAAAACCTGGGCAAAAACCAGCAGGCCTAGCTCCACCTTGACCCCCCTCACGCCCCTGTACCCCAGCCGGTTGATTAGCCTCTCCCCCTCAGCCGCGAACCTGCCGAGCGGCACCGCCCTCCTGTGGGATCCGTTGCCGAGATAGAGCCACCCACCCTCGCCCGGGGCGTATATAAACGCGGCGTGTTCAAGACTCCCTCCTCTATGCTTTAAGACTATCTGGATTTCCTCGGCGCCTTCTCTTGACTGTTGCACCGTCACTTTGACGCCGAACTTGTCGTAGACGGCGCCTCCCCGATTCGCCGTTGTGAATGACAGCAACGTAACTAAAGCCAGCGCGAAGCCCACAGCTATCCACCCTAGCCGATTCATGTGGGTAATAACTTCCGCTATTTATTTTTACTTTTATAAAAAATCGAATTAATCGAAAGATTGCAATTACACCATGTCTCCCCCTCAGGCGGCCCGGGCTGTGGAGAGAGGCGTAGACCTCGCTGGCGGGATCGGAGGCGGCTGGGTGCGGGGTGGGGTGGAGCCGCGGCATCGGCGCTTCTAGTCGCTGGAGATGTATTCAGGTTCCTGGGGGTGATACACAGCTACTGCTGTGGCGGCCGCGATTTTTATATAGATCACCAGCATGTCATAAATCACGTGGCGCGGCCGCCTGTGGACGCCGTGTGGACTTCTAGGAGGAAGACGCCGGATGGGTACTACGTGGTGGTGCTGGGGCTCTACGCTAGGCAGGTGCTGGGCGTCGAGGCGGAGCCGGCTGGCCGGTTTTACATATATAAAACCCGATCTTGGCAGGAGGTTCTCCGTCTTGTGAATAGGGCTAGGGCGCTGGGGCTGAATGTTAGGCTGTGAAGAGGGCAGCGGCGTATCTGGCCGCCTTAACGGCGCCAGGCGCCGTCGCTACGGAGAAAAACTTAAAAATTAGGGGCTTATATCCTCGGGGGCCCGTAGTCTAGCGGTATGATGCCCGCCTCACGCGGCGGTTGCCTGGGCGCGCGGGTGGTCCCGGGTTCAAATCCCGGCGGGCCCATTGATTTTTCTAAAAAGGTGGGGATTTAGGAGAGCGCGACTATTCTGCCGTTTTGTAGATGTGCTGTGATGTAGAAGTTGATGGTGTAGTCGCCGCCGTTCCAGCCTCCGTGGACTTCTTCCCATGTCGGCGCCTGTCCGAATACGTCGTATATGTTGGATGCGTAGATGTCTTCGTTTATGTATATGCCTCTTGCTGGGTCGTATGCGTTGTTTTTGCCGGGGTCCCATATGCCTCCGTAGCTGTTTGCAAACACCGCCGCCGTTATGTAGATTTCTTTTGCGTCTTTTAGTAGTGGTAGCTGGTCTAGCGGTATGGCGAATTCTATGACGTTTCCAGATCTGGCTATTTGCCCCACTGGTTTTGGATCCCAGGAGTGGTTGAATAGGAAGAGTGGAGCGCCTTTTCCATAGTTTATGCCTATTACGTAGTCCCACTTAAAGGCGAGCTTCGTATCGCTCCAGTCGGGTAGCCACTCGCTGAACCCGCCGCCTGGGAGTCCGATCGCCACCATGACGTACGGCGCGTAGATGTTGCCGTGTTGCCTCAGCTTTACCAGCCCGTAGAGGTTGTTTCCATCTATGTAGAGTCTGAGCTCCACTGCATCTAAGTCGTCTGTGGGGGGCCAGTTCCAATCTGGGCGGTAGTACCTGTACTGATCGCCCTCGGGGTCTGCGACTATTAGCTCATACATACTGGCGGTTGCCCCGGGGGTCTGCTGAGGCGGTTGGCCGATCCAGTCGCTGGGGTCTCCGTCTACGAATCTCGGGCCTGGGCCGCCGAGCGCCTTGATGTAGGTCGGCGGCGAGTAGGACACGTTGCTACCCATGGCCTTGACCCTTAGTACAAACACGCCGCTGTAGTTGAGCCTAAACTCGGCCACGTAGAGGTCGCCGCCGGCGGGCTCCGCGTATATGTACATCTCGTCCCACGGCGCCCCTACATCCCTCAGGAGGGCCATGGACGCAGCTACGTAGACGTCGCCGCTTCTGCATATCCTGTAGTAGGCCTTAATTACGTTGCCGACGTACGCCGTGGCGTTTCCGGTATAGATAGCGATTAGGTTGCCCCCAGAGTCGTATACCTCCACGCGGCTCAGCTCGACGCCGCAGACGTAGCCGCCGGTTCTGGGCACCACCTCCACTCTATAGTTCTTCCCAAGCGCCGTTGCGTAGACCTCGTTGGAGCCCTGGGCTATGAAGGTGAACTCGTACTTACCAGGTGGGAGTCTCAGCTGTAGCGCATATACGTCGTTGTTCCCCACGTCCCCGGCGTACGCCATGGGGGCGAAGAACAAGTCCCTCCACGCCCCGCCCCACACATCCACCGGGCCCCAGTGCGCCACCGCCCTAATGCCCCCGGCTCTGCCGGGGCTGGCGGTGCCGGCGGTTTGTGAATACACCTCGACGGTGACCGTCACGTTTTCCACCTCGCTGAATATCAGTCTGTTGAAGGGAGCTCCAGCCCAGTCAACTGTGACCTGGCTTCTGTAGTGAATAGGCTCGTCGAGAGGCCACGTGTAGCTGTAGGGCAGACCTGTCTTGTTGTAAAACTTCTTAATAGCATAGCGGAATAGGTAGTCGAAGACGTTCTCCACTGGCGATTCCCTATCCCGTCCGTACCACCAGAACCAGTCGCCTGCCTCAGCCGGGTATAGCAACTGCGCCCAGGCCTTGTTCTGGGCGGCTTGCCTCGCCTCTTTTAGTATCCTCCATGCCAGGTTCTCCTCCCACTCCCCTATCCACACGGAGAGGCTCCCCCCGGCCCAGCTGGAGGGGGGCAACGGCGAGTTCATGGGTAGCGGCGTGGCTCTCCCGGCTACCTCCCTTAGAGTCGTGGCGCGGTCCTTAACCGCGTTGTATATCTTGGTGAGGAAGATGTAGCCGTCGTGGGGGTACCACTCCCACGGGTTTTCGCCGTCGAGGGCTACTACGACGTAGCCATCGCCGGTTCTACTGCTTAAGATCTGTAGGAACTGCCCCGCGGCGTAGTCCTCGCCGAATTGCCGTGACAGCTCCGAGCCTCTGAAGCCTATCCAGTCCGACAGCTCTCTATCTCTGAAGAAGATTAAGACCCCGTGTCTAACCCACGGCGTGTGGAGCTCCCTAGGCTCCGCCTCCCTACCCAGGTAGCGTTGCAGAGCCGCCTGATCGGCTATGGTGTACCTAATAGAGTTTTGAGACAGTATTTCTAAAAAGAGGTCGTCGACTGCCAGCTCGGGGGGCCACACGCCCAGGAGCTCCGACTTGAAGAACGTTTTGAATTTGTGTCTAGAGAGCTGGATCTGCGCGGCGACGTCTTCAGGATGCGCGAAGGGCCGTGGCAGGGTTATTATGCCGGGGTCTGTGAGTAGGGCGTTGCTGGTGTTTTCAACAAGTGGAGCTATGGGGTAGTAGTACGGCGTCATGACTACATCTATCCACCCGCCTCTATACAGCTTCGCTAGCTTGTCTAGAAACAGCTTGGGGTACTTTAGGTGCTTTGTCAAGACCACCGCCTTCTCTAGGTCTGTGAAGTGGGTGCCGCAGTTGCTGTTTCTAGCCTTTTCGTATATAGGCCTCAGCTCCGGGTCTTCGACGAGTAGCTTCTCGTTAATCCACGCCAGGTTGAATAATACCTGTAAGTCGCGGTAGTCCGCCGTGTCGAACTGCAGACCGCTGTTTCTCTTCTGGAGTAGACATTGATACCGCGGAAACTTCGGGATCTGAACCTCCCAGCTTATGTCGAAAAATCTGTTGGCTATAAACGCCTTTTCTTCTTCTGTTAACTCCTCGGCGCTTTTGAGAGAGAGTTGTAGATACCTATCAATCAGCCTACCTGAGGCGTACATCTCAATCTGCTCGAGCAGGGTAGGCGTCACGTCAAAAGTTACTTTTACCCCGGTCTCCTCCACCAGCAACAACATAGGGTAGTACGCCTTCGCAGTCCACAGCCTTACCCAGGGAGCCTCTGCCACTCCCTTGCCGGTGTCTGTAGGGACGGAGCTTTCTGGTATGTAATAGGGGGGCTGGTGTAGATGCCACACAAACACGACGTTTTGAGCCGCGGCAACCGCGGCAAACAGAACTGCTTGTAGCATTAAAAAATGTCTGTTCATATTAGCTGTATAATGAATAATTTATATGTATTTTGTTTCTTTACGACGTGAATTGCCTCAAAATATTTTTCGACGGGGCGTGCGAGCCCGTCAACCCGGGGGGCGTCGGGGCATATGGCTTCGCCGTGTTTGACGGCGAAAGGGAGGTGTATGGAGAGGGGGGTGTGGTGTGCGTCGGGGAGCGGTGGTGTACTAACAACTACGCGGAGTACTCCGCGTTGGTGAGGGCGCTTGAATGGGCTCTGTCAAACGGCGTGGAGTGCGTGGCTGTCTACGGCGACAGCCAGCTGGTGGTGAGGCAGGTCTTAGGTGAGTACGCGGTTAGGGCTCCCCACCTAAAGCCGCTGTACGAGAGGGCGCTGGAGCTGGCGGGCCGCTTCAAGGGGTTTTCCATTTCCTGGGTGCCCCGGGGGGAGAACAGCCGCGCCGACTACTACTCGAAGAGGGCTTACTGCGACTACTTGAAGGCGAGGCCGGAGCTCCGGGAGAGGTACAGCCGGTGGCTCGCCACCGGGAGGCAGCTGGCCGCGCTTAGGCGGCTTGGCGTAGACGCCGACGTGTGCCTCACGAGAGCCGAGGCGTCGAGGTTGATAAGACGTCTGGGGGGTGGCTAGGACAGATATAAAGCACGGAGCCGGTTGTGCGGCGCGGCGAATGCCGTTGGGCGCGTGTTACTGTAGCGGTGCTTGTACCTCAACCTCCACCTCTGGTGGGCTCTGGCTGGCATCTACCTTTGTGTAGATCTCCCGTGTGGGGGTGCCGAGGGTTTTGCCCTCCTTGAGGGCCCAGAACAGCAGGGTGGCATATGCGTTGTCTACCTTCTCAGCGTTTCCGCTGAATTTCGTAGAGGCCATCTTAGCCGCCGGCAGGGTCTTGTCGCCGTTGGGGTTTGGGGTGAAGATTTCCACAACCATCTCGTGCCCCTCCTTGCCGTGGAATACCAGGATGGTGTTGGGCTTCAAGTCGCCGGTCAGCGCGGCTCTGTTAGGCACCTTCTTCACGACGCTGAAGCCCCTAACCTCCTGAACTTCCTTTACCTCTACCTTAGACATGGCGCGGATCTTCTACGTGGTATATTAATTTATTGCTCTTTAAACCGGCTGTGGTTGCTAACGTGGCAGGTGCTCCTAAGCCGGAGGAGGCCGCCCGCCTCATAAACTCTGGGAAGAGGCGGGGTGTCGTGGTTGTGGTGGGGATCTGCGAGGTGTCGTACACGGGGAGGGCCGCGGCGGCGCTGGGGCCTGGGCGCCGCCTCCTAATTTTAAAGAGAGACGGGACTTTGTTGTTGCACGAGGCTGAGAAGGCCCAGCCGAAGATTTGGAACCCGCCTGGTAGCTTCACGGCGGCTTACGTGGAGGGGGGCGTGCTCGTGGTGAAGAGCGTCAGGTCTAGGCCTTTTGAGACTGTGCGGGTGGTGTTTCGCCAGGTGGATTTCGCGTCGGCGTTCGACGTGGGGACGTCGGAGCTCGCCCTCGTCGGAACTGAAAGCGACGTGGTGGAGGCCCTGGTGAGGAACCCCTCAATAATTGAGGAGGGGCTGGAGGTGGTGGGGGTCGAGGTGCCGACGGACGTCGGCCACATAGATATCCTAGCCCGGGACAGAGGCGGCAGGTATGTAATTATCGAGGTGAAGAGAGACGTAGCTACGCATGACGCGGTTTTCCAATTGGCGAGGTATGTAGAGCTCTACAGGAGGAAGGGCCACGAGGTGAGGGGGGTTTTAGTGGCCAGCGACATCTCCTCCACAGCGCTTGAATATTTAAAAAGATATGACTTGGTATTTGTAAAGGTCAATCCGAGAGAGTTGACAGTATCAACAAATAAAAATACACTAAATTCCAAGTAAGCTGTTGAACTTGTAAAGCAGAGGATTCTAGGAGTAGTCTTATTCATAATTATTGAGGCGTAATTTTCTGTATAATTTTGATATCTAGTTTAATTGATTTCTTAATAAATTTTACATAGATATAATTAGGTTGTTTCATGGAGTTCAGGTAATATGTTAAAATTCTCAAGCGATTTTTAAATACGTATACGTATACGTACGTGTTTAGAGTGATGGTTAACCGGGAGAGGGGTAGGATTCTCGTGACGGGGAAGGACAGGGATCTCAGGTTGTTGGACGAGGGGTGGGAGCTTGTCTACGAGTCGTTTGACTGGGAGGACGCTTTTGAATATGCCATGGAGATAGCAGACGACGAGATTGTTGAGTGGTACTACGACGAAGAAGTCAAAAAGAAATTTGTAAAAGGCTTATCTATAGCCGCGTAGAATTTCAGCTATAATATACGCCGCCCTAAGCGCCATCTCGCGGGGGATAACTAGCGGCGGCGCCACCCTCACAGTGGAGAAGCCAGCCCCGATGACAGCCACGCCCCGTTTAAACGCCTTTAGAAGAACCTCGTCGAGGTACTTAGCGGGCCTCCCCCCCTCGTCTAGGAGCTCGACGCCTATCATCAAGCCTAGGCCTCTCACGTCGTGTCTACCCCCCACCTCCTCTAAAAAGAATTTTTTCAACTCCTCCCCCAGCGCCTCGGCGTGTTGCATAAGCCCCTCCTCCTCGATAACCTCTATCGAGGCGAGGGCCGCGGCGGCCGCCACGGGGTTTCCGCCGAAGGTGTTGGCGTGGGACCCCCGGGGGAGAGACATAACCTCAGCCCTCCCGATTATGGCTCCGAGGGGGAGCCCCGCAGCTATTGCCTTAGCCGTCGCCACTAGGTCCGGCTCCACGCCGAAGTGCTCCACGGCGAACCACCTCCCCGTCCTGCCGAATCCCGTCTGCACCTCGTCGACGGCGAAGAGGATGCCGTGTTCATGGGTGAGTTTCCTAAGCCCCCTTATGAAGTTTCTGGGGGGCACCACGTAGCCCCCCTCGCCCTGCACCGGCTCGATAATCACCAGTGAAACCTCAGAGGGGTCCACCAGCCTCTTAAACACCCAGTCTTCTAGAAACGCCAGGGCGTATTCGCCGCACTCCTCCGGAGTAGAGGCTTTGAAGGGGCAGTGCACCGGGTGTGGATAGGGCACGTGTATCACTCCGGGGACCAGCGGCGAGAAGTGCCGCCGGTGCACCGGCTTAGAGGCTGAGAGGCTCATAGAGCCGTAGGTCCTCCCGTGGAAGGCCCCCATAAAGGCGATTACATACGGCCTCTGCCCCTTGAAGTACCCCCTGGCGATTTTCAAAACCCCCTCCACAGACTCTGTGCCGCTGTTTGTGAAAAACACCCTCTTACTACCCGATATGGGGGCTATTGAGGCGAGCTTCTCTGCCAGCTTAACCGCCACCTCGTAGTAGAAGTCTGTGAGGGAGTAGTGGAGGAAGAGCTCAGCCTGCCTCTTGACGGCCTCCACGACCTTTGGGTGGGAGTGCCCCACGTTGGCGACGGCGATGCCGGCGTTGAGGTCTATGTACAGGTTGCCGTCCACGTCCTCCACCACGGGGCCGTAGCCCCTCGCGATGACGAGGGGGTACCACCTCGTGAACGACTGCATTATCAGCTCCTCGTCTCGTCTGACGACCTCCAGCGCCCTGGGGCCGGGGGGCTCCACTACTATACGAGGCACCTCCTCAGGGTTGATGGGCCAGTGCCATTTAGGCATAAATAAGCTAAATTTATCTATATATAAAGACTCACACTTAAAACCCAGAAGGCCGGGGGGCGTGGTGATGAGGGCTGGGTTTCCGAAATGTGGCGACTTAGGAGCCAGCTGATCCGAGCTCCTGCCTAATTTCGTTGAAGTAGCTCTGGTAACCCACCTCCTCTATCTTTCTAATCACGTTCTCATCCCCCTCCAAGACCACGCGGCCCTCGGCCATTACGTATACCCTCGTCGGCTTTATGAATTTCAACACCCTGGCGTAGTGTGTGGAGAGCAGGATGCCGCTCCCCGAGGCGGCCAGCCTAGTCACAGCCCTGCCCACGGCCGCTATGCCGTCTATATCAAGGCCGCTGTCCGGCTCGTCGAGAACCGTGAACTTGGGAGAGAGGAGGAGGGCCTGCAACACCTCAGCCCTTTTGAACTCCCCCCCGCTGAAGCCCGCCCCCACCCCTCTGTTGAAAACCTCCGGCTTAAGCCCCAGCTCCGCCGCCAGCCTCTGGGCCTGCGCCAGCACCTGGGGGTTGGGGTCCGTGAGCTTTTTGCCAGCCCTTATGTTAATCATGGCTTGTAGAAGGAAGGCGAATCTAACCTCGGGCACGGCCACGGGGGACTGGAACCCCACGAATATGCCTCGGGCGAACCGCTCCTCTGGGGGTAGCTCTTTTATAGATTCGCCGTCTAGTAGAATGTCGCCGTCTAGGACCTCGTATCTCGGGTTGCCCGCAATTGTCTGGAATAGCGTCGATTTGCCGCTGCCGTTGGGCCCCATCAACACCACCACCTCGCCCGTGGCGACTGACAGCGACACTCCCTTGAGGATCTCCCTGCCGCCCACCGCCACTCTGAGGTTCCTGACCTCGAGTTTGTGCATATGGCAGAGTCGAATTGAGGTTAAAAAGTGCAAAGATTTACAAAGTCGGGCCGTAAGAAGTGCCACCCCGCCTCATACGCCGATCCACTCTATGTAGTGTACAGCTCGGGTGGGAGAGTTGCCACCACAAAGTTACAACGGCGGGGCTGGTGCTCACTCGCTGAAGAGTCCGAGACTAATCTACACAGTGGAGAGTCTGCTGGGATAGAGATTTGGAGGCCTCCATCCCCGCTCTGAGGCTCGGGCTCTTAGCCCTTTTTAGGAGGCTGAGTGGAGTTGCTGATAAGCTAAATCTCTCTAAGCCGCGGCTTGTGTCGCGGCTAGGCAGACAGAGCCATTATCACATAAAGTAGCTAGACAGGAAACACACCCCTCTGGGCGAACCGAAAAAGTCGGATAGGCCTTTTTTAAAAAAGCTACTTGTCTCTACCTTGGCAGAGGTTTTTCTTCTCTATTAGGTATTTTTCGCCGTAGGTTACTCTTTTCACAACTACGGTTTTACCCTCTTCCCTATACTTCCATATGAGATCTAGGGGGGTGTCTACCATTAGTATCTCCGGCTTCTTCGAAAGGGCGTACAGCTCCCTGAGAGGAGCCTCCACTACGAAGGCGCCGACGTACACCTCAGCCACGGAGCCGCCCACCTCAACAGCCTTAGTTATGTTGGGGGGCGGGGGCGTGCCGGTGCCGTTGTTGCTACGCCACCACTCTAGAAATAAGATGTGTCTACCCGTTGAGATTAGTGCAACCTCCCTTATCGACTTCAGCCACGCGTCGAGGCTATAGCCCTCCGGCCTAACGCTGTAGCCTAGCGATGTGTAGGTGCCGTTTTTGTAGTAGACGTAAGTCACAATTTCGACTATTTTGTCTGTAAGGCTGAGATTTTTAGCCAGCGTGGGGAACTCCTCTATTTGGTATATTCTGCACGGCACTACATAGGCTTTATATGTTTCATTTCCATGTTTATCTAAAAGCCTCTTCCACCTCTCCCAGGAGGCTCTCCGCGCCTCTATGTATTTTACCGTTTTGTTAAAATCCCCGCCTATCTGGTAGGCGCTGGGGCCGTGTTTAATAACGACGTAAGGCCCAGCCATTACGACTTCATGCACCTCACCCAGCTCGTCCACCACTTTCCCCTCTCTTACGCCAGCCCCACCCACGCCCACGTAGATAGCCACGGTAGCTATAGCAAGCGCCATGAGTATGCCTAGATACCTTGACCTCATACTACCACCCGCTAGATCCAGCTTTTGTATTGTAGCAAGCTAGTTCACACCACTCCTCCCACGGAGGTGGCGTAATAGTAGATGCGGGCTCCACCTCAGGCTCGATACGCATAGCGTAGTTTTCCTCTTTTTTAACTATGAAGTATGCATCTACATAATACTATGTATTAGTTTGTATATTCTGCGGGCTTTTTGTACCTATTTCCACTTCTTCATTACACATCCTAGGCACAGCGTAACATGTCGGATCCCACCACCTCCACTCCTCTACATCTATTCTAACAGGTGAGGGGAGGTTAGTGAGGTAATTCCAGAAATCATAAACGTCTTTATCGGTACCATCGGTACAGCTCACGGTTCTGTAGAAGTCAAAGGAGAAGTAATTATCACTTGTAAAGTATTGAGATTTTTTTGTCCAGAGATTATCGGTAAATATATAGTCTCTTTTTTGTCCACTTGAATCTGTGTAAGACCATTTGGAATGGTAGTATGACGAGGGATAGAAGTCTTCTGTATCGCATGCGCCAGCCGCACATGTATGTGAGGCAGTCGCTATTAACAGCAACAGTATAGCAGTCGCTAGCACCGCGCCACTCACCTTGATTTCTCTTTTGAGATACAGTCCCTTCAATAATCTATTTTTCATAAATAGTTTTGAAACTTTATTTATATAAATTTAACTCAATACGAATCGTTTTCTTATCGCTGTTGATAGTCTATTCTCTCAAGCAGATACGTTACTGCCGCCAATGTACTCCATATTAACCGACATGGGAATGCGCTATTAGTTCTAGGGGTGTTGACATTTGCACAAACTGCCATTACATATAACTAGAACCGCCCAATCCAAAATACCCAGTTTTATTTCAGTGTGGTGGGACTGGCTAGTTTCTGGAGATCTGGATTTGCATAATATCTCTCAGCTAAGCATGACCTGCCGCTATCCGCTTTCTTCGTGATGCCGTAGAATTTTGTTTGTAAAGAGCGTCTTTAGAAAGTTCATGAGTGAATACGCGCCGCTTTGAATATGTATGAGGAGGGAAAGAAGGTCGTCGCCGGTTTGGTTATTAAGAACCTATAGGGTTGCGGCGCTAATCGCAAGGCATATAGGGCGAAGCTCGTGGAGTGGCTGGGCTAGTGACCTAAAAGGGCGCCAAATATAACGGAGTTTGACAAAGACTCCTTTCCACACACTGGCGAACGTTTTCGGAATGCTGGCGGTAGCGAAGATGCGAGGAGATATGCAGTGAAGACGCCGTTCTGGGAGACGGGACTGTGAAGCGAGGGAGGTTTTGCTGTACGTCGGCGGCGGGAGGAGGGATAAGATGGCCGCCGAGGGGAAGGCGGCTCTCTACTACGCACTGCTGAGGGGGCTGGGTTACCGGCCATAGATGGCAAAAGCCAAAGATACCGTCCATATAAGACTGCACGGCGTTGAGGCTGGGCGCCTAGCTAGGGAGGCTCTGCCGTTTCTAATGGGGCTTGAGCATCTGCCGGAAGGAGTGAAAAGCGGCCGACAAATTTATTCTAAAGGTGGGTGAAGCTAATCGACAGTATAAGATGAAGAGGAGGACCAAGTTACAGTTCATAGACGACGCCTTAGACGCCCTCATGCGCCCAGAGCTGGTATGCAGAGCGCTGGGGTTGTGCCGCACCAGACAAGCTACTAGAAAGACTTATAGCTAGCAATCGCGGATGTATCCATGCAAGAGATGGAGTCTCTCCGCGCCACGATTAGCCATGTGGAGTCTGTGGAGGAGGCGCTCGGCCTTGAGAAGAAGTTTGCGTACCAGGTGGAGCTGAAGGGCCGCATTACTAGGGATATGGTGGAGGAGGTGAGCCGCCTCAAGGGGGAGCCGGACTGGATGAGGAGGCTTAGGCTGAGGATGCTTGAGCTTTTTGAAAAGCTCCCAACGCCGAGGTGGGTGAGGGCTGTGGAGGAGATAGATCTGGAGGCTCTTGTGCATTACGCAAAGCCTCAGGTGGAGACCGTGTCGAGCTGGGATCAGGTGCCGAAGGAGATTAGGCAGTACTACGAGAAGCTGGGTCTGCCTGAGATAGAGGCTAAGGCACTCCTGGGGCTGGGGGCGCAGTTCGACAGCGAGATCATCTACTTCAACTTGAAGAAGAAGTTGCAGGAGAGGGGCGTCGTTATGCTCCCCATGGAGGAGGCCGTGAGGCGGTACCCAGACCTCGTACAGAGGTACTTCATGAAGGTGTTTCCGCCTGAACATAAGTTCGCCGCGCTCCACGGCGCGTTGTGGTCCGGCGGAGTCTTCATATATGTGCCCCCCGGCGTGAGGATTGAGCAACCCCTCGAGACCTTCTTCTTCATAGGCCAGTCGATGGAGAGCCAGATGGAGCACTCAATAGTGGTGGCTGACAGGGGGGCCTACGTCCACTGGATAGAGGGGTGCTCCGCGCCCCGTCTGTTGAAGTACTCCTTCCACAACGGGATGGTGGAGGGCTACGCCCACGAAGGCGCCACGCTGAAGATAACCACGGTGCAGAACTGGTCGCGTAACGTGGTGAATTTCAACAACAAGAGGGCAATCGCAGAGGCGGGGGCCAAGGTGCATTGGGTAGAGGGCTCCATCGGTAGCAAAACCACGTACACCTTCCCCTCCACAGTGCTCAAGGGGGAGGGGGCCTCAACCGAGATCGTAGGCATAACCGCGGCCAAGGGGCCCCACTGGAAGGAAAACGGGGCCAAGGTGTGGCACCTAGCTCCGCGGACTAGTAGCAGGGTGGTGAACAAAAGCATATCTGCCGAGGGCGGCGTGGCGGTGTACAGAGGCGTGGTGCACGTCCAGAGAGGCGCCAAATACGCCAAGTCCCACGTGCAGTGCGACTCCCTAGTCCTAGACAAAGAGTCGGCGACGCTGACGGTGCCCCACGACCAAGTATTCGAGGAGACCGCCGTGGTTACCCACGAAGCCACCGCCTCGACGATATCAGAGGAGAAGCTTGCGTATCTAAGAGCCAGGGGGTTCACAGAGGACGACGCCAAGGCCGCCATAGTACTGGGCTTCGTCGGAGACATCCTAAAAGACCTGCCGTTTGAGTACGCGGTGGTGCTCGGCAGAGTCATCGAGCTGGAGTTCGGAAGACTGTCTAAAGTGGGCTGACACAACTTAAATACCTAGAGTTTAGCCACTGCGTGTCTCTCTGCACATTTGAGAAATTCTCACTCTGCAACCCCCAGGTGGATAAGGGGGAGGTTTTGAAGGCGGCGCTGGAGATCGGCGAGGCGCTGGCGGCCTCTCCCTACGACTTGATAGGCCTAGCCGTCGCCTTCGGCGCCGATCCGCTGGAGGCAAAGAAGAAGCTGGCCCTGGAGATCTCCGGCCACGTGAAGAGGCCCGTGGCCACCTTCCTGGCTAGATACGGCAGAGTGCACGGCTATGAGAAGGTGGAGAGGGAGCTGTTGAGGCTCTACCAGGCGCAGAGGGGGGGCTGTATATGTCCAGTGGCCCCCCTTGCCCCCCTGGGGGGCGGAGGGTATATAGTCCAGAGGCCCTACGGAGTGTACATATGCGAAGGGGGCGCTTGCAGAGAGGTGGCGCCGGAGCCAATAGCCCTGTACGAACACCCCACCGGCTGTATGTTTTACAACCCGCCGCTGGTTTTGACAGACCAGCCCGTGGCCGCCGTGGTCAACGCCTTGAGGCAGTTAAAAGTTGCCGAGCCCGAGCCTGTGGCCAGGGCCCTCCTCCCGGGGCTCTGTAGAGATCTCTGGGGGGTCTACGTGCCGTAATGCAGATAGGTATAGTTAGGCCTTTTGAGGTGGAGTTTAACCCCGGGGACGTCGCCGATCTGGAGGAGGCTGTTAGAAGGCGGGGCCACACCCCCGTGAAGATCTACGTAGATATGCTGGAGGTGGGGATTGAGAGAGGCGTCTTGAGAATACGGCAGGCCGTGGGGAGGGGGCAGCCCGTCGCCGTCGAGGCGCCCGGCGCCGTTCTTAGACATCTGGGGATTTTCCGCGATTTTGAACAGTTCCTCTACAGAGTGTGGGCTGTGAAGGCGCTTGAGGAGGCCGGCGTCTACGTAATGAACCCGGTGTTGCCGTGGGTGGCGGCGGGCGATAAGATGGCCGCCTTGATGAAGCTGGCCAAGGCCAACCTCCCGGTGCCCCCCACCGTCGTGACTGAGAACATGTTCATAGGCTACAGGGCGGTGGGGGAGTTCGGGAGGGCGGTCGTCAAGCAACTACGCGGCGCCATGGGCTACGGCGTGTTTCTAGTGGACAACCCAGACGTGGCCTTCCACATATTCTCCATGCTTGTAAATATAAACAAGCCGATATACGTCCAGAAATTTCTTGAAAAAGGCGGCGGCGACTACAGAGTGGTCGTGGTCGGGGGGCGCGTAGTCGGCGCAGAGTTCAGGAGGGCAGAGGGGTGGAAGAGCAACGTGGCCCAGGGCGCGAGGCCCGAGCCCGCCAAAACCACGCCGGAGCTTGAAGAACTCGCCGTAAGAGCTGTGGAGGTGCTTGGACTAGACTACGGAGGCGTGGACATAGCAGAGACAAAAGAGGGCTACTACATACTAGAGGTAAACCCCACAATGAGCTGGCAAGGCTTTAAACAAGCCACAGGCATAAACCCAGCGGAACACATCATAGACTACCTAATAGAAAAGACTAGAAAATAGGCCCCCAATCCACATCCAAGAAAGCACTTGGTTAATGCCTACGGCCGGTATGGGCTTTGGACTTGAAAACAGGCGAGGCGGTGGCCGCGCCTCCGGTCGACGGCAGGAATATAGTCTTCGGCGGCGGTGTGTATCTAAGAGGCGGCTATGGAGTCGCCTCTGTGCTCTACCTCTTCGGCTTTTCACTCCGCGTAGGGCTGGATCCTTCGAGGTTGAGGGCGGGCTGGCCGCTGGAGGCGGCTGACGGCGCGTTTGTCAAGGTGCCCATGCCCAGGGGATGGTGGATCAGTCCGTCGCGAGCACGTCACACATCGGCTTTGGTACTCGTCATCACGTCTAGATCAACGGCCCTGGTTAAATTTCTTATAGACGCCGCCACGGCCCTCGCCCGCCTAGAGGTGCCCACCACCTTAACCGTGTAGCAACCGTCCAGCAGGGCGACGGCGGCTCTGACCCTCCTCGCCACGTCTCTGGGGACGCCTATTACCAACACGTCGTCGTACATGGCGACTAGCCTAGGCGGGTGTATCAACGAGGCGAAGCCCACCAGCGGGTACAGTTCGAGCAACTCCACGTAGCAAGAGGCGGGGTCCAGACTCCTAATGACGAGGTAGCGCCACTTAGTCATCTCTGCCAGCTACGAGCTCCGTCAGCACCGCGAGGGAGTTTTTAAAAGGGTAGATCCAGTCGTCGCCGCCGCTGATCTCCACAAGAAGAGCCGCCACGTCCAGCGGAGACTTGACATCCCGGAGGCCCTCCACGGGGGTGGAGAAGACAACAGCCTCAGGCTCGAGGACTTTGAGCCACTCGGCGAGGAGTGCCAGGTTGGAGAGGAGGGGCCTTAGCTGGAGCTCCACATACTTCCCATACCTCACCGCGGCCCTGACCTGATCGCGGGTGAGCGGGGCGTGTGGGCTTACTCTGATGAGCTGAACGTCCGGCTTGTAGACATAGACGTTGAACTTATCTCTCCCCCTGGCCTCCGCCCACTTTACATCCACCCCCCGGACAAAGGGGGCCAGCAGACTCGTCTCGGCCTCCTCCCTCAGCAAGACGGCCCTGACCCCCACCTCCCACAGCGCCCTCTCCACAGCCGGCCCCGGCGACGCCAAGTCCCACTCCACAAACCCCCTCCTCACCACGACGCCAGACACAGGACACACATGAGGCCTATTTAAAAACAAGCCTCACCCGGTGCAGAGATCGCCTTTTGTCCTAATCTTAAGCCTAACAACGTCGTCGTGGTCCACAGCCCTGACCTGGCCCCTCGCCAGAGCCTGCTTGTCTAGCCTTAGGTAGTACAGCCCCTCACCCTCCCCCCGGGAGGCCGGCACCTCTCTGCTGAAGGCGGCGCAGAGCTTGTCGAGGAGGCCGTCGCAGTCCTCTACGTACGACGTGGCGAGGTATATGGGGTTGCCGTGGTGCCCCTCGTAGACCTCAACCACTATGGGGAGGGGGCCAAAGAAGTTGCGGAGCGCCTCGAGGACCCTTTCCAGCGACTCCGTGGCGTGTATTATGACGCTGATCTCGACGTATCTACACCGCACGGAGCTGGGCGGCTGGGGGTTTATAGCTGTGTCGGGGCGGGAAAAGCTTATAAAGACGGCTTAGCACTGGGCCGTGGCTCGGTCGGCGTATAGCTATATGGCGATGTGGTACAGGAAGCTGGGGAGGGAGGTGCACGAGCGGTTGATGAGAAAAGTGTTGATAGAGTGGAGGAGGGCGCCCTCGATCGTGAGGGTGGAGAGGCCCTTCCGGCTGGAGCGCGCCAGGAAGCTGGGCTACAAGGCGAAGCAAGGCGTCGTGGTCGTGAGGGTGAGGTTAATAAGGGGGCCCTTCAACAGGAGGAGGCCTGACTCGGGGAGGAGGCCCAAGAGGATGGGCGTCTACGGCATAGCGGCGTGGAAATCCTGGCGGCAGGTGGCGGAGGAGAGAGCCGCCAGGAAGTTCCCCAACCTAGAAGTCCTCAACAGCTATTGGGTAGCAGACGACGGCATGTACAGATACTTTGAAGTTATATTAGTCGACTGCAACGCCCCCACCGTGAGAAGCGACCCGCTCTACTCCGGCATATGCGGCAGAGAGGCGCCCAGGAGGAGGGTCGCGAGGAGGCTGAGGGAGAGGCAGAAGAAGACGATCGAGTATCTAAAGAAGACGTTGCTCCCCAAGCTCAAGACGGGGCAGTAAGTTTTTAAACATAGACACATTTTACACCACCGCGACGGGCTGGGAGGGCCGCACACGCGGCGCCGTGAGACAGCCCGACGGTGTCTGGGGACATCTCTTAAGTCTCCATCTTGAAGCGGGGAGCTGTACGCCACTCGGGGATCCGTCTCTACGCCGTATGGCTAGCCCCTCAGCTCCCGGAAGAGGTGGCCCACGTAGGCGAGGTTGAGCCCCCCTCTGCCGCGTTGCGTGAAGTCGTATAAATACGCCGAGTTGACAGCCCTGGCCAGGTTATACATGGAGAAGAACCAGGGCGCGTGCTCCGGCTTGCCTTGGAAGAAGACGTACCGCGGCGCGCCCCCCTCGCCGTATATCCACACCTGGGCATCGCCTATATTTATCTTCGAGACCTTGCCCTCGGGTCTGCAGCCCACAGCGGCGTAGAACCTATCCCTCCCCACGGCGTACTCCAGCCTCAGCCTCCTACCAGGGGCCTCGAGCCCCATCATGGAGGCGTAGACGTCGGCGGCGGCGAACACCCTCTCCAAGGTCCGCATGGGCGTGTAGAGACATCCGCCCCAAGCGTCGCGGAAGCCCCCGCAGAGGGAGTAGCTGCCACCCACGTAGGGCCTGTACCTCACCTGCACCTCTAAAAACTCGCCGGTTTTCTCCACGGGCAGGTCGATATCTACGTCGGGCACTGGGAGAGATCTGTAGAGGGAAAGCGAGGCGGAGAGCCAGCTGTCCCCCACGACGTAGACCGGCTTGTCCCCCGAGAGGGCCCCCTTCACCTCCTCAAATTTAAAAACGTCGCAGGAGTCCACGACGGCGTCGTAGTTGCCCGAGACCTGCTCCACAAACCTAACCGCCAAGACGTCTCTCAGAAAGTCGAGAGTGAAGAGCGGCTCAAACGGCGGCACGTCTAGCAGAGGGTCTGAGGGGTTCGCAGTCAGCACATCCACCTCCACCCCGCTCTCTCTTAGGAGGTAGGCGAGGTACGCCGACCCCGCCTCGAGACCCCTTATCAACACCCTCCTAGGGGCCATGCACAGCCGCGGCGAGCCAGGGCTTCTCTGGCAGTGGGCCGTGTCTCTCCTCGGCGTCTTTGATGGCGTATAGGCGGCAGTCCTCGCCTCTGGGCACCTTGGTGCAGAAGTCTCTGTGGAGGCTGGGCAGATCCTCCCACACGTGCCTCGCCAGGGTGGGCCAGAGCCTCCACGCCGTTGCGAACATCTGCCAGCAGACGTGTCTAATCTCCGCCTGGGCGGCGTAGGCGCACCTCAGCGGGACGAAGTTGAGGAGGAGCTCCCGGGCGTTCATCTGCACCGCGAAGGCCGTAGCCGCGGCGTTTGGAAGCGCCATCCTGGCGTACTCCGGCTTGAAGGACTCCCTCAGCCTTACGTAGTCCTCGTAGGCCCTCTTCAAAATGTCGGCGGGGAAGCCCCTCGGCACCACAAACCTAATCTCCCTCTTGGCGTAGTCCACGTAGCGCTGGGACTCGCTCCAGTAGGAGGCCAGCCTGTGGCGGATGAACTGGGTGTGGCACGCCCTTGAGCACTCCACGAGGAACTGCGCCCCCATAAACTCGAAGACAGACCAGTGGCCCTGTCTGTAGAAGGCAGATATGCGCTTGGCCACCAGCTCCCCCGTCTGGGCCCCCACAGCCTCCCCCCACTCCACCCCCCTATACAAGGCGTCGGTGAAGGCGGACACAAGCGCCTCGGATCCCCAGCTCCCCACAAGCAGAACCCTGGGAGTTTCGTAGATAGCCACCACGTTACTATAGGAGCGTATAAAAACCTCCTCTGCGTCACATTAGTGGAGTATCTAGGTATCACGTCACCAAGGCCCTCCGCGTGAAGACTTTAAATTATTCTCCCAACGCGGCTTGTGGTTAATATAACCTTTCCCACTGTTACAGTACCCAGGAATCTCATCAACGACACCCTCCAGGTTTTAAACAAGACGAGGGAGGGCCCCGTGACGATTCCCAACGCGCCGGTTATACCTCCGTGGCTTCAACACGCGCTCCTCTCTCTCTACATGGCGTTGCTGGTGCTGTCCATACTCCTCATCGCCCACTACGTGTTCTACGCCAGACACGCCAGGTCGGACCCCCCGGGCCCCGCGGGCGCCCCGGCGGAGGTCCCCCTCTCCATAATCATACCGGTGAAAAACGAGAAGCCCGAAACCGTGGCCGAGGCTGTGAAGAGGCTCGGCGCCCTCCAGTGTCCCCACGCCGAGATTTTAATCGTATCCGACGACCCCCCCGACGTGTTTGAGGAGGTTAAACGCGCCGTGGAGGCCCTGGGCAGTCCCAACGTCAAGGTGTTGAGAAGGCCCACCCCCCAGGGGTACAAGGGGGTGGCGCTGAACTGGGCCGCCGAGATGGCGGAGGGCGACGTGTTGGTATTTCTCGACGTCGACAGCGTGCCGCCCCCCGACATGTGCCAGAGGGCCAGGGCGGTGGGGGAGAGGGAGATACTGTTCCTCGGGTGGGACGGCTACGCCCCCGTCAAGACCCCCGTGGCGCAGCTACAGCTATTCCTCTACAAATACCTCCTCCTCCACGTGTCGATACTAGGCCGCCACAACACCGGCCACCCAGTATTCGCACTAGGCTCCGGGATAGCCGTCAGACGGGAGTTCTTCAGAGAGGTGGGCGGGTTCTGCAACTGCACGGCCGACGACTACGACATCTCGATGAAGGCCTACCTGCACGGCGGGCGGGTGGCCTACGCTCCGGGGCCCCCGGTCTACGTAGAGGTGCCGGCGGGCTACGACGCGTTTAAAAAACAGTACGCCAGGTGGACCTACAACTCGGCGTATCTCCTCGCCGTATACGGCGCGGAGATCTTCAAGCTGAAAATGCCCCTGGCCCACAGACTCAGCGTATTTCTAAACGTAGCCACCCACCCCCTCATGATACTAACCACCTTCTCCATAATGCTGGCAGGAGTGGCCATGGGCTACATGGGGATAATCCTCCCACCCCTCCACATCTTGATACTCCAGCTGGCCCTAGGCGTAGCCGCGTTGATGCAGAGCTACTACGTCTATAGACTAGCCGCGAGAGACGGCTACAGCTTCCCCGCCGTGGCGGGCAAGCTGATAACCTCGGGAGCCCTCCTCCTAGCCCTAAGCCCATACCTAACCCTCTACGTCCTCATGGGGCTCCTCAAGAGGAGGATCAGGTGGCACGTCACGCCGAAGGGCCTCGCCTCGGTGGCCGGCCGCCTCGGCCTATACGAGCTGGGCCTCGCCGCGGCTCTGGCGGTCCTGCTGGCCTACGCCCTCTACATCTCTAACTGGGTCCTGGCGTCCAGCGCCGCGTTCCTTATATTGGCCGTGTTGCACGCCCTGGCCAGGGTGGCTATCCCCTCTTCACAATTGGGTAGGGGATGACGTCCTTAATAGACTCGGCGTTTGTTATTATCATAGCAAGCCTATCCACGCCTATGCCCACCCCGCCGGTGGGCGGCATGCCGAAGGAAAGCTCCTCCACGAAGTCCCAGTCCAGGGGATGCGCCTCCTCCTTGGGGAAGAGTTGCTCCTCCCTGGCGAAGTACTCGTACTGCCTAACCGGATCGTTGAGCTCGGTGTAGGCGTTCGCCACCTCGTGGCCGCCTACAAAAGCCTCAAACCTCTCCACCAGGCCAGGTCTCTCTCTGTGGGGCTTGCAGAGAGGCGTCGACTCCTCCGGGTAGTCCACAACAAAGGTGGGCTCCACGAGCTTCTTCTCCACAAGCTTCTCAAACAGCTTGACGAGGGCAATCCCCCTGTTGTAAACCCTCAGCGGCACCTGGAGCTCCCTCAGCCTGTCCTTAATCTCGTCGTCTGTCAGCCTGTCGGGGTCCACCCCGGCGAACTCCCTCAAGGCGTCGTGGAGCGAGACCCTCCTCCACGGCGGGCTGAAGTTGATGCTCCACTCCCTGTACCTAACCACCCCGGTCCCCAGCACCGAGCTCACAGCCTCGTACACCACCTCCTCCGTGAGAGACATAATGTCTTTGTAGTCTGCGTAGGCCTGGTACGCCTCCAGCGACCAGAACTCCGGGTTGTGGAGGGCGTCGATATCCTCGTTGCGGAACTGGGGGCCTATTTCAAACACCTTAGGAAACCCCGCTATTACGTAGCGCTTCAAGTAGAGCTCAGGAGAAATGCGGAGGTACCACTCCTCGTCAATCGCCCAGACCCTGGTGGTGAAGGGCCTAGCCGCCGCCCCGCCGTAGATAGGCTGGAGAACCGGCGTGGGGATCTCCAAAAAGCCGCGCCTCCACATAGCCTCCCTAAGCGCCTGTATAAGCCTAGCCCTAGCCGCAACCCTCCACCTCAGCTGAAGGTCGAGAACCATCGCCACCGACCTGTACCTCATGTAAAACGGTGAGTCTCTATCCACCTTCCCCCACTCGGGGAGGGGCTGAGCCGCCTTAGCCAGCAGAACCACCGACGACGCCTTAACCGCGTAGTCCCCCCGCTGGGTCTTCACAATAGGCCCCTCCACACCGATGAAATCCCCCCGCCAGACGTGCTCCAGAATCGGCAACTTGGGATCCGCCATCACTTGAAAGCGGGCGCCGTCTTCGTAAAGATCTATAAACACGACGTTGGGGTGCCTCCTCACGTCGGTGACCCTCCCGGCGGTCCTCACCACCATCCCCAGCCACGGCTCCAGAAGAGCCTGCCTCCTAAGCTCGTTAAGCGCCTTCACGCTGTGGGTAGGCGAGTAGGAGTGGGGAAACGGCTCCACCCCGGCCCCCCGCAACGAGGCAAACAGACGCCTCCACTCCTCCACCCTCTCAGAACTCTGCCTCTCAGCCATCGCGCAGACAAACCAACCAGTTTAAAAACTACTCCCCCGACAGCGGCCTCAACACGCTCGCCCTCCAGAGGTCGAAAAGCCCCTTTAGGTGAACCACCGGCGTACCAGTCGTCATGCGATACGTAAGCCACTTCAAAAACCTCTCTCTATCGCCGGCGACCACCCAATCAGTAGCCTCCACCTCAAACACGCCGGTGGACACCTCCTGCGCCAATGCCCGCGCCAGCGTCGAGGCCTGCCACAGAGCTCCCCACCCAATGGGAGGCAAGCCAAGCTTCAACAAGGAGGAGTCCCCTATGAGATATACACGCTCGTGCTGAGTCTCAAAAGTCACAGGATCAACATCAAGCCCCGCGGCGATGGGGTGTATCCTCACAGCGGGGACAGAAACTCTCAACTCCCCCTCTCTATAAGGAGGAGGCTCTTCACTAATTTCCACGCCCGATTTAACCATATGCTCACGCTGTATAGACATGAACATTTTATAGTCGTCGTGTATGAAAACTACATGAATAGATACATCCTTCTCAGGAAACCTAGTTTTAATAGCATATGCAATTTCGGCAAAGCCGGCAACCGGGGTAAACTCATTTACAACAAACCTAACAGCCCTGCTACCCTCCACAGCTTGGAAAAGCCTCCTAGAACCCTCAACACTCCAGTACTCAGCACTCCCCACCTTATAACCCCCCGGCGCGAGTACTACATAGTCTCCACAAACCTGCACAGGCCCCGTGTTAGTCCTCACACAGCCCCCCTCCACGGAAACAACCGCCGCCTTTACATGCACTACCCTCCTCAAATCTGAAAATGGAAACGCCAAATCTTCAAAATCCACAAGCCCGGCGAAGGCCAGAGGGATGCCGATAACAAACTCATGAATAGGCTTGGGATCAACAACAACGAGAGTGACGTGAGGGGCAAATTTCAGAAACTCACTAGCAAAGTAAAGCCCAGCCACGCCCCCTCCGACCACCACCACGCGCATAAGGTAGCGAGGGGGGCGTGATATATACGCTACGTTAGTCCACCAGAACGACGGCCCAGCCCCCCGGCGCCTCCCCACCCAGTCCCCTCACCGGCAGGCCCAGCCTCAGCCCGAGGGAAGCCGCCCTCTCCAAAGCCCCGCGGCTAGGCACGTCTACGAAATACACCCTGCAGTTCCCCACCAGCTCCACCAGACGCGAGAGAGCCACCACGCGGCCGCCCCCCACAGACGCCCCGCTGAGCGCCACGCGCCATCTAGAAGGCCCCACCTCCGCCAGCCGCTCCAGCGCCGCCCTCCTCGGGTCGTCCCCCAGGACCTCCACCCTGGCGAACCTCGGCACGCGCCGCAGGGCCTCCACCACGTAGGCCACAGCCGCCGCCTCAAGCGCCGACGGATCCCCCGAGCCGACGTAGACGTAGCGGTCCGCGGCTATGTACTGCGCCGCGGCGTTCTCCGCGTAGGCCACCACATACCGCCCCACCTCCCCCCCGGCCACCACCACGCCCAGGGCCCACCTAGACAGAGGACCCCACCCCCGCCGCAGAACCCACTGAGAAAAGTCGTCTAGAAGAAAAGCCTTCACCTTCACCCCCACGCGCCCCCTCGGGACCCTCAAAGCCGGCTCCTCCACCCTCTTCACAACACCCCCCTCCACGACAAGCCGCCACACCCACGGCCAGCCGCCGGGGTATATAAAACTAGCCGAGAATCCTCTCCACCACCGCCCTCACCCGCGCCGCCGTCTCCGGGTCGGGAGACACCTCCTCAGGCCACCGCCTCCCCCCGTACTCCTCCGGAAGCTTCCGCGTCGCGTCTATCCCAAGCTTAGAGCCGTACCCGGGGATGGGCGACCCCGTGTCGAGGACGTCCACGTGGGCCCCCGGCACCACCACCACATCCCGCTGCGGGTCCACCCTCTGCGCCACTGCAAACAAAACCTCATTCAAGTCGTGGACATTCACGTCGTGGTCAACCACTATAACAATTTTAGTAAGAGACAGCATGTGGCCCAGCCCCCACAAGGCGAACATCACCTTCTTCCCATGCCCCGGAAACCTCTTCCTAATCGACACGATTGCCACACCCTGGAATAGGCCGAACTCAGGCAGGTTCAAGTCCACAACCTCCGGCAGTAGGAAGCGGAGGACGGGTAGGAAGACCCTCTCAACCGCCTTCCCCATGTAGGCGTCCTCAAGAGGCGGCCTCCCCACCACGGTGCCGTAGTAGATGGGGTCCTCCCTACGCAGAAGAGCCCTGGCCTTGAAGACGGGGTAGAGACCCCCCTGGTCGTAAACCCCGTAGTGGTCCCCCGAAGGGCCCCTCCCTCCGCAAGTCGCCGACGTCGACACACCCCTCCACCACCGCCTCGGCCCTCGCCGGGATGTACAGGTCGGTGGCCACGCCCTTGGTCACCTCAAGACCGGCCCCCCTGAGGACCCCCGCGAATAGGTACTCGTCCAGGGGGTAGGGAGTCGGCATCATCCCGCTGAGGAGAAACGCCGGGTCCCCCCCAATCACCACCGCGGCCTCCACACAGCCGCCGGACGACGAGAAGAGGTCAGCCGCCCTCTTGTGTATCTGCGCGTGGACGAGGGCCTCCCTCTCGTTCAGAAGCTGAATTCTGTACACCCCCACGTTATATATCCCCCTCACATCCCTCGTCACCAAAAGGCCGTATGTTATGTAGCGCCCCGCGTCCCCCGGCCAGCTCTTAAACGCAGGGATGGAGAGGAGGTTAGGCGCCTCCTCCACCACCTCCTTGACAGGGCCCCCCCGCACCGCCCTAGGCGCGTAGCGCCCCAGCTCAAAAAACCCCACAGCCGCCCTGAACTTATCCAAGAGAGTCAGCGGAGGAGGGGCGGAGAGGGGCTCCAGAAGCCTCCTCCCCACCTCCTCCAGCTCCCCCACCCCAAGCGCCAGCTTAATCCTCTCAAGAGAGCCGAAGAGATTCCCCACAACCCTCCACCCCGGGAACCCCCTCACAGACTCAAACAGCACCGCGGGCCCCCTCCCGTACATAACCCCCCGCAGAACCTCAGGAATCTCCAGCTCAGGCGACAGAGGCTCCGAAACCCTCCTAAGCCACCCCCGCCCCTCAAGCGCCTCCAAAAACTCCCGCAAGTCCGAAAACACGGGGGGAGGGTGCCCCGGGTATAAAAACAGTGGTTTGAGAAAACACGCCTAGTGGAACAGCCTCTCTATGCCGAAGAGGCGGCCCAGCCACTCCCCCAGGAGGTAGGTCAGAAAGGCGGTGCCCAGCAGGAGGCCCACCGTCTGCACAAACTCAAACTTGAAGTCCCTCTCCCCGTAGACAGCCGCCTGGAAGGTCAAGACAAAGGACAGGGCGATCCCCACCGCGATAGACGCCGCGAAGGCCAGGTAGACGTCGTGCAGGAGGAAGTACGGCAGAGACATGAGAGCCACAGCCGCCGTGTAGCCAACCCCAGTCACCACCGCCGCCACGGCCGGCGACTTCCCCACCTCGTGCTTAGTCTGGAGGTATGACGCCGAGGCCATGGAGATGGCCGCCCCAACCCCCACGATGAGGCCGATAACCCCCGCCACCACCGTGCTGTTCGTGGTGCCCAGAGTCCCCGCGTGGGCCCCCGTGATTTCGATAATCGCGTCCGCCAGACCCAGCACCAGAGCCCCCATGTACTTCACAATAGCCTCGTCAAGCTGAGAAATCAGCGCCCCCTCGTGCTCCTCCTCGTCGGCGATAATCCGCCGAAGCGCCTCCCGGTCCCCGCCCGACAGGAGCCCCTCCACAGACCTGTAGCGGGCGATCGCCTCCCGCTCCCCCCTCTCCATCAGCTTCGCCACAAAGGTAACCCCCAGCAACAGGCGGAGAAACGCCATGAAGTAGGCATACAGCCGCGTCCGCCCCTCCGGCGGCTTGACGCCGGCGAACCTGTTCCAGAAGCGGAAGTGCTCCAGCTCCTGCGCCGCCAGCCGCTCCAGCACCACCCGCCGAGACGCACTCCGCTCCACCCTCGCCAACACGCTGTACGTCACATACTCCCTATACTCGTCCAGCGCCGCCTCCCGCGCAACTTCAACCAACTTCTGACTAGAAGCCACTTCTACCACGAAGTGGCTACAGACTGGAGTTTATAAACCTGACGCCCCTCCCCCCTGCCCCTCCCCACCGGCCCTCTTCACGTGATACAAATTCTTGGCAATCGCAAGCAGGGCCGAGGCCACGTCGCGCCAGTCGGCCTCCAGCCCCCTCACCACCTCCATAAAAGACGACTCGCTGGACACCCCCCTAGCCCGCAGAAAAGCCCACAGCTCCTTAAAGAAATCCGCCATCTTAAGCGAGTGGAGATACGCATCCAGAGAATCCCTAAGCACAGCCACCCTCTTACGCCCATGCGAAACCGTAAACACAACCCCATCCCGCTCCAGCACATACAGATGCCACTGCGCCGCCCCGTAGGAAATCCCCAAAGCCTTCGCAATCTGGTACACAGAAGCCCCCCCAGTAGCCCTCAGATACTCCACGATGCGGCGCCTAACCTCCACAGGCTCCACACCCCAAACAAAACACCAGTATAAAAAGACAAGAGGGAGAGAGAGCAGAGAAAAATTTATAAACAGCCAAGTTCAAGAAAAGACGCGCGCCTTTCTAGTGAGGCCGGGCAAAAGCCCGGCCGAAATCACCCTAATGTTCCCCGGACGTCCCCCCCTGGAGACTCCAGGCCGGGGCGCCGGGGAGAAAACCCCACGCCGCCGCCGAGGAGAAGCCCGGACAAACCCACCCCCCGGGCGGCCTTGCGGCCGTCCGAAACCGGTTGATCCTGCCGGACCCGACCGCTATCGGGGTAGGGCTAAGCCATGCGAGTCGCGCGCCCGGGGGCGCCCGGGAGCGGCGCACGGCTCAGTAACACGTGCCTAACCTACCCTCGGGAGGGGGACACCCCCGGGAAACTGGGGCCAATCCCCCATAGGGGAAGGGCGCTGGAAGGCCCCTTCCCCCAAAGGGGCGGCGGCCGATCCGCCGCCGCCCGCCCGAGGATGGGGGCACGGCCCATCAGGTAGTTGGCGGGTTAAAGGCCCGCCAAGCCGAAGACGGGTAGGGGCGGTGAGAGCCGCGAGCCCCGAGATCGGCACTGAGACAAGGGCCGAGGCCCTACGGGGTGCAGCAGGCGCGAATACTCCGCAAATGGGGGACGGTCGGCTCACCATGGGCTACATATTCGACCTAAGCCCCGTAGTCTACTCCAAATTCGACCGTAGAAGAGGCATAAAGATACCAGAAAAGCCATCAGAAAACCTAGCCGAGGAAGTTGCCATACATCTAGGCGACGGCTACCTCTTCTACGACGCCAAAGACCACAGCTACAGATACGGCATCGGCCTAAACCCAAAAACCGAGGTAGACTACGCCAAAGCGGTAGCAGAACTACTCGGAGAACTATACGGCTACAAGCCGCCGGTAAGAAACGCGAGAATTGAGATAATGTCCCAAGCAATCGGCACGTTCAAACACAGAGTGCTAAAATTCCCCATAGGTCAGCGCACCGGGACAGAGGACCTCCCATTAATAGAGTGGATACTAACAGACGAGAGGTATATGCAGGCGTTTGTCAGAGGCCTCTTCGACACAGAAGGCTCTATAAAGAAAATTTCGAGAACAATAGGCGTGGTCGTAAAGCAGAGAAACAAGAAGACAATTGAATTCTACATAAAATGCCTAACAACACTTGGCTTCAAGCCAAAGCTGTACACATGGGCCGAGAAGGAGAGACCCATCTACGCAGCGGTTCTCCTAGGCAGAGACGAGGTAAAAAACCTACTGTACACAATCAAACCAAGAAACCCAACCAAGACCCCCCCTTTTCTAATCTTCATCCCTCCCACGCCGGCCTCCCCCAGCGGAATGCGGGCAACCGCGACGGGGCTACCCCGAGTGCCGGGCGAAGAGCCCGGCTTTTGCCCGGTCTAAAAAGCCGGGCGAATAAGCGGGGGGCAAGTCTGGTGTCAGCCGCCGCGGTAATACCAGCTCCGCGAGTGGTCGGGGTGTTTACTGGGCTTAAAGCGCCCGTAGCCGGCCCGGTAAGTCGCTCCTGAAATCCCCGGGCTCAACCCGGGGGCGGGGGGCGATACTGCCGGGCTAGGGGGCGGGAGAGGCCGCCGGTACTCCGGGGGTAGGGGCGAAATCCGTTAATCCCCGGAGGACCACCAGTGGCGAAAGCGGGCGGCCAGAACGCGCCCGACGGTGAGGGGCGAAAGCCGGGGGAGCAAACCGGGCTCAAGGCCGGCTCGAAAGAGGAAAGAGATTTAACAAACAGCCAGATGTGTATTATGGGTTGCGACAGGCGCTCAGCGATAAGGTTGCTTCCATTTGTCCTGTCGGATGGAGGTGTGTATAGGGGACGGGAGATCTACTTCACAAGTACTGACGAGGCCCTCGTGGAGCACTTCAGAGCCGTGGCTCACGAGGCGTTCGGCTATAAAGGGTACGTCGTGAAGAGGAGCAACGGCGCGTATGTGGTGAGGATCAAGGGCAGAGGCTACGTCGAGTGTCTAGCCGATGTGGTCCCCGAAGTGGTTTGTAAGCCGCGTTGCGCGGTGAAGTTGCCGCAGGAGCTGTACCGACACGCGGATGTGGCCAAGTGGTTCATAAAGGTCTACGCATCATGCGACGGAGGTATCTCGGTCATGCTCGGAAAGAGGGGCAAGTATAGGTTCTTAGTCAGGAGGGTCTTCATCACCGCCAAAGACCCAGATATCAGGAGCCAGATAGCGGAGCTGTGGAGAACTCTCGGATATAGGCCACACGACGATAGGGACAAACACATATACATAAGCAACAAGGAGGATTTGGTGAAATACGCACAAGAGATCAGATTCCTCGACGGGGTCAAGGTAACAAGGAACTCGAAAAGGTTCGGCGGAATAGAAAAGAACACGTTACTCGACCTCGTCGTGAAATCCTACGAAGATCCCCACGCGCTCGACCCCTTTTTCCCCGCAGCTCTGTGACCCATCATCTTTCTCACCCCCACGCCGGCCTGGCCCGGGCTCAGAGGGGATTAGATACCCCTGTAGTCCCGGCCGTAAACGATGCGGGCTAGCTGTCGGTCGGGCTTAGGGCCCGGCCGGTGGCGAAGGGAAACCGTTAAGCCCGCCGCCTGGGGAGTACGGCCGCAAGGCTGAAACTTAAAGGAATTGGCGGGGGGGCACCACAAGGGGTGAAGCTTGCGGCTTAATTGGAGTCAACGCCGGAAACCTCACCCGGGGCGACAGCAGGATGAAGGCCAGGCTAACGACCTTGCCGGACGAGCTGAGAGGAGGTGCATGGCCGTCGTCAGCTCGTGCCGTGAGGTGTCCGGTTAACCCGGGCCAGGAGGGTTAAATACCGGGATCAGTATACTTCCATGGATCTTGATCAGTGGCTTGACTACTTAACGGGACTTGTCCTGGGGGATGGCTACCTGTACCACTACAGAAAAGAGGGGAAGTATTACGTCAGGATCACTGACAAAAGCAGAGACTTCCTAGAAATGTTAAAAAATGAGTTACTAAAAATAGGGATCAGAAGCCACATCTATAGACAAGGGCAGAAAAACGCATATACACTAGAGATCTCAAACAAAGAACTTTATTACACAATAAAACTGCGAACACGGCAGTTGCTAGAAAGTCCAACTCCACACTTCGTAGCAGGCTTAATAGACGCCGAAGGCTCACTTCAAAAACCCAGAAAAGGCTCCATACGAATAGCTATAACCAACACAAAACCAGAGCTTCTGCACCCCATTGTAAAAATCCTCCAAACTATCTGCATAAACGCCGAAGTCAAACCCTACGGAAAGGCAAAACACGGTGAAAAGCAGAGATACAGAGTAGTCATATACGGCAAGGAAAACATAGAAAAAACTCTCCAAGCCATCCCCCTCCGGCACCCAAAATTCCACCCTCCAGCCCGGGGCCGAAAGTCCGGCAACGAGCGAGACCCCCACCCCTAGTTGCTACCCCGCTCTACGGGGCGGGGGGCACACTAGGGGGACTGCCGGCGTAAGCCGGAGGAAGGAGGGGGCCACGGCAGGTCAGTATGCCCCGAAACCCCGGGGCTGCACGCGAGCTGCAATGGCGGGGACAGCGGGATCCGACCCCGAAAGGGGGAGGCAATCCCGTAAACCCCGCCCCAGTAGGGATCGAGGGCTGCAACTCGCCCTCGTGAACGTGGAATCCCTAGTAACCGCGTGTCACCAACGCGCGGTGAATACGTCCCTGCCCCTTGCACACACCGCCCGTCGCACCACCCGAGGGAGTCCCCTGCGAGGCCCCTTGCCGACGAGGTGGGGGGACGAGCAGGGGGCTCCCAAGGGGGGTGAAGTCGTAACAAGGTAGCCGTAGGGGAACCTGCGGCTGGATCACCTCCACCCGGGGGTGGGTAGTCCAAAGGGCTTCTCCTCGGCCCCGCAAGCCGCCGCTCCGCACGGCAAAGCCGCCCGGTGGATGGCTCGGCTCGGGCGCCGAGGAAGGGCGTGGCAAGCTGCGATAAGCCCGGGGTAGCCGCAGGCAGGCCTAGAACCCGGGATCCCCGAATGGGGCTTCCCGTCGGGGCTGAACAAGCCCCGGCGCCCCGTAAGGGGCGGGAACGCGGGGAACGGAAACATCTTAGTACCCGCAGGAAGGGAAGCCAAAAGGGACCCCCTGAGTAGGGGCGACCGAAAGGGGGAGAGCCCAAACCAAATCCCCGCGGGACAACCGCGGGGAGATGTGGTGCGTGGGCCTGGGCAACCGCCGGCGGGCGGTAGCCGAAGTGGGCTGGAAAGCCCCGCCGTAGAGGGTGATAGCCCCGTAGGCGAAACCGCCCGTGGCGGAGTCCCGGGGTCCCGGAGTACCTCGGCTTAGTTTTGCCGGGGGAATACGCCGGCCACTGGCCGGCAAGGCTAAGCACGTCCCGAGTCCGATAGCGCACTAGTACCGTGAGGGAAAGCTGAAAAGAACCCCGGAAGGGGGGTGAAAAGAGCCTGAAACCGGGCGGCTACAGTGGGGCGGGCCTGTAAGGATGCCCCCTCCCGAAGGAAACCCCGGTGACGGGGGAGTACGAGGGAGGGGGTCCAGGGTCCGCCCTTACGTCTAGAAACACGGGCCGGGGAGTTCACGGCCGTGGCGAGCCTAAGGGGTTCAACCCCGGAGGCGTAGGGAAACCGACAGCCCGCAGCGGGGAAACCCGCGAGGGGCGGGGTCTGAAAGGGCCCGTAGTCACGGCCGTGAGACCAGAAACCGGGCGATCTAGCCCTGGGCAGGGCGAAGCGGGGCGAAAGCCCCGTGGAGGCCCGAAAGGGTTCTGATGTGCAAATCGTTCCCATGACCTGGGGCTAGGGGCAAAAGACCAATCAAGCCCGGTGATAGCTGGTTCCCCCCGAAGCGGGTCCCAGCCCGGCCTCCCCGGAGGCGGCCGGTGGGGTAGAGCACTGATCGGGGGTGCGGGAGCCGAAAGGCTCCGGCCCCCGGTCAAACTCCGAACCTGCCGGCGCCGCAGAAGGGGGGAGGCGGGGGCGGTGGGGTAAGCCTCCGCTCCGAGACGGGAACAACCGAGACCGGGGTTAAGGCCCCCAAGTGCGGGCTTAGTGTCAATCTCAAAGGGCGTCCCCCGCCCAAGACAGCGGGGCCGTGGGCCTAACAGCAGCCATCGGCTAAGCAACGCGTAACAGCGGACCCGCCGAGGCGGGGGGCCCCGAAGATGCAGAGGGACTAAGCCCGCCGCCGATACCCCGGGCCTCCGGCCGTTGGCCGGAGTGCGGTAGGGGGGCGCGGCCGTGGGGCAGAAGCCGGGCCGAGAGGTCCGGTGGACCCGCGGCCGACGAAGATCCCGGCGGTAGTAGCAGCGAAGAGGGGTGAGAAGCCCCTCCGCCGGAAAGGACCAGGTTTTCCTGGCAACTTCAATAGGCCAGGAGTAAGCCGGTCCTAAGGCGGGGCCTAGCTGGCACCCGCCGAAGGGGAAACGGGTTAATATTCCCGTGCCGCGGGGGTAGGCTCTGCGGCAACGCAGGCCCCGCCTCCGACGCCTCGGGATAGGGCGGGCGGGACCGCCGTCCCGCTTAACCGTCGAAGGCCGGGGAGTGCCGTAATGGCGAGAACCGGCTGAAGGCGGGAATAGCCGGGGGTTTCCCCGGTCCGCCCGACTCCTGGGGCCCGTGAAAAGGAGGCGGGGAACGAGCCCCCGCGCCCGTACCGAGAACCGACGCAGGTGTTCCTGGGTGAGAAGCCCAAGGCGGCTCGGGTGACCCCGGGCCAGGGAACTCGGCAAATTAGCCCCGTAACTTCGGGAGAAGGGGTGCCTGCGGTCTTGGGGTACACCCCCGGGGCCGCAGGTCGCAGTGACAAGGGGGACCTGACTGTTTAACAAAAACATAGGTCCCCGCGAGCCCGTAAGGGTGTGTACGGGGGCTGAATCCTGGCCACTGGCGGTACGTGAACCCCGGGTACAACCGGGCGAAGCGCCGCTGAAGGCCGGGGGTAACTCTGACCCTCTTAAGGTAGCCAAATGCCTTGCCGGGTAAGTTCCGGCGTGCATGAATGGATCAACGAGGTCCCCACTGTCCCGGCCCGGGGCCCGGCGAACCCACCTCCAGGTGCACAGTCCTGGGACCCCCGACGGGGCGAGAAGTCCCTATGGAGCTTCACAGCAGCCTGTCGTTGCGGGGGGGCGGGGGGTGCAGAGCGTAGGTGGGAGCGATGAAACGGGGTCTCCGGGCTCCGTGGATGCGGCCCTGGAACACCACCCACTCTCCGCCCCTCCGCTTACCCGCCGCAAGGCGGGGACAGCGGCAGGCGGGCTGTTCGGCTGGGGCGGCACACCCCTGAAAAGATATCGGGGGTGCCCAAAGCTCGGCTCAGGCGGGTCAGAAATCCGCCGTAGAGTGTAAGGGCAAAAGCCGGGCTGACTGGGCCCTTGAACGCAAGGGGCCCAGGCGGGAAACCGGGGCCTAGAGAACGCTCGTGCCCCCACCAGTGGGGGCCGGGCATGACAGAAAAGTTACCCTAGGAATAACCGGCTCGTCGCGGGTGAGAGTCCCCATCGACCCCGCGGTTTGGTACCCAGACGTCGTCTCTTCCCATCCTGGCGGTGCAGCAGCCGCCAAGGGTGGGGCTGCCCGCCCATTAAAGGGGAACGTGAGATGGGTTCAGACCGTCGCGAGACAGGTCGGTCTCTACCTGTCGGGGGCGCTGGCCGCCTGAGGGGAAGGTGCCCTCAGTACGAGAGGAACGGGGCGCCGCGGCCTCTAGTGTGCCGGTTGTCCGGCAGGGCACTGCCGGGCAGCCACGCCGTGGGGGATAACCGCTGAATGCATCTAAGCGGGAAGCCCTCCCCGAGACGAGGCGGCCGTTGCCCTGGGGGCAACCCCGGGGCACGAGGGCTCCCGTAGAAGACGGGGTTGATGGGGGGGCGGTGTAACCTCCGAGGGTTTTCCCGAGGGGGGAGCCGGCCCCTCCCAATCGCCCGAGCGTGCGGGGCGGCGGGCGAATGGGCCGAGGCGGCGGCGTGGGGTGTCTGTCTTTCAGCCTCCTTTTTACTCCGTTTTTCTGGGGTGCGGCGGCCGGTGTCTTCGTACGTTGTCCACGTAATGTTAAATAATACGTTTTTTCGTGGGGTATGCGGGTTTGGTGGCTTGTTCTGGGGGTTCTGGCTGTGGTGTTTGTGTTGGGTGGTAATGTGGAGTCTAGTGGGGCTGTTTTTGTGGGTAATGATACTGGTGACTATAGGGGTGTGTATTATCTGAAGGTGTTTGATCTTCAGCGTTGGTGGGATTTGGGGGTATTCTGAGGTTTTGGTGAGGGCTTCTGTGGGTGCCGAGTGGAGGTTTAGCCGCATCGAGGGGTCTGTTCTCGACTTTGCTTTGTTTTGGGAGGATTGTACGTGGTGTGACTCTGACGAGCCTCCTCCTGTGAAGAATGTGGGTACTTTGTATTGAGGATGAGATTTTGAGGGTTGTCTACGTGGGGGTAGGTGGGTGGTTCAGGTTTTGTGGCACCAGGGTGGGTTTGGCCACGAGGTTTATGTGAATGGGTCTCTCTTCTTTACCCACTACGGCGGCTCCATGGGGAGTGGGCCGGTGGGTGAGTTTGTCGGGGATGTTCTGCGGGTTGATTTGAGGTCTCTTGGGGATCTGCGGGCGGATTCCTATGCTGTTTTCTACTCTCGGGGTGCTTTGTGCCGGTCGCCGCTTGCCGCGTTGGGGTGGGCGGCGGCTGTGGGGCTTGACGCGGGGGAGGCGGGTGCCCTTTTGAGGGGGTTTGGTCTGTCTGTGCGGAGGGTTGACCGGGGGGATGGGGTGGTGCGTTTTGTCTTGTCTAACGGCTCTGTGGTGTCTGTGCCTGTGTTTTTTGAGGTGCAGTCTAACGGGACGGGGCTTTTCGTGGTGGGTAACCCCTCTTGTGGCAACGTGACTTATTTGGCTGTTTTGAAGTTTTCCAGGGGCGGGGTCAGCGGGGTGTTGCGTTTTAACCTCACGGTGCCTGCTCTAGACGCCGTGGTGGTGTCGCCGGCGGTGTTTCGGGGAGTTGACGGGGTGTCTGAGGCGTCTCTCTTCCTCTACGCCCCTGCCGGCACGTACTCGCTGGGCAACTTCTCTGTTTCTTTTGACAAGCCCCGCCTCGTGGCTGGGAACCGCTCTGTTTTGTTGTGGCCGCTTCACGCGGTTTTTCTCCCGCCTGAGGCGAAGAGGCTTGTGGACGCCGTGGATTGGTGTAACAAGGCTTTTTGGGATGCTTTTGACAAGGTGGCGGATCCCTACGACTACTCTCTGCTGGGGGAAGTGGCTCTCACCGTCGTGCCGGTGGGGAGGATCGTGGGCTTTTTCGGGAAGTGGCTGGCGAGGGGGGGCCAGGGGGCTTGGGGAGATCGGCGACTTGATCTCCGCTGTTAGGTCTGCCGTGACTGCCTTGTCCGCTAGCAGGTGGGCTAGGGCTGCGGGGTCCGCGGCGGGCTACGTACTGCCCGACGTCTTCATTGCGGAGGATCTCCGGCGGCTTCTTGCGCCTCAGGAGGCTGGGGAGGTGTTCTCCGCTTTTGGGGTTGAGTTGTCTGAGGTGGAGCGGTTCCACGCCGGGGTGCTGACGGAGCAGTCGTGCCGCAACGCCGGCAGGTACTACGCCGCGGTTTACGTTTCCTGGGTGCAGAGAGTGTCCGCCGTCGTCGACCTGGCCTCCAACCTATACGCCAAGGTGTCGAAAGACGCCCTGGAGAAATTCGGCAAGTCGTTCGTCGGCGTAGGTGAGAGGAGTAGAGTTTTCTCTTTTAGCACCCATCTGGGGTACGTCGCGGCGAAGGCGTGGGGGCCGTACGGCGTCGACGAGAGGGAGTGGGTTAAGGCTTATGAAAGGCTGGCAGAGGCGCTGACAGGGAGGGTGGATGCCGTAATTGTTGCTGCTGGTAGGGCTGGTTTTGTGAAGAATGATGGCAATTTACATATTGTGACAAATCTAGGGCTGAAAAAGAGTACTTATTACTTCAATACGAAAATAGTCTATGACAAGGCTGATATCAGAGGGGGGAGGCTGTATTACGAGCTTGGCGGTGAAGAAGGCGGCGGCCTTTACGCGGCTTTCTACGATGTGAAAAAGGTTGTGAGGCATACATCACCTGAGTTTTTTGAAGAGTTAGAACGTCGGGGATTAGCTAGTGTCTCTGTGGAGAAATTGGAAGGTAAGGGTAATTTTATCTGTGTTCATTATAGCGTAAATTATGACTCTGAATTTTTCTCGGCAGTGCGTGGATTAGTGTCAACAGATCCGCGTGGTGGCTGGGATCAGAGACTTGCTTCAATGCCGCTTTTCAAGATATTGTCCGGGGTTGTAAGAGTTGAGCAAGCGGCGTATGAGGTGGATCTGGGCGGACCTACTAGTGTTATTGAGCGTTTAGAATATCCTGTTTCTATGTCGGGTGTTGTTGGTTTTCTTAAGGATACTGGTAGCGTTACTCTAGGTAGTGTGGGAGACTACTACCAACTGAAGGGCGTTAGGGCGGGCGGGGCAGCGCCTGATGGACTTGCGCTGATTAGATGGGGTGGTTTAAGAGTTGTGATTGCTGAGGTTGTACAAAGCGATGTGGATCAATCAAAGCTCATCCGTAAGTTAGTTGAGAAAGCAACTAACACAATTGGTAACTTAATTTCTGCAGGTGTGCTTGCGGGTGACAGATTTACTGACTACGGCATAGCCCTGGCCGCCTTTAGGGTTGACGTCTTGCGTGGGGTTACTGTGGGGGGCAACGCCTTGGGAAGCGGCCCCGTCGACGACTCCGTCCTCGCATATCCCCAGGCGAGGAGCGGCCTTGTGAAGTGGGCTGAGGCTCTTGGGGGGAGGAACAGAGCGGCTTTGCTTTTAGCCGACTACCAAGGGAGTGGGCCTAGTTACAGGGTGAGGGCTGTTTTGCTAGATGGAGTGGGTATAAGTTACGATATTTTAAAGAGCTGTTTTAGCTAGTCTGTGGATTTGGGTCTTTTGTGGAGGCGCTGGCTGGGGGTGGGGAGGTTTGGGTTGAGGAGCTACGTGGGGGTGTGCGGCGTCGGCTTGGTTGAGGGCTCGGCGGCGGCGGTGGTGGGCAGGGCAGGGGGCGGGTTCGTGGCTTATGTATGTGCGGATGTCGACAGATCTTTTTGGGAGAGGCACGGCTTGGCGTGGGGGGAGCCGGCGCAGTTTTGGGGGGGTAGGTGGCCGGCTGGTGTTGACTACGGCGGGAGGTGCAGCCTCTTCTCGGCGTCGCCTGTCTATCTGCTGGATAGAGTTGTCATGAGGCTTGAAGGGCCTTATGGGGGGTTTTTTAAGCCTCTGTGCGCGGCGCCCCTGGCGGGGTCTAGGTGGTGGGTGTACGTCGCTGGCTGTTCTGATGTTTTTGAACTCGTCGGGCTGAACTACCCGAGAGACGTATGTGACGCGGTTTTTATACTCGCCGAGGGGGGCATCTCGACGTACTGCAAGGAGTGCGGGTTTGATCCCAATATCCACAGCTCGTGTAAATTCTCCCTAGCTAAAGCCGCCGTGTACCACTCCCCAGTCGGCCCCCCTGTCGCGGCGCCGGGACGGGGCGCTCTTTTAGGGGCGGAGCTCCCAGTGGTTAGGCGCAGGGATGGCTACCTCCGCGTCGGCTCTTGGCTGGCATGGCACCGCGTCCTCGGCACGCTAGACGGCGGTAGGTGGGTGTTGATTGGAGACGACGGGCTGTACGAGGCTGTTTTTACGGCCACTGTGGAGAGGCCTTTGGAGGTTTTTGGCGAGGTTGGCTATGTTAGGGTGGCCGGCCCCTATAGAGGCGATGTTGACGATGTGCAGTCTCCCTGCGGCGCTCCCAGGCTTGTCGCATGTGTTGAAGATACGAGGGAGGCCTTGGCCGCGGCTGGGCATAGGTGCGAGGCGGAGGGGGGTGTTCCGCATGTGGTTTTGGGAGACGCTGTTGAGGTTGAGCTGGGCCGGGAGTTGATAGATTGGCCGCTGAGTGATAGTTGTGGGGCTGTTCTCAAACGCGGGCTGTACGGCGTCTTGACTCCTTTAGATGTTGGTGTATGAAATACGTATTTGGTAGGTCTGGTAGTGGCTTTGTTGTATTTAGTTGTGATGAGACGTGGTATAAGTACATCGGCGACGCGGATTTCTACGAGAAGTTGAGGAGTAGGTGGTATGAGGGTTTGTGTCTATATGTTGACGATAGATGTGAACGGGTGGAAAATGTCTACGATTTTAGGTCTATCTGTATACCTTCATTGCGGTTGGGGAGTGGATTTACTCGTTGGTGGTTTAGTGGCGGAGTCTTCATGAGCGAGACATCTTCAGGCTTGTTGTATCTGTGGCTGAGAGATGTTGCAGTTACCGAAGATTTCATGGTGGTGAAACTGGATTTGCATTTTCGAAAAAACCCCAACTGCAGTTATAACCCTGGCGCCGGCTCTCTCACCGGCGCGGAGCTCCCAGTGGTTAGGCGCAGGGATGGCTACCTCCGCGTCGGCTCTTGGCTGGCATGGCACAGGGTGCTGGGCTTGCTCGACAACGGTAGGTGGGTCCTCGTCGGGGACGACGGGCTTTACGAGGCTGTGTTTACGCCTACGGTGAAGGACCCGCTGGAGGTTTTTGGCGAGGTTGGCTATGTTAGGGTTGTGGGGCCGTATGTGGGCGACGTGGATTTGGTGCAGTCTCCCTGCGGCGCTCCCAGGCTTGTCGCATGTGGTGAGGAGGGCGTGGAGGTGGCCAGGGCGTTGTTGGAGTATGTGGAGGGTGTTTTGAGGGGGTCTGGGGTTTTTGACGTGGGTAGGTTTCTCCCCGGCGGCTGGTCTTGTGGGGGGTCGTTTGTCATCCCGGAGCTGGTTGAGGTGGATGTGCCTAGCCGCGTCTTGCTTGACTGGCCTCTGGCGGATCCGTGTCCCCACGTCTTGGCGGCCGCGGATAGAGATCCGCTGGGGTTGTTGACTACGGAGACGTGTTACAAATGTTGGGGTTAGGGAAAAGCGGCGGCGTGGGGTGTTTATCTCCGTAGCCTCTCTCCCTCTTTGTGTCTAGCGTATCCCGCCGCGGCGTTGTATGTTGTCTACGTGATGTTTGATACTTTTTTCGTTGGGCTGGGGGTTTGGTGGCTTGTTCTGGTTGTTGGGGTTTCTGTGTTTGGGTATAGCGTCTTCTGGGGTGAGTTTATCCACTGCGATGTCGGCTCGTGTCCTTATCCCAACGCCGAGGGGCGCTTCCTCTCGCTCAACTCCACCTCTATTGTCTTTGACACGTCGGGTGACCCCTCGGCTATGGGGTTCTACGTGGTGGCGGTGGAGCTGGGGAGGCACACTTCTCTAGAGATCTCGGGCTGGTGGTCGTATCAGCTTCCGTGTACGATGGCTTACGTGGTGTCGGACGCGGGGCTCTCCGTCATGGAGTGCTCGACGGGGGGCGGCCAGACGTGCCGTGTGTCGGGTGTGCTGTCCCCCGGGGTCTACTACATAGTTCTCGTCGACGCGTGGGCTCAGCAGACGGTGAGGGTCGCCGCGGCGGCCGGGTCGCTTAAGCTGGCTGACGTGTCGCCTCAGCGCGTGGCTTGCGCCTTGTGGCGGGGCGGGGTGCTCGTGGGCCAGCGCATTACATACGCCTTTAACTGGCCCTCCCGCCCCGGCGTCTCTGTCTCTCAAGATATTGTGGAGGGGGCGTGCGGCCCTCCTGCCCTCCAGGAGGCTCTCGCCTTCGCCGCGGTTTTCGGCCTCAACGCGTCTGAGGCGTCGCTTCTCACGCGGCCTTTTGGCTACAACGTTACTGCCGTTGAGAGGAGGTACGGCACGGCCGTCTTCCGCCTCCAGCCCGACTTGACCTACGTGGTGCCGCTTGTTTTCGACGTCCAGCTTGGGGGCCAGGGGCGGCTTTTCCTGGTGAATCCCAGCAACGTGTCTGTGGCGTGGAGGCTGGAGCTTCACGTGTCGAATAAGTCTGGCGAGGGGAGGCCTAGGGGGGCGGAGGCGGGGTCTTTCGACGTGGTTGTGCCTGCGGGGTCTATGCGTAGTTTCTATGTCTACGGCTTGGCGAGGGAGGGGGGTTTCTACGTCGTTTCGTATAAGTTGCGTGTTTTGAATGAGTCGGTTTCGTGGGGTAGCTATACGTTCTACGTAGGGGGCAGGTTGGCGACGCAGAACGGCTCGGTTCTCAACTACCTCTAGGGTGTCGCGGAGCAGTTCTGGGGGTTTGTGGCTGGGGATCAGTGTCTGTCGGCGCGTGGGGCTGGGAGGCGGTGGGCGGCGGAGAGGCTGGGGCTGGCTGGGGTGGCTACTGAGCTGGACGCGGCTGCTGGCGGGGCGCTTCTGGTGGCTACCGGGGGCTCGCTGGGGGCGGTTAAGCTGGGGGCCTCCGCCGGCGCGGCGGCGGCTAAGGCGGCGGAGCTGGCTAGGAAGGCGTGGCTGGTGGCTAAGGCGCTGTCGCTTGCGGATCTCCTCGCCCATGGAGTCCTCCTGGGCTGGGACGTGTATCTAGAGGCGTCGTCGGGCAGGGTCAGGTGGGAGGCCGTCGCAGACGCGGCGCTTCTGGCCGGCGGGCCTGTTGCGGCTAGGGTTAAGCCCATCGCCGCGGCTCTTGCCGGGGGCGGGGCTGTTATGCTGTTTCTGGGGGAGCCCTTCGACGCGGCTTCTGAATTCGCTGGGGAGCTCTACTCGGAGGCGGGGCGGTACGGCGCGTACGCCGACTGTTTCGTAGACGGGGCTCTCCAAGCCTTCTCTACCTACGCCCAGGAGGTGGAGGCGGCTAGGTGGCTGGGCATCGCGTCGGCTTTCGTAGACCTCAGCGACCTCGCCAACAACAAAGACTGGCTAGGCAACAGACAGCTCGCCGCAATGGCCGCCTTCAGCTACGAGCCTCCCGTGCCGGTGTTTAGAGATAGTGAGCTTCTGCGCCGTGTTAAGGGTGGTGTTGATGCGGTTATGTTTGGGAAACATATTGTGGGGGTGAGGGAGTCTGGGGACGTGGCGGTTATGAGGGCGAGGGATTTGGGGAGGCGTTTCGAAGTGACCGGCCTTACGCGGGTGTCTTCGGTGGTGGTTGGCGGGGGTGGTGGGTTTGAGATAAGGATTTCGAAATATAGTGTGGGTACCGCGGGTTATCTGGTGAGTGAGGTTGTGGATGTAAAGAGCGGCCGCCCTGTTGTTATTGGCTATAACGACATGTTTACCGCCTTGGCTATTGCGCGTGGGTTTAGTGGCGACGTGTATAGGGGGGTGTACCGGAACCGCGAGGTGTACGTCCTCTCATACGGCTCTTCTCTATATGTGCTGGAGGGCAAGCCGGAGACTTTCTACAAGTACCTCTCTGCGGCTTTGATGCCGGAGATTGCCGGCGTAAACCCCGCCGTGGTGGGTGCCGAGGTTACTCTGCCGGCGGTTTACCGGGATGGGAGGTGGGTGTGGGACGTGGCTATTAGCGAAACCGCCTTTGGGAGGAAGAGTGCCTTCATACCTCTAAGCCCCGCGGGCTACCGGCTTGACATCTTGGGGGTTCTGGACGACGGCAGGTTGTTGATTGGGGAGGTTAAGAATATGGAGGGCCTGGGCGGACCTGCAGATTTGGAGCTCGACAAGATGGCGGGTAGGGCTGCGGTGCTGGCTGACCTCCTTAGGGATAACGCCGCGTTGCTAAGCGCGTTGGTTTCTGTATACAACGGGGGGAGGTTGCCGGGCGGGGGGAGGGTCTCCAGCTCGTTTATGGCCAGCCAGGTTTTGATATTTCCAGACCTGAAGAAGATCTTCGCCCCCGGCGGGGTGAAGTTCGTCGTGGTGGCGGCGGACGCAAAGAGAGCCGTGGTTTTTACATACGACGTGTCGCTGGACCAGCTTCGGGATGTCAGCTTTTTGAATAGGGTGGCCGAGGAGGTTTACTACGGGTTTAGGGAAGCCGAGGCGCGGGAGCGCCTGTACGGCATAGGGGAGGCTGTGGGGAGGGTGGCCGACCGCTACAGGGCGTACACGTGGTACGTAGAGTTTTTAAAATAGTAGCCTACTGTGGGCGTGGCCGTCCCCGTTGCCTCGCCGCTTTTCGACGTGTTGGAGGAGGCTCGGGTAGACGTCTTCTTCATGGAGAGCCTCGCCCGCCGCTGGGCCGGCGGCTGGGTTTTGGACAGCTCCGTTGGGCTTTTGGCCACGGTGGAGCGCGACGCCTCCTGCCTCTTGGAGGAGGTCCGCGTCTACTTCTCGGCGCCTAGTTGCAGGGGGTATGCGCAGGTGGGCTCCGCCGGGGCTTCGCTCTACCTGGTTCCTATCGACATCTCCCCCTGCCCCCTGGTGTACGTGGTGTGCGGCGGGAGGGGGAGGGTCCTGGCGCCGACCTACGTCTTTGAGGGGGGTGTCTTCAGACCCGGCTCTCTGCTGGTGGAGGTGGGCGCGGCGGCTCCTCGGTGGCGGCGCCATCTCTGGCCGCCTTCGGCGGCGGCTGGGTGGAGGCCTGCTAGGCTTCTGTGGGGCGGCGCCGCGGTGCGTCCCGGCGGGGCTGAGTCTGTTATCCGCGGCGTCTCGGGGTACCCGGTGCTCTACGCCGGCGCCGTGGGGGCGCTCTACGGCGTCGCGGGGGGCCACATACTGCTGGAGTTCAAGGCGCCTGGCGGCGGCGCCCACATAGGCGAGAGGTTCGCAGTCTACAGAAGGGTGGGGGAGTATCTTCTTATGGAGGCTCCTTGGGGTGTGGATTTTGTTTTGAATTTTGTCTTGGGTGTGGTGGATGGGGGGTGGGTGCTTATGGGTAGAGACGGCTTGTATGTGGGGGTTTTCCACAGGCGGGAGGACGGGGAGAGGTTTGGCTATGTGGAGGTGGTAGGCCCCTATCAAGACGACGTAAGGAAAGTAGAAGGGCCTACCGACTTGATTCCGCACGTCTTCTGCACGCAGGAGGTGGCCCGGGCGACTGGGTGCAAGCCCGGGGAGGTTCAGATGTATGAGGACTCGGATAATTATTTTGAAGTTAGGCAGGGGGATTTGCAGACGCTATGTTGGCCGGCGTGTACCTACTAGCTCCGCCTGTTGTTGAGGAGGACCACACGGTTCCATATTATCTAGAGGTTGTCGGGGTAGGTGGGGTGGCCGAGTGCAATCTGTGGAGGGGTTGCAGAGCTGTTCCAGTTCTGGCTCTGACGTCGACGTGTCACGTCGTGAGGCTTACCCTAACCTCGGCTTATACAGCTCGGGAGATCCTCGGCGGATCTCCGAGTTTTATCCACACGTTGAAGCCTCCGCTTGGTGAACGCAGGCTGGGCGAGGTCTTTAGTAAGTTGTGGACAAATGCCAGGTATTTGGCCTTCTACCTCCGTCCGCTGTCTAGAAAATATGGGGCGTCGGCCCAGTCCATTTTTGAGGGGTTGAGTATACCCGGGAGAGGTTCTCTTTTTGGTGAGAGGTTTGTGGTGTATAGGAGGGTGGGGGAGTATCTTCTTATGGAGGCTCCTTGGGGTGTGGATTTTGTTTTGAATTTCGTTCTGGGCGTGGTGGATGGGGGGTGGGTGCTTATGGGTAGAGACGGCTTGTATGTGGGGGTTTTCCACAGACGGGAGGACGGGGAGAGGTTTGGCTATGTGGAGGTGGTAGGCCCCTATCAAGACGACGTAAGGAAAATAGAAGGGCCGCCGTATTTGGGCTTTGCGGCGGCTTCGACGCCGGGTTTTCCGATATGTGGCGGTGGTGGTTCTGTCAGCTACAAGGGGGTTTGTCTCGACGATGGCGAGGTTTTCCGGGGGGTTACCATGTGGCCGGTTGAGCGGGTTGACGTGTCGGCCGCGGCGTCGAGGTTGCGGGATTTGTGCGCGGAGGCGCGCCGGAAGCGCGGCTAGATGCGTCCGGCGGTGTTGAGGGAGGGCGCCTGGGAGCGGCTTATAAACGATATGTATGAGGTGTATAGGAAAGTGGGCGCCCTTGTCTCTGTTGGGAAACTTGCTAGAGGTGGGCTATCTGCTGGTGAAATTTTGTCGTATTACATAGCGGCGTTCAACGGGGCTGGGTTCAGCGGGGTAGGAGCCTCCGGGGCCACTAGTACTTTTGTATATGAGCCGCGTATTGCAAAGCTGAACTGGCGTGGCGAGAAGACGCCGGTTGTGTTTTCTCTGGTGCTTGTGGAGATGAGGCTGGGTAGGGGGGTTGTCTACGCGGTGGAGACTGAGCTGGGTTCGCTGACGCCGGATTTCTTAAAGCGTGTGGCTGGCGACGCTTATGACAACTTCTACCAGGTGGAGCTCGCGGGGGGCAAGCCAATACCGGAGGTTGTTAATCGTGTGGCTACGGAATTTGTGGGTACTCCCCAGTTTCTGCGGTGATTCCCGAGGTTATTGTCTGCGGCGACGGGTGCGGGGAGGCTCTCTCTTTCGAGGGAGGGCTGGGGCTGACGGCTGGCGTGAGGAGGGTCGGCTTTAGATTTGTCCGCACACCGGCTGGGGGGAGGGAGATGTTTAGAAGGGTCTCAACGTGGGGGCTTGCGCTGTTTACAGAAGGCGGCGGAGGGCACTACGTGGTGCTACCCGCGCAGGACGGCCTTTATCTAATCTACGCAGAGTCCGGGCCTCCGCCTGTGGCTGACTACCCGGCGCCTCCCGCCCCTTATCTAAGCAGCGGCGAGTTTCGCTGGACGCGCTTCATCGGCGGGGACTACGTCAGTGGCGGCAGATTATCCTACTGCTTTCTCTCCTTCCTCTGAGTTGTATAAAAGAGCACTCTATAAAAATTGGATGATTTACACTATAGGTACTGAAATGGTAGTGGGCATACTGCCGCTTTATGCCGCTACGATAATCGGCATGGGTCCTCTAACCCTGGGTTTTATGTTCTCAGCGGCGAATATCGCAACCCTCGTCGGGTATTTGCTTGGGGGTTTTGCGTCTGATCTAATCGGCAGAGGTAAAGTGATTGCGTTATCCCTCCTCCTAAACGTCCTGATTTTATTCTCGCTATCAATGGCAAAAGACCCGTATGCATTCCTGGCGCTGTGGGCTTTGGCGAGTATGATATTCTTAATGCATGAGGCTCCCGAAACTTCATATGTGGCAAAGAAATCGCCGGAGGATCTTAGAGGTTCTGCGATGGGTTTGTTGGGGACATCTACAGGGCTGGTCTCGTGGATAAGCCCTGGTATAAGTACTGTTTTGTGGACATCCCTGGGACCCGCAGTCATCTTCTATGTAATGATTATAGTATCGGCATTTGGGTTGTTGTTAATTATTAAAAGCGTTTGGAGTTATAAATAACGTCCCCTTTCTGTTCTTAGAGGCGCGGCCCGCCGCAAGGGGTCAGAAGCACAAGCGGCGGCGCATCTGCAGATAGGGCCTACATAGACTAAGAAAAGAGTTGTGTGTGGGTGGGGCCTGCTGGCAGAGGCGCTGGCTGGGTTTGCAGTTGGAAGGATGCCGCCCTGTTGTCGACGCTTTTGAGACAACGGGTACGCGTGGAATTGCTCTACTTGCTGGAGGCATTGACGAAGAGGCGTGGAATGGCGGCGTTGGCAGAGGCAGATCCTCCGGAGAGGGCCGGGCTTTTGTAGAGGCGGCGGGGGAGTTGCTTCCCGCCGCAGGAGAGGGGGTAGTTAGGGGGATCTGCGCCGGGCTGGTGAGAGGATTTGGGGGTGGCTGTGCCTGCCGTCGGGCGTCTGAATGCCGGCGGGGGGCTAGGCTCTCCTCGCATGGGGGAGCTGTGGCGCTGTGCTAGTTGGGTGCTGGGCGGTTGGGTGCACGACGCTTGGAATGCCGTGTATGCAGACTTCTACGAGGGCTGGGCTACGCGGGGGGCGAGTAGCAGAGGTGTTGAAAGAGTAAGTAGGTTGGTTGAGGAGCTCGCTGATAGGGTGTTGGAGTGGGCCGGAGGGGGCCTTTTGAGGCTCCGTGTTAAGACTGTGGGCTGGATGCCGCTCTTTTGATATGGGACACTACCTCCTCTACGTCTCTCTTTACCATATCCTCGTTGGCGTATCTGGACGCCTCGGCGTCTCTGTCTAGGCCGTTGTATTGGAACTCGTGTAGGTTCAGGGCGAGCTCGACTATTAGCCGTAGCTCTCTGTCGCCGACTAGAGCCGCCACTTTCCGCATTCTAGATGTGGGCATTGTGGCAATTATCCACTCTCCCCTCTCCACGATTTTGTTGGGTCCGAGCCTGCGCCTGCCTGGGAAGGCGGCTACTACCTTATCTCTCTGCGCCGCGGCCACTGCCGCCAGGTAGGCCTTGACTGCTTGAAATGCCTTGCCGGCGGCGTTTCGAAGGAGGCCGTTTTTTAGGAACTCCTCTGCGAGCTCTGCCTCGTATATAGCCTCCTTTAGGCGATCTCGCCGGTACTTCTCTAAATCCACCCAGGGCTTTGTGAGAGAGTACGTCTACAACCGTGGAGAGAGTTTTAAACCTTTCCCACCTCCGCCGTTTTCGACAGGCGCCGCGTGGCGCGTCTGCCCCTACCTATCTTTCAATACTTCGGCCTCGGTATCATGCCGCACGCCGTGGGGCGGGCGTCAACGTGGTGCATCGTCAACAGGGAGGTGCCCTGTCTGATCAAGCCGGCGCTGTGCCTCCATGACTGTGCGACGGTCTTGGCGGGGGTCTTTTCGCGGGAGTGCTCGGCTGTGCGGCTGGCGGTTGCACAAACTTGGAGGGTGTGGGGCGGTGCCTCGTACCTAGCCTCTGCGCTATTTTTTCCGCGGCGATCTGCGCCGAGGGTCGTCTGCTTATCCCTCGCTCCTACGGACCGCGACCACAACCACGTCTCTGCCTGAGAGCAGAAGCCTATGATATACCTAAACGGAGAAGGGGGCTCTTATTCGAAGATCGCCAGAGGGGCTTGTTGTCTGTAGCCGAGCCGGTGCTCGCCGACAGCAAGGTTGCCCGGGTCCACGGCTGTGTGATGGCGCAGATACACCCGGCGGCACTTGGGTGTATGTGGGGAGCCTCCGGGCTGTCGTTTAGTAGACACACGGAGCTCTCCCTATGTCTGGAGACCTCTCCGTAACTTCCCGGCGTATTGAGAAGCCGCGTCGGCGTTGGACAGCGTGCCGGACTTCTAGGCCCCACCGCCCTCCCAATGGAGAGAGAAACTTTTAAATTAGCTGGGTGGGGTTTGGCCGTGGGCAAAACGGCGGCTGTGAGCATCCCGCCTTGGATTGACGAGGAGGAGTTTAGAAGAGTTGTGGAGGAGGTTGTTAAGAGGCTGGGGGGGAGGGTCCCGGTGCAGGAGCTCAGGAGGAGGCTCGGCATAGGGCCTGAGGATTTGGTCGAGGATCTGGAGGCGGTCGACGTGGAGATCCTTGAGGCGCGGGAGAGGGAGAGGTTGCCGCTGTGATATTGGACACAAGTGCCGTAATTGAGAGAGTAAGGGCGCGGCGATCGGTTGTGGAGGATATAACGGCCGTCACACTAGTAGAATACCCCAAACATTTATTATAAGCGCTTCTCGGGGGGCGTGATTTTCCCCATCTATGAGGACTACATAGTGGCTCATAGACTACAGCTGGCGCTGATCGGCTTGGGCAAGCCGCAGGCGTTTTCTGACTTGCTGGTGGCGGCTGTGGCGATAAACCGCGGCGAAGAGCTGGCGACGAGAGATAGGGATTTCGACGTAATAGCGGAGGCCGCAGGTGTCCTCGGACTGCGGCTGAGGGTAACAACGTTGCCTATATCTAAAACTCGTGACGCGGCGCTTCTCGTAGACGGGCGGCTGGGGCACGTCTATGAGCTGTGGAGAGGTCACCATTTGTAGATGGAGTAGATGGATACGCCGCGGCGAGGGATTTCGGAGGCGGCGTGGGGGTGGGCGGGGAGGGGGCTGTCTATTCCTTTGTTTGTTTTTCTTTCTTTTCCATTTCCCTCCTCCTCAGCAGGCCTTTTACTATTGCTATGTACATCATTAGTTTGGGGTAGTATTTGATTAGGTCTTCTCTTCCCGTCTCCCGCGCCTCTCTGTCTATGGCTTCTGCTATTTTCTCGAGCTCAGCCACGTCCTCCCAGGTGTAGTCTCTGATCTCCTTGTCGAGGAGGTCTAGAAGCCTCTTCCTCACCTCCTCTGTGTAGTACCTCGACCTAGCGGCGGGGGCGAGGGTCTTCAGAGAACCCCGCAGAAGCACAGCCTCAGGCTCCGTCACCACTCCCTTAGCCGCGAGGAAGTCGATGAGGGTATTTTGGTAGCTGTAGAAAGCCTCTCTAAACTCCAGAAGGCCCCTGGCCACCTCCCCAACACGGGTCTCAAGCACGTCAATACGCCTCTCGAGATTGCTGATGCGGTTCTCAATTCTATCTACACGCCCTTCAAGATTCTCGACTCGCGTCTCTAGCCCATGGATATGCTCCTTTAGGCTGTCGATGCGGCCGCCTAGCTCCCCCCTCACGGAGTCAATTTCCTTACTGAGTTTGTTTTTTACATCTTCTATCTTTCTGTCGAGTGAGTAGTACAGCACGATAACTGCGGCGGCGACAAGCGGCGCCTGGGCTATAAGCGAACTGATTACAACATCTACGTTAACCACTGTAGGGTATCCGTTGCTGGTTATAAACTTAATCTTTCGGCCGGCGCTTATGGAGGTGTCTTTGGCTACGTAGCTGGCTGTCTCTGTTTGGGGCGGCGTTACCTATCCACCTGCCCGACGTGTCGGCGGGGGCCGTCTAGTGCGGAGGTCCCCGTCTTTATTTTCACTACTGTGGCCTTTTAGTGGCTTCGGCGTCTGCGGCTGATGGGATCAGCTGCCGGGATCTCTGCGTCTGACGCGTGTCTGCCACCGGGCTGTTTTGTCCTGTCTGCTTGAGGTGGTTGCGTGGTGGCTGTGTGGGGTGGGGGGCGGCGGGGATGTTTACTGGTTTTTTGTGGCTAGCCAGCTGTCTACCACCTGGGCTATTCCTTCGAATTCTCTTAGGCGTTCTAGGTGGCGCATGGTGAGCTTCGCCTTCCCCCGGGTGGCTGGGTAGTCTCCTACCAGCGCCTTGAGTATGGCGGCTTTGGTGGGGTCTGAGACGCGTACCTCGGCCCTGGCGGCGTATCCCCCGGTGGTTTTTTCCCATCTGAAAGTTATGGCGAGGGCGCCCGGCGCCCCTGCCGATTCGTACTCCGCGGTAATCCTTAGGCGCCCCGCGTCGATTTCCGCGGCGAGCTTCTTGACGACGGCGGCGACGTCCCCCGTGTTGACGGCGAGGGGTAGCCTTCTCGAGGCTGGGGGCGGCACTGCGTCGGCTACGCCTAGCTCCCCGGCTTTTTGCCTCAGCTGTTTTATGAAGCGCGCCGCCTCTGGATCCCCCGCGCCTGCCCTCCTGGCCACCTCCAGGAGGCCTGGTCTGGTGAGGCGTATGTAGAACCGGCCGCTGGGGGTTCTGCCAGCTGTGAAGTGGGGGCCCTCTGCGAGGCCGCGGCTCCGGAGCCTCTCCACTGCCTCGGCGAACCGCGTCTCGCTTCTGGGCTTGTGTACCGCGGAGAGTCTGCCCGACTTCTCGATGCTCACCGCGAAGCGGACTCCGGCGAGTGTGGGGGCGCCGGCCTCCTCCAGCCTGCCGACTAGCGACTTGTGTCTTGCCTCGTCTATGGTCTCCGCCTGGCGGAGCTTGTCTAGGAACTGCCTCACGGCGCCGGCCCACGCCGGGTTTCACACGGCCAGCACCTGGTTTGTGATGAGGACTACGTACCGGCTCCCGCCGTACTGCCTCGCCGCGGCCTCGCCTCCCATCGCTCTGAGCATCGAGGCGAGGCGCTCAGCCCCCTCCCGGGAGCCCTTGTACTTGGCGAAGAGCTTGCCCTGGTGCTAGTAGAGGGTTATCCGAGCCGCCTCGGCCCCGCCCTCGCCTCTAAATAGGAGGACGGCCCTGGGAGCCCCGCCTCCCAGCTTAAAGCTGTCTATCTCCAAATTAAACACAGTGCCGGATTCCGCCAGTTAATAAATACTTGATGGATGAGGAGGTTTTAGAGCGTTGCGTGATCTGTGGTTTCCTCAGTGGGGATTATGTGCCAGTCTCGGTGGCTTCAGTCTAAGGCTACAGAGGCGTAGCTCCGAGTAGCCATGAGCTAAATGTCTTAACAAAGCTGAGATGTTACTTAAGTCTATTATCTTTGGGAGTAATATTTTTAAATATGATTTTTTTGGCTTATGTTGAAGAAATTAGTGTTTTTGATGCTGTCTTTGGCGCTTGCTGGCATGGCTCAGCACTCTTTAAAGGTGTGTCTGAGTGCTGGGGGGTTGGGCCTCGCTGGTGAGAGACCTGTTGTGTCTGGTATGTATTGGAATGGCACTATGTGGATATCGACGCCTATATTTGTAGAGGGTGATGTGGTCAACGCGGTGTATATATGGGATCTTAATAAAACAAATCCCTCGATACACCGCGTGATGTTGCTTCCGCCTGTGTTTAGTAATTTGACAAAGATCTGTATGTACCTGCCCAGGTTGCGTGTGCGACAGAGGCCGGGGCCACCAGGGCATCCCGGTGTTATGGCTAGGGTGCGTGTTGAGGCGGGGGATGAGTACTACATCTTCATAGCCACCGACATCCCGGGGGCTGTGCCCATGAATTTAACGGCTGAGATGGTGAACGCAGAAGTTTTAGAGGTGGTGAGAAACGGCAAGGGAGGGGGACCGCGGCAAGTTGCCGGCGCGGTAGCACAGGTGGCTGTGTCTTTGCCAGACTCAACGCTTCAGTACACGTCTTCGAGGGATTGGTCGCTGAGCTGGCAGGGCACCATAGGTGGTGCATTTAAGCTGAAAAACACAGACATGACCAGGCTGGACTATATGACGAAGAGGTGCGGTAGTGGGAACGTGGAGGTGCCGCCGGGGGTCCCGCGGATAGATGTAGTAATAACGGCGGCGTCGACTAAGACCACGTGGTATGTGTATGTAACTGACGATACTGGTACTCATCAATATGTTGCCCCTCTTCCTGACGGTGCTCCCTACGCCGTTGTCAGCCACTACTTCCAGTCAACACAGTCACCCAGGACGATTGCGGTTGCAGTATGCCCTATGGATATAGACACTATCAAAACCGCCGCTATAGACGCCTTCATATATCTTGAGGGGGCGGTGTCCATGTACCCAACCCTGTGGCATAATATAATTATGGGAGGCATAGGAGGCCAGGTCTATAGAAGAGGCGTATATGTGATAGTGCCCGGTGTCCACATACCACCTGGTTCTGTAATTAACCCGTTGCTAAGGGCGGACATAACCGTGGGATACTCCGGCATGGTTTATCCAAGTACTGTCAACATATATCTGGGATCTACGCCTGTCGCTACGGTAACCGGAACGGATCTTGGCGGTGTTGTAAGGTACAGCGTGGCTACCACATTTGATGCTAGAGAGCATTTGAGGACTGGCGGCGTAGCGGACAGCTTGATAATAGGCCCCGTCGACGGCTACTATATGTTTATCGAAAACATAGGCGTAGAGGGCACCGCAAGGCCTGAGATAAATAGACCAATGTCGAGAATTTTTAGAGACGCCGCGACGCCTTGGTTGCAGGCTACTTACGTGTATATACCGTATGGTGGCGTAGCAAATTTGTATATGTACAGAGCAGATATAAGAATAGTTGACAGGGCGGGGTCTATTCAGTTAGATGGCGTTCGTCTAGTCGGCGTGTTGTCGCCGTGGCAGAATTACTTGGTCTGTACTAGCGATAGCGGAAATCCTGCATTAAGGCTGTATCTAGATCTATATAGAGGGTGGGATGGCTCCTTAATAAGGGATTGGGACGTCGGGCAAGCCTCCATCCAGACGCAGGGCTCCAGCGAGCCACAGCTGATCTTCTTCAAGCTGGTTGTCGAGTTATTAATAAGATTGTTTGAAGCTGCTGGCTGGATAGCAAATGCGTTGGGTGAGTGGTTCGGTTGGGTGATGTTCGCCGCGGATCTCTACAGTTCAGTGTCGTCGGCCTCAAGCGTGTCGTGGTACAAGACGTCTGCAGGCGACTTGGTGATACAGCTCTATGTAAATTACCAAGACGCGGGCAAGCCCGTGGCGTTTGGCGTGAACTTTTACTGTCCTCTTAGCTCTCTAGGCGGCTACGACGACTATGTGGTTGTGGTGAAGAGGGTGGAGATGTGTGGTAAGGTGCTTTATGATAAGGGTATGTCTAGTATCGGGGGTGCTGAGTACTATATGCCGAAGAGCTATATCTACAACTACGCCACAGCGGGCATAGATCTGTATAGGACCTTCACCTGCGGAGCCCAGGAGGACCTAACGTCAGGTGGAAATGCGTATTCGTGCAATATTGATAAATATAGATAATCCTATTTTTTATTTTTAATTTCTATTTTTTTAATTTCAGTAATTAATTTTATTTTATATAGATTATTATATGGTGTTTTTCTATATGCACTGGCATTTTCTGCATTTTTTGCTTATGGATCTTCTTATCTGTTTGCGGTGTCGAGGAGGGTGGCTTGGGTCTTTGCCTACGTGGTTTTTCTTCTGTTGGAGCTTCTCGTAGTATACCTAGATCTTCCACTAAGAACTACGTTGATGGAGATATATCTTCTGCTGTGGTTTTTTGCTGGTCTCCTATTTGGTAGAGGTGTGGGGAGGGTTGCCTCTCTTGTATTTTACATGTTGGGGGCGTTGGCGAGCGGCGTTGTTGTCTACTCACTAGGCTACCTCTATAGGTTTATGGTGCCGCCGCTGTATCCCAAGCCTATCTACGGCGTGCCGTCGCCCCTCGATGTGCCTGTCTACGTTGCTGGGTTCTACGTCTGGTGGAGAATTCAATGCGTGGCTAAAAGATGGGGAGGAGAGTTGTCGTGTCCTCGCCAAAGGAGGATTTCTCAGTCCTAGTTCTTCGCCGATTTTATTGAAGCCCTAGGCTGACCTGCCTACTTGTATCTCATCAACTAGGTGCTCTACGTCTCTTTTCACGTCGTCGGGGTTCGTATATCTGCCGGCGTCGCATTCTCTGTCGGGGTTGTTGTACTGGAATTAGTGTATGCTCAGAGCAATTTCGGTAAGGTGGAGCATATCCCAGTAGTGTCTCTCCGCTAGTAGTCCGGCGATCTCCCGCCTCCGGGAGGTCGGCACATCCGCAATTATTAGGTGGATCCTGGACCTAGTCTTGTCGGTTCTATTTTTACGACGTCTGGATGCCTGCTGGCTAGCGGATTTCTGTCTGCCGCCTTGTGGATGGCGTGTAGCGCTTTTCACACCTAAAAAGCCTTGCTTGAGGGGTTCGCGGAGGTGACTGCGCCAGGCGGCCGAGTGCAAGCTCGCCCCACTGGGACCTCCCTTACCCCTAGATTGAGGTGTCCACCCGCGCCTCTCAGCGGCGAGTGCGAACTCCAGCGCGTAGGTGCATGCGTCGCAGGGAGAGTTGTAAAGGGCCGGTGGGCTGGGGCCTATCCGGAGATTTCTTAGCCGGGGGGGGTTCCGTCTGTTGACTGGTGTCGTGTGTCATGTCTCCAATAGCTGTGGTAGCGCCAAATCTGGCGGCTGGGTTTGGTGGCATTTTTTAGATGGTGGATTGGGTTATGTTGTTTTGATTGTGGTGTTTGTCTTGGGGAGGTTGCGCCTTGGGGTGTTTTGTGGCGGTTTAATTTTTATATTGTGGTGTCGGTGTGGGCTAGGTGAGGGGGTTGCTTGGTGTTGCGGTTTCTTTGGCGGTTTTTGCTGTGGTGTACGTGCTGGGTCCGCGGCGTGGTGGGGAGGGATGGGGGCCAGGTTTTTAGATTCGCCGTGTATTACGGTCCCGTGGACGACGCGGTCGTGGAGGTGTTGAATAGGTATGATCATGTGGTGGTTGACCCTACGAATGTCGATTGGGGGTTTCTGAGTAGGATTAGGGCTGTGAAGGTGTCTTACCTAGATCTTGGGGAATACGTAGCTATGGAGCTGGGGGACTGTGCGGTTGGCCGTGGCGTGTTTGTGGGGTATGACCAGCTGTGGGGTCGGCATGTTGTGAACGCCTCGTCGCCTGAGTGGGTGGAGTATATCAAGTGCCAGGTTAGGCATGTTATGGAGATGGGGGTTTGACTGTGTTATGCTTGACGATGTGGATGTGGCTGAGGAGTACCCCTCTGCCGCGCGGGGAATGGTGGAGTTATTAAGGGGGTTAGGGAGTCCTATCCCTGGGCCGTCATAGGGATGAATAGGGGCTTTGCAGTTCTTTCCAACATGTCGAGGTACATAGATTTTGTCTTGCTTGAGGATTTTGGGACGTATGTGGCTTCCCGGGGGAGGGTTGGATACGTGGAGGAGGGCGTCGTCAAGTGGTGGCTTGCGGCGGCGCGCCGCCACGGCGTGAGGGCGCTGGCTCTGGCCTACGCCGAGTCGCCCGGAGATGTGTACTATAGATACGCCAAGTCGTTTGCGGAGAGGGAGGGGTGCCCCTCTTTTTTAGCAACTGGAACTTGACGGCGCTGTGGCAAGAGGCGCGTTAAGGCGCCGTTGTCCGCCCGGCGCGGGCCGGTCACATGGACGGGGGGTTGTTGAGTGTGGGGTTTTTATTGACGTTGGTGGTTTTCCACGGGATGTATTCCATCTGTGCTAAGTGTGGTGGGCGGAGGATGCTGTGTGGACTTCCCCGGTGCCCTATTTTGGAGAGGGTTAGGGCGGTTAAGTCTTCTATGTTTAGGATTAGGGGCCGCGAGGTGTTCGGCGCCACTCCTCCCAGCGCCGTAGTGGGGGAGGCGGGTTGGCCCAGGGTGAGGGTTTACATAGGGGAGCCGCCGGAGGTCTGGGGGGAGGAGGCTAGGGCGTATGACGACCCCCGGCTTCTCTGGGGGCGCGGCCTCGAGGAGATTATTAAGCTTAGGAGCTACATGGCGTTTGGATACAGGACGTCGGTGGGGCCGTGGGAGCTGGGGGAGCTTCCCCTCCTCGCCGTGTCTGAGAGGCCGGTGGATGTGGAGATGAGGCTTGCGAGGGACCCGGCGCCGGGGGTTAGGTTTGACCTTAGGGAGAAGCCCATGGGCCCTAGGGCGCCTCTGGAGAGGGTGCGTATAGATGGGAACCCAGCCGTCCCGAGGCCTCTCGACAAGCTGATGTCCGACGACGTAAAGGCGGGGGAGGCTGTGGTTGAGCTGTACCGCCGGGGGGTTGACCTCTACATTATCCAGAGGGCGTTTTCGCTGGGGTTGCTGGGGGCGGGGCACAGACGTAGGCTGGTGCCGACGCGCTGGGGGATAACGGCGGTGGACGTTGCTGTGGGGGACTACCTGGCGGGTAGGGTGAGGGATATGCCTGAGGTGGACGGGGCGCTGTACGGCTACGGCGAGTATCTCGACAACCGCTACCTAGTCGCCGTGGTGCCGGGGCCGCTGCGGTTTTTCTACCTGGAGCGCTGGGTCTACGGGGGGAGGGTGGCCGAGATCGAGGTGGTGGAGGATCCCCGCGGCCGGAGGAGCACCGTGGACGGGGGCTTCGAGGCGGCGAGGGTGGCTGTGCTGGAGACGCTGGCCGCCTTGGGTAGGAGGGGGACTGTCTCTATTGTTAGGTGGATTGGGGAGGGCTACTACGTGTCTGTGGGGAATTGGCAGATTAGGGAAACTCTGCGCCGGATCAGACTCAAGCCTCTCGACGAGGAGTATGGGAGGTACGTGGCGCTGGTGGGGAGGGACCCCCTCGCCCTCATTAAGCAGTCGAGGAGGCTCGACGAGTTTATGTAGAGCCCGCCGGCCGCGCGCTACGCGGCGAGGGGGATTTTTGCCCTCCTCATGAGTTCTCTAAAATCCTCCAGGGGGATCCCGGCGAGCTTGGCGGCCCTTCTCATATTTCCGATCTCTACATAGTACTACAACGTCGCCCTCAGGTCGCGTCTGCTGAACTTCACCCAGTCTAGGAGAAAGCAGGTGTCCGCCACCGCCTGCATCACGTGCTTGGGATCTTGGCCCTCCTCCTCAATTCGTTGAACTCCTCCATAGACATGCCGGCGATGCGCGACGCGATGTATAGATCCCCGGTTTCTATGTAGTACTGTAGCGCCGCCCTCTGTCTGGGGGGTAGGCTGTGTATAAAACTCCAGTCCGCCCTCTCCCGCCTAATGCGCCTCGCCTCGTCCAGATCCTCAAAATACTTAGCCAACTCCTCCACGCCATTAATCAAGGCTGGTATTTAAAAACTCTTTATATGGAAGGCTGGATGTCAGCAACAAGTGGTGAGAGATTTGGTGGCGAGTCTTCCGTGTGGTGGGTGAAACGGCATAGTGGGGGGGGGGGGCTTCCCTTCGCCAGCCCTTGTAGTCTCGCCAGTCCTCTGCTAATGGGACACATACTCTACGAGGCGGTGCTGAACGTCTTGACGAGGGTGGCGGGATATTCCGTAGAGCTCGGACTATTAGCCGATCTCCTCCCCGCCTTGAAGGGCGGAGGTTCCCCTCAGAGCGGCTCACAGGTGCCCTCGTCCCCCGCCCAGGCGGGCGGGGGTCATGGGGCTGGCCCGGGCCAGCACGTCGGGCCATTGGACGTATCCCTCAGCCTCCAGTACGTACTGAGACCACTCCTCCAGCGTCTTTTCGTCTACAGCTGACAGCGCCCTTTTGACCGCCTCTGCGCACACGGGCTCCAGCTTCTCCACAGCCCTCCTCAGCATGTTCAACACCGAGGCCACATCCCGGTGCACCCAGTGGTTGTGCGGGCAGAGGCCTATCTTGGGGCCGAGGGGAAAGGAAAGCTCTGCGCCGTGTACGGGACATGTTTTGGAGTTCCTGTACGAAGACACCACCACAAACCTCAAGCCGCGCTCCGCGGCTTTATCCCTCGTCTTCTCCACCACAGTTTTGATAGGCGTCTGCTTTATCCGGTGCCTTAACTGGGGGCTCCCCTTGTCCTCAATCATCCCCTCCTGCGGCTTTTTACCGACATTCTCAGTCACTAGAAATGCCGGCTCCTTAGTCAGTTCGTGGGCGATCTTGTTCACTCTATCCCGCTTCCTGTCCCTCTCCCTCAGCTTCTTGACGCGCTTTCTGTACTCCCTCGTGTGGGTGCCGGAAAGCCTCTTTCCGTTTATCTCCACGGAGAGCTCCTCGGCCCACCTCCTTCTGATCGCGTCGTAGCGCCTGGCCAGCCTGCCGAAGTCGGTACGGAACACCTTAATCGAGATGGGCGGAGACATCCACTCTCCGTTCCACCTAGCCACCACATCGGCCGAGGCCTTCAAATCTACTCTAGCCGCGACCACAGTGTTCTCATTGACGTCAAAGGCGATAACGGCGGCTGGCTCTTTAGGCCTCTCTGGCTACACTTCGTAGGTGAATATGGCGTACACCTTGTTCTTCACTCGCTTGAGCCTAATGGTGGACGATCTCTGGGCCCTTCCTGTCATCACCATCCACTCAAACCTCCAAAACCTCTTGCGCGGCCAGAGCTCCACGATGTGTCTGCCGGACATGAGCCTTATCGATACCGCTGTGGGAGAGCCGAAGTGCCACGTCCTCTCGTCTGAGTAAGGCGCTACGCGCTTAACCACGGGGGGCTTTCCCTCTGTTTCAGCCCAGGCGCTGTACGCCTCCACGGCGTCTTTCACAGCCTATTGCTGATAGGCAGATGGCAGACCGGTCTGCCCAGTCAAGTCTTTCACCTCGCTCCACACCTTGAAGTAGCTGGCCCCCCGTACCTCTCCACGAGGTAGCTTACCACCAACTGCTTGCCCTCTTGTACCTCCTCTCCAGCTCCAGCTCCAGGTATTGGTTGCCGTCCAGCAGAAGCGGAACGGCCACAGAACGCCTAACCAGCTGTCCAAATTGAAGCCAGCTAAAAGCTTTACCTCGCCTTGAATGGCGAGGTTTTCAGTCGACTCTATAAGGAATATATACCTGTTATCTCTTATACCACCGTGGATGAGGTAAAAAACGTGGCCTACGTCATCTACCGATTGGGAATTAGGGCGCAGGACCTATTGGATCAGGGCGATAGGGGGTTTGAAACCAGGGTTTTAGTGCAGAAGGCCGTCTATTTCCTCCAGAGGCTTGGGCTTATGAGGGGCTACGTCTTTGACTTGTACCTCCACGGGCCCTACTCCACGCAGCTGGCAGACGACTACATGTGGCTCGCCAGGAAGGGCGACGAGTACATCAGCCGCGTCGCCGAGGAGTGTGCCGAATGTCAGAAGCTCGACGGATTGCTTGAATACCTCGGCGAGATCGACCTCCGCACGCTGGAGGTGGCCGCCACGTTGGCTGAGCTAGCAGCCGTTAAGGGAAATCTCGAAGAGGCGAAGGGCCTTACCCGCAGGATAAAACCCTGGGTTGACGATGAGGATATAGTCGCCGCGCTTCAAGTTCTCAAAGATCTGGGGCTAGGGTAGTGTGGCGCTTCAGTACATACACCTGGATACAAGCACGATAGTTGAAGGAGATATACTCAATAGGTTGGTTTCGAGCCATTTGGTGAAAAGTGGGAGGTTTAAAATACGTATTTCTCCTTACGTCTTGGCGGAGCTTAGCGCCCTAGCATCAAGAAGAAGGGAGGAGCGAGTAGTGCTAGATGATGTGATTTCCTATATAGAAAGCGGCGATATAGAGCTATATATTATAAAGAGGGAGAATTTTGACGATTTCTGTCAGTATGTAGATAGCTTGAGGGGATGGCTTCAATGGATGGGGCCAAGTGATGTTTTCATACTTGCATCTGCCATGTCGGACAGCGAGTGTAGATATTTTATAACATCAGATAGAGTAATGTTGGAAAATAGGGATCAATTAGTTAATATTGTTAGTAAGAGATCTTTTGATATAGTAGAGTCATTAGATGAAATAAAGAGATTAAGAAACAGAAGAACATAAGAGGCGGATCTCAAGCCAACGTCCCTAGTTGCTCCCAACTCTAGAGTACTTGGGTTTTACCGCGCAATGGGATCTCTAAGCGGCTTGTCTCTCCTCACGAGGCCTGCCCTAAGCGCGTGGTCGGCCAGTGTAATAGCGGCCATTGCTTCAAGAGCTACTAAGGCCTTTGGCACCACCGAGACGTCGTATCTCCCCTTAAATTCTAAAATCGTCGGCTCCATCTTGGCCAAGTCTACAGTCTTCTGAGGTTTTCGCACTGACGGAGTTGGCTTAAACCAAACTCTAAAGTATACAGGCTCGCCGACTGTTACGCCGCCGAGAACGCCGCCTGCCTTATTACTCTCTAGCGCGAGTCTTCCCTCCTTTACTATTATGGGGTCGTTGGCCTCGCTTCCCTTCATCTTGGCCAGCGCTCTGCCGGCGCCCCAGTCCAGCGCCACCACCGCAGGTATGGAGAAGGCGGCCATGGCGAGCTCCGCTTTTATTTTGCCGAAGTGGGGCTCCCCGAGCCCCGGCGGCACGCCGACTGCCCAAACCTCCACGCCGCCCCCAACGCTGTCTCCCTCAGCCGCGGCCCTCCTCAGCAACTCGAGCATAGCGGCTAGGGCCTCGCCGTCTACCACCGGGAGGGGCTTCTCCCAGCTCTTCTTAACGTCGTCGAAGGTGTAGCTTCCTTTTACCTCGACGCCCCCCAGCTCGATTATGTGCCCCGCCACCTCCACCCCCAGCTGGGCTAGCAACTTCTTCGCCACGGCGCCGGCGGCCACCACCGCGGCGGTGGTGCGCCCCGACGCCCGCCCCCCGCCTCTGTGGTCGTAGAACTTCCCGTATTTGAGGTAGTAGGCGAGGTCTGCGTGCCCCGGCCTGGGCTTCAGCCAGAGCTCGTCGTAGTAGCTAGATATCGCCTTCTTATTCCAGATCACAATGGCGATGGGGGTGCCCTGGGTGTGGCCGTCTTTCACTCCTGAGAGTATTTCAAACTCCTCGGGCTCGCACCTGGGGTTTAGCCAGTGGATGTGGCAGAACATCCTCCTGTCAAGCTCCCTCCTTATGTCCTCTTCGGAGATGGGGAGGCCGGCGGGGACTCCGTCAATCACCACGCCTAAGGCCCTGCCGTGGGACTCGCCGAATGTGGTAATCCTGAACTCCCTCCCGAAGGTGTTCATATCCCCAGGAACTCCTCCACCGCCCTCCTCATCACCTCTCTGTCTGGCTCCACCCCGAGCCAGATCTTCTCGGCTTGTGCTCCCTGCTCCACCAGGAGGTCGACGCCGTCCACCACCCGCACCCCGAGCCTCCGGGCCTCCTCCACCATCCTAGTCCTTGGAGTCGGTATGTAGACGAAGTCTACGTAGAGCGAGGCGCCGCCGAGGTCGGCGAGTACCGCGTCGTGTATGGGGGTGGCGTTTACCACGACGTCGGCCTTCACGCCACCTCCCCAGGGCACGGCTTCTACTGTCCGTCCGAACTTCTGGCGGAACTCCTCGGCGAGGGACGCGGCTCTCTCGGCCGTGCGGTTTGTGATGTATATCCTCCTGGCTTCCGCCTTCACCGCGGCGAAGAGCGCTGCTCTGGCGGCGCCCCCCGCGCCGATTATATAGACGTCGGCGCCTTTCATATAGCCGCCGGCTAGGTGGTACACCGCGTGGGCGTCTGTGTTGTAGCCCACCAGGAGGTTCCTCTCCACGAGGACTGTGTTGACGGCGCCGACGGCCCGGGCCTCGGCAGACACCGCGTCGAGGAACTTCACCACCCCCTCCTTGTGGGGGATCGTTACGTTGAAGCCTCTAAAGTTTAGGCGGGCCAGCTGGGCGAAGCAGCCCAGCTCCTGCCTCGGCACGTCTATGGCTATGTACACCGCGTTGATGCCCAGCGCTTTGAACGACGCCATATGCATGGCTGGGCTCGCAGACTTCCCTCGGACGTGGGCGCCGATGACGGCGAAGTACATAGCTCCTTGTTTAACTATTTAAATAAGTGTTTTTCTCGTCACATGCGTCCCCCAGCTGACGGTTGGGGTTATCGGGGCTGGTAAGTTGGGCTCGCAGATAGCGCTTAGGCTACACGGCAACAGCGTGAGGGTCCTCGCCTCTGTAAAGACGGAGAGGTCTAGACAACGCCTCGCCTCTCTGGGGCTTGAGGTGTATACCGACAACAGACTTGTCGTTGAGAACAGCGACGTGCTTATGGTCGCCGTCAAGCCGGCCAACCTGCCGGAGCTGGCCTTCTACGTGGATAAGCCCCTCATATCTTTCGTCGCGGGCGCCACCCTTGAGTCGCTGAGGAGACTCACGTCGAGGCCCTACAGGGCGATGACAAACGTGGGGCTGACAGCCATAGCCGTAGCTGGCGCCTACGACGAGGAGGTTAATAAACTGCTGTCTTACATCGCCCCCACGTTCTGGGTCGACGAGAGGCTTATAGACCCGTTGACGGTGTTGCTCGGCTCTGGCCCCGCAATTGTTGCAGAGCTCGCGACGGCCCTCATTAGGGCGGGGGTGAACATAGGGATACCCTGGGACTTGGCTAGGGAGGTGGTCCTCTCCCTAATGGCGAGCATGCCCTCCCTCGACGATAGGTTCTCCCTGGAGAAGCTGGCGCAGTACGTGGCAACGCCGGGGGGCACCACTATAAAGGCGCTTGTGGAGATGGCACCCGTGGGGCAACTAGTCGGCAGGGCTGTGGAGGAGGCGTATCTCAGAATTTCAAAACTTAGACAGTAGCCTCTCCAAAACCTCCCTGGTGGTTTTTGTCAAGTCCATCTCAAGAGCCTTCCCAACCGGCACCACAGCGACGTCCTCCGCGTCGTCGCTGGCTGTGGGACTGGCGTCGCCCCCCAGCTCCACTAGGTAGACGAGGATTACAAAGTGGTAATTCACCCGGGGGCCCTCCCTCTCTATATACTCGACGGGCTGGAGGAATCTGACGACCCTCCCCGCCAGGCCCGTCTCCTCTCTCAACTCCCTCAGCACCGCCTCTTCAAGCCTCTCGCCTAGCTCCACGCGGCCCCCCGGCAGACTCCACTTGCCTGGGTTCGGCGGGTACTTCCTCTTGACTAGGACAACCTCGCCGTTTTTCACCGCCACCGCGGCGACGGCGACGGCTGGCCTATCCATCGACATTGGTTATTTCAATGTTTTTAAGCTCTTTTTATACTGGCGTCTTATGTTTGACAAGATTAAGCCGATGACGGTGGGGCAGGAGAGGGCTGTGAACGTCTTGAGGGATCCTAACAACGAGCTGGTTGGCCTCTTCGGCCCGACGGGGACTGGGAAGTCGCTTATCAGCATCGCCTACGGCATATGGGCGGTGGAGGGCGGGAGGGCTAAGCGCCTCATCATCGCGAGGCCTATTGTAGATGTGGCGACTGGCGAGGTGCTGACGCCGGAGAAGCTTGGCGAGATGTACTACCGCATCGCCGCGGCCTATCTCGAAGACATACTGGGGCCCTACGCCGAGAGGAGCTACATCGAGGGCTTGCTTAAGGAGGAGAAGGTGATTGTGACCGACGTCTCCTATCTCAGGGGCCGCACTTTCGACGACAGCGTGATTTTTCTAGACGACGCGCAGAACGTGAGGCCTGAGAGCGCGGCTGAGATTTTGATAAGGCTGGGGAGGGGGAGTAGGATGATCGTCGCCGGCGACCCCATTTTCCAAAAGCCCACAGACGCGGAGAAGGACGGCGCAACCCTCCTCCGCGAGGCGCTTCTCGGCGAGGAGAAGGCCGAGGTGGTGGACCTGGGTGTTAAGGACATCGTAAGGCCCGGGGCGAGGCGGGGGATAAAGCTGGCGCTTGAGCTGAGGATGAGGAAGCGCCACCTCTCGGAGACGGAGAGGTATATATACGAAACCGCGAGGATATTCGCCCCGGACGCCGACATAATAACCGCGGTGGAGTTTAGAGCTGACAAGGACTCCCTCGGCATTAAGGGGGAGAACGTTCCCGACGCCATTATTATCGTAAAGGAGGGGCAGCTGGGGAGGGTCGTGGGCCGGGGGGGTGAGCGTATAAAGACGATTGAGGGGGAGGTGGGGGCGAGGCTTAGGCTTCTGGAGATGTCTCTGGACTTTAAACAGTGGATTAGGGCTATACACCCCGTGGGCTGGATATCTAAACATATAACAGATGTGGACTTCGCCGGGCCTGAGCTACAGGTGCAGGTAAGGAGGAGCGAATTCGGCGCATTTATTGGACAGAGGGGCGCCTATATACGTCTAATCGACAGGGTGTTTAGAAGGCTCTTCGGCATAGGCGTAAGGGCCGTCGAGGCGGAAGAATAAATAAAAACACCGGATAGGCACCTCAGTAATGAGGGGGTATCTACTGAAGAATTTTAAAGAGCCCCCCAGTCTTGTGGAGTTGGAGAAACCCAAACCGGGGCCGGGGAGGGTTTTGGTTAAAGTCGCCGCGGCTGGAGTTTGCTATAGAGACTACCTGGCGCTACAGGGCTTTCAAAGGGTGAAGTTGCCCATGGTCCCCGGTCATGAATTTGCCGGGGTGGTGGAGGAGGTGGGCGAGGGAGTCGACGAGTTTAAGCCGGGCGACGCGGTGGCTGGGATGATATATGAATTCTGCGGCGAGTGTGAATTCTGCAGAACGGGGAGGGAGTACCTCTGTAGAAGCAGAAAGGTATACGGCGAGGACCTGCCGGGGGCCTTTGCCGAGTACATCTCTGCGGATAGGAAATCGCTTGTGAAGATCCCGCCTGGCGTATCTCTCGAGGCGGCTTCCTATGCCGCATGTGTCTTGTCCACCGTGGTTAGGGGCGTGAGGAAGATAGGCGTCTCCCCCGGCCGCCAGATTTTAGTCACGGGGGCGGGAGGCGGCGTGGGGATACACGCGGTGCAGATCGCCAAGGCATACGGCGCGAGGGTTGTGGCTGTTACAAGCCCCCAGAAGGCTGAATACGTGGCTAAATACGCAGACCACGTGATCACTGGGAAATCTTTTGCTGACGAGGTTAAGAAACTAGGGGGCGCGGACGGCGCTGTTGAGTCAGTCGGAGGACCTACGCTGGAGCAGACTATACGCGCCGTGAACTGGGGCGGCAGGATAGCACTGATAGGCAACGTAGATCCCCAGCCGACTCCCATCGCGCTGGGCCTCCTAATCCTAAAGGAGGTGGAGCTCCTCCCCGTACTGCAGGGAGGGAGGGCGGATTTGCAAGAGGCTCTTCGGCTACTGGCGACAGGCGCCGTGAAGCCCGTGTACACAACCCACAGCTTTGCCGAATTGCCTAGGTTGCTGGAGGAGACCCCCAAGGCATCTCACATCGGCAGGAGAGTTGTCAAGATCGGCAACTAGACCTGCGGTGTCTGAGCCAGGTGTAGATTATCACAGCCGCGAGGAGCGCGGCTGATATTACAGTGTCCGCCATAGCTCCCTCGCCAAATCCTCGGCTGTTTTCCTCACGGCCTCCGCGCTGGTCATAGTCGGCCTCCAGCCCGTCAGCTTCATCAGCTTTGATATTGACAGCGTCATGTATTTAACATCGCCTGGCCACCCCCTCCCGTCTTCAGTCGCCGGCACTAGCTTAATCTCGGGCCTTAGGCCGAGGACCTCAGACACTATCTTGGCGATGTCGAGAACTCTAACGGCGTCTAGATTCCCCACGTTGAGCGCCATGTACGGCTCCTTCTCCTCTTCGAGTTTCTGCCAAGCTTGGATAGTGGCGTCCATGGCGTCTGTTATGTAGAGGTAGCTCTTTCTCTGGGTGCCGTCGCCCAGCACCTCCAGCACGTTGGGGTTTTTTCTAAGCTTCATAATGAAGTCGTATATGACGCCGTGCCTAAGCCTGGGGCCCACTATGTTGGCGTATCTAATCGCTAGACATTTAATTCCGTAGAGCCTGGCGTACGTGGCGCACATAACCTCCCCCGCCGCCTTGGCGGCGCCGTAGACGGAAATCGGCTTATAAGGCGCCTCCTCCGGCGTCGGTATAACCTCGGCGTCGCCGTACACAGTGGACGACGAGGCGAATACCACAGTCTTCACCCCCGTCTGCCTCGCCCACTCAAGCACGTTAAAAGTGGCGAGTACGTTCTCATTGAAGTGAACCACAGGCTCGGTTGTGGATAGTCTAACCTCTGGATTAGCCGCGAAGTGGAAGACCACCTCCCCGCGTATGCCGACGCCCCAGTCGGCGTCTTTTAAATCTCTTACATGCAACTCGGCGGCTTTGTTTACAAACTCCCTCCTCCCACTTGACAAGTTATCCACCACCGCCACGTCATGCCCCATCTCCACCAAGCGATCCACTAGGTGGCTCCCGATGAAGCCTGCCCCGCCCGTGACGACAATTCTCATGCCTCTCCCCACGCGCCGGCTATTTATTGATTTCCCCCGCGGCGAAGTACAACACAGCCGAGGGCCAGGACTTGGCGACGGGTCCTATATCGTCTACGCAGCCTCCCACGATTCTAGACGCGGCCAGCGCCATTAGCCCAATTCGGTGATCTCCATGTGTTTTGAACTCCACTCCTCTACGCCTGGGGGGGCCGCGGATGTGCAGAGCCCCGTCTCTATACTGGACTTCTACGCCGAGCCTCTCCAAGATGTCGGCGACTGTTGCTATCCTATCGCTCTCCTTGAAGCGTAGATGTTCTACGCCTCTTATAGTCGATACGTCGTCTACGACGGCGGCGGCTAGCGCCACCGGCATCACCAAGTCGGGGTTTCCGCCTAGATCCACCTCGACACCCTTTGTAAATGCTCCCCTAGCCTTGACCACGTGACCATCATAACTGACGTCTGCCCCCATGGCTCTGAAGATATCTACAAGCGTAGCGTCGAGCTTAGTTAGGCGGCCTGTCAGCTCGACCTCTCCGCCGGTGGCCACCGCCGCCACAGCCAGGTATGAGGCTAGGCTGAAGTCCCCCGGCACGTCCACCTCCCCGGGGCTCCTCAGCCCGCCGTCTACTGCAACGCCGTCGCCGAGCTCGACCTTGGCGCCGAAAAGCCTCAACACATCTGCCGTGGCTTCTACAAAACTCCACGACTTCCTCTCGCCGACGGGCGTAATTACGCCGCCCTCCCCAGCCGCGGCTAGGAACATCAAGCCGGATATGTATTGAGAAGAGACGTCGGCCCTTACCTCAACTCTAAACCTCCCCAGCCTTCTGCCCCGTATAACCACGGCACCTGGTAACTTAACCACTTCCGTCAGCTTCCTCAACACGGCTATTAAGTCGTCTATCGGCCTCCCCCTGAGGGTGCCTCCGAAGTAGACAGCGGTTACGCCGGGCACGCCGGCGTAGAGGGCGACGGCTGTTCTAAGCGTGAAGCCGCTCTCGCCCACGCTGAAGGCTCTGAAGAAGTCCGGCTCACGTCGAGAGACGACAACGTCGCTCCCCCTCACCCTAAGGACTGAGATGGGCTGTATGGCCCTGAGCATAGCCACAGCGTCGTCGCTCCACTCGACGCCCCTCACGACGGTCTCCCCCTCGGCCAGCGCCGAGGCGAGGAGAAGCCTCTGCGCCATCGGCTTCGAGGGGGGCATCGCGAACCTCCCCTCTAGACGCCCAGCCTCAAGACAGTACATACTCCACAGCCCCGGCCACCTCCCCCGGCCTCAGCCTCTCTAGAAACCACCTGCCGGGCCTAACCACCACCGGGACGTATATGTAGTCCCCCCTCCTCTTCTTGTCGTACCTAACGAGGCTCTTAGCCGCCTCGACCTGCTCTCTGTCGGCCTTAACCTCCGTGGGGAGTCCGAACGCGGCGAGGAGGGCCCTCACCTCCTCGGCGTATCTCTCGGCTAGGTACCCGAGCTTCGCCCACAGGCGGAGCTCTGCGACGATGCCAAGCGACACGGCCTCGCCGTGTAGCAAGCCGAGGACGCGCTCCAATGCGTGGCCCACCGTGTGGCCGACGTTCAGCACCTGCCTAATCCCCCTCTCCTCGAACTCGTCAGCCTCCACCACAGCCGCCTTCAGCCTAAGGGAGCGGAAAACCGCCTCCTCAAGCTCGGCTTCAGATCTCCCGAGGAGGGGGTCGACGTTGCGCATGAGCCATTCGTAGAAGTCGCCGTCCAGCGCCACTCCGTACTTGACGACCTCGGCAAAGGCAGAGACGTAGATCCTCTGCGGCAGTGAGCTGATCCACTCCAAGTCGCTGAGAACCGCGGCGGGTTGGTGAAACACCCCCACGAGGTTCTTCACAGGGCCCCAGTCCACCGCGCCTTTGCCACCCAGCGCGGCGTCCACCATGGCCAGTAGCGTAGTGGGGACCTGGACTAGGCGTATGCCCCTCATATACGTCCCCGCGGCAAAGGTGGCCAGGTCGAGCAGGGCCCCCCCGCCCACTGCCACGAGGGTGGAGCTCCTGTCGGCCTCTGCGTCGTGGAGGAACTGATATACCTGAGTCAACACATCGAGGCTTTTTACAGACTCCCCGCCTCTCAGCACCAGGGCGGGCGCGCCGGGGAGGGGGTTTCTAAGCCCCTCCTCAATTACAACCACCGGCCTTTCCACGTAATCGCTATAGTTGACCCCCCTCCCCACCACCACCTCTGTGACCCCCCTGCTGTGTCGGTAGTAAAACCTCCTCATCTCAGCTTAACCAACTCCTCCGCCCTCGCCGCTATGTTCTCAGGCGTGAGGCCGAAGTACTGATACAGCTCCTGGGGGCTTTTGGCTGTCCTCCCGTAGGACTTAAGCCCCATTATAGCCATCTTAGTAGGCCTAGTCTGCGATAGATACTCGGCGACTGCGGAGCCGAAGCCGCCGTAGACCATGTGCTCCTCCACGGTCAACACAGCGCCGGTAGAGGCGGCGTATTTCTCAACGGCGGAGTAGTCCAGCGGCTTCACAGTGGGGAAGTGCACAACGGCGGCGGAAACCCCCCTGTCTCTCAACAACTGGGCCGCCTCCACGGCGAAGGGCAACACAGCCCCCGTGGTGAATATAGCCACGTCGCCCCCATCCGCGACTGTGTAGGCCCGCCCCACCTCAAACCTGTCGTATAGCCCGCAGGTGGTGGGTATGTGGAAATCCCTCCCCACCCTTATGTAGACAGGCCCCTTCAAAGCCGCCGAGGCCGTGACGGCCTTGTACACCTCGCAGGAATCAGCCGGGGCGATCACCGTGAAATTCGGCAGGACCCGGAATAGGGCTATGTCCTCCAGCGCCTGGTGGGAGGGGCCGTCGTACGCATCTGCGAAGCCTGCATGTGTCCCCACTAGGCGCACCGGCAGGGCGAGCCTATCGACGGAGTTCCTCGCCTGCTCCCACGCCCTTGTCATAAAGGCGGCGAAGGTCAGGGCGTAGGGCATAAACCCTGCTATGGCCAGCCCTGCGGCGATGCCCACCAGCGCCTGCTCCGCGATGCCAACGTTGAAAAACCTCTCGGGATGCCTCTCGGCGAAGAACTTGGCGCGGGTCGTCTCTCCAGTGTCGGCTACGAGGACGACGACGTCTTGCCTCAAGTCGCCTAGATCTGCCAGAGCCCGCCCCAGCGCCTCCCTAGGGGTTAAAGACTCTATGTCTAGCATATATTCCCCGCGTATCTAAGGGCGTCGTCTCTCGAAAGCCTCTGCTTAGCGGTGTCCTCTATCTCGGCCACCCCCCTCCCCCTCACCGTCTTTGCAATAATCACGGCTGGCCTCCCGGCGTTTTCGGCCTTCTCTAGAGCAGATATTATCTGACCGACGTCGTGGCCGTCTACCTCAAACACCTCGTAGCCCAGCGACTTAAACCTACCTGCCAGATCTCCCTTTCTCAAAACCTCCTCGCTGTGTCCGTCTAGCTGCACTCCGTTGAAGTCGACGATGGTGATTAGGTTAGTCAAGCCATAGTGAGCCGCCACGGCAAAGGACTCCCAGCTCTGCCCCTCGTCAAGCTCCCCGTCGCCCACCACTAGATAGACTCTGCCCTTCTCGCCTCTGATCTTCAGGCCGAGGGCCAGCCCCACGGCGAGGCTAATACCCTGCCCCAGCGATCCTGAGTTCGCCACGTCTACAAAAGGCGTGTCCACCTCTGGGTGGTTCTGGAGGCGGCTCCCAAGGCTGCCGGTCTCCCTAAGCTCGTCGAGGGTGAGGTAGCCCATGGCGGCGGCCAGGGCGTAGACAGCGTGTATGGCGTGCCCCTTCGACAGCACGAAGTAGTTCCGGTTGTGCACCCCGTTGGCCATGTTGAACTTTACGCGTCCGGTGCCGTACAGCGCCGCCACTATCTCCATAACCGAGAGGGAGGAGCCGAGGTGTATGCCGGGATCGTAGCCGGCCATCAACACGACGTACTTCCTAGCCTTGCAGATCAGAGGCTCAAGCTCAGAGGCTCTCCTCTCCACCCCGACAGCAGATACCCCTGGGACATGTAACTGACGAAAATAGCCATATTTAACCTTTGACCTAGGCAACATCTTAATAAATAGGTGAGGTGGCTCCTCTATGGAGAAGCTTTTGAGAAATATAGAAGAGGTGGTGACCGTCGAGGAGTTTAAGGCGCTGAGAGGCGGCTTGGCGTATCTAGGCTTCGAGCCTCTGTGGCCTATACACATCGGGTGGCTTATCTGGGCCTACAAGCTGGCGGAGCTCAAGGAGGCTGGCTTCGACGTGGTGGTGCTGGTTGCTACGTGGCACGCGTGGATAAACGACAAGGGGTCTGTGGAGGAGCTGAGGGCCCAGGGCGAGAAGATCAGGGCCGTGCTGGATAAAATCGGCAGGTTTAGATATGTCTACGGCGACGAGGTGGCGAAAGACCCCAGGTACTGGGAGCTGGTGGTGAAGATCGCAAAGGAGACTTCTCTGGCTAGGGTGAGGAGGGCCACGCCTGTCATGGGGAGGCGGGCTGAGGAGGTGGAGCTAGACTTCTCCAAGTTGCTATACCCCATTATGCAGGTAGCCGACATCTTCTACCTAGGGGTGGACGTGGCGGTGGGGGGCATGGACCAGCGGAGGGCCCACATGCTGGCCCGCGACGTGGCGGAGAAGCTGGGCTTCAAGAAGCCTGTGGCGCTTCACACTCCGATAATAACATCGCTGTCCGGCACCGGCAGGATGGAGGGTAGCCACAGAGAGATAGACGAGGTCTACGCCATGTATAAAATGTCCAAGTCGAAGCCCCAGAGCGCCATATTTATAACCGACTCGGAGGAGGAGGTGAGGCGCAAGGTGTGGGCCGCCTACTGCCCCCCAAAGGAGACTAGATTCAACCCGGTGTTTGAAATAGCGGCTTACCTCTTAATTCCGTACGGAGGGCCTCTGGAGGTCGGCGGGAGGAGGTACGAATCAGCCGAGGCGCTAGAGAAAGACTACAGGGAGGGGATCGCGACGCCCCAAGCCCTAAAAGAGGCGGTCTCCGCAGCCCTCGTGGAGCTTCTCACAAAGCTGAAATAGCTATAAAGACCGAGGTTTCTCTACATATGCTCTATATCGCCGACACGCGTGAGAGGGGGCGCGCGTTGAGGGAGGAGATAGAGTCCAGGGGCATCCCGGCGTGGTATGTAGAGCTCTGGGGCAACTACATAGTGGCCACGCCGCCCGGCTCCAAAGTCGAGGGGCTGAAGACGCCCGTTAAGGCCGTGGTGGATCTGAAAACCGACTACCAGCTGGTCTCTAGACAGTGGAAGCGCGACCCCACGCCGGTCAAGATTGGGGATAGGGAAATTAAAGAGGGGAAGATCTTCATAATAGCAGGGCCCTGCTCTGTGGAGACAGAGGAGCAGATCTTGTCGACGGCTAAAGTGGTGAAGGAGGCCGGCGGCGACGCGCTGAGAGGCGGCGCCTTCAAGCCCAGGACAAGCCCGTATACCTTCCAGGGGCTCGGCGAGAGAGGCCTCGTCCTCTTAGCCAAGGCGAGAGACGCCACGGGCCTCCCCATCACCACCGAGCTGATGGATCCTGAGGACCTCCCCCTGGTGGCTAAGTACGCAGACGCCATCCAGGTGGGGGCGCGGAATATGCAGAACTTCACCCTTCTTAAAAAACTGGGGCGGGCGGGGAAGCCCGTACTGCTCAAGAGGGGGTTTGGAAATACGATAGATGAGTGGTTGCTGGCGGCGGAGTACGTAGCGCTACACGGCAACGGCGACGTGGTGCTTGTGGAGAGGGGCATAAGGACGTTTGACAGAACTCTTAGATTTACTCTAGACGTGGGGGCCATTGCCTACGCCAAGCAACAGACACACCTGCCGGTCATCGGCGACCCCAGCCACCCAGCCGGCGACAGGCGCTACGTAATACCGCTAGCCCTCGCCATACTCGCCGCGGGGGCGGACGGCCTAATAGTCGAGGTGCATCCAGATCCCGACAAGGCGTGGAGCGACGCCAAGCAGCAGCTCACCTTTGACCAGTTTAGAGAGCTGGTGGCCAAGGCTAGGGAGCTGGCGAGGGCCCTGGGCAGGTCTTAGAGGCGAGTTTTTCCAAATCCTCCGGCGTGTCGACGTCTATAACCACGCCTGGATCCTCCACCTCGACATAGGCCACGGGCACGGCGCCGAGGAGAGCCCTCAGCCCAACGTCCCCCGCGAGCCCCAGCGCCAGCCCGTAGACATCTCTAGCAGAGGCCACCGGGTTCCCCCTAGCCCCCCTATACACAGGCACGGCCAAGCCAGATCTGCAAGCCTCTGTAACTCTGCGTACTGTGTAGGGGGAGACACACGGCATGTCGCCGAGCATCCACACAATACAAGGCTTGTCGTACAACGCGGCTACGGCCGCCTTTACGCTTGTGGACAGCCCGCCTCTCCACCACGGGTTGTAGATAACGCCAGCGAGGGGGCCCGCGGCCTCCGCCACCTCCCGCCTATTGACCACAATATACGTCTCGAGATCCGCCTCCCGCAACGCCTCAGCGGGCCACCAGACCAGCGGCCGCCCTCTGAAGTTTGTCAAAAGCTTGTCGCCGCCGAAGCGCGTGGATCCGCCGGCCGCGAGGACGACGCCTACACACCTCACCTCAAGGCTCTCCAGATCTCCTCAGGCGTTATGGGAGTCTTGTCGATCCTCACACCGGGCTTCAGCCTCCTAATTGCATCTTCCACCGCGGCTACCACCGCCGGAGTGGAGGCGATGGCGGCGGCCTCGCCTATGCCCTTGGTGCCGGTGGGGTGTTTAGAGGGATGATGCGGCTCTGCGAAGTACACCTCGTATCTAGGCGCCTCAGCCGCCGTGGGCACGTAGTAAAAGGCGAGGTTCGCCGTCACTAAATTGCCCGACTGGTCGTATATGGCCTCTTCATACAGCGCCTGGGCGATCCCCTGCAGGGCGCCGCCCATGACCTGCCCCGCGGCCAGCAACGGGTTAACCACGACGCCTACATCGTCGTAAGACTTGTAGAGGAGGGGCTTCACAAACCCGGTTTCGGGATCCAGCTCAACCACAGCTACGTGGACGCCGAACGGGAAGGTGGCGTCCGCCTGGTACACCGCCTCCACCGTCAAGTTAGCCTCCACCTTGCCTCTATAGACGGCCTTTACCACATCGCTGATGGAGAGGCTGTTTCCACCGCAGATAAACGACCCCTCCCTGTACTCCGGCCTGCATCCGAGCAACTTCTCAGCGGCCTTTGCCAGCTCCCCCTTCAGCTTCCTGGCGGCTAACACCGCGGCGGAGCCGCCCGCCGTTATTGAGCGGCTACCCATAGTCCCAATGCCGTCGGGCACATACGCCGTGTCGCCCCACACAACTCTGACCCTCTCCATAGGCACCTCCAGCTCGTCCGCGACCACTTGCGCAAGCGCCGTGGCGAGCCCCTGGCCGTGGGGAGTGACGGCCGTGTAGAGGGTGAAGCTGCCGTCTCTCTCAGCCCTCAGCACAGCCACCTCGAAGCCGAATGTGGTTATCTCGACGTATATGGAGAAGCCAACCCCCAACACCCTCCCCTTTTTAAACTCTTCGTCTGCCCACTTCTTCAGCTGGCGGTAGCCGAGCCTCTCCAGCCCCCTCTCGAAAGTGCCTGGATAGTCCCCAGTGTCGTATGTTATGCCGAAGACGTTGGTGTAGGGTAGCTCCCTTATGAGGTTCCTCCTTCTAATCTCCACCCGGTCGAGGCCCAGCTCATCGGCGAGGCGGTCCATAATCCTCTCTATGAAGAAGGTGGCCTCCGGCCTCCCCGCGCCGCGGTACGCGCTGAGCGGAGTCTTGTTAGTCAACACAGCCACGGCCCTCACCCTCCCGTGGCGTATGTCGTAGGGCCCGGGCAACATCTGCGCCGCAGTGTCTGCGAGCCCCTCCCCCCAGTAGTAGGCGCCGGCGTCGGCGTACACAACGCCCTCTATGGCCAGCACCCTGCCGTCTCTCGCCGCGCCGACTTTGTAATCCAGCACCAGGGCGCGGCCGTGCGTCGTCGTCTTGAAGTCCTCGGTCCGCGTGGCCACCCACTTCACGGCGGCCTTCATGAGGTAAGCCGCCTTGGAGACCCAGAGCTCCTCGGGGTACACCAAGAGCTTGGAGCCGAAGGCGCCTCCGACGAAGGGCTGTATGACCCTCACCCTCGAGAGGGGTAGGTCGAGATGCTTCGCAACCTCCTTCCTAATATCAAACGGGACCTGCGTCGAGCTCCAAATAGTCAAGCTGTGCCCGTCATACACCGCCAGGACGCCCCGCGGCTCCATCGCAGAAGGCACTAGGCGTTGCGTCGAAATCCTCCCCTCAATCCTCACCTCGGCCTCTCTCATGGCCTTCTCAACATCGCCCCCCTGGTAAACCGCCTCGTAGGCGATGTTCGTGCCCAGGCTCTCGTCGACTAGAGGCGCCCCCTCTCTCATCGCCTCGAACATATCCACAACGGCAGGCAAGGGCTCGTAATCCACCACAGCCTTCTCAATGGCGTCTTGTAGCAAGTACCTATCCCGAGCCACCACCATGGCCACAGCCTCGCCCTGGTACCGCACCTTGCCCCCCGGCGCGAAGTCGAACCCCTCCCCGGGGCCGAACGCCGCCACCACACCCTTCGACTGCCTTACGTCGGACAGATCTACCCTCAGCACCTTGGCGTGGGCGTAGGGCGACCTCACAAAACCGGCGTAGAGCACGCCGGGGGGCTCGATGTCGTCTAAATACTGGGCCCTCCCGCTGAGAATAACGTCGTCCTCGACGCGCGGTATGGGCCTCCCGATGTACCTCATACCCCCGCCGCCTCCCTCACCGCCTCTACAATGTTCTGGTACCCCGTACATCTGCACAAAACGCCGCTGAGGCCTTCGACAATCTCCTCCTCAGACCTCACGCCCCTCTTCACCAGGTGGTATGCTGTCATCAACATGCCGGAGGTGCAGAAGCCGCACTGAGCGGCGTGGTGCCTCTTAAAGGCGTCTCTCAGCCTCTGCATAACCTCGTCGCTGTACTCGGCGGTGTATATCTCGGCGCCGTCCGCCTGCACCGCAAGCACGTTACAGCTCTTAACAGGCCTGCCGTTCATAATTACAGTACAGGCTCCGCACGTCGCCGTGTCGCAACCAATCCGCACAGAGGTGTAGCCCAGCTCCCTCAAGAGGTGCACTAATAACTTCCTCGGCTCCACATCCACCTCGTGAAGAACCCCGTTTACCCTCAGCGCAATCCTCATAACCTCTCCAGCGCCCTCTTCACGGCCACCCCAACCAGCGCCCGCCTGTACTCGCTAGATGCGCGGAAATCGCCGGGCGGCTCAGCCTCCCTCCTCGCCGCCTCAGCCGCCTCGGCGATTGTGTCTCTATTCAGCGGAGCCCCCGCCAGCACGGCCTCGGCCTTCCTCAGCCTCCTAGGCGCCTCCCCAGCCCCCAGCGCCGCCACCCTAGCCCACACCACGTGGCCATCCCTAACCTCAGCCGCGACGGCGGCCGCCGCCAGCGCGAAGTCGTTATGCCTCCTGGAAAACTTGACGTACGCACCGCGAGGAGGGCACCTAAACCTAACCTCAGCCACAAGCTCCCCCCTCCCCAACGCGGTGGAGTACGGCCCCCTTATAAACTCCACCGCCCCCAACTCGCGGACCCCGGCGGGGCCGACGATCTTCACCACCGCGTCTAAAGCCAGCACCGCCGCCGGCCAGTCGCCGAAAGGGTCGGCGTGGGCTAGAGAGCCGCCGACGGTCCCCAGCGACCTGACCTGCACATCCCCAATCCTCGACGCCACCTGTCTAAGAAAGGGGCACGGCGACTCCTCCAGCTCGTAGTGCCTAGCCAAAGCCCCCACCGCCACCTCGTCCCCATACCTCACATAGCGGAGCTCAGCCAGCCGCCCAATATCCACCAGCAATCTGTAGGAGACGGCCCTCAACTTGAGCAAGGGAACGAGGCTCTGCCCCCCGGCGAGGGGGACGGCCCCCTCCTCCCTATCCAAGATCCTCAAGGCCTCCCCCAGAGAAGAGGCCCTCACGTAGTCAAAACTCGGCGGAATCATACCGAGCAACTCCCACTCTATTTAAAAATGTCACCCACCGCCTCTATAGCCTTGAGAGCTTCGTAAAACGCCTTGTAAGCCGCGTCGGGATCCCTAAGAGGACGCGGGGCGTCCCCCCTCCTAAGCGCCTCTACAAACTCCTCAAGGGGCGCCTTCTCCGCGTATCTCAACGCGTTGGGATCACGGAGCAGAGAGAAGGCGAAGGTGGCGAGGTACCTAAAAGAAGTCCCCCCGTACCTAAAGACCTCCTCCCCCAGCTCGGCGTACACCCTCGCAAGGGCCAGCCCCACGGCGTAGCTCAGGGCTATGGTCCTCGACACGTAGAAGTCGTGCCTCTCCAAATCCCCCCACTCAACCCTAGCCCCCAGCTCCGCCCAGAAGCGGTAAGCCTCAGCCGCCCCCCGGCGCCCGGGCACCTCCATAACCAACACCCTCTGCCCCCTTATAGAAGGCGCACCAGGGCCAAAAAGCGGGTGAACCGAAGCCACGAGCGCGTCCGGCGGAAAGAGGCGGTAAGCCTCGGCCACACCCTCCTTAAAGGTCGCTATATCCATCACAAGCCTCCCCGAGGACAGAGGCGCAAGAGACTTCAAAACCCCGGCAACCTCCCAGAAAGGAACAGCCACCACAACAACCTCAGCCCACCCCACAAGCTCCCCCAGAGACCCCACGTCAGACCTCGACCTATCCACGTCAAACACAGCCACCTCATGCACCGAGGAGAACTCCCTCCTCAGCCACGACCCCATAGCCCCACCCCCCACGACACCAACCCTCACACGGGGACACACCAACAACCTTATAAACGTAGATACACACCCATATACGTGTCCCTCGCCGAAGAAATACGCCGAGTCTTGCTAGAGCACCCGGAGATTTTAGTGGAGGTGCTGACCGCTAGGCCTCACATTGTGTACGAAGCCCTCGCCAAGCTACTACCCTGGGAGAAGTTGATGAAGGAGATTGAGGAGATCAAAAACACCATGGCCACGAAAAAAGAACTAGAAGAGATTAAAAACGCAATGGCGACAAAGGAAGATCTCAAAGCCTTTGCCACGAAAGAGGATCTAAGAGTTTTCGCCACAAAGGAGGACCTAAAAGCCTTCGCAACCAAGGAGGATTTGAAGGCTTTCGCCACCAAGGAGGATCTCGCGGCGCTTGAGAGGCGGCTGAATCTAAGGATAGAGGCGCTTGGTGCTATGTGGGGTGTGTGGAGTGAGGAGGCCTTCAGAGAGGGGGTTAGGGAGTTGCTTAGGGAGGCCGGCTACGTGGTGGAGCGGTGGACCTACTTCGACGACAAAGGCCAGGTCTACGGCTACCCAAGCGAGGTGGAGCTTGACGTAGTTGTAAAAGACGGCAAGACCTTCCTAGTAGAAATAGTCTCGGCAGTCAGAAGAGCCCACTTGGCCTATCTGCGGCGGAAGGCCGAGCTGTATCAAGACGTGACTGGGAGGAGGGTGGAGGGGGTTTACGTAATCACGCCGTTTATACACGACAAAAACCCGCCGCATGTGGTCGCCGCGGCGCAGAAACTCGGCATAAGGATAATAAAGCCGGAGGAGGCGCCAGGCCCCTAGTCAGCCCCCGCCCAGCAACGTCGAGTTGACACGCGCCACCACCCTCAGCGTCTTGTTCAGAGGCGTCTTCGCGTCGACAACCACCTCCACCACGGCCTCGATACACCTCCTAGGCTCGACGACGCCCCGCCACTCAGACCAGTTCCCCCACCTAACGCCGAAGTAAGACCCGTCAACATGCACAGCGAAAACCCTAACCTCCGGCGGCACCTCCACCACCCGCGCCCACACAGCCGCCGGAGACTCCGCCAAGTTGCACAGCGGCATCTTGAAAAACACCACAGAGCCCCCCGGCGCCTCCAGCCAGAAGATCTGCGTACCGTTCAGCCCCACCCCCATCAAAGCCGCCGGAGCCCCCCCGCCGCCCCCACCCACACCAGACGCGCCAAAAAACAAGCCCAAAACCGCAAAGGCGCCCAGAAGCAAAATCGCAAACACCCTCCTACGATCCTCCGGCAAAACCTCCTCCACAGCCTGCGCCCTCTCCACGGGCTTAACCTCCGTCATCCCCACGCCTCCAGCGTGTATAGTTTTATCGCCTCTCCGGCTTCCGTCTTTACGCCGATGTATGTGGGTGTTGTGGTGTAGCTACAGCCGTATCTCGCCAGTATGTTGCCGTTTGCGTCTCTTATTATAACGTCGCCGAAGCCGCCCAGCGGCCTCAGCTCCACGTATCTCGCGGCTGGAAGAGGGCCGAGCGCGTACAGCGCAGAGCCGCACACCGCGCTGAAGCCAGAGGCACCCCTATACACGCCGAAGACCACGTTTAGAGCCGAGTCAAACACGGCGTATGTACCAACGCCAGTGAAGTTAGCCACGTAGGTAAGGGCGTTTGGGACAAGCGCCGCGTAGCCCACGCCCCCCGCCGTCGCCAGCAGGCAGCCGTAAGACTGCCAGACGTAGCCCAGCGAGCTCCAGCCGGCAGGCGGAGGACACGCGCTGTACGTCACAGTCAAGTCGTCCCAAAACACCCAGAAGTCGTCTACGGTGCCGTCTTGGTAGCCGCTGGCGTCCGCCACGCCCAGCGCCACGCCGACGACTGCGCCGGGGAGGTCGCCGAGGGTGATAGACCAGGTGTAGGTGCTTCCGCTGGCCATTGTGCCGAGGTTTATGAAGCGGTACTGCGTCGTGTTGACACACGCGTCGGTGCATATAAGCGAGCCGGGGTTTACGAAGGAGGAGACTATGGCGTACGCGTCGCCGTCTGTGCGGTAGTAGATATACTCCACGTCGGCAACCCCGTCGCCGTTTGTGTCGACGCCGACGGCTAGAAAAGCGGCGTTGTTCTGAACATCCGCGGCATCTCTCACATACAGCCCCCTCACAGATATGGAGGCGCCGGCCGCTGGTACCGGGGACGGCAGTCTATACACGGCGACGGAGTAGCCGTAGTCGTTAGAGACGACGCCGGTGGAGCCGTAGGCATCCACCTCAGTAGCTAAAGAAGGCGGCGTCGAGGGGCTGTAGCTGGCGTCTACATATACCCGTGAGTCCGCCCCCCTCGTCAGCGCCGCGACGCTAGACGGGAGGACACACTTTAATGCGGCGAAGTTATCCCAGTAGCCCTTAGTATCGCCATTTGGAGAATACATACCAAAGGCGACGCCGACGACGACGCCGGTGTCATAGATCTTGTTGATAGTCCAGGTTAGCCAGGTTGACGAGGGGGGCGACTTGGAGGAGTTTAATATGGCGACGTAGGGTAGCGACCTGCCGTATATTACGCTCGATAGGGAAACTGGCTGTCTGCCGTCAACTGAGGTGTACCACACCACCTCGATGTCGGGAAAGCCGTCGCCGTTTGTATCTATGAAAAAGTTAAGTTGCATATAGTCATTACCAGTCAAGGCGGCTTGAACCATGTAGTCAATTTTAAAGCTGGAGGTAGCTGGGAAGCCGCCAATCCACTGAGAAACGTCTATGAAAACTACGCCGTAGCCGTTTTTCCCATCAGTGTAGATAGAAGGAGGCGGAATCCCCCTTTTATAGTCAAGTGTTACTTCAGAGCCGCCGGTTGTATATGTCTCGGCCCACGGCGGGAGTTGATCAAATCCCTCGACGATCCAACTACAGTAGCTTGCGAAATTATCTACATATTGGGAAACGCCGCAACTAAACGCCTGGTTGTAGAGCTTGGCCATGGGCTCCGCTGTGAAGTTTACCCACTGCCACGCGTATATCCCGCCTTGGTTAAACCAGGCCCTGGCCAGCACCGAGTAGCGGCTCGTGGTCGTGGTTGTCCACACCAGCGGCGCGGTGGTGGGGACATACGGCCCCCCGCTCTGCACGTCGGTGATCTGCACCTGACCCCCCAGGGAGATGGCGTAGGTGCCGCCGGGCGACCCCGCCCTAGCGACGGCCTCAAGCCTGGCCTGCCACCCGGGGTCTCTCGCCCGGAACAAGCCGACGACGTACTGCTCAGGCCACCCCGGCATAAACTTCATGTAGTAATACGTTGCGTTCACATCGACGGCGGTGTACCACCCCCTCACGAGGGGGTACAGCGACGTGTTGACGTCTTTAGACACTGGGGGCAGGGTGGCGTTGAGGCGCCAGTGGACTGGGTTGAGAAATGAAAGAACCGCGTAGGCGGCCGCAACTCCTAGTAGAAAAAAGAGGGGGTAAGCCAGGCGCCTCATGAGGCCGACGCCGCGAGGAAGTCTAGCTTCTCCCTATCCTCCAGCGGCAGTGCGTCTGGATCCACTGAGGCGAGGATTACCTCAGCCGCCTTCTTTGGGTTTGTGAAGTAGTAGGTCATGGGGCCTATCCTAATAGACCTCAGCCTGCCCTCCCTCTCCAGCACGTAGACGTGCCACTGGACGGCGCCCCAGCCCTTGCCCGTGGCCTTGGCTATCTGGGCCAGCGTCGCGGCGCCCAGCTGTTCAACCACCCGCAGTATCTCACGCCTAGCGGGATCCTCGCCAGTTGCCCTCTTGATGCGGGCGACTATCGGCGCCAGCGGGGCGGCGAGCAGTTCGCGGCGGTTGCTAGCAACGTGGCTGAGGCCAGCCGCCGCCGCGGCGCCGGCCGCCACCGCCAGTATAGGCGCCTCAGGCGCCGGGACGCTGGGCGGAGGCGGGGGCTTGGGGTACTCCACCGCCACGTACCCGCTGACGGTGGTGGGAGCCAGCGCCTTGTTCACGCAGGCGATCGCCACCAGCTGGCTCACGTGGATTACGCCGGTGGCGTTGCAGAGGCCGGGCGGCAGACTTGCGTAGATCGTGGCAGTGGAGTTAGGCGGCACGTAGACTGGAAACATCCACATAGCCAACGGCGCCAAGACAACAAACACTGTAACATTCACATAGACACGGATAGTGCGGTAGATAAATATTTAACGTTGTGGCGTGGGCTAATATCTACGGATCTACTCCGCGTCTAAGCGCCTCTCTGTAAATCACGGAGGCTAGCCGTAGTAAGTCTCTATATAGGCCCTCCTCTAGAATCTTCTGAACCAGCCCGGAGTCCCGTAGCCGTGGACCACGACGTCTCTAAAAAATTACCTTTCTGAACAAGGTTGCTGTTTAAGAGGCCGTGCTGAGCTAGGGCGGAGGGCACGTCTGAATATCTGCTCGGCGGCTCGGCCCCTAGCTCCACGAGCAGGTGGGCGGCGTCTATCAGCGTCTGTATCGCCGCCTGCATCAAGTGGAGAGACGCATTTAGCAACCCATAGTCCTCCACCACCTCCGCGGCGCCGTGCCTCCTCACCAGCTCGTCAAGCGTCTCCAAGTTCCTCTTCACCAAGGCGATTAGCGACGCTATTTTACCCATAGCGACTCCGCAAACCTCTCCCGAGCCTTGGTCTTTGCCAGGTGGATCTGGAAATCTGCCCAGAGGGAGAAGGAGGTCGCCACGCATTCCACATAGCTACCCCTGGCGTATATCAGCCTCCCCGACGCCGCCCGGCACGTAGGGCAAGTCGTCGGTAGGTATCAAGACGTCCACGTAGTCGATTCCCAAAACCTCTGAGGCGTCTGCTGAAAAGCTTATCAAGAACTCGAGGTACCCGCAACCGCTGGCCAGCTTAACCGCCACGTCGACGTCGCTGAGAGGCCCCGTCCCCCCCTGGCTACGGAGCCGAAAAGCGTGGCGAACAGCACACATCAGCCGTACCTCTCCGCGATCAAGCGCCTCAGCCGGGTTCCGCCGGCGTTGGCACAGCTATATGATGAAGGGGTCTCCCAGCCCCAGGGCCCTGGACACCACTGCGAGGAGTATGATGTAGATCCAGGCCGCGGCTGCGAAGAGGTACATCGTCCAGCGCCTCTTGTACATCCCCCAGTAGGTGTAGGCCAGGGAGGTGAGCAACAGCGCCAGGGCCAGTAGGTAGGTGAATCTGGCGTAGAAGTGGCTCCACTGCTGGATTAGGAGCGTGAAGACGAACCCGGCGATGAAGGAGACGAGGACTCCCGTCCACACGGTGAAGGTAACCGGCCTCGTATAGTACATCAGGTAGATGAGGGGCGCCAGGGCCGCGATCACGCCGCCCGCGGCGGATATCAAGAGGGACTCGACCCCGTCCATATCAAAACAGCCAGAGGCTGTACCTCCCCGTTGCCAAGGCAACTACGTACAGGGCGAAGAGGTAGACGTAGGCGACGCACGACGCGAGGGCGAGCTCCAAGTCCTTTTTCGAAGGCCTCAGGGCTACGTTTAGCTGGATTATCTGCGCCGCCAGCACGAGGGCCATTCCTATAAGCGCCGACAGCCTCCACGCCGAGATGCCGCCGTAGGCCACGGTTATCCAGACCGCGTATATATTCGCGGCCCCAGCCAGCACCAAAAAGGGCACGATTACGTCTCTGTGCTTAAAGAGGAGCTGGGGGGCGAGGCCGTAGTACCTCGCCGTCAGCCGCTCCGCGTACACCCTGCCAAACGCCACCGCCATCCCCGAAGCCACCCCGACGAGGAGGGCAACCCAGTTCACAGCCCCCACGAAGTCTATTTATATAAGTTTTACGTTTTCCAAGGCCTTAGAAATTCCCTCTCCGCCTTCACGACCGCCGGCCACCCGCCCCAGCTACCCCCCGGGTCGGCCACGACGTACAGCGGCTCAGTCCATCCCGACGGGGCGCCGCAGGGCGGGTTGCAGGTGTTGTACGGCGGCGTCCTGCTGTACACCCAGTACCTAGTGCCGTTAGCCACGTAAAGCCAGACGTCGCCCGCCCTCGCGGGTTCCGCCGCGGCGGCAGGCCTAAACAGCGAAACCTCTGTGGTGAGGAATGTAGACACTCCGAAGTCGTACCTCAGCACAGCCCCCCACATGCCCACCGGGGTGCTGTAGCTGTATATATAGAGTCTGTAGGACCTCCCGGCGGACACGGTATAGTTCACGACCCTCAGCGCAGTTTTATATTCGCTGTGTGTCCGCGGCGTCGGCGAGTCGAAGTAGGGCCCCGCGTAGCCGGGGAGCAACACGCCGAGCTTCGCCCTCAGTGAGGGCGGGGGCGGCACTGTGAGGTTCACGGCGCGGGGGCACGGGGCCTGGTAGACATACAGCGTGGAGGTGCCCTCAAGCTTTATAAAGGCGCCGAAGCGGGGCTGGCCGCCGGGGGACGGGACGTATACGGGCGGCACTATGTTCGGCACAGCCTCGCCGTAGTTCAGAATCTCGGTGAGGAGCACCGACTTGTTGTACACAAAGACGCAGCCAGCCACAGGCAACCTCGCCAGGGGCCGCTCCCACACGTAGAACATGCCGTCTGCCCCCACCTGGACGAACTGCCAGCCAGAGCCGTTGAGAACCACCACTGCCCTCTCCACGGCGCCGGGGTACCAGTCGATTAGCTTAATCTTGAGGAGGACCGCGTTTCTCCACCCGGAGGGGTGTGTGAAGTTGATAAAACAGTCGCCCTGGACGCCGGGGGGCACGGCCAGGTCTACGTAGTACTTGCCCGGCGCCCCGCCCACAGACGCCACTGCAACGGCGCCGCAGGTGGAGGAGACGAGGACAGAGGTTGGGTAGAATATGCTCACCGCTATGGCCCGCGGGTAGCTCCACACGGCGTATGGGGAGCTGTATAGGTACAGAGTCTTGCCCTCCACGGCGACGTGGCTAGGCACCTCGCCCACCGCCACCTCGGCCAGGGGGCCTGTGCGGAATGCGTAGTCGCCCCCCGGCGCGGTGAGGGCGATTAGGAAGACGAGGGCGGGGAAGAAGAGAAGTAGGGTTCTAGCCGCCGCCTCGCTTCTCATCAGCCAGATGGCACCTTCTCAATGTTTATCTGGTAGGCGGCCAGGGTCTTGTAGTAGGGGGCGTTGGCGTCAATGATCAAGTCGACGCCTAGAATCGCGCACTGGCCCGGCTGAAGCGTCACGTAGCCCGTGGACGGGTCCACCACAGCCTCGTTTTGAATCACCGCCTGGTTGTCGGTTGCGTTGGTTGGCTGTATGAACTTTACAGCCATGTACCTGATATAGTTAGAGCCGGGGTAGAAGTCCTGTAGTAGGCTGGCGTCCTTGATTCTTATCTTCACCGACACGTTGTAGTTGTTGCAGACGCGGAGGGCGTTGGTGATGTTGACTATGTCGCCAGGGACGCCTGTGACGTATACCCTAGTGATGTTGAGACCGGTGTTGGGGTCGTAGTACCAGTCGGCCTTGACAAATGCGCCGTTCATTACATAGGTGTCGTTGCCAACGTACTTCTTGACTGGGGGTTGCGTGGTGTTGACGTACCAATACGTCACGTTTAGAATAGACACAGTTGCAAACAGCGCGGCGGCTCCCAGCAACACCGCAAGCAACCCCAGCAACCTGGTTCTACTTCTCCCAGCCATGTGTAGCGTATTTCTCCAAGGTTTAAATATTCAACGTTGCGACGAGAATATACAAATAGGGATACGAATATAGGGACTGTATATATCAAAACACAGACGGCACGGAGCAACCGCCCCGCCACACCACCCTCTGACATTTCGCCTGTGTCTCCCTGTTTGACTACACCAAATGATAAAAACATTCTTTATAAGTGGGTGGTATAAATCTACGGCAGCGGGTGGTGTTGTTGCCTGTATCGCGCCGTCTGGATAGTCGTGCGAATCTTCACGGCGCAACGTTGAATATATAAAGAGGTGTGTTTATGGGACTCATGGCAAGGAAAAGGAATTACAAACCGCTGGTGGTGCTGGCGGCGTTGGCCGCGGTGGCGCTGGTGGCGGCTGCGGTTACGTTTACCAACATAACGTACTGGGTTGTGAACGCCACAAGGCCGCCAGCAATGAAGTACCCCGGCGTAGACACCACCGTTGCTGGGGGTAGATACGCCAAGGTCAGCTACTACTTCGACAGCGCCAACGGCTACAACATCACAAAAATCTCAGTCATCGGCTTCACCGGCGACCCCGTCAACTATACTGATGTAATCCGCGTGTGCAACTACTACGGCACAACCTCGGTGGTGGCTACTATGTACTACAGAGGCATTGTGGACAATCCAAACAGCCTCGCCCGCTATGTCAAGGCGTTCTACGTCTACTGGACCGATCCATACGCCCAGCCGGGCACCGGCTTCATAACGACTACGAACTACCCGCAGTCGGCGTCTGTTACGATTGATCCAGGCCAGTGCGCCACTGCTGGCGTATACATAAGAATCGACCCGGACCTGCCGGCTGATTACGCCGACGGCAAGACTATACTGGCCACCTACCAGGTGGACATCCAGATGACGATACAGTAACAGGTCTAAACCCCCTTTTTCTCCTATTCCTTTCCTAGGCTACTATCTGTACTGCTTTGCACATCTGGACCACTAACTCGAATATTTGTTTGAAGTCGCCTGCCCTCCTCAGCACCTGGGCTTCGCGGGCGTCGTCGTATATGGCGAGGCCTGCGGCTTTCTTCAGCCGGCCCATGTCTCTGCACACCTCCAGCCTCCTCTTGAGGAGGTACATGAGGCCCCCGTCTATCCAGTCTAGGGCCTCTCTCATGGCGGGTAGCCCCTCCCCCTCCGGTGCTATACCAACAGCGAGCAGAGCGGCGTAGTAGGCGTCTGCGCTTATCTGGCCGGGGGCCGTGGCCTCGCCGAGGGAGACGTACATAATGGGGCTCCCCAGGGCCGCGGCGGCTACTCTCGTGTAGGCGCCGGCGGGGCCCATGGCGAAGGCGACGGTGGGCTTGGGGGCCGCGCCTATTAGGGAGAGGACCCGCAAGCCGTCTCCAGGCTCCCTGGCATACGTCACTATCTTAACTACGTCGCCCAGCTCCGCGGCTCTGCGGGCCCACTGGGTCAGCACCTCGAGGGGGGGCGTTTTTTCAAAGTCGTGTCTGCTGGCGATGAGCCGTGACCCTCCCTTGGCCCCGGCCACCTGTCTTATGATGGGAGACTCGGCTTCTACGTCTATATAGTGGGGGGAGAGGTCTAGGAGTTTGAGGTAGAGCTCCGCCCTCTCCTCCTCGCCGCCGCGCCAGGCTCCGCCTTCCTCCCTCCGCCTCACGGTGAATATAACCGTCCGCCTGGCAACGGCCTCCTCTAGGACGCGTCTGACCTCGACGAGGCCGGCCTCTAGGTAGTCGAGTCTCAGCTCGAGGCACGGGACGGGGGCCTCAAGCGCTCTCTCGACGTCTCTCGCCTTCCTCACGGGGACCGCGCCGCATATCAATACCCCATGTGGCCATTGATGTCTGGGCTTTAAAATATAGAAGACGCCGGTCTTATATAGACCCGGCGCGGCTCGCCGCACCCGGGGGGTGAGACCCACATGGGCTACCGGTCTTTGTCCGACGTAGCTGACCGGCCCCCATTTACCGCCGTCTGCGTCTTGACTCAGCTGTTTACGCCGGCGCCAGAACTCGGTAGGCCCAGCTCAGTACCTATACACAAGCACCCCCTTGCCTTTTGCGTATTTCTCCACGTCGTCTCCTATTCTGACGCCGGCGAGGATGGCGACGGCGGGCTTGCCGTATGCTCCGCGGGCCGCCTCAGCCTTCCTAGCCACGGCGTCGACGTCTCTCCTTCTCGCCCTAGTCTTGACCTCCACCACGTACACCGCCCTGTCCGTCTCCACGAGCAGATCGACGTCGAGGCCGTCCACACGGGCGTTGCGGCGTCTGGCGAGCACCCTCTCCCCACGCCCCTCCACCTCAAGTCTTAAATCCTCCCAGACGTACCGGGAGAGAGTGGCCTCGGTTAGAGAGCCCACACTATCCTCAAGCGTGGATACGCGTTTCTCCAGCTTCTCAACTCGTATTGTCAGCTGGGCGAAGCCTGCCTTGGTGTAGTCCGCAAGCGCCTTCAAAGCCTCGGCCACTGCCTTCATCTCCTCGCCACGGGCCTCCTCCAGCGCCCTCTTTACAGCCCTCTCCACAACCTCCTCAAGCGTCTTGAGGTCGATGGACATGTTACAGAGGGGGCTTGGGCTTAAAAGCTTGGTGGTGTTGTTGTGGCGGGCGTCTGCCGTTGGGCTGGTGTCGTTGCCGCAGGTGGTTGCGGCGTGGTTGGCTGGTTGCCGCGTGCTTTTTCGGTGGCGTGTTTTTGGGTGTGGCTATGTATAATTACCCTTCTTATCTCTTCTGTGGATTTTGCCTCTGTTCTTAGGCGTATTGGGGAGGCGGGGCCGCGTCATAGGCTTGATATTGGGGATCCCGACGTGCCTCCGCCGGGGGAGCTTCTGGAGGCTTTGTCGCGTGTTGGGGATATGCGCTACGGCCCTCCGGAGGGTTTGCCGGAGTTTAGAGAGGCTGTGGCTTCTGTTTTTGGGGTGGAGCCTGGGGAGGTGGTGGCGGTGGCCGGCGGGAGGCACGGCCTCGCCGCGCTTATGTGGGCTTTCCGCAGGAGGCGGCTCCTGACGCCGTCGCCTTACTACCCGGGCTATTTCGAAATTGCGGAGGTCTTCGGGCTGGGGCTGGGGCTTGTGGAGTCCGGCGATGGGTGGTTGCCTAGATTCGCGGAGAGGGGGGTGTACGTGGTGAACTACCCGAATAACCCCACGGGGGTTGTGTTGCCGAGGGAGAGGGTGAGGGAGCTTGTGGACGTGGCCGAGTTTGTGATTAGCGACGAGATTTACCGCGACATTGTGTTTACGGAGTTCACCTCTCCCCTCGACATGTCGCCTAACGTGGCTGTTGTGCACAGCTTTTCTAAGGTCTTCTCGGTGCCCGGTCTTAGGCTGGGGGCGGTGATTGCGCCTAGGGAGGTGGCTAGGGAGGTGGCCCGCTTTAACAAGGCGACTATCAATGTCCCCCCGACCCACGCCCAGAGGGCTGTGGCGTCTGTGATAGACATACTGCCGAGGAGGAGGCGGGAGGTTTCCGAGATATACCGCGGCAGGGCGGAGCTCGCGGCGCGGTTGCTGAGGCTCCGGTTTGTGAAGCCAGGGGGGGCGTTTTACATATTTGCAGAGGCGGGGGAGGGCTGTTTCGAGAAGGCGCTGGGCAGAGGCGTCTCTGTCCTTCCTGGGGAGCTCTACGGGAGGGGCGGCCACGTGAGGATTGCCCTAGTGGAGGGGGAGGGGGCCCTGTCGGAGGCCTTCTCTGTGTTGAACGAGGTGTGTAGATAGATTTATAGAGGTGCGTACCGCCTCTAGTGCAGTGCGCCGTTGCGTGTGCATACGGAGGGGGGACTGTGATCAACGCCATAGCCACTGGGCACGGGGCGGCTTTCCCCATATCGCTGAGGGTGGTGGCTGAGGTGTGCCGCTCCGACCGGACCTCGGTCTCTACCTACGCCGACGTGGACGTGGGGCCTGTGGTGAGGATCGTGGAGAGGGTTGCCGAGAGGTTCGGGACTGGGCCACTCGCCGTCAGAATCACCGGCGACTTGCCCACTGCGGGTGGGCTTAAGTCTAGTAGCGCCACGGTCAACGCAATTATCAGGGCGGCGGCGTCGCTGGCCGGGGCCGAGGTGGATCTCTTCGACGTGGCTAGGCTAAACGCCGAGTTGAGCAAGTGGGCTGGGATAAGCGTCACGGGGGCTTTTGACGACGCCGTGGCGAGCGCCGTGGGGAGGAGCTACCTCACCGACAACCACAAGCTTGTGGTGATTAGAGAGCTGGACGTGTCTGGGAGGGCCGTCGTGTTGATACCGCCTTACGAGAAGAGGAGGCATAGGCTCGAGGAGATGAGGGCCGTGGCGCCTCTGGTTAGGACCGCGGTGGCCTACGCGGGGCTGGGCATGTGGAGAGAGGCGATGATGATAAACGCCGCGGCTTACGGCTACGCCCTGGGCTACCCGCCGGAGCCGTGGCTAGAGGCGCTGAGGAGGGGGGCCGTGGGCGGGGTGTCGGGCACCGGGCCCTCCCACGTCTTTATCACAGACGACCCGGAGGGCCTCGCCGAGGCTCTGTCTAAATACGGCAGGGTCTACGTAGTGGACATACCGCAGTCGCCCTGCTCCACGTAGGTGCCGATCCTCGCGGCGGCCCCCCGCGCCCTCACGCCGTCTACCTCAACCTCCACCAGCGCCTCCCCCAGTATGTATATGCCGCGCCACCTGCATCCGGCCTTCACAGAGTTACCTCTGCGCTCTACGCGCACGGGGCCCTCGTCTGTGTATATGGTCCACTCCCCCTCTCCATATATCAACAAGCCCTCCTGGGTGGGCACGGCGGAGCCCGCCCTTATGTAGAGAGGCATCTGGGACTCCGAGGCGACCCAGCTGGGGCCTAGGTGGGCCCTCCCGGTCTCCAGCTCCAGCCAGGCCCCCCTGGGGAGGTAGACGTCCCTCCCCCTCGCCCCCTTGTCTAGTATGGGGGCGTAGAGGAGGTGGGGCCCCACCATGTACTCGTCGTGTATCTTAAACGCGTCTTCGTCGTCGGGGAACTCTAAGCCGAGGGGCCTCACTATGGGGTAGCCGTGTAGATGGGCGGCCCATGCGAGGTGGCGGAGGTACGGCATGAGCCTCAGCCTCAGCCTCACTGCCTCCAGAGCCATCTGCCTGTACTTAGCGGGTAGTCTGGTGAGCTCCGCGTCTGGCGTGGCCTTGTCCCTATGGACGCGGAACAAGGGGAACAGAGCCGCCGCCTGGTACCACCTAGCCACCAGCTCGTAATCGCCGACGCCGGCGAAGCCCCCCACGTCGGCCCCCACGAAGGGGACTCCGGAGGCCGAGAGGCCGAGCACCGCCATCACGGTCAGCCTAAGCCCCTCCCAGGTGCTGGGCACGTCGCCGGTCCACAAAGCGGCGTATTTCTGAATACCCAGGTAGCCCGATCTGGAGAGTATGAAGGGCTCCCTCCCAGCCCTCCGCAACGCCTCGTACGTGGCCTCGGCCTCGAAGTAGGGGTATAGCCCCCGCACTTTTTCATGGGGGATCTTCTCTCCGTTGAAGACGTGGTAGGCGCCGCGGGGCGCCCTGCAGTAAAGCTCTTCCCTCGTGAGGGGGTGCGGCGTGGCCCCCGCCAGGGCGTAGATCCTAGACCTGGTGGCCAGCGCGTCGCAGTTGAAAACCGTGGGCTCGTTCATGTCTAGCCACACGCCGTCTATCCCGAAGCTGGCGACGAACTCCTCCACCAACGCCGCCCAAGCCTCCCTACACCGGGGGTTTAGGAAGTCGGGCAACGCCGAGAGGCCGGGCCACCCCCTCGCGAGGAAGATCTCGTCGTTCTCCGTGACGAGTAGACAGTCTAGCAGTTTCTCGAAGGGCTTATAGCCGGGCTCCGCCTTGATGTACGGATCTATAATCGCGACTACCCTCACCCCCAGCTCGTGCATCTCCTCCACAAAGCCGCGGGGGTCCGGGAACTTCTTGAAATCCCAAGTGAACTGCTTGTAGCGGTCCATGTAGTCGATGTCTAGATACACCGCCTCTACAGGCGCCGCCTCTAGCACCTCCTTCACCACCTCGGCGGCGGCCGTCTGGGGCTCGTAGGAGTATCTCGATATGTGAAGCCCCATGGCCCACCTCGGCGGCAGGAAGGGTCTGCCGGTCGCCTCGCTGTATGTCTCGTACACCTCAAGGGGGGCTGGCCCGAAGAAGAGGTACACCTCCGGCATGTCCTCCACCTCCACCACCACCTCGCCGTATCTAGTAGCTCCTATGTCGGCGACGCCGTAGGCCGGGCTGTTAACCGCAACGCCAAAGGCCCTGCCCCCCTCCACAAAGACGAGGAGGGGGATTGAGGCGTAGAGGGGGTCCATCCCTAGCTGGTAGCCGTAGAGGTCGTTGTTGAAAAGCACAAAGCGGCCCCTCCTCCTATCAGGCGGATAAGCCCTGGTGCCGAGGCCGAAGACGTGCTCCCTGGCTCCCAGCCTCTTCCGTATAGCCACGCCGCCGCGTGTCTGCTCGACGACCAGCTCCGTCTCCACGCCGCAACACGAAGCCCTAAGCGACCTGCCGTCGAAGGTTGCGTGGGGCCGCGGCTCGCCGGGGGGTAGATCGAATGTAAGTATCTGCCTACCCAACGTCAGCTTTACGCTTTTCTTTCCCACCTGCAGAGACACCGGTGGTGAATATTGGCGCTATTTAAATCACCCCCCGTGCCGGGCGCCGGACCATTAAAGATCTAATAGACTGGAAAAACCGTGGGCCTGTGAAGTGGCGGATAGATACTGAGCGGTATAAACGGGATAGGCTTAGAGAGGCCCTCCGCGACGCGGAGGTGTTAGGCGGCCCCCGGGGCTGGGTTACACGTTTAGATTGCCCTTAACCTACACGCTCTTCGGCTCAACGGCCTTAATCCAGACAGCGAGATCTCGCCGACGCGATGGAGGAGTTTGTTAAAAGGCTGTAGAGGATGCGGCTATGTTAAAAAAGGGGGCTAGGGTTGGCTAGTGGTGATTTCATTTGTCAGCTTGGCGGCTAGAGTCTCTAGCTGTTTGCGTATTTCTCTTATGCGTTCTTTGGTTTTTTCGTTTTGGGCTAGGTATTCTAGCTGTTTGGCGAGGACTATGCCTTCGTGTAGGTAGTGGTCTAGTCTGAGCAACGCCGCGGCGTCGACGTCTTTGTACAGCATGCCGGACAGCTCTTTTTCTAGACACTCCCAGTGGACGGGGCCCTTGGCGTAGAAAGTGAAGACCTGCCCCTCCACCACCTCCTCTCCACACACCGCGCATTTCCACTTCTTTAACTGGCGCATGTATCGCCACCGAATTGCGTATTTATAGATTGGTGGAGTTTGAAAGTTTATAAACTAGGCCGTTGCGGGGCGCTATGGGTCTTAAGATTAATAGGCCGCGCCGCGGCTCGATGGGGGTGTACCCGAGGAAGCGCGCCGCGGATATCGTGCCCAGGGTGCGCAACTGGCCAGATGTAAATCTTGGCAGGCCCACGTTGCTGGGGTTCGCGGCGTATAAAGCCGGGATGGTTCACGCAGTGGTGGTGGACGACAGGCCCACCAGCCCGCTCTACGGCAAGGAGGTGGTGAGGGCGGTTACTGTGCTGGATGCCCCGCCGCTTTACGTCTGGGGGGTGAGGCTCTACACCCTAGACCCGGCAAACGGCTACCGGCGCGCAGTGGCTGAGGTCTGGTCTGCGGAGTTGCCGAAGTACCTCCATAGGGTTTTGACACTGCCGGAGAAGGTGGATGTGGAGAAGCAGATGAAGAAGCTGGAGGAGTTTAGAGACGTAGCGGTGGACGTGAGGGCTCTAGTCGCGATGCAACCCCACCTCTCTGGCATCGGCAAGAAGACCCCCGAGCTGTTGGAGATACCGGTTGGGGGAGTGCCGAGCATAGATGAGAGGATAAAATACGCCGTCTCTCTACTCGGCAAGACCGTGTCGCCCAAGGATGTGTTTACGGCGGGTCAGCTTGTCGACGTGATTGCAGTTACCAAGGGGAAGGGCTACCAGGGCGTCGTTAAGAGGTTTGGCGTCACCATCCTGCCCCGTTGGCATAAGCACAGGAAGGGCCACAGGAGGACCGGCACCATAGGCCCCCAGGCTCCGGCTTTGATGTTTACACAGCCGAGGCCCGGCCAGATGGGGTTCCACCAGAGGACTGAGTATAACAAGAGGCTGTTGAAAATCGGCGAGAACGGTGCCGAGATTACGCCGAAGTCCGGCTTCCTCCACTACGGAGTGGTGAAGGGGCCGTACATCCTCGTGCAGGGCAGTGTCCCCGGGGCGAGGAAGAGGCTGGTGGTGCTTAGGTACCCAGTGAGGCCGCCTCGCAAGGCGCCGCCCGCCGCGGAGCCGCAGGTGGTTTGGGTAAGTTCACAAAGTTTATAAACGGGGCGCAACAGGCGCAGTGATGAACGAGGTGTTGCTTAAGTTTAAGTTGCTGGATCTCAGCCCCTATCTACAGCCATTGCCGGAGGGGCCTGTGCGCAAGCTGAAGGTATACGGCCCGGACGGGGCCTACGTGGCGGATATAGACGCCCCCATACACTTCCTAGAGCCGGTTCGGCCGGATTTAATCAGGAGGGCGTATCTAAGCGCTCTGAGCGCGCGGTTCCAGCCAAAGGGCGTGTACGAAGGCGCCGGCAAGGAGCACAGCTGTGAGTCGTTCGGCGTGGGGCTTGGGATAGCCAGAATTCCGCGGTACAAGGGCTCTCTCTGGCCCAGGGGCTGTTTTGCCCCCAACACCAGAGGCGGCAGGAGGGCCCACCCGCCTAGGGTGGAGAAGAAGCTCCACGAGGAGATTAACAAGAAGGAGAAGAACTTGGCTATTAGGTCGGCCATCGCGGCCACGGGCTACAAGTCGTGGGTGGCGGCGAGGGGCCACGTGGTTGACAAGGTGCCGGCGCTTCCGGTCGTGGTTACGGGAGACGTGGAGAAGATAGGCAGGGCGAGGGAGGCGAGGAAGTTGTTACAGGCGCTGGGGCTGTGGCTAGACGTCGAAAGGGCCGCGGAGGGGGTTAAGATTAGGTCTGGCAAGGGCAAGATGAGGGGGAGGCGGTACAAGGAGCCCAAGAGCGTGTTGGTAGTGGTCTCAGACGCGAAGGCGCCTCTGGTGGCGGCTGTGAGGAATTTCCCAGGCGTCGACGTAGTCGCTGTGAATAACCTAAATATGCTGGTTCTCGCGCCTGGAGGCGTCCCGGGGAGGCTGACCCTCTGGACTGTCCCGGCTGTAGAAAAACTCGGCGGGTTGTTCTTATGATTAGGAGGCTGGTTGTGACGGAGAAGGCGCTGCGGCTCGCCGAGAAGGAGAACAAGATTACCCTAGTCGTTGAGAGGGACGCCACCAAGAAGCAGATAGCGGATGAGGTGAAGAGGCTCTACGGCGTCGACGTAGAGAAGGTCAACACTGTGATAACGCCACGGGGCGAGAAGAAGGCCTATGTGAAGCTAACCAAAGAGCATAACGCAATGGATCTCCTCAGCAGACTCGGCGTGTTGTAACCTTTGATCAGTTCGTGGGTTCCTCTTCACCAATCCGAACTAAAGACCTGCATCACCTCTATCTCCCTCCTGCCCTCTATTATATTTTTCTGAGGAGTCTGAGCCACGTGGCTATAGACTCGCCGCCTGCTACATATTTATTGCGTATTAGCCAGTACTGTGTCGTTAACCCGTTGTGGACTAGGTAGGCGGCGAACATATTTACCAAAATCTTGGCCTGCCCCCTCCTCACGAGCCCCTTGACGTACTGCTCGGGGTAGTCTCTAGCGACTGGGTTGCCCCTCTCAGCCGCCTCTCTCGCCCTTATCGAGAAGAGCTTCACACCCACCTCTCTTAGCCACTTTTCGAATTTCTCTAACTCGGCGTTGAAGGCCTTTGCGATGTCTGTGGAGGTAAACTGGCCCCAGTACTGCTTGAGTTCTTTTAAAATAGACTCCACCAAGTCGATAGTTTAGTGTTTTTATAAAAGTTACGTGGAATAGTGCCCTATTGCCATCTTTCTCTTAACCTCCACACCGCAGTTGGGGCAGTACAGCGCGGAGCCCCTCCTCCTCAGTACAGATCCGCACCTGGGGCAGCGGGACAGCACCACGCCGTAGGTGGGGCCTCTTATAGAGACGACGATGGGAGGCCCGCGTGTTGACACAACTCTCCCTCTTATGTAGTCTCCTATGCCCACCTCGCCGTCTGAGAAGAAGTGCGGCAAGACGCCGGATACTATATATTTCAGCTCAGAGGGCCCCCTGCCCTCCTCAACTGCGAAGCATCTCAACTGGTAGGCCCTCCTCCCCTCGCCGGTGACCTGGCAGTAGACTACGGAGCCCGTCTGCGGAATCGCGGGCGGCCTCACCGGCTTTACAACGGCCGTGTGGGTCTTCTCGTCGTACGCCGCGACCCCCAGCGCCGCGGCTATGTACCGGTAGTCGACGGCGTACACCGCGCCCTTTGTCTCAAACTCCTCGGCGTATGCCACCAGCTCGCCTGGCGTCACTATTATCTTCCTCATGGCTTGTCTTCATCGGCTTCTTTAAATTTTTAACCCCAGCCCCGTGGGGAGTAGGTGTATTTAACTCTGTCTTTCAAATTCCGAACGAGAGAGGAGGTGGAGCGCTTCCTCACACTGCTGGAGAGACACGTGAAGACGCCTTACTTAGTGAACACGCGCCTTACACACGTCTACATCCAGCTGGAGGGCGACGCCAGGGAGCTTAAAGACGCCGCCGCCGTGGTGAAGAGCTTGGCGGGCCTCGCCAAGGGCGCCCGGCGAAGTCTCCAAATCCCCCTCCTTGTGTTGTTTAGAGATGCGGAATTGGTGAGGCCTGTGCCCCCCGACGCAGTTGCAGACGCCCTATCTGCGACGGGGCGCCCCTCCACAGTCCGCGGAGACGTCCTAGTAACATCCGCCAGCTACGAGGAGGTGCTCTCCACAGCTGAAAAGCTGTCAAGGCTGTATGAAGAGGCTGAGAAGCTACCGCTCACCCCCCAGGCCAAGAAGGTAGCCGTTGTCTACGCCTTCGCAAAGGGTCTGCCGGTGGAGAAGGCAGTAGAGGAGCTAGTAAGCGAGGGGTTTTTGAACAGAGGCGGAGTCATCAGCTTGAGGTACAGACTGGAGGAGGCTAGGCGTATGCTTCAATCAAAATTTAAATAAGTCTAGGTGGTTTGAGGCGTGTTGCAGATCGAAATCCTGAAGCTAGATGACCGCTACCTAGAGATCAAGGCCAGGGGGGACACGTACACCCTATTCTCCCCCCTCGTGGAGTACCTCTCAAACGACCCCGACGTGGAGTACGTGCAGTTCGACGTAGATCACCCCCTGCAGGAAAACGTATACTTCAAAATAAAGATGAAGAGGGGCAACCCGCTAGACGCTGTGCAGAGGGCGGTAAATGCGATACTGTCCGACCTAGAGGAGCTGGAGAAGAGCTTCTTTTCGTGATCCTGGTCTTGGCCGAGTCTGCCCTTGAGCTCGTGCCGAGGGAGCTCTGGCGGCACCCGGCGGTGCTGGCAGACGCCAGGCGGAGGGGGAAGAGGCCCGGCGAGATTTTGCTAGACAGGGCGAGGCACCACCCAGCCATGTCGGGGCTAGTCGACGCTGAGAGGAGGGGGAGGCCCGACATAGTCCACCAAGTTCTGCTGGTCTTCCAGTACAGCCTCCACACGAGGAGGGGCATGGGGAGGGCGTATATACACACACGCGACGGCTACGTAATAGCTGTGGACCCCAGAGCCCGCATTCCCAAGAACTACAACAACTTCGTCTCACTTGTGGAGCAGCTATACGCCCTCGGGAGGGTGCCCCCGCGGGGTGAGCCGCTTATGGAGCTCCGCAGAGAGGGGCTGGGGGACCTCCTAGGCGAGTTGGGGGGTAGGTGGGTTGTGTTTCACGAATCCGGCTCGAGGAAGCCCCTCTACGAAATAGGCGTCGATGTGCTAAACTCCGTAGTGGTGGTCGGCGGCTTTCCACACGGCGATTTTGAAAACAGGTGGCTGTTGGAGAGGGCCGCGGCTAGATACAGCCTCGGGGAGGAGAGTCTAGACGCGGCTCAGGTAGTCTGCAGAGCGGTTGCGGCGGCTGAGGCGGCGGCGGGGCTGGTATGAAGTTTCAGGTATATCTAAAGCGGCGGGGGAGGTGGAGGGAGTTCTTGAGGCTGGTGAGCGAGCGGGGCGCCCCCCTCGTCCTAGACACCGGGCCGCTGGACACCTCCCGCTCCCCAATAGCCGTTGCGGTGGAGCTGGAGGAGACGCGGCCAGAGGCGCTGGTTCTGCCGCCGGTGTCCATAGAGAAGCTAGACTGGTACGTAATGCTTGCAGACGCGCTGGAGGTCAAGAGGCTGGTTATCCCGCCGCCCCCCTCCCTCGAAGACATTGCCAGATTCTACGACAGGGCCGTGGGGTACGGCGTGGAGGTCAACTGGGTATATGGAACGCCGCCGATGACGAGGATAAAAGACGTGGAGACGGTTGCCCGCCAGGTGAGGACCACCGCCGCTAGGATAGTGTACGACCCCGTGAAGGCCCGCGGCGTCAAGGAGATATACACCTCCCTCATCGCCCTCAGCGGCTACATAAGAGAAATCTACCTCTCCAACAGGAGGGGGGAGAGGGGGCCCCGCCTCCCGCCCTTCAACCCCATAGGCAGGATAAACTTCGTAGAGATCCTCCAAGTCCTCCACCTAATCCAGTGGGAGGGCAGACTCACCATTAGACAAGCGCCTCAGTACTTCAACGAGCTGGATCTACAGCTGAGGATAGGGGCGGAGGTCCTCGACACCGCCAGAAACATCGGCGTCTCCAAGAAGGTCCAAAAACGCGTATCTGCAATCATTAATGAGTTAATGACCTGACACAGCAATATATAAAACTGTGGACATTCCTCCTTCCATGTCGTCTAAAGTAGTGGTGCTCGTGGCGATAGTGTTGCTGGTGGTCTTCGCCCACGCCGCCCGGATAGTAGTTGGATACGTCGACGCGCCCCCCACTAAGGAATTGGCAGAGCTTAACAAGACGGGGGAGGTGAAGATGCTCAAGCACCTAAAGGAGATAAAGGCGGTTGTGCTCAACGTGCCCGATCACAAAGTCAAGGAGCTTAAAGACAAGCTGAAAAACGCGAGGTACGTAGAGGAGGACGGCGTCGCGCGTGCAGTGGGCTTCGGCGACTATGCAGACGTTCAGTGGAACGTCAAGATGGTCAACGCCCCCTTGGTGTGGGACAACTACTTCACCACGCTTAGAGACGCGGCGTTTGGCTACGGCGTAACCGTGGCGGTTCTGGACACGGGAATCGACTACAAACACCCCGAGCTGTACGGCAAGGTGGTGTACTGTATCTACACGGTAGGTACAAGGCTGTACAAAGGCACGGATCTAAGGAACTGCGCCGATAGAAATGGACACGGCACCCATGTGGCGGGCATAATCGCCGCCTCGCTGGACAACACAGGCGTGGCAGGCGTGGCGCCGAAGGTGAGGTTAATGGCTGTGAAAGTCCTCAGCGACTCGGGCTCGGGCTACTACAGCGATATAGCTGAGGGCATAATCGAGTCTGTAAAGGCCGGCGCGAAGATACTCTCCATGTCTCTCGGCGGCTCGGCGGACTCCTCAGTGCTGAGGGACGCCTCGTACTGGGCGTATCAGCAAGGCGCGGTGCAGGTGGCCGCCGCCGGAAACTCAGGCGACGGCAACCCCGCCACAGACAACGTCGCGTACCCCGCTAGGTACAGCTGGGTCATAGCGGTAGCCGCCGTGGATCAGAACTACGCCACGCCCACGTGGAGTAGCGACGGTCCTGAGGTAGACGTGGCGGCCCCCGGCGTGAACATACTATCTACCTACCCCGGCGGGAGATATGCCTACATGTCTGGCACCTCCATGGCTACGCCGCATGTAACAGGTGTCGTGGCGTTGATACAGGCGCTGAGGCTAGCCGCGGGGAAGCCCATGCTCACCCCAGACGAGGTCTACCAAGTAATCACCTCCACAGCCAGAGACATCGGGCCGCCCGGCTTTGACGTCTTCACGGGATACGGGCTGGTAGACGCCTACGCCGCCGCCACCGCCGCACTCAGCCGCTGAGAGAAACCCCACCATTTTTCACCTGAAGACAACTTTTTATATAGAAATCTACGGGGCTATATGCCAACCTGGACCGAGTACATATTCTACAAAAAAATTGGCCGCGTCCCCTCGCCAGGTGACGTCGTCGAGGTGGTGCCGGACCTCGTGGGGTTCCACGACTTGACTGGCTACCACGTTCTCGAAGTCCTGGAACACATGGGGAAGGTGGAGGTCTTCGATAAGGGCCGCGTAGTGGTGGCCTTTGACCACCTCTCGCCGGCGCCTAACCAGAGGGCGGCGGAGATCATGGTCTACATAAGAAAGCACGTCAAGTCGCTGGGCCTACCCAACTTCTACGACGTGGGGGGCGGCATACTCCACCAGATAATACTGGAGAAGTACGCGCTTCCGGAGCAGGTGATCTTCGCCGCCGACAGCCACACCAACACCGCCGGCGCCGTGGGCGCCTTCGCCCACGGCATGGGGGCCACGGACATAGCCGCCGCGCTGAAGCTCGGCAAGACTTGGCTCGTGGTCCCCACGCCTTTTAGAGTAGACGTGGCTGGGGAGTTCCCCCCGGGCGTGGTGGGGAAGGACGTGGCTCTGCACCTACTGGCCCAGTTCGGGGCGGAGGGCTTCAACGGGTACTCGGTAGAGGTGTTTGTAGAGAAGCCAAAGGCCTTCCCAATGGACGACAGGGCGACCGTGGCCAACATGTCCACTGAGATGGGCGCCGACGCCTTGATGTTCATCCCAGACTCAGTCACCGCCAGCTATCTGAAGACGGAGAGAGGAGTGGACTACACCCCGCCCAGCATAGAGCCCGGCAAATACGCCGACAAGTACACGGTGGAGCTCGGGAGGCTTGAGCCGCTGGTGGCCGCGCCATACAGCGTAGACAACGTAAAATCCGTGAGGGAGGTGGAGGGCGTGGAGGTGGACCAGGTGTTTATAGGTAGTTGCACCAACGGGCGGCTCAGCGACGTGGAGATTGCAGCCAAGATTCTGAAGGGCCGTCGGGTGAAGACCAGATGCATAGCCATACCCGCCAGCTACGAGATATTCAGGAGGGCTATGAAGCTCGGCTACATAGACGTCTTGACAGAGGCAGGTTGCGTAGTAACCTACGGCACTTGCGGCCCCTGCCTCGGCGGACACTTCGGCGTCGCCGGGCCTGGCGAGGTAGTGGTGACGACGAGTAATAGAAACTTCAAGGGGAGGGTGGGCCACCCCGACTCTAAGGTATATCTAGCAAACCCCGCCGTCGCCGCCGCCGCGGCCGCCGAGGGGAAGATAGTAGATCCAAGACCGTACCTCAGAAGTTGAAAGCCCCATCAAATTAAATACGTAGCCCCGCCGCGCCCCACCCATGTGCCCGACGCAGTTGCGGTGGCAGAGCGCCCCGGCCTTATTTTAGGAGGTAGGCGAAGACGGCCTTTGCCGTGTGCATCCTGTTCTCCGCCTGGTCCCAGACGGCTGACTGGGGGCCGTCGATGACCTCGTCTGTTACCTCCTCGCCTCTGTGGGCCGGTAGGCAGTGTAGGAAGACGGCCCTCCTCCCCGCGATATCCATCACCCTCTGGTTGACCTGGTAGGGCTTCAGAAGGCGCTTCCTCTCCTCCGCCTCCTTCTCAAAGCCCATGGAGACCCAGACGTCTGTGTAGACCCCGTCCACATCGGCCACCTCGTTTATCGAGTCTGTGAAGTAGATCCTGCCCCCGGTCTTGGAGAGGTCCTCGGCGAGTTCGTCCACCAGCTTCTGGTTCCACAGTTGCTTCGGCCCCACCAGCCTCACCTCCCAGCCCAGCTTGGCGCCTACAACCGCGAGGCTCGTGGCTACGTTGTTAGAGACGTCGCCTACAAAAGCCACCTTGACGTGGTGGAGCCGGCCGGCTCTCTCCCACAGCGTCAAGGCGTCTGCCAGGGCTTGGAGTGGGTGGTGTCTGTCGGACAGCGCGTTTATCACCGGTATAGAGCTGTGGCGAGCCATCTCCTCAAGAGTCTCGTGTCTATATACCCGGGCGGCGACGGCCGCGGCGTACCTCGACACAACCCTCATGGTGTCTGCGATGGTCTCCCCCCTCGCCAGCTGGAGCTCGCTCGGCGTGGTGTACACCGCCTGCATCCCCAGCTGAGCCGCCGCCGCGGTGAGAGACAGGCGGGTCCTCGTGCTGTGCTTCTCAAAATAGAGCAGTACAATTCTCCCTGGAAACAGAGGCGTGTAGACCTCCCCAGCCAGATACCGCGTCTTGAAATCTCTCGAGAGGCGTAGTAGGTACTCCACCTCATGCGGGGCGAACTCCATAAGCGTCAGGAGGTGCCTCATAGAGAGACAAACCCCCGGCTATTAAAAACGTTGATATGTATAGAAACCCTGTCCGCTATATAGTATGGGAGTTGACAGGTAGCTCTTTTAGAACTAGGCTTGTCAGCGTCGCCGCCACGCCCTTGATCTCTCTTATGTTTTCAATCACGCGGTTTAGCTCCTCCGCGTTTTCGGCGACAACCTTCACCACCACGTCGTAGTCGCCGGTGATCTCAGATACAGACACCACATTTTTCAACGCGGCGACCCGCCTAGCCACTGACGTGGTGTAGACGTTGTTCGCCACCTTCAGCCAGACGAAGGCCTCTATGTGTCTATTTACAATGGCCTTGAACTTCATATTTGTGACCCTCTCCAGAATCTCCAGGAGGTCCTCGTCTCTAAGTCTGGGCACGTTGCTCCTCTTTACCTCCTCCACAACCTTGTCGACGACATCCGGCGGCACGGAGATGCCCAGCCTCTCCAGGCGGTGCTGGACTGCCTTCCTCCCGCTGTACTTATCCAGGGAGAAGTCTCTAGCCCTCCCGACGACCTCCGGCGGGATGGGCTCGTAGGTCTCCGGGTTGGACAGCACACCTGCCTGGTGCACCCCCGCCTTGTGGGTAAAGGCGTTTTCCCCAGACACGGGGAAGGTGGGCATCAGCGTGATGCCGGTGGCCGCCTCGACCATGGCGGTGATCTCCGGTAGCTTTTCAAGCTTCACCAGCTTGACCCCCTTGTGGTAGTAATAGGCGGCGGCGAAGACCTGCAGAGGCGTTATGCCCGCCCTCTCCCCAAGGCCGTTGACTGTGGTGTGCACCACGTCGGCCCCGCCCTCGACCGCCGCGAGGCTGTTGGCCACAGCCATGCCGAAGTCGTTGTGGGCGTGTATGTCTAACCCCACGTCGGGCACCGCGGCCTTCACCTTGGAGAAGTACTCCCGCGCCCTCTCCGGCGTGAACACGCCCACGGTGTCTGCTATGCTCACCCTGTCGGCCCCGGCGTCCCGGGCGATCTTCACCACCTGTATAAGGTAGTCTAGGTCAGCCCTAGACGCGTCCTCCGCCGTGAACCTCACAGACACTCCGTGGGCCTTCACCAGGGACACCATGTCTGCGATTATTGAGAGGGCCTCCTCTCTCGTCTTCCGGTGCTTGTACTTCAGGTGGATGTCGCTCACGCCGTAGAACACCGCCACCCGGTCGGGCTCCAGCGACGCCGCCGTCTCCAAATCCTGCTTAACCGCCCGGCTGTGCACCACAATCTCGCTCTGGATGACCCCCTCCTTCTTCAGCTGGACAATCCTCTTAATGGCGGATTTAATGTCGGGGGCGACGTTGGGATCCCCCACCTCGATCATTCCAACGCCGATGTCGGACAGCGCCTTGGCGATTCTAACACGCCACTCTTCTGAAAATACGACGCCCGGCGTTTGCTCGCCCTCTCTCAGAGTGGAGTCGAGGATCTTGACCCTTCTTTCCCCTGGTGCATAAATGGCGAAATCCACCTATTTATAAACCTTCGCCACGTATATAGAGTAGCTATAAAGCTTAATTTATACAGCTCGTATCTCCAGGTGCCTCTCTGGTGGTGCGAGGATTTAAACATCCCGGTGCTGGACCCCAAGAGGGCGGCGGATAGATGCAACGGCTTTATAGAAGTTAGGCTGACCCAACCGGCCGACCCGAGGCCGGCTTTCCCCGCGGATATAGCCATTACGAGAGAGGCAGTGGCCAACGAGCTGGGGGACTGGGAGCTCGCGGAGGTTCTGGTGCCCGGAGACGAGGTGGTTCTCTTAAACAAGATACCTGGCTACGCCGATCAGGCCGACGAGGTGGTGGTGAGGGGGAGGCTCATCGGCCACAGGTTTTACGACGTGTTGGAGGGCCGGTGGAGGTTCAGACCGCTGTACGAGGGGGTGGCCACGGCTCTAGACATGAGGAGGGGGTACTGGGCTGTTGTCGACATGGCTGATCTCCCGGAGGGATACGACATACATCCGGAGAGGGTGGTGGAGGGGCGCCTGCCGGAGGAAAAGTTTAGACATGTGGCGGTGGCCACCGCCGACGGCAGGACGCACGGCGTCGCGAAGCTCTTCCGGGGGAGGCGGCTCCACGTGGTCAAGTCGTGGCGGGCCAGGAAGCCGCTTCCGCCGGGGAGGCCCTCTTCTCTAGCCGAGGCCGCGGAGTTCAACCGAGAGTATATAGAGGCGAAGGCGGCTGAGGCTGTGGAGTTTATAAAATCCGTCGCGGCGAAGTACAGAAAGCCGGTGGTCGTCTCCTACTCCGGCGGGAAAGACAGCCTAGTCGCGCTTGACTTGACGGCGAGGAGCGGGGTGGCTTTCCTCATCTACTTCAACGACACGGGGCTGGAGCCCCCCGAGACTTATGAAAACTTGAAGGTGGTGGCCGAGAGATACGGCGTCGAGGTCGTCACCGGGTCGGCGGGAACGCGGTTCTGGGAGGCCATGGAGAGGTTCGGCCCGCCCGCGCGGGACTACAGGTGGTGTTGCAAGGTTATTAAGCTGGGGCCCACGGCTGAGGCTCTCAAGTCGAGGTTCCCCGAGGGCTACATCAGCGTGGTTGGGCAGAGGGGGGCCGAGTCTCTCCAGAGGGCCAGGCTCCCCAGGGTGTCTCCAAGTAGGTGGGCCGCCGGCTCCATAGTGGCGGCGCCTCTGCAGGACTGGACGGCGCTGGAGGTGTGGCTCTACATATTCCTCCACAAGCTTCCGTACAACAAGGCGTATGAGAAAGGCTTCGACAGGCTGGGATGCGTGGTGTGCCCCGCGAACGAGCTGGCCGAGCTGGAGCTTGTGAAGAGGAGCTACCCAGAGGTTTACGACAAGATGGAGAAGGCGCTTAGGAGGCAGTACAGCGAGGAGGAGATCCGGTGGGGGCTCTGGAGGTGGCGGGGGAGGGTGCCGGGGGACATGGCCAGGTGGGTTAAGAACTACGAGGGCAAGCCGTTGCCCGTCAGAATAGAGGGCGGCGGCGGGGCGTTGAAAATACATATCGACGGCGAGCCGAATATGGAGACGCTGGGGGAGTTGCTGAAGATGATGGGGAGGGTTGAGGGCACGGCGGTCCACACAAAGAAGGGCGTCGTCAAGCTGGAGAGACTGGGGAGGCTGTGGCTTATCCACGGCGTCGACAGAAAAACCGCGCTGGACGCCGCCGGCCTACTCGTGAGGTCTGCCATATGCGGCGACTGCGACCTCTGCGTGAGGTGGTGCCCCACCGGCGCCTTGAGGAGGACAGGCCCCGGCAGATCCTTCAAGGTGGACGAGAGCAAGTGCATCGGCTGTCTTATGTGTAGCGCCGCGTGCCCCGCCGCCCAGTACCTCGTCTATAGAAATGAGGCCTAGGCTAGTGGTGGCGGCCCCCCCAGGCGTGGGGCCGCTGGAGGTGCCCGAATTCGACGTGGAGTGGCGCGCCGCGGAGATCCCATATACGAAGTTTATAGAGCCCGCGAGGGGCCAGTGCAGAGCAGATAAACTCGTCGCCGCCCTGTCCAGCGGCGTCGCGGAGCCCACCGTCTACGTCGTGGACTGCGACGGCTACTACCCGGGGCTGAACTTCGTCTTTGGCCTCGCGGCGCCCGCCCTTAAGACGGCCGCCGTCTTCACGGCCAGACTCAGAGGGCCCCGGTTCGAGGAGAGGCTAGTAAAAGAAATTACACACGAGGCAGGACACCTATACGGCCTCGGCCACTGTCAAAACCCCAGATGCGTAATGCACTTCAGCAACTCGTTGCTTGACACAGATTACAAATCTCCTTTCTTCTGTGATAATTGTAGAAGACGTCTACTGAGGTCTCTTAGGTAATTAACCCTAAATGCGTGAATTATCCCCTCCTTCTCGCACCCCTCCCCTTCTTGACTCCCAGCTTTCCCTCTCCCTCCATCACGGCTTTGTACATCAAGACTGCGGGTTTTAGAGAGGGGAGTTGGCTTGTTGGCACCAGCCAGCCGCTGGCCAGCTTCGCCTCGCCCTCCACGAGGCCCCTCTCCACGGCCCGCTTCACAGCGCCGTGTATCGCCTCTATACATGAGCTACTACCTCCGCATGTGTCGTACGCCACTCTAAACGCAGATCCCATGGGCGAAATCGAGGAGAGCCACTCCACAAAAACCTCTAGAGCCGTATCTAGCGGCTCTTGAGCGTATGCTTAAAGAGGTGAAGAGCGATGAACAGATTTATTCAAAGGTTGAGAAGATGGCCGACATGGCGAGGGCGGAGAGGGTAGGAGCGCTGGTGGAGGGATTCACCGCAGAGGGCGGGAGGCCAAGGGCTAGGCTGGTTGTCGAGGCGGACGGCGCGGCGGCGGAGTATCCGATAAGCCTAGGTGAACACAACGCAGTAAGGCTTCGCCTCGACACCACCAACCGCGAGGAGGCCGAGCGGAGGGCGGCGGTGCTTAGGGCTACTGGGGTGAGGGCTGAGGTAGGTAAATACTACCACAAATCGCTAGGCCGCGACATGTGGTACATAAACGTCTCAACAAACGCCCTAGCCGCCGAGTCTGTGCACGAGGCGGTTAGAAAGGCTGTGGCTGAGTTCCTTCTGTGGTGCAGAGAGGTGGGCGTGTTGGCGGAAGACGCCTACAGACGCCTAGCCGCGAAGTTTGAGAGGGGCATGCCGGAGTGGGGAGAGGTAAAGTTCTCCGTAAAGCTGACAGAAGACGGCGCCGTGGTAGTACAATATAGACCCAACGACCCCCAGTCCTTCAGCAAGGTGGTGGAGTTTCTGCGGGGGCTGGGCATGCGGGATAGATGCGAAGGCGACTGGTGCATAGTACACTTCACCGCTAGGGAGCCGGAGGGGGGCAGGCCGGGCTACGTACGCATTACCGTAGACGGCCTTAAGTACATCGGGTGGCTCGCCCTACACGGAGATGGCGAGGCGAGGGAGAAGGCCCAGCGGCTGAAAGAAATGCTCCTAAGAGAAGCCGAGGCGAAGGGTGTGGAGGTGCGTAGGCGGCTATAAAATTTAAAGCATAGTAGGCCTCGGTAGAAGTTAAACCTATGACTCTCGATATTTCAGATTCTAAGACACAAGCTACATTGTTTACATACTCATATATCTCGTTGACCCTCTCAGCTACTTTATGTGAAATGCCCCTAGGCATGTATTATCTCAGCTCTATCACCCACCTCGTCTCATCTAATTTTTTCAGCACGTAAGTACCGTCAGGCATTAAGTCCTTCTTGATTGGAATAAGCAATGTTCTGTAAGACAGTATTGCCTGTTTGCAGTTATCCGACGTTTTTCTCTCGCTTAGTTCAATTACTATTATCCTGTCAACGCGGCCTATACAATAGTAATACTTCAGCCAATCTACGGCATTATCCAAAAGCTTAACTTTAAGCCTTGTACCTTTTTTTGTGGCAAATAACAGAGATATGTTACTCTGCATATTTGCTCTTCAATAGCTCTATGCATTCCTCTTTATGTCTTTCACATAGTTCCAATAAGGCCTCTATTTTCTTAGATGCTGAGAGATTCCCCAACTCCCTCAGTTTCTCATACACTTTCTGAGAAATCCCCACACTTTTCATAAGAGACGAAAGAAAAAGCAACATTTAAGTTTTTCGCTTTACTAATTCTCAAAAAGTTGGTTAATATTGTCTATTATTTCGCTTTCGGGGTAGTGAACGGAGTAGCCAGACATACCGTTTTCGAACATGGCAAACGGAGGAATACTTCCGGGAGGGAGAGCAGTGGGGCTCCGTAAAGCCGCCTTTCGAGAAGGAGGTTGAGGTAGAGGGCAAGAGAGTGAAGGTATGCGTCGAGGAGGTAGAGGCTGGCGTAAAGCAAAGCAAGACGAGGGAGCACCTAGTCGTTAAGATAAGGGCAAGGGTGTTCGAGGAGGGGCAGGGGGTGGCTGTGGAAAAGAGTAGCGAAGTTACATTAGAAAAGGATGCGAGTTTCTTCAAGATCACTGACGGCATGATCTATGGCTATGTAATTATACGCGGCGACACAGAGAAAGAGCGCGAGGCGGACTACGCGAGGACGGCAACTGTGCTGAAAACCCTGGGGATAGAGGGGTGGTCAGTCAGTAAAGAAGGGGGAAAGCTGAAAAAGATACGCCTCACCGGCGGCGCCCTAGACACCCTCATGCGCATAGAACCCGTATGCGCCGCCATGGGCATATGCCAAAAACCAAAATGAAATGTCTACTGAGGTCTCTTTAGATAGCTGAGGAGTCCCCCTGCTTTCAGTATCTCAAGAGGCAGGCCTCTCAGCGGTTTGCCCACTACATCCTCGCCCGTCGTCAGGTTCTTCACAGTCCCGCTTTCCACATCGACCTCTAGCTCGTCTCCCTCCCTGACCCTCTGCCTTATTCCGGGCGCTTGGAGGACTGGGAGCCCCACGTTGACGGCGTTTCGGAAGAATATCCTGGCGAAGCTCTCCGCCACCACGGCCAGCACCCCGGCGCCCTTTAGGGCGATGGCAGCTTGTTCCCGCGATGAGCCCATGCCGAACGCCTTGCCGGCTACCAAGACCGCGCCTTTCGCTTTCTTGGGGAACTCTGGGTCGAGTGGCTCCATGGCGTGTTGGCCCAGCACGGCTGGGTCTGTGTACACGAGATATTTAGCAGGGATAATGACATCTGTGTCGATTTTGTCGCCGTATGTAATTGCCCTCCCTCTAATCTTCATAGAGTGGCTAATGGGCGTGGGTATATATACATTCCTTGTGGGTGATATATAAGAGGAAAGATTTATATAGATGCAGATTTAGGCACATATGGCTTCGGGGCTCGTACAATAAGGATCTTCGATACAACTCTGAGAGACGGCGAGCAGATGCCCGGCGTCGCCTTATCCCCCGGCGAGAAGCTCCAGATCGCCTTGGCGCTGGACGAGGCTGGTGTGGATATGATTGAGGCGGGCTTCGCCGCCGTTTCGAGAGACGAGAAGATGGCGATTAGGCAGATCTCTAAGGAGGTTTCCACCGCAAAGGTAGTCAGCCTAGCCAGGATGTCTAAAGCCGACGTGGACGCCGCGTTGGATGCCGACGTGGACATGGTCCACGTATTTATCGCGACTTCCGACATCCATCTGAAGTACAAGCTAGGCATCTCCAGGGAGGAGGCTCTTAGGAGGATAGAGGAGGTGGTGTCCTATGCGAAGTCCCACGGCGTGGAGGTCTTGTTCAGCGCGGAGGACGCGACGAGGAGCGACTTGGAGTACCTGGCGGAGGCTTATAGGAGGGCCGTTGAGGCGGGGGCTGACGAGATAAACGTGCCCGACACCGTGGGGGTCATGACCCCCAGCAGAATGGCCTACTTGGTGAGGTACCTAAAGGAGCGTCTGCCTCCTGTGCCTATGCACGTGCACTGCCACGACGACTTCGGCATGGCTGTGGCCAACACGGTCACCGCCATTGAAAACGGCGCGGACGTGGCGCAGGTTGTGGTTAACAACTTCGGCGAGAGGGCGGGCAACGCGGCGCTGGAGGAGGTGGTGGCGGCGGTGCACTACCTCCTGGGCTTGAGAACTAACGTAAAGCTTGAGAAGCTGTACGGGCTGTCTCAGCTGGTTTCTAAGCTGTTCGGCGTGCCGGTCCCGCCTAACAAGGCGGTGGTGGGGGAAAACGCCTTTAGCCACGAGGCGGGCATCCACGTACACGGGGTGCTGAACAACCCCTTCACCTACGAGCCCATGAGGCCCGAAGACGTTGGCAATAAAAGGAGGATTGTGCTGGGCAAGCACTCGGGCCGGCACTCAGTGGCGTGGGCGTTGAAGAACATGGGCGTGGAGCCGAGCGACGAGCTGGTGGACTACGTGCTGGACGCCGTCAAGGAGCTGGCTGTGAGGAAGGTCAGAGTCGACGAGGTGGTGCTTAGGGAACTCGTGAATAGATATAACCGGGGAGTTTCAGCGACTCATGCCGTATAGACTACTGGTAATCCCCGGCGACGGCATCGGGCCGGAGGTTGTGGAGGCGGCTATGCATGTCATAAGGGCCGCGGCGTCTAGATACGGCGTTGAGTTTGAGATAAAGACGGGAGAGGCTGGCGACGTTGCTTTGAGGAAATACGGCGCCGCGATGCCGCAGGATGTTTTGAAACTCGCCGACGCCGCCGACGTCATTTTTAAAGGCCCTATCGGCGAATCTGCCTACGACGTGACTTCGCTAATTAGGATGCGGTACACCCTTTACGCAAATATCAGGCCGGTGAAGAACCTGCCCGGCGTGCCTGCGGTCAAGGATATAGACTGCGTGTTCGTCAGAGAGAACGTGGAGGACGTGTATGTAGGCGCCGAGTATAAAGTGGGGGGCGTCGCCATTGCGCTTAAGGTCATTACCGAACAAGGCACGAGGCGCGTGGCGAGGGTGGCGAGGCGCTACGCCGAGGCGCGGCGGCGGAAGGTGACTGTCGTCCACAAGGCCAACGTGCTGAGGATCACAGACGGCTTTTTTAGAGACGTGGCGCTGGAGGAGCTGAAGGGGCTTGAAGTTGACCAGATGTACGTCGACGCGGCGGCTATGGAGCTTGTGAGGAACCCCGCGAGGTTCGACGTGGTTTTGACGACCAACCAGTACGGCGATATATTAACCGACCTCGCGGCGCAGGTGGCCGGGGGGATAGGCCTAGCGCCGAGCGGCAACATCGGCGACTATAAGGCCATGTTCGAGCCTGTGCACGGGGCGGCCTTCGACATCGCCGGCAGGGGGGTGGCCAACCCCATCGCCACAATACTCTCAGCCGCCTTGATGTTTGAATGGCTTGGGAGGAGAGACGCCGCCGAAGCCATAAGAAGAGCTGTTGAGAAAAGTTTAGAGGCTGGTATAAAAACTCCAGATATTGGTGGCAGAAGCTCAACAATAGAAGTAGGGAAGTATATTGCATCAATTCTATAGTACGGAAGAAGTTACTGCGCAACTTGTTGAACATTCGCAGTAATTTTCCGTCTCGTTGCTGTGCGAATTTCATATATTTTCAACGCCACGCAGTATAAATATGGTATATATATATGGTTTGTAAATATTTATTAACACATCATAATATGTCTCAATATGGCGGAAAACGGTAAATTCCTTAGCTACGTGCTTCAAAACTTGAAGAGAGGGGTTGAGCTCGGCGGCTTTCCAGAGGACTTCTATAAAATAATTTCTAAGCCGAAGAGAATACTCCAAGTCTCTATCCCTGTGAAAATGGATAACGGCAGGTACGAGGTGTTTGAGGGTTATCGTGTTCAGCATTGTGACGTTCTTGGTCCTTTTAAGGGTGGTGTTCGTTTTCATCCTGAGGTTACTCTTGCCGACGACGTGGCTTTGGCTGTTTTGATGACGCTTAAAAACAGCCTCGCGGGTCTTCCCTACGGAGGGGCTAAGGGGGCTGTTAGAGTTGACCCCAAGAAGCTCTCCCAGCGGGAGCTTGAAGAACTGTCGAGAGGCTACGCCAGAGCCATAGCCCCGCTGATAGGAGACGTGGTTGACATCCCAGCCCCAGACGTGGGGACAAACGCCCAGATAATGGCATGGATGGTAGACGAATACTCCAAACTAAAGGGCTACAACGTGCCCGGCGTATTCACCTCCAAACCCCCAGAGCTCTGGGGAAACCCAGTAAGAGAATACGCCACAGGCTTCGGAGTGGCGGCGGCGGCGAAGGCGGCGGCCGACAAGCTGTGGGGTGGGATCGAGGGTAGAACTGTCGCCATCCACGGCGCGGGAAACACGGGCGCATGGGCCGCCTACTGGCTGGAGAAAATGGGGGCGAAGATCGTAGCGGTGTCGAATACCAAGGGGTCTGTCTTCAATAAGGTGGGTATACCTGCCGACGAAATTTTGAAAGTCTATACGCGCGAGAAATCGATACTGGAGCTTGAGGGGGAGAAAAGCGAGAGTACAGATCTCCCGCTCTATGTAGAGGCCGACGTGCTTATTCCTGCTGCTATTGAGAATGTTATTCGTGGGGATAATGTGGGTGGTGTTAGAGCTAGGGTTGTGGTGGAGGGGGCTAATGGCCCTACTACGCCGGAGGCTGAGCGGGTTTTGTACCAGCGGGGTGTCTTGGTGGTGCCAGACATCCTTGCAAACGCCGGGGGGGTGGTGATGTCCTACTTGGAGTGGGTGGAGAATCTCCAGTGGTATATATGGGACGAGGAAGAGACTAGGCGCAGGCTGGAGTCTATAATGACCACCAACTTCAACCGGGTATACCAGAGGTGGGAAAGGGAAAAGCAGTGGACTATGAGAGACGTAGCGATAGTCACAGCCCTAGAGAGAATATACAAAACAATGAAAACAAGAGGATGGATCTAGTCCACGGTGGGGGCTATAAGCTCGATTAGGTCTTTCGGGCACTCTGTCTCGAGGATTTCCCGCGCCCGCTCGCCTACTTTCTGAGTCACGAGGCCTTGTTTATACAGCTTGTAGAGCTGGTATACAGTTCTGCACTTCAACGTGAGGTCTGCTGTGAATTTCTCCACAGCGGCTTTCAGCCTGGCGTCTGCGAGGTAGTACACGTATTTCGTTGCCTCGTGTTTTTTAAGCCTATAGTTGCTTTTTGAGAGAGGGAAAGTCGTCGCATTTAAAAAGCTTGACGTATCTCCTGTAGTCCCTCCAGAAGTATCTATTGTGTGGCCTCAGCGCCCCGCTACCTGTAGAGGGTATGTGCGCCAGCTCATGGGCCACAGCCCGGACCCTCGCCTCGCAACTAAGCTCTGCGAAGTGTCTCAGAAGCTCCACGACGTAGAGGGGGCGTAGCCCGTAGACTTCCTGAAATATCTTGTTTAGCCCCCAGATCCTCGCCACAGCCCGGGAGCGGGAGTTGGGATTGTAGACCACCGCGATGTCGACACCGAGCAGGTGACCTATGCCGTGTCTCACAACGGCGTTTTTTAGATCTGTCTCCACCTCGGCGAGTCTGATATAAGCCACGTCGCGCGCCAGATAGTAGGTTATAAATCAGCCGCGCCGTAAAAAGCTTTTTAAATCGGCGAACTAGCCGCGGTATGGCTATAGAAAACTATTTAGAAGCTCTTCAATACGTCGTACTCGGCATACCCACAACCATGTCTCTTGCACTCCTCTCTTTTGTAATAGGGCTAGTTCTGGGCTCCATACTCCTGCTGGTCAGGTTCTTCCTGCCGAAGCCGCTGCCTTGGCTGGCCTCCGCCTACGTAGAGGCGTTCCGCGGAACACCCCTCCTGGTGCAGATATTCATAATATACTTCGGGGTGGGAGGCTACTTGAAGAGCTACGGCATTAACATAGATCCGTTCACCGCCGGGGTGATAGCCTTGGGGCTCAACAGCGCCGCCTACCAAGCCGAGATATTCCGCTCGGCGGTCCAAGCCATCCCTATGGAGCAGTACCTAACCGCCGAGGCCTACGCCTTTACGAAAACCCAGACGTTTCGCCACATCATCATGCCTCAAGCCCTTAGAATCGCCCTCCCCGCCCTGATGAATGAGCTGGTCCTCCTGATAAAAGACTCCTCCCTAGTGGCCGTCATAGGCGTCACGCCCCCCGACATATTTAGAAGAGCAGACTACTACTCCGCGTCTAAATTCGCCTACTTCGAAGCCTACATGGCGGCCGCGACTATATACTTCATAATCTGCTACACCATGGTGAAGATCAGCCACCTCATCGAGCGGAAGTACGCCATACCTGGATATTTAAGAAGAGGCATAATATAGGCCATGTCCGCCATAGTCTCCGTAAGAGACCTCCACGTGTCCTACGGAGCCTTGGAGGTTGTGAAAGGCGTGGATCTCGACGTGGCACAGGGGGAGAAGGTGGTGATAATGGGCCCCTCCGGCTCAGGCAAATCCACCTTCCTCCGGTCGCTTATCTGGCTGGTAAAGCCCAGAAGCGGCCGCGTGGTGATCGACGGCGTCGAGGTCTCGCCGCAAACCCTCATGGAGGTTAGGAAAAAGATCGGCTTTGTATTTCAGCACTACAACCTCTTCCCGCACCTCAGAGTGGTGGACAACATCGTGCTCCCCCTCGTAAAAGTCCACAAGCTCACCCGCGCCGAGGCCCTCCAGAGGGCTGAAGAGGCCCTGAGGGTGGTGGGCCTCTTGGAGAAGGCCAGGTCCTACCCCCTACAGCTCTCCGGCGGGCAACAACAGAGGGTAGCCATAGCGAGGGCGCTGGCCATAAGGCCCAGGTTGCTGATGCTCGACGAGCCCACCAGCGCCCTCGACCCCGAGCTCGTGGAGGAGGTGCTACAGGTGCTGGAAGACGTCGCGCGGAGGGGGACGACTATGCTGATAGTTACCCACGAAGTGGACTTCGCCCTAGACGTGGCCGACAGGGTGGTCTTCTTCGACGGGGGCAAGATCGTGGAGGAGGGCCCCCCCGACATTTTATACAACCCAGCCACGGAGCGTTTTAGACAATTCCTAAAAAGGCTCCACAAGAGAACAGCTTAAGAAGGGAAGTCGGGAAGTATATGCCAGTCGTAGCTTGCACGAGGGACTGCTACGACACCTGTATATTCAAGGCGGAGGCGGGCAACGGGGGCCTCAGACTGACGCCGATAGGCGAGTTTCCAACCCTTGGCTTCACCTGCGCGAGGGGGCGTGCGGATGTGAAGCGCCTCGCCTCGCCGAGGAGGGTGAAGGCACCTCTGCTCAGAGGGGAGAGGCAGGTGGTGGAGGTCAGCTGGGGCCGCGCCTTGTCCGAGCTCGCGGAGAGGATCAGAGAGGCCGATCCGAGCCGCGTATTGCACATAGACTACGACGGGAACCAGGGCCTGCTGACGTGGTACTACCCCCAGAGGCTTTTCAACCTCCTCAAAACCGCCTCCACCGACTATTCGATATGTAGCGCAGAGGGGCACGAGGCGATTAAGCTACACTGGGGGAGGTCCTACGGCGCCATGCCCGAGGAGCTGGGGAGGAGGCCGGTGGTTTTCTGGGCCCTCGACGCGGCGGCCTCCTTCATCCACGGCTGGGCCCTGGCCAAGAGGGGGAGGAAGCCTACCGCCGCCGTGGACGTGTTGTGGACAAACACGATGAAGCACGTGGACCTCCCCGTCCTCGTGAGGCCGGGGCGGGACGTCGTGCTGGCGCTGGGCCTCGCCCGGGAGTTAATCCGGCTGGAGGCCTACGACAGGGAGTTCGTGGAGAGGTACACATACGGCTTTGAGCAGTTTAGACAGTACATAGAGAGCTTCACCCCCAAGTACGTGGAGGAGGAGGCGGGGGTGCCCAGAGAGGTCCTCCACCGGCTGGCTGAGTTCTACCTCAAGAAGCCTGTGACAGTCATTGGCTTCGCCATTGGCCGCACTGAGAACGGCGGCGAGGCGGCGAGGGCCATATCGCTACTGCACGCGTTGCTGGGGGATCCCGGGGGCTTCTACTACTCCAACACGGGGGCGTGGGGGATAGACTTCGCGTACCTCCGCGGCCTCTACGCCTCCAAGCCGAGCAGAACGGTGCCCATGGGCCTCGTCGGTACGTTAATACAGCAGTTCGACGTGGTGTACGTGTGGAACGCCAACCCGGTGCTGACGCTCCCCCAAGGGGATAGAATAGCGGAGGCCGCGGCGAGGGGCGACGTTACTCTGGCTGTGCACACCCCCCTCATGGACGAGACGTCCGAGGCCGCCCACATAGTGCTCCCCGCCCCCCTCTACCTCGAAAAGGACGATGTGGTGTACAGCTACTGGCACAACTACCTCGTGTACAACTCAGCAGTGGCCGACCCCCCCGGCGAGGCGAGGAGGGAGACGTGGGTGGTGAAGAAGCTCGCCGAGCTTCTAGGCGCCGCCGAGCACCCATTAATGAAGGAAGATCCTTGGGACGCGGTGGACAGAGCCATCAAGGGCACCGGCGTCACGCTTAAGGAGCTCAAGGAGCGGGGCGTCGTCAAGCTGAGAAGCCCCGACTACTACAGCTACCCCACGGCGACGGGCAGGGTGGAGTTCTACAGCGTAACCGCCGCCAGCCGCGGGCTACACCCCCTGCCACAGTACAGAAGGCCCCCCGAGGGGCTCTACATACTAACCTTCCCCCCAAACCCACTCTACACAAACAGCCAGTTTAGAGACGTCTACGGCGAACCTGAGCCCGTGATCTATGTAAACCCCGAGGACTACGTCGGCGACTGCGTGGTGCTGTACAACGACGCCGGCGAGGTGGTCCTGAGGGCTAGGCAGAGCCCAGACGTCCCGCGCGGCGTGTTGGCATACTACGGCATCGGCAGAGATCTAAAAGGTAAGCCCATCAACGCGGTGGCGAGAGGCGAGCCGGGCCCGTACGGCGGCACCCCCAAGCTGTACACAACCTACGTAAAAATGAGGAGGTGTTGACTTTATTTATGCCCCCTTTCTGCTCTCCGGGCGTCCCTAGGGGCCTGGGGGGTCCCTGGTGATTCCCCGGACGGGGCCGCCAGGAGGGTCGGCGCCGCCCCTTCGGCGAGCCCGAATATAAGCGCAGTTTCGCCTCCCGGAGCCCTCGCGGGAGGCGGGGCGGGCGTCGGCATATCCATGTTTCTAGAAACAGATCCCCTATTTATGAATTAACGATCGGCACTTAATTACGCAGAGGCGGCGTCTGTTCACGTCAGACGCTCTTCTTGAGTTAACGTTTGACATTTTTCTTGATTCAGGAAGAACATACGGCGGCGAGTCAGGAAGAATATAGAAGGGAGAGTAGAAAGCTGTAGCTGGTTTTAAACCCTGGCGTATACGTGGGGGCTGTCCACTACGTCTATCTGGCCGTGGCCGGGGGGCGGGTGGCGTATGTGGGTGTGGGGAAGCGAGACTTTATTTAACCCACTCGCGTGGAGGGTACGTGTTCGACAATCACATCCACTGCCACGAATTTCCGGGGGAAGAGCTCTCCCAGTACAGGGGGGAGTGGACTCTTGTGTGCGTCTCAGACGACCTTGCGTCGTCGAGAAAGACGGCGGAGCTAGACGGTGTGGTGCGGTGTCTGGGGATACACCCGTGGCAGGTGGAGAAGGCGGAGCCGGGGGACCTGTCCGCAGTCCTCCGCATGGTGGAGAAGTCGGAGGCGCCTTGCGTGGGAGAGGTAGGGCTGGACAAAAAGTTCGTCCCCCACAGCTACGGGAAGCAGGTGGAGTTCTTCCGCGAGTTCCTCCGCCTCGCCAGGGAGCTCGACTTGGTTGTGAACGTCCACGCCCCTGACGCGTGGGCCGACGCCGTAGATATGCTGAGAAGGGCAGACGTGGACAGGGCCCTCATCCACTGGTACACGGGGCCCCTCGACCTGCTAGAAACCATCCGCGACCTCGGCTACTACATCTCGATAAACCCCGCGGTGGCCATACAGAAGAAGCACCAGGAGGTCGCCAAAAACGCCGACCGGAGAATTGTCCTTCTGGAGAGCGACGGGCCGTACGAATATAGGGGGATGAGACTGGCGCCCCCCGCCATTAGAAACACGGTGGAGAAGCTGGCGGAGCTCTGGGGAACCCCCACAGACCACGTCGTAGAGATCGTGGAGGCAAACGCCAGGCGCCTATGGCGTCTGTAGAGGAGATAGTGGACCTCCTGGCCAGGGTGAGGGCGAGAGGCGCCGGGTTTGTCCTGCGCCTAGAGGGCAGATACACGGCGGTTGGGGATCTGCACGGCGACGTGGACACTCTGGAGAAGGTACTGGAGGAGTGGCCCGCGCCCTACCTCTTCCTAGGCGACTACGTGGACAGGGGAAACAGAGGCCTGGAGGTGGTGACCCAGGTGTTCCAGCTATACGTCGAGGGGAAGGCGGTTGTGTTGAGAGGCAACCACGAGTCGCCCCTCATGAACATCGACGGCGGCTTCCTAGACGAGCTCTGCGAAAAACTGGGGAGGCGGTGCGGCTACATCTACAAGGAGTTTGAAAAAACCTTCGCCTCTCTACCGTTAGCGGCGCTGTTGAACGGCAGGGTGGTTGCGTTGCACGGCGGCATCCCGCTGAGAGACGACATGAGCCCCGCGACGCTGGGAGAACTAGAAAAAATATCAGGAGACCTAACCACCCCCCAAGACCCACTGGCGTTCCAAGTACTGTGGAACGACCCCTGTCCCTGCGACAAATACGCCCCAAGCCCCCGGGGCCCCGGCATATGGCTCTTCGGGAGGGAAGCCACCAAGGCCTTCCACAGGACGCACAACACGGCCACTGTCTTGAGGGGCCACACCTACATACCCCAGGGCTGCGCCTCCCACCACGGAGGCGCCGTAGTCACGGTCTTCACCTCAACCGCGGGGCCCTACAGAAAAACCAGACCCAAGATAGCGCTGGTCGACGACGCGGTCCAGGTCTACGACTTAGATGCAAAGAAGCCTGCCCAGTGCCCCGAGGACGTAGACGTGTTTTAACACTCGCCCCTTAAGCCCTTGGGCGGGGTGACGCCCCTCTGCCCCTGGTAGAGGCCGGCGTACTGCGCCCTGCCCTCCGCCTTGACGAGGACTAGGTGCAGGAAGCGCATGCCCCTCCTCAGCACAATGGTGTTGGGGCTGTTGTTTACAACTTCTATCGTTATGTTGCCCTCAAAACCCGCGTCGACGATCGTCGGAGGTATGACAAGCCCGTAGCGAGCCAGGGTGGAGCGGAGGTTCGCGAGGCCCACCACGTCGTCGGGCATCTTGACGTACTCCTCCGTTGTGAGCAGGACGAAGTTGCGGGGCGGTATCACCACCTCGTCGGCCTTCACAATGCGGAATAGATGCCTCGCGTTTTCAAGCTCACATGGGGCCACCACGGACCCCTCGTAGGCGTAGAGTGCATACTCGCCGCCTATCCGCAAGTCGAGGCCGTTCTCCCTGACCGTGTCCGGGTAGAGGGGATCCACCCTAAGCCTCCCCGTCGAGATTAGTTTTTTCAACTCGTCGTTTGCCAGAATCATGCCTAATTAATGGGGTGCGTTAAAAGGGCTGTAGCCAGTATACGTCGCCATTCCCAACAATACTCTTATATTCCCCCGGCGGGGTGGTGGCGATGGATCTGAGACAGCTAGTTGAGTCAGTATCGCAGTACATGAGCCACCCCGTTGTGGGGGGCTGGATGTGGTTTATGATAATTGCCTTCGCCATCGCGTTCATAGCATCGATGCCGCCGAGGCGGCCGCTGTCCGGGTGGGTTGGCGACTTCTTCATCAAGTGGGGCCTGGCCGGGATTCTGGTGTGGTTCGTGGTCAACGGGATATGGGCCATACGGGAAGTCATGGGGCAGAGGCTGATACTGCCCTTCACGCCGCTCGAGGGCTACCTGGAGTACGCCTCTGTGTGGAGCGCGGTGCTGACTGGGATGGCCACCTTCCTCTTCTTCGGGTCTACGCTGTTGCTCAGAGCAATATTCGCACGTGAGGAGCTCCCCAGCGGCGTTGTTTACTACAGACAGGAGGTGGTTATCGCGAACCCCGACGCCAACGTGGCGGCGCCGCAGGCCGAGAAGAGAAAGGCGCCGGTAGTGGTGGTGGACAACAGGAAAAAGAGGCGCTAGCCCGGGTGGATGTAGGCTAGTATCAAAACCACGTCCTCTTTTTTCACAGGCGTAGAGAGGCCGGACAGTAGCCTTATGTCTACGTCGTTCACGGCTATGTATATGTCGGCTCTCGGCCTCCCGTCCTCCCCCACCACGCGTCGGTACAGCTTCTGGGAAACGGCAGACAAGTTGCTGAGCACCTCCTTGACCGTAGCCCCCTCCACCTCTAGCTCGTCCCTTCCACCCGCGAGGGCCACAAGCACCCCGGCGAGCTTAACCCTGGGCACCTCTATGTAGTAGCTTTAATATATAACTCTGTTTAGGAAGGCGATAAAGGCAACTGCAAGCCTCGACCTTTAGGGCGGGGTAAAGCTTTTTAGCAGACATTAATTTAAGCATGGTGGTAACGAGGTCCGTCGCCGTCCCGCTTCTACTGGACGGGAACCAGCTTCTGGACTACCTGGAGCTGGAGAGAGGGTACAGAAAAGCGAAGAAGGCCGTGGTGGGCCACCTCGTCCAGACGTATAGGGGAAAGAAGGCAAAACTTCTTCAAGGTGTGGGGCGAGGTTAAGGAGGCCGTCAAGCAGACTGGACTCCCCTTCGCCTACCAGCAACAGGCAGTGAAGGACGCCGTGGAGGCCTACAACTCGTGGGCTGAAGCTGGGGGAAAGCCTCCCGCGGTTAGGCGCGTCTCCCCCTACGGAGACGAAAGGGCTTGGCGGTTTGATAGACTAACTGCCATCTCTCTACGTCTTATGAGCGGCCGCATAGTGGCGGAGCTCTGGCCTCACAAGCGGTTCTGGCTCTACGAGTGGCTTGCCAAGACGGGCAGGGCCACAAGGGCCTCCACGATTAGGCTGAGGCGCGTCGGAAACCGAGTTTACGCCGTCTTCGTATACGAGGTGGAGCCGGAGGCGCCGAGGGAGCCTACAGCTGTAGTCGCTTTCGACGTGAACGAGAACACCATCGTCGCGGCTAGAGTCGACCTTAAAGCCACGGTAGACAGAGTCGCCCAGTGGAACCGGCAGTGGGTGCAACCCCCCATCTCGATTAAGGTGCTCCTCACCGACTTCGGAAGGCTGGCCAAGCGCTACGGCGCGATCAGAAGGAGGTGGGCGGAGGAGCTCTCCGTAGAGATAAACGGGAAGAGAACGTCTGGCGCCCACACGAGGGAGTACAAGAAGAGAGTCAAGAGGTTGAGGGAGGGGGACAGAAAGCGGGATAGGGTCAACAGGATAGCTCACGCGCTTACTAAAGAGCCTACCATTCTAGTAACGGAGAACGTGGGCAAGAAGCCGCAGGAGGAAATGATTGTGGACAAAAGGAGTCCACAGCTGAGGCACCGCATAAAGCAGACGCCTATGAAGGCAGTAGTCGGCAAGGTAGCCGACAAGGCGACTGAACGCGGCTTAAGGTTGGTGCTTGTGTCTTCGTACAAGAACTCGCAGATCTGCCCAATACACGGAGAGCGGCTGTCCTTCCCGACGGAGCCTAAGATAGGCCTCTGCCCAAGGGGACACTGGGTACACAGAGATGTCGCGGCTGTGTTGAATATGCTGTGGAGGGCTGTGGAGAGGCTAGAGCCGGAATACTCGGAGATCGTAAAACAAGCACTATCCACTGTGGACGAGAAGATACTGGAGGAGTGGAGCAGGACAGTCCTCGAAGCCGAAGGGCCCGACGTGCTGGCCCGGGCCAGCCCCATGACCCCGCCGGGCGAGGAGACGGTGATCCCGGCGGGGATCGAGGGCGCCCATGAGCCGCCCTAAGGGAACCTCCGCCCCTCAGGGCGGGGAGGAGGTCAGCTGCTCCAAATACGGCCCCGTCGTCGTCGGGTGGGACGGCGCTAGGATCTTCACGAACCCCGCTGGTTGCTCTCGGTGGGTGTCTCTCCGGGAGCTTGTCGGCGAGGTGAGGCTGGAGGGAGTGGACAGGCGGCTTCTATATCTGCTGGGGGTGCCGAGGGGCTACGTCACGACCTACAAGCTATACGCCGAGGTGCTGGGCACGAGCCCCCGGCACGTGGGGAGGCTAATGGCTTCAAACCCCCTCCCCGTCGTCCTGCCCTGCCACCGGGTGGTTAAGAGCGATCTGTCGCTGGGGGGCTACACGGCAGGGGTGGAGGTGAAGAGGGCCCTCCTCGCCTACGAAGGTGCGCTGTGTGGGGGTAGGCCTTGCCGCGTCGCCAGGCCTCGGCTTGTGGAGGACTGGGGAGTGGCGCTTCTGGAAAGCCTGGGACTTCGTTGAGGGGGGTAATGTTATATATAGACTTCGCTTTTTGGACTATGCCAGTGAGAGTGAGAATTGACAGATCTAGGTGCGTCGTGGCGCATTTCTGCCTATTCTACGCCCCCACGGTCTTCATACCGGGAGACGGGGGGAAGCCGGTTGTCTCCTCTGAGTATGCAAAGGACGGTAGCGTCGAGGAGGGGGTTGTGCCTGACGAGCTCTACGAACAGGTCAGGGAGGCTGAGAGGCACTGCCCCTCGAGGGCTATTAAGGTGTACAGGGAATGAGGTACAGGGCGGTTATCCTCGACGTCGACGGCGTTGTGACGCCTTTCCGCTCCGCGTGGCAGAGGCTACACGCGGTTCTGGGCACCGACGGCTCTCTGAACCGGGCGCTGTACAAGCTGGGGGTTATTGACTACTACGAGTGGGCGCTTTACGACGCCTTGCTTTGGCACGGCGCCCCGAGGGGGGTTGTGGAGGCGTATTTCCAAACGACTAGGGGGCTGGAGGCCTTGTGCAACGTGTTGCGGGAGGCGGGTGTGTACACCGTCGCCGTTTCGGCGGGGGTGGGCTACACCAGGAGGGTGTCTCACTGCTTCCACTTCTACGTGGTGAACGACCTGGTGTATAGAGACGGGGCTGTGTACTCGGTGTCTGTCTCCGTGAGTGACAAAAATAAGGAGGAAGTGGCCGGCAAGATTCTTGAGCACCTCGGCGTGGGGTGGGAGGAGGCCGTGGCGGTGGGAGACGGCGAGGCCGACCTGCCCATGTTGAGGAGGGCTGGCTACTCCATTGCGTTTAACCCAGCCAGCGAGGAGGTCGCCAGGGCGGCTAAGGCGGTTATTAGGGCTGAGTCGCTTCACCCCCTGGCCAAGTTTTTAAAGGCCTTGTTAAGATAGGTTGTGATGACCACATCCGATTTTGAGTTGTGATGGGGCCGTCCCAGGCTGACGATCAGCCCTATAGAGATATATAGCGGGTATTTGGGTGGGCTGTGGAGTTGAGGAGAATTATCAGGGTGGGGGAGAGGTCTTTTGGGATTACTCTGCCTAAGGAGTGGGTTGAGGTGCACGGGCTGGGGGTGGGCTCACCTGTGAAGGTTATTGTGGATAGGGAGAAGATAACTGTTTTGCCTAGCTCGGAGGCGGGGGCGGCGAGGAGGGTGTCGATCAAGGGCGACGACGTGGAGAAGATTGTGCGTGACGTTATTGCGTACTATATAGAGGGGGCGGATGAGTTGGAGATTGAGACGAGGAATATTTCGGAGGTTGTGACGAGGATTGAGGGCAAGTTGCCGGGGGTTGTGTTGATGGAGCTCAGCGGCGTCTTGAGGCTGAGGATTGTTACTAGGGAGGATATAAACATCGACGAGGCGGTTAGGAGTATGTACACCACGGTGGACGCCATGTTCGCCTTGTTTCTCCAGATGCTTAGCCTAGACAGGAGGGAGCTGGCTGAGGAGATCCTCCGCCTCGACGATCAGCTCGACCGCCTCTACTTCTTTTCTCTTAGGACTGTTAAGCGGAATATTGTACAGAGGCCTGAGCACTACGTGGATTACGTAATTACGATAAAGAATCTTGAACATGTCGGCGACGCGATTGACCGCGCCACTAACTACTATCTGCAGAACGTCGTGGCTTGCAAGGCGGAGGTGCTGGACCTCTTCAAAAAGGTGTATACATTTATGCAGGACGCGTTCAACGCCTTCTACAACAACGAGACGGGGAAGGCGCTGGCCGTCTTGACTAGGCGCGCCAAGCTGGAGAAGGAGGCTCTCCAGATCATATGTCCGCAGGCCGCGGCCATCATGCACGAGGCGGCTTCTATTGTAGGTTTCGCGGCCGATATTGCGGAGGCCGCCTATTCAAAGGCGGTGAGGAGATGAGGATAATCATAGCGTGGCCTTTTTACGGGGTGCTGGGCCTGCTCTACGCCGGGCTGGCCGTCTTGCTCATGCCCTTCTTCACACTCTCCTTTGTAGACGTCTTGAGGACTTCGGGCATGCACATAGTCGCGGCTTTACTTCTAGGTAGCTCAATAACGCTCCTGAGCCTCGTCACGAGCCCCGTCAACGTCGTGGTGTACTCCTTCTCTCGGAGGGAGTACCTCCCAGTGGTGGACTACGTAGTTGTGTTCGGAATCCCCGTGCCGATACCCCAGGTGGTTTTTAGAGAGGAGAGATCCTACCTGGCTGTTAACCTAGGCGGCGCCGTGGTTCCGCTGGCGGTGGCCACCTTCCTCATGGCTCAGTTTTTTAAGCCGGAGCTCCTAGCCTCCATAGCGGCGGCGTCTGTGTTGACAAACGCAGTGAGCCGCGTGGTGCCTAACATAGGGGTTGTGACCCCCGCGCTGGCTCCCCCCATCATCGCCGTGCTTTCCGCCCTCCTTGCCGGAGGAGGGCCTGTAGCCACTTACATAACTGCTGTGTATGGCACCATCATCGGGGCGGATTTGCTAAATCTAAGGAGGGTGCTCAGGCACAAGCCGCCCTTTGTCTCTATCGGCGGGGCCGGCGTCTTCGACGGCATATTCCTAAGCGGAGTCGTCGCTACCCTCCTCTCAAAATTATTCTAGAGAGGAGGCGGATCTACGGCAACGGCGGGAGGCGTGGGGGCGCCTTGCCGTAGCCGCCCTGGGTTTAAGACTTCAATACTTTAAATAGATTTCTATTGAAAAAGATAAAAGATGAGTCAAATTTAAAAATTATATTTCTTTTATTTGTTTTTTATAGGTCTGGCGCGGCGTCCCCTTTATTAATATAGATGGATTTTAAATATGTCATATAGTGTAACATTGATAAAAATTTATATAATCTCCCCCGCGTGGGGGTACCCCTGTCTCACCCCCTTCCCCGCGTACTGCTCCAAGCCGCCTCTCAGCATCTGCACCAGGTTCCATACATGTTTCCTCGTCCTATCCAGCGCAATTTCCTTCAACTTCTTGTCGTCGCCGCCCCCCTCCTCCTCGTGTACAGTCACGTCTAGCACCAAGACGCCGGTTTCTATCTGTAGATGCATGAGGCCTATGGAGGTGGCTAGGTAGCTGTATTTATCCACCGGGGTGGGGCCCACCCACCCCAGCACGATCACCGCGTCGCACCCCTCTTTTATCAGCTTCAGGGCCCCCCACACGGTGTTTTTTATGCCAGGCACAGTCAGCCTCCGCACCGCGGTGTGTGGGAGCAGGCTTTTCAGCTCGTCGATAGCCACCGCGCCCATGTCCACCCTGGCGAAGGTTGTGTCGACGACGCCTATGCAAGACACGGCTTAATAGAGCATAGTATATAAATAGCTGATTCCAGGTGGTTGGTGTGAAGAGGTTTGGCGTGTCACTGCCTAAGGAGGTGGCTGAGGAGGTGGAGAAGATGTCTCAAGACATGGGCGTCACGAGGAGCGAGATCGTGGCGGTTGCTCTGCAGGAGTATCTAGAGGCGAGGAGGGACCACGCCGACGCCGCCCATGAGTGCCTCGGCGTCGTGCTGGCGGTCAGCGACTCTTTTTCAGACATAGGGGAGATTATTGAAGACAACAAGGGGCACATAGTGGCGTACACCCACCTACATGTAGACGGAAAGTGCTTGACAATTGCGGTGGTTAGGGGGAGCGGTAGCGAAATCGAGAGGCTAAGCCTAGCCATGTCTAGAAAGGCGCAGCTCACCCGTTACGTGCCGCTTAGATGAAGATACCCGGCAGATTCCTGAAGGAGGCGAGGCAGAGGTGCGTGCCCAGGGAGGAGTGCGTCGCGCTTCTACTAGGCAGGGGGGACACTGTTATGAGGTGGACGTGGGTGAGGAACGTGGCGGGGAGCCCCCTGGCCTTCAGGATAGACCCCGAGGAGATGTACAGAGCCATTACAGAGGCGGAGGAGTCCGGCCTGGAGCTTCTGGCCATATTCCACAGCCACCCGGGCCCCCCCGTGCCGAGCGCTGTGGATATGCGCTACATGAGGCTCTGGCCTGTGGTTTGGGTGATATCCGACGTCTACAGCTGGAGGACCGCGGCGTGGCGGGCGGGGGGTGGGGATTTGAGAGAGGTGCCGCTGGAGTTTGTATGATAGTGGCGACCACCACAGTCAACTTCGCCTATCTCACGGGGGTGTGGGTCGAGTCCTACGAGCGCTTCAAGGCGGCGGTGAGGTGCGGAGAGCGCATCGCTGTGGTTGTCCCGGCCCTGGACGCGGGCAGGGTGGGCGGCGAGGTGTATGCGTATAGAGACGGGGAGGACCCGGCGCTTGTGCTGAGGGATGCGGCGCGGGGTTGCCCACAGGAGGTGGTCTACGTCGACGGCGGCACCACGCTCCGCCATTTTGAAATTATAAAGAGAGCGTTCCCCCATGCGGAGTTCCGCCTCGCCGACGATTTGCTGAGAGAGATGCGCGCCGTGAAGCGGGAAGAGGAGATCGAGAGGATTAGGACGGCCGTTGCGAAGATACGGGAGGTTTTGGAGGCTGTGGAGCTTTCTCCCGGCGTCACGGAGCGGGAGGTGGCCTTTAGAATATACGGCGCGTTGTACAACGCAGGTCTCCAGCCGGGGCCCATCTTGGCGCAGTTCGGAGCCAACACGACCGTGCCCCACCAGGAGCCCACAGACAAGAGGCTCCAAGTAGGTGAGGCGGTGGTGCTGGACGTCGCCGCGTCCTACCGCGGCTACTTCGGAGACTTGACCAACTCCTTTTTCTACGGCGACACGCCTCCCCAGTACGCAGAGCTACTTGAAATAGTTAGAGAGGCTCAGCAGGCGGCTCTGAGATCCGCGGCGCCGGGCGTAGCCGCGCGTGAGGTAGACGCCGCGGCTCGTCGAGTGATAGAGGAGGGGGGATACGGCCGGTATTTTATACACCGGACAGGGCACGGGCTGGGTCTGGAGATCCACGAGGCGCCGGACATCTCCCCGGGCTCGGGAGATGTCCTGCGCCCAGGCATGGTATTTACAATAGAGCCCGGCATCTACCTGCCGGGACGCTACGGCGCGCGGCTTGAAATAGACGTGGTGGTTAGGGAAAAAGGGGTGGAGGTTTTATGACGAGAGTACGCAACTCGCCTCTCTGAGAAACTTCGCCAGATGTGGAGCTACGTTGGAGAGCTTCGCGACGGCGGTGTCGACGTCGTCGTTTGGAGACACTCCATACCTCCTCAAGACGTGGGTGTGGATCCCCATTACCTCAGCAACCAAGGCCATGTGTACACCGTACATCCATTTTAAAAAATCCTCCGTAGCGCCGTGGCCGCCGAGGCGCCCAGCGTCTAAACACGCCGTTGAGAGTGTCGAATCCGCCGGAGTCGGGGGATAGGCGGCGGCTACCCGGAGCCGACGCGGCCTCCATACGGCGCCCGCCCAGGCGTCTCTCCCCCCGGCTTCCCAGGGAACGCGCCGGCTGCGGGTTAGGCGTGCTCCCTCCCGGACCTCCGCCGTTTCCCCGCATGCCCAGGTCCCCCCGGTCCTACGGCCGGAGTAGCCTGGGGACCGGCGCCCCCCTGGACCGGGGCTCATCGGTAAGCCCAGACGGCACGTCGCTGGAGGCCGCGCCCGGCCCCGGTTTCGGGCCCCCTAGCCTGGGTCCGCCTGTCGGCGGAGCACGGCAGGCACGCCGTGCAGCCCCCCGCCGGTATAGCACAGAGTATTAGTTTAAAAAGTTGTGGGTTGCCTATCGGGCGGGCCCCAGCCCCCGCCGCCCGGCGTCTCGATTACAACCTCGTCTCCTGGATCTAGATCTACCACCGACTTGCTCTGGAGCTCCAACACCTCGCCGCTTGCCTTCTTTATGTAGACGCGGCCCGGCTTGCCGGGCTCTCCCCCGTGTAGGCCCCAGGGGCCTGTTTTGAACCTATCTGCAAGTACTGCCAGACGCGCGGGCGCCGCCACTTTAAAAGCTCTTATAATGCCGTCGCCTCCCCTCCACCTCCCCCGGCCGCCGCTACCCTCCCTTATTCTGTACGCCGTGAATATCAGTGGGTATACCCTCTCAGCGATTTCTATGGGGGTGTTTAGCGTATTTGTCATGTTTACATGGACCCCCGAGACGCCGTGCTTACCCGGCCTCCCGCCGGTCCCTCCTCCGATAGTTTCATAGTAGCTCCAGTACCTCCCTTGGTAGACGCCGCCCATCATCACGTTCATCATCGTCCCAGACCCCGCCGCGGGCACCCTGTCCGGCAGGGCCTGCGACAGCGCCTTAAAGACGGCGTCAGCCGCCCTCTGGCTAGTCTCGAGATTGCCCCCAGCCACGGGCGCCGGCTTTCTGGGATTGAGCAGACTCCCCTCGGGGGCCCTCACGGAGATGCATGAGTAGAACCCCTCGTTGGTGGGTACCTCGCCCCGCATGAGGCTTCTAATGGGGAAGGAAGTCGCGGCGTAGGTTACCCCCAGAACCGCGTTGAGGGGGGCCTCCACCTGCGGGCTTGTGCCGGTGTAATCCGCCTCGACGCATCTATCCACCGCGAGCCTCACGGAGATCTTTACAAACCCATCGCCGAGTTCTAGATAGTCCTCGGCGGCGTAGACCCCCCTCGGCCACTTGGCTATCTCCTCCTCCGCCACGCGGCGCCCGTAGTCGATGGCCGCCCTCCAAGCCTCCGCGACGCGTCCGCCGTATTTCTCAAAGAGGTCGACGACGCGGCGGCTACCCACCACATTAGCCGCTATCTGGGCGTTTAAATCGCCTAGAGTAGCCTCAGGTGTCTTGACGTTAGACAGCCAGACGGAGAGGACCTCTCTATTGAGCTCCCCCCTCCTCATAATCTTCACCGGCGGCAGTACGAAGCCCTCTTCGTATATAGTCTTGGCATTTGGGTTTATACTCCCCGGCACGGGCCCCCCTACGTCTACGTGGTGGGCCTTATTCACCAAATACGCCACGAGGCGGCCGCGCCAGAAAACCGGCGTGACAACCATGACGTCGTTTAGATGGGTGCCCGATATGTACGGGTCGTTTAAAACCACCACATCGCCCTCCTCAAGCTCAACCCCAGCCCCGCGCAGAGCCTTGAACATGTTCTTCACGCCGATGTAGAACGAGCCCAGGTGTACGGGGATGTGCTCAGCCTGCGCCACTATCTCCCCATCGGCGTTCAGCACGGCAACGCTGTGATCCATACGTTCCCTTATGTTTGGAGAAAACGCAGAATTCCTAAGCGCAATCCCCGCCTCCTCGGCTATATACACCGTGGCCCTGTAGATAAGCTCCCAGCTCATAACCTCAGCACAAGTGATCCGAGCGGACCCACCTCCACTCTCCACCTAGGCGGCACCACCGTCGCCGAGTGCCTCTCCTCTATAACAGCCGGCCCCTCCGTCTTAAATCCGCGCGGTAGCTCCTCCCTCTTGTATACGGGAGTCTCTACCCACTCCCCGAAGTATACCCTGCGGTATGTAGGCCTGGGCTCGCCGGTTGCTTCCGGCTCGCGCAGTCTCGGCCTCCTCCGCGCCACCACCGCGAACACCCTCACCGTCACAACCTCAATCGGCTTGTCTAGCCTGAAGCCGTAGGTGGCGAGGTGCTTCTCTTCAAACGCCCTCCTCACCTCCTCCAGAGAGGCGGGTCTACCCACCGGCACCACTAGCTCCCAGCCCTGGCCTTGGTACCTCACGTCCGCCAGCCTGACGTAGTAAGTGGGGCCGACGGGCGAGAGAGACTCCTCAAGTCTTCTGTAGGCCTCCTCCAGGTCTCTCGGGTAGGAGGCCCTAGCCTCGAATTTGCTGTCTGCAAACAACATGCCGAGTGCCGTGAAGACGCCGGGCCCTGGGGGGATCACCACCGTCTTGACGCCCAGCTCCTCTGCCAGCTCCGCGGCGTGCTGTGGGCCGGCGCCGCCGAAGGCAAACAGGGCGAACTCGGACGGGTCGAGGCCCCTCTCCACGGTAACCAGCCTCACAGCCCTGGCCATTTCGAGATTGGCGAGCTGGACGGCGCTCCAGGCAACCTCCACGGGGTCGCCCAGCCGCCTGAAGGATTTATAGGCGGCGTCCGCGTCTAGCTTCATCTCTCCCCCCAGCAACTGCGCCACGCGACCCAGGACGACGTTTGCGTCTGTGATAGTGGGCTCCACGCCGCCCCGTCCGTAGCACACCGGGCCGGGCTCCGCCCCCGCGCTGACGGGCCCCACCCTAAGCGCCCCGCCCTCGTCTCTCCATATGATGGTGCCGCCCCCGGCTGACACCTCCGCCAGGTCGATAAACGGAAACCTCACCGGGTACCCCGAGCCCTTTACCAACCTGCCGTGGTGCGCCTCGCCGCCCACCTCGTACTCCGTGGTGATGCTGGGCTCCGAGTTGACCACCGTCCCGGCCTTGGCCGTGGTGCCCCCCATGTCGAAGCTTATCACACGGGGCAGTCCGAGAATCTTCGCGAACTCCGCCGCGGCCACGACGCCGCCAGCCGGGCCGGACTCTATTAAATGCACCGGCCTCCTGGCGGCCTCCTCCACGGTCACCAGCCCGCCGGAGCTGGACATGACGTAGAGCCTGCCGCCCCGCGACTCTACATATCTCCCCAGCTCCTCCAGGTAGCGGCCCACCAGCGGCATCAAGGCGGCGTTGACCACCGCCGTCGAGGTCCTCTCGTACTCCCTAGGCTCCGGCGCCACCTCGCTGGATAGGGACACGTAGCGGAAAAACCTCCTCAGAACCTCGCCGGCCCTCGCCTCGTTTGAAGGGTTTATATACGAGTGGAGGAAAGACACGGCTACGGAAACCACGCCCGACTCCACAGCCTCCTTCGCGTACCGCTCAACCTCGCCGGGGTCCACCTCCTTCAGCACGGTCCCGTCGGCGAGTGTCCTCTCGTCAACTTCAAACCTCAGCTCTCTGGGCACTATGGACCTGGGCTTGTCGAAATAGAGATCGTACAGCCTCGGCCGGTTCTGCCTCCCAATTTCAATCACGTCCCTAAACCCCCTTGTGGTGAAGAGAGCCACCTTCGGCAACTCCAGCCCTATCTGCCCCAGCAAGGCGTTTGTCCCTATTGTGGAGGCGTGGAGGACCTCCTCCACCTTCGGCAACCGGGAGAGGCCGTCGATGACAGCTTGTTCCGGCTTTCTAGGCGTCGAAAGGATTTTGTACGCCAAGAGGCGCCCCTCCTCATCCACCGCCACGAAGTCGGTGAAGGTACCACCCACGTCTACTGCGACTATCACGACCTCTTCCTAAAAATTCCAAATATAATGGCTGTCATAGGTGTAGAACGACTATATAAATAGATGCGTTGAGAAGCCCTGCCCCGCGTTCACCATCTGCCCGTTGTGGAGTCCATGTCGTGATGAGGGAGGCGGCCGCCGCAAAAAATGGCATGGTTAATTGATAAGTGGCAGAGAGTCCAGCGGCGCGGGCATGTATGGGATGCATCTCAGCGATGAAAGTCGTGTGTTATTACAATTATTCAACAGCGATGATACGACACATATGAAGCTACGCCGTTGTCGGTACCACATGCACACAGCTAAGTCATCAGGAGTGACATAGGCGACGGCGTCGAGGCGGGCCCGGTGGGATTTGAACCCACGACCTACGGCTCTCTCCGCCGCGCTCCGAAGGCCGCCGCTCTACCGGGCTGAGCCACGGGCCCTTTACATTTATCATGTGGATTTTTAAATATTTTCTTGAAGTGATCATGAAATTCGGAGAGGTGGCGATGTGGTTAAGTTTCGTGGCTACTGCCCCCTTGGTCTTTTGTACTGTGTGATGTGCTTCGCGTTTGTGTGGTTTAGTAGCTTCTCGTCTGCTGTGTAGAAGTCAACGCCCAGGGACTCCGCCAGCGATATGTACGCCGCGTCGTAAACAGTGACGCCCAGCCTCAGCGCCGTTTCTAGCACCCGCGCCGGCTCGACGTCGATAATCTCGATATCCGTCTGGTGGAGGAGCTTAAGCGCCTCTACCGCCTTGTCTCTGCTGATTATCCCTCTGAGTGCGTATTTCCGCAGGGCGCTGGCCACCTCAAGCCATAGGCACGGCGGGGCGGAGGCCCTCACTCTGCCGGCTAGGTGATCATCTCTCAGCTTCCTCGCCTCTTGGTGGTGGGGCTCGGGGAGCGCCCACTTGACGACTACCGAGGCGTCAACTACGAGCCTCACGCTCCTCTCTTATCCACTGGGTGGAGTAGTCGCTGTCTATCTCCAGCCCGGCTGATAGGCTGTCCAGCGCGGCGGCCAGCCTCCTGGCTTTCTCCTCCCGCACCCTCTGCTCTAGGTACCTTCTTATCTCCTCTGCGTAGTTTATGCCGAGTTTTTCAAGCTCCTCCTTCAGCCTCCTGGGCACCCTCACGCCGATTACCACGCTCACGTTTACATACAATGTTTACTTTAAAAAGTTAACGTATAACTTTATAAGCTGTGCGTCGAGAGATGTGTGGAGTTTTTGAGGAAGGAGTTTGGGGAGAGGTTTATCGAGGACGGGGTGACGGCGCGTCTGTACGTACGCGACGCCTCTTTTATGGAGTTTTCCGAGTCCATCGCCGGGGTTGTCTTCCCCGTCGACGAGGAGGAGGTGGTTAAACTGGTGCGCTGGGCGGCGAGAAACAAGGTGCCTCTGTTCCCCCAGGGGAGCGCCACCAGCCTTTCTGGTAACGCCTCGGCCACTGCGAAGGGCGTTGTGGTGAGCTTCGAGAAGATGGATAAGGTTGAGGTGGACCCGGTGGACGGCGTCGCGGTGGTGGGGCCTGGGGTGAGGCTGGAGGAGCTGAACGTGGAGCTGGCGAGATACGGCCTCTTCTTCCCGGTGGACCCCGGCTCGGTGAAGAGCGCGACGGTGGGCGGCGCCATAGCCAACGGGGCGGGGGGAATGAGGGGGGCCAAGTACGGCACCATGAAGGACTGGGTGCTGGGGCTGAGGGTGGTGACGGGCAGGGGGGACCTCTTGAGGGTTGGCTGCAGGACGTATAAGTGCCGCAACGGCTACGACTTGGTGAGGCTTTTCGTGGGTAGCGAGGGGACTCTCGGCCTCGTTACGGAGGCGATCCTCAAGCTGGCGCCGGTGCCGGAGTCCGCCGTGGCTGTGCTGGCCTACTACGACGACCTCGAGACTTTGGTGGAGGACGTGGTTAGGGTGAGGGCAGGGAGGCTGTGGCCGCTGTTCGCCGAGTTCCTCGACGCCCCCACCTCGGCCGTCGTGGGGCTGGAGAGTAGGAACGCCCTGTTCCTCGGGGTGGACGTCAATGGAGGCGCCGAGGAGAGGGCCTTGAGGAGGTTGGAGTCTCTGGTCAGGGGCGAGGTGGCGCAGAGGGCACTGGACTGGGGCAACGCCATGAAGCTACTAGAGCCGAGGAGGAGGCTCTTCTACGGCCAGATATCCACCGCCCAGAGAGACGGCGGGGTGCTTGTAATTGAGGACGTGGCCGTCCCAATTTCGAAGCTTCCCGAGGCTGTGCGCGGGTTGAAGAAGTTGGCGGAGAGACACGGCCTGCCGCTACTGCTAGGCGGACACATAGGCGACGGCAACCTGCACCCAGCCACTTGGTACAGGAGGGGGGAGGGGCCTGGGAGAGTTGAGAAATTCCTCAGAGACATGGCGGAGCTCGTGGTGAAGCTAAACGGGACTGTGTCGGCTGAGCACGGAATCGGCGTCCTCAAGAAAGACCTTATAAAAATGGAGCTGGGAGAGGAGGCGCTTAACTACATGAGGGAGCTGAAGAGAGTTTTCGATCCCTACAACATACTCAACCCCGGGAAGATTTTGTAGCGTACACCACCAGGGAGAGGCCTAAGAGGAAGAGGGCGAGGGCCGCTGGGTAGTCGAGGCGGGGGGCGAGATCTTTCAGCAGGATCAGGGCGGCTGCGGGCGCCGCCGCCGAGGCTAGGTAAAGGCCGTGAATCCCCTCGGCGCTTGACGCGACGAGCAACAACACCGCGGCTACGCCGAGCGCCGTGTCTGGGGGCGGTAGCTCGGGGAGGGGCAGGGCCAGGCGCAGAGTCGGCGATGACAGCGCCGCCTCAGCCAGATAGAGGGTCAGCGTGCTGAACGCCGATGTGTAGGGGTAGCGCGTAGAGACGGCGAGGTTTACCACTATTAGCAACGCGGCGAAGGCCCCCTGCCCCAGGGCCCCGTCCACGGACCTGGGGTATATCGAGAGTATGGGGTGGGCGCTGAACATCATGTACTGGAGAACTCCCGACAGAGCCCCGATGATGGGCCTCATAGCGCCTTCCTGAGGGCCTCGGCGCCTCTCAGGACTACTGCGCCGGAGCCTCTAAGCCTCTTGTAGAGGGCGAGCCTCCTCAGGGCGACCAAGGCGTTGGCCCCCGCGACGTCGACGTAGTACATAGGCCTGCAGTTCATGACGATGCATACGTCGGACAGCGAGCCGACGTACACAGTCACGTCGCCGCACGGCGGGTTGCCGCCGCATGTAGGCGTGAAGTCGCCGGGTAGCGAGGTGGCCGGGCCGTGTCCCAGGACGTAGTAAGTCACCTCAAAACCCTTCTCTGAGAGTATCTCGGCGGCTCTGGCCGCCTCGGCCGCGACTAGGGAGCGGAGGCGCCTCGCGTCTACCACCACCACCGCGTTTCTCAGCTCGGGGCCCGTGCGCACATTTACATAGAGCTCCCCGGTTTTTGCAGAAGCCTTCCAGTTGATAAGCTTCATCGGGTCCCCCGGCTGGTACTGCCTCACCTCCACAAACTCCTCGACGCCGCGTCCCCGCTGTGCGGGGTTCGCGGCGGGGCGCCGATCCTCTACATACACCACGTCCCTCCTCCTTGTGAATACGGGGTTGTACGACACAACCACCAGGGGGAGGGGTTGAGACCTCTCCGTCAGGCGGTACCTCAGCCTCACCACCCTCTTGAAGGGGGGTTTGAAAACTCTCCACCGAGGCGCCTCCACGGGGGCGTCGATTGGCGCCGCGTCGTATATGTAGAGGACCCCGGGGCGCCTGTCCGCCTCCACCACCACCTCCACCTCGCTACCGACCCGCCTCCTCGACGCAGACACCTTCGGGGGGTCAAGCGCCGCGTTTACGCCGTAGGCGAATAGCGGGATGAGGGAGAGGAGGGCCAGGTCTGTATTAGCCAGCGCTAGGCCCGCCGTTATCAACACCGCGGCCGCCGCCAGCAGATTCCTAGCCACGCCTCTCAACATCTTTTATAGATATAACACTTCTCAGCCGTGAGGAGGGTGGTGGAGGTGCTGTCTAGCTTCTACGTGGCGCCGAGACAGACGCTGGAGCTCATCCTCGCCGCGGTGATCGCCAGGGGGCACATACTCTTCAACGACCCCCCTGGGCTGGGGAAGACCACCCTGGCTAAGCTGGTGGCGAGGGCCCTCGGCCTCGCCTTCAAGAGGATACAGTTCACGCCAGACATGTTGCCCAGCGACGTCATCGGCGTAAACGTGTGGAGGCCCCACGAGGGGAGGTTCGAGTTTGTGAGGGGGCCCGTATTCACCAACGTCCTCCTCGCCGACGAGATAAACAGGGCGCCTCCGAAGACCCAGGCGGCCCTCCTAGAGGCCATGGAGGAGAGGCAGGTGACGGTGGACGGCGTGACCTACAGGCTGGAGGAGCCCTTCATCGTCCTGGCCACCCAGAACCCGGTGGAGTTCCGCGGCGTCTACCCATTGCCAGAGGCCCAGCTCGACAGGTTCCTAATACAGCTCTCGGTGGGCTACCCCGGTCCGGCCGAGGAGGCGGAGATTTTAAAACGCCGCCTCTCATGGCGCGGCGACGACCCCTCTGTGTATGTAAAGCCGGTGACCACCAGGGAGGAGGTTATGCAGTGGGCGCAGTACGCCGAGGCTGTGTACGTCGACGAGGCGGTGGTCCAGTACATTGTGAAGATTTCGCAGAGCCTCAGAACCCACCCCCTCAACACCTACGGCCCCAGCCCCCGGGGCTCCATAGCTTTGATGAAGATGGCGAGGGCCCTGGCCCTCCTCGACGGGAGAAACTACGTCACGCCCGACGACGTCAAGAAGGCGGCGGCGGCCGCGCTGGCCCACAGAATAGCGCCGAAGGAGGGGGACCCCAGAGACCTCGTGAGAGAGGTTCTGGACAAGACCCCGATACCCTACAAGTAGCTACAGGTACCTCTCCAGGAGAGCCATCACCCTCTTGAGGTGCCGCGCGCGTCTGCGCCTATTCAGCCGGCGCAGGAGCTTAACCACCAGCGGAGGCGCGAAGGGGGAGGGGGTGACATCCCTATAGTCGAGAGCGGCTCTGACCACCTCCAGCGCCTTCCCCTCGTCCACGCCGCCGCGCGCCATGTGGTACGCCACGTAGGTAGCCAGGAGGGCAACGTCGCCGGTCTCGATAAACCTCTTCTCTAGCCTCTTCACCTCAGCCACGTCGAGGTCGTCGTAGAGCCGGACTGGGCGCGGCCTCACGGCGTCGCCGCCCAGCAACAATATAGCCGCCACCGAGCCGACGGCCACAGAGTAGAACAGCCACGTCGCCCCCGTCAGAGAAGCCACTTGGTACAACACGGATAGGAGGCCCCCGAGGACGCCGAAGGCCGCTGTGTGCCGGGCGAAGAACCTCCCTACTCTCCGCAGGCGGCCGCCCAGCAACCCTAGCGCAGAGGCGGCGGCGCCGCCGGCCCCTACGCCCCAGACCGCGGAGGAGAGCCAGTGGAGGTGGGTGAGTTGCAGAAACGAGCCCAGCCCCCAGGAAGACACGGCTATGGAGACCGGGGCCAGGGGCTTCTTGAGCCGGCGGGTGAAGAACCTCGCCGAGTTGAGAAAAAAGCCGAAGGCAACCACCACGAGGTACTCCCTGTGCCTAGGAGTCAGCGCAGGCAGGGGGATGAGGTACACCGCCGCCGCGACCCCCAGAAAGGCGGCTAGGTAGCCCCAGACGTGCCGCCCCCGCCTGTGCAACAGCTGGCCCACGCCGAACGCCGTGAAGAAGGCCCCCAGGGGCTGGGAGACCAGCCTCAGCACAGGCTCCATATAGCCCAGGAGTAGGAGGAGAAGACCCAGCGCTATGTAGGTCATAACGCCCTCCTCAGCCTCTCCACGTCACCCCTCCCCGCGGAGGGGCCAAACCTAATTCTCTCAAAGATGAGGGCAAACTCCCCGTACTCCGGCCTAATGGCGGCGAGCTCCCTCGGCGTCACCGTAGGCGGCAGACCCAGCCTCCTCAACACCCTAAGATAGATAGCCCCCGCCAGCCTCTTGTAGTCCAGCACCCTCACCAGGTAGATCACGGGTCCTGCCCTCACCAGGTAGAGGCCAGGCTTGTCAAACACCAGCCTCACCGGCGGCCTGCCCACACGCCTCTTGTTTACATATACCGAAAACCACGGCGGCCCCCTCACCACGAACTCCTCGCCGAGGCCCAAGGTGACGTACCTACGAGAGGCAAACACGGCCAGCGACGCCGCGGCGGCGGCAGAGGCAACCGCTATAAAAAGCCAGGTGGGCAAAGCCGGAGAGGGGGGCGCGGGGAGGTCGGGGGTCTGCGGTGGGCTGGGTTGCGGAGGCAGAGCGGTGAGGGGTATCGGGGGCGCGACGGGGATCTGCACCCCTCCGCCAGGGGTCGCCTCGACGCCCACCCAGCCCACCCCCTCCACGTAGTACTCCGCCCAGGCGTGGGGGCTGAAGGCCTTGACTGACCACTCCTGGGGGACGGGGCCGTCGGACAGGTAGCCGATCACGAGGCGGGCGGGGACGCCGGCGGCTCGGGCCAGCAACACGAAGGCCGAGGCGAAGTGTATACAAACCCCCCGCCTCCCCTCGGTGAGGAACCACAGCACGGGGTCGGCCCCGGGTGGGATCTCCGGCCACAAGGCGTCCATTGTGCCGTCGTATTTAAAGCCGGTGGTGAGGTACTCCTTAATCCGCGACGCCGCGCAGGCGGCGTCGCGGCACCCGGCGGTCACGTTGGCGACGATCTTCTCAAGGACGGGCCTCAGCTCCGGCGGCACCTGCAGATAGCGCCCGTCCGGCTTCTCCACGGCAGTGCCTTGGCCTATGTACGAGGCCACGTATCTAGGCGAGCCACCCGCCAGCGAGACGTAGAGGCCCTCTATGTCTGCAGAAAGCCTGGCCCCCGGCGCCACCTCCCTAAAAGAGCCGATGGCCAAGCCGTCCACTGGGGGAGACGCCACCGGGACGCAGCTCCCCATGAGTGGCCCGGAGAGGTTCAGCTCGCCGCCGAGCCTAAGCGGCCCGGCCCCCACGGTCACCACCCCGTCGCCGAAGGCGCGGCCGCCCTGCCCCGACCAGCTCCACAAACCCCCCGCGTATGTGTCGAAGACGTAGCACCTGAGGTACATCTCGCCCCCCGCCCCCCTCGCCTCTATGTATGCCTTGAAGTACAGCCCGCCCGACACGCTGACGACCGGGGGCTGCGGCGCCGCGAAGCCGCCCTGGCCAAACGGGGGGGCCCGGCCGGGCGCGTAGGCGGGGTGGATTAGGGATGTCAACCCCACCGCGGCGAGGAGGACTCCGACTACGGCGAGTACCCACCTCACGATTTGCCCATCATCTTTCTCAAAAGTTCGGCGATGTGGGGAGCCTTCCTCTCTAGAACCCCAAGGGCCTCGCCGACGGTCATATCAGGCTTCACTCCAAAAGCCGAGAGGGTGAGGAGGAAGTCCTCAAGGACGTCGGAAACCCTCACGTTGCCCATCCAGTCCGTGGCCTTCAGCGCCACGTAGCGCCTCTTACCTATCTTAACAGTCTCGACGACGCCGTCCCGCTCCAGAGAAAAGACGTACCACTGCACAGCGCCGTACGAAAGCCCCAGCTCCTTCGCCAGCCTGTATATGGGCACAGGGCCCTCGCGGCGCAGAATATCCAAAATAGCCTCCTTGGGGTCCCTACTCCCCACAGTGTGTGTAGAAGCCCCATTTATTAACCTAACGCCACAATTACAACAAAGGCCAGCGACGCCGGCTACGCCCTAAACACGATCCTCCCCCCCTCCTCCACCACCTTAAGCTCGTGGATGGGCCACCCAAGCGCCGACTTCACCACGACGGCGCGGTCGGGGAGGTACCTCCACACAGTGTTGAACAAGTTGAGCAACTCCGGAGTCGGCTCCACGCCCCTAAAGGTGGCCAGCACAGCCACCCCCGGCAAAGCGCTTTGGATAAAATCGAGGACGTAGGCCACCCTCTCGGGGCCGTACATCGCCAGCACCTCCTCCAAGCCGTACAGCGAAACCACCGGCGCCCCTGCCAACTTCTCCACCGCCTCCTCCAAGACGTAGTCCTCCGCCAGCGCCGACGCGGGCACCACCACCTCCTCCACATCGCAACCCATTTGCCTCGCCACAAGGCCGATGAAACGCGACGTGGACAAGACGCCCACCCTCACGTTATCCATATAGTCGCAGAGGTACCCCGCGCTGATCCTGAGACACTTGGGGTGCTCACAGATAAACGTGGCAACCCTACTATTATTCAACAACCCCGGCCGCCTAACCCTAGGCATGAGCTCGGCAAGAGACTTCGCCACATCCTCCGCAAACACCACCCTCCTCCCAGACGCCACAGCCACAGACCTATCCCCAAGCTCGCTCTGAGACCACCTCCTAATTATACGCACACCCCTCCTAGAAATCGTGAAGTAGAACTCCGCCCCCGGCGCCGGCCCCAGCCTAGTCTTGACAACCCTAATCCGCCTGTAGCGGGCCCCCCGGTGGAAGAACTGAGCCACCTCCAGCAGGGCGTCGGCCATGTAGGCGAAGTGGGAACCCCCGACGCCCTCCTCCCCGATGGCTATAACCGGGCCGCTGAAGAGGCGGTACATGGAAGACGCCGCCTCCCTGCTCTGCGGAAGCGCGTTGATGCCGTCGAGAATCACCACGTCGGGAGAAACCTTGACGTACTGCTCCACCACGCCGTTCAGCAGAAGGTCGGCGTCTGAAATCGAGACGTAGTCCAGCACCACGAACCTAGAGGAGTCGAGGCCGAGCCCCTCTATCTTCCCCCGCACCTTATCCCCCGTCTCGTAGAAACCCACGTACAAAACCCGCCCACCCATCTGAGCCGCGGCGTAGAGAGCCAGAGAGGTCTTCCCAGAGCCAGGCGGGCCGTAGACAAGGGTAAACCCCTGGAAGAAATCCTTCATACCCCGCCGAGCCTCTGGACAAAACGCCGCCACCCCTCCTCACTCCAAAGCGCCTCAGCCGCCGCACCCGCGTCAACCCTATACCTCCTCACAAACTCTACAAAAAGCATTGAGATAAGCTCGGCGTTGTGCCGCCCCATAGCCGCCTCCACATACCGCAGAAAAAGCCACGGCTTTTCAAAAACCTCCCCAGGGTTTCCACCTCTCCGCCTGACCTTAAACTCCACCACCGCCCTCAGCGGCACCCCCAGCGACATGTAGAACTCCCGAAACAGTTGATACGCGTCCACGGGCTTCAACTACCACCACCTTAAATACCTTACTATATACACGGCGGACCCCACCAGAAGAAGCATTTAAACCACGCCACAGATACATACAGTGATGTAGCCAGGCGCTGCCGACAAGTGAAGACAGCTCGAGAGGGCTGACCCTTACGTTACACCCCGCGATCTATACCAAAGAGTATATAAATCGGCGGATATAAAACGCCGTGTTTGAAATAGCAGAAGTCGGCACGCGCGGCATGACTCTGATATATGGGCCGCCAGGTTCGGGAAAGACCTCAATCGCCATGCGCCTAGCCAGCAAAATAGACGGCAAAGTGCTCTGGATATCAACCGCGGAGGGCCCCGACCTCCTAACAGAAACCGCCAAGAGGCTGGCGGTAGACCCCTCCAAATTCAACTTCCTAGACTTCCCCCGCGCCTTCCAAAAAGACATAGCCCGCTACATCCTAGACCACGTACCCAGCTACAGCGCCTTGGTAATAGACTCAGTGGAGGGCGTCGCCGGCCGGCAGAACATAGACGTCGTCACCCACTCAGTCCTATATCAAGTAGCGAAGGAGAAGCCAGTCATCCTAGTCGCAGAAGAGGAGACACCCCGAGTGGCATACGTGGCAGACCACGTAATACACGTGTGGTACAGGATAAACAGCCTAGGCCACATAGTCAGATACATACAGCTAGAAAAATCAAGAACACGACCACCAAGCCCCCGCTACATGTTCGAAATAATTGAGGGAGCAGGCATAATGTACATATACCCCACCCCCGCAAGAGGAAAAGGCGAAGTGATCGAAGACGAGAAGCTAGGCATCACGGCGCCACGCCGAAGCATAATATGCATACACTCAGAGAAAGTAAAGAATATTGTGGATCTTCTTTCTAAAATAAAAGATAGGTCGATATTTTTAAAGGTAAGCTATTGGACATCATTCCACGGACTAGAAATAAAGGAAGATCAGATACAGATTGTAAGGATATTTCACGATATTTACAAATTAATTTATGACCTAGCCACTAACGGCCCAAAAGCAAGCTACCTAGTAGTGGGAGGTCTCCTCAACATGTCAGAAGAAGACCGCAAAGAGTATCTTCTCACCCTAGGTATAGCACTGAACTTTGTGGACTTCCTACTGCTTGTAGATGTGGGATCAAAAGAAGAGACAGATCGTCTTAAAAAATACTGTGAGGATATTATTGAAGTTTAGAATATGCCAAAGCCGACGTCTACGCCGTTGGTGGGTAGCACGCCCGTGAGCGCTAATACCACAGATACTCCAAATATTCCGAATTTCATTACCACCCTGACTGTTTCAAATGTTTTAACCACCTTCATGTACTGTGTTCTGCACCTCTCCGGTGGGTGCATACAAGTAGGCGTGTAATATTTTTTGTTTGGCAATCCAAAAAATAGAATAAGGTTGAAGTTTCCTCTCTCTACATGGAGTTTGGGGTTTTTGACAACCATGCTCATGGTAATGAGTATTTGGGTATTGGTGCTGTTGAGGTGGTGAGGAGGTTTAGGGCGGCTGGGGGGAGCGGCATAATATTTGTCTCGCTTCTCACGTGGTCTATCGGTGGGAGGCCGGGGGACAGGTACTGGGTTGTGAAGCTGTACGACCACACTGTGAGGAACGTGGAGGTGGCTCGGGGGGCTGGGCTGGTGTCGGGGGCCGTGGTTGGGGTGCACCCCGCCGAGTGTGTGAAGCTTCTGGAGGCTGGGTGGGCGCCGGGGGAGGTGGAGGAGTTTATGCGGTGGGCCGCCGACCTCGCGGCTAGGTACGTGGAGGAGGGGAGGGCGGTGGGGCTGGGGGAGTTTGGGAGGCCTCACTGGCCCGTGCCGCGGGAGGTGAGGGAGCTCTGCGACAGGGTTGTCCTCTATGTGTTGCAGAGGGCTAGGGACGTCGACGCGGCTGTCCACCTCCACCTGGAGCGGGAGGGCCAGGCCACTGTGGACTCGGTGGCGCGCCTCGCGGCGGAGGCAGGGGTCGATCCCAGGCGGGTGGTTATGCACCACATAGAGGGGGCCTTGGCGGGGTACGCCCACGCCAGGGGCCTCTCGCCGTCCGTGCCCATGGGCCGCAGGGGGGAGTTCGAAGAGGCGCTTAAGGCTGGCCCCGTGTTTGTGGTGGAGAGCGACTACATAGACGACAGGTCTAGGCCGGGGGCTGTGATTCCGCCGTGGACCCTGGCCTCGAAGCTTAGGCAGTATGTATCGAAGGGGGTCCTCTCGGCGGACGATATGTACAAGATATGCGTAGAAAACGTGAGGAGTATATACAGATGGAGGCTCCCTCTATAGAGGCCATCTGTAATTATATTTATATTTTACAGAAGTTTACTGGTAGTGCAGTCAGTTAGAGGGTTGGCAGTTGACCTATCGAAAAGAGCGGCGAATCCTCTCGAAGACGTCGGTAGGGCGGCTAGGCTGTTTGGGGGCGGCCGGGGGGTGGCTACTTACTACTTCTGGAGGTTTGGGGGCCACCTGGCCGATCCCCTGTCTGGGGATAATCCGCTCATCTTCGCGGCGGGGCCTCTTACTGGGACCGGCGTCCCTATGTCGGGGAGGGCCGCCGCGGTTTTCCGGTCGCCGCTGACGGGGATTCTCGGGGCTTCTAATCTGGGTGGTAAGCTGGGCCCGGTTATGCGCTTCGCGGGGGTTGATGTGCTGGTGGTGCTGGGCAGGGCCGTGAGGCCGACTTATCTCGTTGTGCAGGAGGGCCGCGTCGAGTTTAGAGACGCGTCGCACCTCTGGGGGATGGATGCTATTGAGACTGAGGAGGTGTTGCTTAGGGAGCACGGGCGCAACGCCGCCGTCCTCGCCATAGGCCCGGCGGGGGAGAACCTTGTGAGGTTCGCCTCTATTAATCACGATATGTGGAGGCAGTTTGGGAGGACTGGCGGGGGCGCGGTGATGGGGGCTAAGAAGCTGAAGGCGGTGATCTTCGTGCCGGAGAAGAGGCAGGTGGACGTGGCTATGCCGGAGAAGCTCAGCGACTTTCTCAGGAGGTTTACGCCCTACTTCGTGGGGGAGAAGAGCGTAAAGGCGCTCTTCGAGGGAGGCACGGTGCGCCTCGTGGAGATTGCCAATCAGATGGGGTTCTTCCCGGCTTACAACTGGCAAAGGGTGTCTCTAGACGGCTGGGAGTCCGTCGCGTGGCCTGCCTTTAAGAAGGGATACTTCGTGAAGCCTGCGGCGTGTATGCACTGCCCAGCGGCTTGCCACCGCCTCGTGAGGTCGAGGAAATACGGGATGGATGTGGATATTGAGTACGAGACCATATTCGCGCTGGGGGGCCTCACGGGTTGCGCCGACCCCGACGAGCTTATTAAGCTAAATGACTTGGCTGATAGGCTGGGGATGGACACCATCTCGCTGGGGGGCGTGGTCGCGTTCGCCATCGAGGCGGCGAAGCTGGGTAGGCTGAATATGGTGGTTGACTGGGGGTTGCGGGGGGCTTGGCGAGGCTTGTGGAGGACATTGCCTACCGGAGGGGGGTGGGGGATCTGCTCGCCGAGGGGGTTAGGGAGGCGGCGAGGAGGCTGGGGCTTGAGCACGTCGCTGTGCATGTGCGGGGGCTCGAGCCGGCTGGCTACGACCCGAGGGTTTTGAAGGGGATGGCGCTTAACTACGCCGTTGGGTACCGGGGCGCCGACCACCTGGCCACTATGGCTTATGCACTGGACATCGGAGGCTACGCCGGCGGGCCTCAGAGCCTCGGCGAGGAGAAGGTGAGGGCCGTGGCGTATATGGAGGAGGTCTCTGCGCTGTTCGACTCGCTTGTGTTGTGTAAATTCGGCAGGGGGGTGTACGACATGTATCCAGGCGGCAGGGGCTTTGACACAATAGCCGAGCTCCTTACCTACGTCACCGGGGAGTCGTGGACGGGGGCCTCGGCGCGTGAGGCGGCGGTTAGGATAGTGAACATGACGCGCCTCCTAAATCTCCAAATGGGGGCGGGCCCCGACTCCCTCCCCGAGAGGTTTTTCAAACCGGTGCGGTTCGAGGACAAGGAGTACGTGCTGACCCGCGAGGAGCTGGAAAACGCGCTCAAGATCTACTACGGGCTGAGGGGGTGGGACGGCGAGGGGAGGCCTCTGCCCGAGACGTTGCGGAGGCTACAACTAGACTTCTTAACGCCGCAGGGCGTTTAGCACCTTTTTCACTGCCGCGGCCGTGTCCACGGCGTCTTGCTCCGTGAGGTTTGGCATGACTAGCAGGGTGACTACCCGCTCCGCGGCCCACTCGGCGTTGGGGAGGGGCTTGTACTCCACCCTGCGCCTGTAGTATGGACACGTCCAGGGGCAGCCGAGGCCGTGGCCCTCCTGTCTCTGGAAGAGGGGGGTTCTGTAGAGGGGGGTTGGGTAGGCCACGAAGACGTTCCCCACGCCCTCCGCCCTCAGCGCCTCGACGATGTAGTCCCTGGGCCTCCTCAGCTTCTCCACGGCGACGAGGATCTGGACGAGGTGCCAGGAGTGCTTCATGTAGGGCCTCGGCTTGGGTATTGTGACTAGGTCGCCCTCCAGCGGCGCCAGCTCCTCAAGCAGAGTCTTGACGTAGGCCTCCCTCCGCCTCTGCATCTCCGGCAGTTGCTTAAGCTGGTAATACGCCAGCACGCCCTGTATCTCCGTCATGCGGTAGTTGTAGCCCAGCATCTCGTAGCTGTACTTCCCCACCTCGCCGTGTGCCCTTATGAGGCGGGCCCTCTCGGCGTAGGCCGCCGTGTCCGTGGCGACGGCGCCCCCCTCGCCCGAGGTTATGTGCTTCGTGGCGTATAGGCTGAAGGTGGAGATGTGGCCTATGGAGCCGGCCCTCCTCCCCCTGTACTCCGCGCCGAGGGCCTGGGCCACGTCCTCCACGATCTTGACCCCGTGCCTCTCGGCAAGCTTCATGAACTGGTCCATCTCGGCGGGCATGCCGGCTAGGTGCACCACCACCACGGCCTTGGTCTTGTCCGTAATCCTCTCCTCGACGGAGGCCGGGTCTAGGTTCAGCGTCTCTCTGTCGATGTCTGCAAATATGGGCACGGCGTTTGCGTGGAGGACGGCGGTCGCCGACGCGGCGAAGGTGAAAGGCGTCGTTATCACCTCGTCCCCCGGCCCCACCCCCACGGCTTTCAGCGCGGTGTGGAGAGCCGTCGTGCCGTTTGAAACGGCGAGGACGTGCCTCACGCCCAGGTAGGAGGCCAGCTCCGACTCGAAGGCCTTTACCCACCTGCCGTGCTGCGCCGTCAAGACCCCGGACTTCAGCACCTCGGCAATAGCCTGGAGGACCTCGTCGCTGTACACCACGGGCCTGGCCACGATTGGCGTCTCCCTCACCGGCTTGCCGCCCTCTATGGCGAGCATAGGTTTTAAAGTAGAGACATATTAAAGCTGTGAGGTGGCTCTACCTCACATATGTGGTGTACTGGTCCGCCTTCCTCATTGCGCTTCTGCTAACCGCCGCGGGGCACCCGCCAATAAGGCCGGAGGCGGTGGCCCAGGCGATAAACGAAACCTCGTCGCTACCCTACGAGCAGAGGTTCGCCCAAGCCGCGGCGGACTTCGCCATAGTCGCCGCCTTGTCCTACCCCGCGCTTCTATACGCCGCCACTGTATACGGCGCGGCGACAGCCGCGGCGGCCGCCGCCCTCGGGGCCGCACAGGCGCTTCTCCACGCCGCGGTCTACCACGTGGCGCTCCTCTTCATGGAAGAGGCGGCTAGGTGGCACCCGCTGGCGCAGAAGCTAGGAAAGAGGAGGAAGGTGGAGTGGGGGCGGTATATACTGTGGGTAGCCGCCTCGATTTCCCTCGCCGGGGTCCTGTCTCTCTAGGCCTGTTGCGCGGCTAGGTACTGCTCGACGATGTCGTAGCCGTAGATCGCCTTGAACATCTCCCTGCCGCGCGGCGTCATCTGCGTCGGGTCCCAGGGCCTTTCGAAATCAACCTCCACCTCCACGTCCTGGGCCTCGGGCACCGCCGACTGAATCGCGTAGCCCACCTCCTGCGCCACGCTACCGGCGACGGGGCAACCCACAGCGGTCAGGGTCATGACAACCTTCAAGACGCCGTTCTCCAGCACCACCTTCCTAATCAGCCCCAGGTCGTAGACGTTTATCGGGATCTCCGGGTCGAAAACCTCTCTAAGCACCTCCACCACCTTCTTAGCCTTATCCGGCGGGAGATTTGTCTCAAATATAGGCTTCTCGTCTTCCATGGTCAACTTGTCGAATTACAGTTAAAAACGTTAAGGGGGGCCTAGCTGGTTAACTTTAATAAACAGAACGTAGAGGCGGGCGTGGAGGTGATTGATGTAAGCGGACAGCAGTGCCCCGACCCCCTCAAAACCGTGGCGTCTGCGCTGGCCAACGCCCCGGCGGGTGCCAGGTACAGGATAGTGACTGACGACTACATGTGCTACATGATGCTCAGGAGGCTCATGGCCCTCAACGACGTGAAAATTCTAGAAGCCGAGGAGGGCGGGCCCTACGTGCTGGTAGTAGAGAAGTAGCTAGACCAGGGGTATCCCCGCCTCCCTCGCCTTTTCTAAAAACTCCTCAACCCCGAGCCCGGCCAGCCTCGCCGCGGTTCTGAAGTCCCCAGTCTCCACGTAGTAGACAAGGGCGTGCCTCAGCCTCGGCGGCAGTTTGTTTATGAAGTCCCAGTTGGCCTCCCTCCTCCTAATCTGCCTGGCCTCCTCTATAAACGCCAGCCAGAACTCCCTCTCCACGCTACTCAACGCCCAGCCTTCTTAAATCTCTTTTGGCGAAGCGGTGGCCCGTCTCCGCCTGGTACCTCTCTATCTCTTCCCTTAGGCTAATTACGCCGCGTTGCGCGAGGGCGTGGAGCACGTCTACGGCGCGCATCACCCTAACGCCGCTAAGCTCTTGAACAAAGCTGGGGGCCATCGCGGCCCCTCCATTTTCCGTAAGCACCGTGTATCCAAACCTAACCCCCGCCGCCAGGCAGACGGCCTCCGGCAAGTCCACGCCTCTCATGGGGAGGGCGCGGGACAGCGATACGACACGCCTAGCGTACGTAACCAACTCTTCTGTTTCTGTGAAAAGCGCCATTTTGCCCGAGGCGAGGCCCTCTGTAATCCACGCCAGCGTGTTCTCGCTGAAAATCTCGGCGAGTACAGACTCAGGAATGTTTACCACCGTAAAGAGGGTGTACAGAAGATTGCGCCTGCTGTAACGCGCCCAGTCTATCAGAAAGGAGGTATCGGCTATTGCCTCCATTACACAGTAGGTATCTTGGCCCTCCTCCTCAGCCCGTCGAATTGCTCCACCCTCATGCCGGCTATCCGCGACGCCACGTATATATCGCCAGTCTCGACGTAGTAGATAAGGGCGTATTTAAGCTTAGGCGGTTGCCTATTTATAAAATCCCAGTCGGCCTCCCTCCTCCTAATCTCCCGGGCTTCCTTGAGGAGCTCCAGCCACTCTGCCACGCACTCCCGGGGGCGTAGTGTTATAAACCTTTGCCCACGCTCCAGACATGTACGAGGGGAAGTTCTACCGCCTCCTCCACCCGAGGCCCACCGTTATCATCGCGTCGAGATGCCCCAACGGCCGCGTAAACCTCATGCCGGCCTCCTGGAACACCCCCGTCTCAGAAGAGCCGCCCACGATCGCCGTGGCCGTGGAGAGGGAGGCGTATACACACCAGTGCCTCCAGCACCACAGATACGCCACCCTCAACGTACTCCCCATAGACGCCGCCGACTTGATATACAAACTCGGCACCGTAAGCGGCAGAGATGTGGACAAGGCGTCGCAGTTCGGGGTAAAGCTGGAGCCCTCCACAAAGGTAGACGTGCCGAGAGTCGCCGGCGCCCTGGCGGTCTACGAGGTGGAGGTGTACAAAGAGGTGGAGGTGGGCGAGGTGACGCTCTACATCTTCCACGTCTTAGAGACCTGGGCCGCCCCGGGCGCGGCCGACCAGTGGGGATTCGACTTTAAAAAGGTCAACATCCCCCTCCACGGCGCGGGGAGGGCCTTCTACCGCGTCGACCCCAAGCCCGTCTTCGCCAAGAAGTAGCCTAACCGCCCGCACATACGGCGGCGGCTTCGCGTCGCCCACCAAGATAAACACCACGTCTCTAAACACGGCCCTGGCCTCCCTAACCACAAAAGGATTCACCCTATCGTCCTCCCCGTCGGTAACAACGACGAGCGTGTAGCCCCTCAGCCCCCGCGCCCTGGCGTCGCCAACGGCGGCCTCCACGGCTCTAGTGATGTCGGTGCCGCCGCCGGCAACCACTTTGGTGAGCACATCGACAAGCCTCTCCACATCGCCCACAGGCTCGTACACATCCGCGTCGAAGAAGCGGACAACAACATTTCTAAACCTCCTCAACACCGCTATGACATATGCCGTTGCCACAGCTATCCTCTCCACCCCTTTCACGGCGCCGTACATAGATCCCGACTTATCCACCAGGAGATAGACCCCCCTGTCCCCGCCCCACCTGGCGCGGAGGACGGGCAACTCGGCCGACGCCGCCTTGTGGAGAAAGAGGAGGGGGGCCCCCACCGACAGCGCCTTGGCGAACAGCGTGGCTCTCCTAACCCTCTCCAACGAGCCGTGCGACCTCTCCGCCTCGAAGCCAGACGCGCCGCGGCCCTCAAGAAACGCCCCGAGCCTAGGGGCCAGCCGAAGCGCCTTGGCCAGAACCCCGGCGAGCCTCAGCCTCCGGGGATCCGAGGCTACCGACAGGGCGAGCGCCGCCGGGTCCCCAGACCTGCCCCTCCCCAGCACCTCCCCGAGCTTCTTAAACACGCGGTGGAGCTCCTCCACGTCCGCGGGGTCGCCCAGGTGCCTCCTGATGTGCCGCATGGCCTCCACCCACGCCTCGCGCCTCCCCCTGCCGAACCACGCGCGCCCCCCGGCGTCGAGGTAGCGCAGATACCCCTCGAAAGCCCTCAAAAGCCTAACCGCCGCCTCCATAGACGCCCTGTGGCTCAGCCTACACACCCGCGCCACCGCCTCGTAGTACGGCGACTTGACGTAGTCAAGCACAAACCTCCTCCACACAGCGCTGGCCGACCTCCCGCCGAAGATAGGCGTCCGGTAGTGAATGTAGTACGCGTCGGCCGCCTCCTCGACGCCCACCGACTTAACCCCAGCCGCCCTCAAAACCCTGAAGGCCCTAGCCCTGACAAGCGCATCCCCGTAGTCCACATTCAAGAGGAGACCCACGTTACCTACTACAGCTATAAAAACCTCAGCTCCCCACCACATAATGAAAAGACGCGTCGTACTGATCGGCGCCGCCCTGGCGCTGTTGATAGCCGCGGCTATATACCTCGCCCCACGCCCGGCGACACAGCCGCCCCTCAAGATATACATAGAGTCGCCGGCCTTCGCCAACGGCACCCGGATACCCCCACAGTACACATGCGACGGCGCCGACGCCTCCCCGCCGCTGAGGTGGAGCGGCGTGCCGCCAGGCGCCAAGTCGCTGATGATAGTAGTGGTAGACCCAGACGCCCCCCGCGGACCCTTCACACACTGGGTAATCTACAACATAGACCCAAACACCACCGAACTACCCCCAAACCTGGAGAAGACCCCAACCACCAGATACGGACACCAAGCCATGAACGACTTCGGAAAAGTCGGCTACGGCGGCCCCTGCCCACCCCCAGGCCCCCCACATAGATACATATTCACAATATACGCCCTAGACACCAAGCTAAGAACGCCCCCCGGCTCCCCACACCAAGACGTAATCAGAGAAGCCACCCCACACATAATAGCCGCCGGACAACTAGTAGGACTCTACAGAAGGTAGCTCCAACCCCACAGCCACAAAACCAAGACACATGGCCGCCACGCCCCCCAACCACCGACACCTCCGGCTAAACACGCCTAGATACATTAAAACACAGACCATTGGTGCCGCCGCCGGGATTTGAACCCTGTTCCGAACCCCCCGTAGGGGGCTCGTCGGGACGACCCGGTTATGAGCCGTACGCGGGGCTGGGCCCCAGAGCGCTCTTCCAGGCTGAGAAAGCTACGTTGCTGACTCCCGTCTCCGTACACCAGTAGCGCTCGGCGTGTGTGAGCTTGCGTATAGCCAGACCCCCCACATCCAGCCCCGCCCGGCGCTTTTCCTCACCCGGCGGGTCTCCCATGCCTTTTGTAAATTTCAACCCGCCGCTCATGCCCGGCGTCTCCCAGCCACTTCTCGGCGCCTGCGGCATTACATATCCTTACGTACTGGGGGGTTTAGCTCTCCTCTCCCCTCTCCTCTTGACTCCCAGCTTCCCCTCTCCCTCCACCACCGCCTTGTACATCAAGACGGCGGCTTTTAGAGAGGGGAGTTGGCTGGTTGGTATCAGCCAGCCGCTGGCCAGCTTCACCACACCCACCACCAAGCCCCTGTCCACGGCCCACTTCACCGCGCCGTGTATCGTATCTATGCATGAACCGCTACCACCACAGATTTCATACTCCACCCTAAACGCCGACCCCCTAGGCGCAATAGAGGAGAGCCACTCCACAAAAGCCTCTAGGTAGAGGCCGTAGCGCTGAGGCTTGGGAAGACCCCGCGCCCTGTTTATTTTAGCCACTGCCTTTATAAACCCGGCCATGACCTGAAGAAACTCTGGAATTTATAAACTTTTTCTTGAAAGCGTTAAAAATATCAGTTGATATTATGTACAGTTTGACAAATATCTAAAGGTTTTGGAAAAATCAACGGCGAAAAACCTGTTGTTGCAAATCTGCCTCCGGCAACACGGCCTTTAGATACGCCTCTTCTACCTAGCGAACGGCCACCCGCCGCGCCCCGCAACGCGGGTCCAACTAAAGCCGCTTTTTTCACCGCGGTTGCCCCACTCCTCTGGGCACCGCAACCCGCGTCTGAATAAGCCATCTCGGTGGAGGCGCCGCGTTTCTCAGCTCTTCTCCACGGAGCCCCATCCCAGCGCGTCTCTTACGGCCACGCCGCCGGCCCCCTCCTCCACAGTCAACACAATGTAACACCTCTCTGAGATTAGGTGGATGTCCCTCCCATTTACGTAGGCCTCTCCCCCCAGCGCCTTCTTCAATACAAGCGCCAGCTCAGCCGCGCCCCCCACGTCGGCGACGATAACGCCGCCGCAGACCCACCTACACCCCTCGACGCACCTCTTCAACTCAGCAACAGACAGCACCCTCATACCCCACCCCCACGCCACACCCACAGCACACACCCAGCCGCCGCGGCCCCGCCTTGCGGGGCACCCGCCTTGGGAAAAACACTGGTTTTACCCACCCCCCTGCTTTTTGCCCAGCCCATGCCCACCCATGCAGGGGGCTTTAAAAACCTGTTGCAAAACCTACAAATATATACGGCGTACATATGTACAAATTCTATAGACAACCGTGATTTATTGAAAAACAGAAAGTCGGCAGAGGCCAGCCAAAGCCCCTTCATGTAGCAGAACTTGACGCGGCGGCTTGGTTATTCCAGCGCCGCGCCGACCGCTAAAACAGCTCGGGAAATCCCAACAGTACATAGGGCCCCAGGTCAAATCAAACACCTCCTTCACCGGCCGAAGAGTTGGAGTTGACTAGGTATGTTAGGTATGCGGTGGAGTCATGGCCCCACCCCTCAGTCTTCTAGCTACGGATCCTCCTCTCGGCGCCGGGGCGGCTTTACGTGTTTGTCTCTTCAGCTCTCGGCGTGACGCCGGCTGTTAGTTTAGTCCTTCTAGACAGCGCGCCTCGGTTTGGTGTTGGTAGTATTGGTAAAGCGCGTGGGGGGTTGGCAACAGCTTGGCGGCGCCTCCCCCGGCGCAGAAGATCTCAACTACGCCGTCCCAGAGGCAGGCTCTGGAGGCGCGGCACCCGGCCTCACCGGCCTTAGCCAAGGCGCATTCCAGTAGAGAAAGGCCGCCGCAGTCCACCTCTACAAACTCATCCATGTAGTAGAGCCACACACCCCCAAACATCTTTAAGTATTAAATATTGAGGGGGTGTGGTGGAGAGAATAGGCCCCTCCGCCTACCGCGTCAAAATAGGCGACAAAACCGCGGAGGTGCACCTCTTCGAGGTAGGCGCCTTCATCGTGCTAGAAGACAAGACAGTGATTGAGTACGACGGGGAGAGGATATACGTCGACGGGAAGCCGACAGAAGACCAGCAGATAAAAGCCCTGGTGGAGGCAACGATAGCGGCAGTTAGGCAATACCCCCACGGCAACTGACAAAGCCTCTACGCCCCTCGTCTAGGCCTCTTGCAACGCCGCGGCGGCTCTCTCCACGACGACTCTAGCCTACTCCGGTCGATGGCGGCTTTTCTAGCCCTCCTCCTAAGCAGATCGATCCAGGAGAGGATCTCGAGGCCGTGTTTTAAAGACGATACAACCAAGATCTTCCTCTTAACTCTGCTGATGGCTACGTTCAGCCGCGCGTAGTTAAGGCGTCGTGTATCTTATCGGCCACCATGGAGTATATCACAACTCCCTCTCCTGGAAGCTGTCCACGGTGGAGGCTCTGAGGTCTATGAGCTCCTCTAGATGCTCTAGACGCTCCACCTCCACCGACGCCATAGGCGATCCCACGCCGAATTCCCTAAGCTTCTGTGAGGCGTCGCCTATCCTCAGGATCCCGCGGGCCACCGGCCTCAACAATCCACGGGTACTTAACCCTCCCCTTCCTCTCCTCGCCATCCTCGATCACCTCCACTCCCCAGCCACCTCCCAAACCGCCATAAAATACTGACAAAGCTCGGAACAATCCTCTCAAGTATACCAAAACTTTGAACAACGTTAAGAGCGGCTGAGTCAAGTCCTACCTAAGTGAGTATAGCTTTTTAAAAGCCGAAACAGCGACTAACCCCTTTCGTCTTATCATAAGCTTCCAATACACAGCTTCAAAGTCGTCAATCTCCTCTCTTAAGACTTTAACAAGGCGATACTTGTCCTCCACGTAGGGGTATATTTTTGCGAAGACGTACGCCTTGGCTACCTGTGGGAGATTACTCCAGTCATCCCTCAACTCAAGAGTTCCGCCAAAGAGCTCATACCACCACTTCACACCCTCTGCGCTAAACGATGCAAGCTTTGTACCCCTCTGCATCAACACAGCCCTGCGACCTACAACTCTCAGCACTATCATGAGCAACTCCTTACGCGTGCCAGTATCTTCACATCGTTGTAAATCTTAGCAAGATTCGCCACCGGTTGCGTTATCTCTTTCTCCTTCACATCAACCTCTAGCGAAACACTAGCCCTACCCCCCTCACTCCCTAAGGTGATTAGATACGACAAAAGCTTCTTTACTGCGGCGAGATCCTTGGCGCTCCATGTAGAAGTGATCCCCTCGTCGCTAAACTCCGCAGAGGCGCTGGCGTCTACCACCTCTACCCCCACGGTGGATAGTTGCTCTATCAACAACTTCACCCTATAGACGTCTTCGCCGCTTATACTCAGGTGGAGTAGAGAGGAGCCCACAGCCTCGCCCAGCGGGACAATTTTCTCTACACACGTAGGCTGCGGCTTTGCTACATCAACAACTTCAACAGGCTTGACGGCCTTTTTTGCCGTCTCGACACGATCAACCACTTCCTTCGGAGGACTCAGTAGGATGGACTGCGCATCTCTAGGATCACACTCAAGCATCTTTAACGCCTTCCTAACGATTTCCGAATCTGGCAGACTCCTCAGCTCTTTCTCAGCTTGCGGCCAGTAATACGTGGTACCGCAACTCAGCACGACTTTACCCTCCTCTGCGAGCCTTTTCAAAACACTATCTATCTCGTCTGGGCTGGTGATGGGGAGGTCGGGATCTCGGTATAAGTCTTCCTTTGCCTCAGATATAAGGACTCTACCAGCATTTCTTAACCTAGGCTCTAGATAGGTCTGGAAGTAAAACTTGTCATTAAGCGACTCGACGAATTTTGCTATATCCTCCAGCGTCCTCTTTATCTGAGCTGATAAAAGCTCCCTAAGCTTAACAGCCGCCTTCTCCCCCCTCTCCAACGGCCCCCCGAGCTCCAGCTCAATCTTCTGGAACAAGACATCCCTTCCATATGGAATAGCAAGACAGTTAAACGATCTATAGAACGTGATGTAGAAGTCAAGAGCCTTCTTCTCACAGAGCGCCTCTAATCTCCTCAACTGATCACCCTGAAACCTCTTCTTAAGCGACTCACATGCCACTAGGTACTTAGCCTGGTCAAGCGGGACCCCGCCGTGTAGAAGCACAACGAAGCTATTCCTATACTTCAGGCGGTCAGCCATACTCACAAGCTCTTCCAAACCTCGATTGCAGTCAACACCGGGGGACCTAGGCGACCATATATAAAGCCGGAACGCCTTCTCGTCCTTAACCTCAGAGGGCGCCGTCAAGACGTCTATGTGGAATCTCCACCACTTGAGAGATCTCTTGAGGCGGTCCACCTCCTCTGCCAGCACCTCAAAAGCCTCGTCGTCCCGCACAGCGTTCTTGCTCTCTTCAAGAACCTTGTTAATATTAGGCTCTGCTTGGAACCAGTACCTATTCCCCTCAGTCTCCATGTACCACAGCCTCTCCAGCAACTCCTCCACCGCCTTGTCAACCGCTTTTGGATCTGTTAATTTCGGCTTGGCGGCTAGCGTCCTGATGTCGGCAAGAGTCGCACCTGTCTTCTTCACGTCGCCGCCAATGAGGGAATACACGTATAGCCCAGCCGCGGCGTAGTAATGCAACTCCCCAAGCCGCCGAGCCTCCGCCAAGTCGTGATCTATTATACCCGCATACGAAGGCCTCCCTACACCTACCGTAAAGAAGTCCTTAAACTCCCTATCCAGCAGATCCAGATCTCCGGGCAAAATAAAGTCGCGGAACTCCTTGACGCCAGACAGCTTTTTATAAGCGGCAAGCGACAAGATATATATCAAGTCACGAGTCCTCTGAAACTCCGGTATCGTCGACGTCCTCTCCCACAAAGTCCTGATAAAAGCTGGGTGAAACGGATAAGCCAGCCTCAGCTCATTAATGCCCACCCACCCGCTATTAAACAACTCACCCCACTTCTTGTAGTAATTGGCGTATTCAGCAGCCGCGGCCTCGGCATCGGCCTCATCAACCCGTCTAAACAGCCTCCTCTTGATAATCTTATAGACCTCCTCAACACTGGCAATAGGCACATGGTCGGTCCCACCCCTTCTAAGCACCTCATACAAATCCGACAGCTTCTTCTTAACCCAATCAGAATAAGGCGCGGAATCATCAGGCATCGACACGACGAGAATATCGCGGTTTCCAAGAGCGTCAGTAAGCCTACGGAAGAAAAGCAGAGTAGCCGACGCCTCCTGATCCCTTTGCTGGGGCCTCCGCGTCTCCAAAAACCTGAAAAACTCACCCAGCTCGTCAACGATAATAACAACAGGCCCCTTGCCCTCAAGAGCTGACTTCAACACATCGGTCTCAGGCACCTCGCGGCCAAGACTCCGGTTAAGACAACGCTCTAGAAACAACCACGGCGGCCACAGATTCTCAGCAGACATATCCACCGCGCACACCGAGGCCTCGGGGACACCATATCGGCTAACAAAACTCCCCACCTCTGTGTTTTCAATACGCCCTAGATCCACCCTGAACAAGTAATACACAGCGGCCAAGATATGCGTCTTACCCCCGCCAAAGCCAGATTTCAAAATCAAAACCGTATCACCACCCCTCCCAGAAACCCTACCCAACACATTTGATAAAACCTTTTGTAAAGTCTCAGTCAAGTGGGTATATTCAAAAAACTTGACAGCGTCGTCGTACGGCGGCGGGGCGTTGCCCCTCAAGATCCTCCACAGAGAAACAGCAACGTCCTCCTTAGTAAAGCGCCCAGCTGCGATCTCCTCCCTCAACTCAATCATACAAACTCTAGAACACCCCTATCTTTAAAGACCGATCTACAAAACATAGCGGCGAAGTTATTGACAGTATTCTTGTCAACACCCCAGTTCTTGTACACAGCCTCAATAAACCTACACACATCCTGCATGGTAAACGGAAAGTTAGCATTCTGCAGATAGCTATTCACCTCCTGACTACCTTTGCTCTTGAATTTGCACAACATGGCGTGAACCACGTCGACGAGGGCATTGGGGAACTTACCAGCGACTTTGCACCTATCGGTAAAATCCACCAGCTCAAACACCTTCTCTTTGGTCTTCTTCCGCTCTCTTATCAGGCCCATTCTCTGAAGCTCTGTGCTGGAGGCAAAGATTTTAGAAAGGAGGTGGAGAGTATCACTATCGAAACCTCCAGGATAGTTGTTAACGACGTATACGTAAAACGCTGTGTACTTATCTGGCGCAGATCCCCCATATAGAAACTCCACTACGGCTTTTGCCGCTATCTCGTCGGCAAAGGTGATTACATTCTCCACCGGGTTCCCCCTAAGAGACTCCAGCCTACCCGCTTGGGTGGCGATTTTAAGCGCCACGCCGTAAGCCGCAATTGTAAGATCCACCCCCCTGTAGCCCTCCCCCCACAGTTCCCTTACCGTCTTCTTAATTTCGCTCTCCATCGACGGCTTCAGCTTCTCCACGTAAGCCACAGACTCCTCCAGACGAGGTTTCGCCACTATGATAAGCGACGAAATAAAAGAGGCCTTACCAACAGCTTGCACGTCTGCCTCTGCAAAGGACTTAATGGGAAAGACGTTCACAACTCTGAAACCCGCCTCTATCAAGGCCTCGAGAATAAAGACCCAAGCCTCTCTCCTAGAGTGGGCGTAATACAGCACAAGTAGCCCATCGTCTTGTAACACTCTTCTGATTTCCTTAAACGCCAACTTTGTGAGATTCCTAAAGTGTTCCTCGCTTCTCCCGCCACCTACACTTAAGTCCTCTGCTGAACGGTCGCGCCACAGCGTCAAGAAAGAGAAGGCCTCTGGATACAGATCTCCCACTACTCTCTTAAGCCATACGTACACAAAGTCGTAAGACTCTGGATACGGTATATTATCGAAATAGGGAGGATCCGTGACGACATACTTAATAGACTTATTGGGAAACGGCAGTCTTAGAGCAGAGCCGAGAACGGCGTCAAGCCTCCCAGCCCCTTCAGTGGCGCTGTGGAGAAAAGCCACGCCATCAATCACGTCATGCAACGCCCCCCACAGCGATCCAGAACTTAACGAAAATGGATTTGTTTCAACATAATCCCAAGACATCCTCAACACCTTATGTGAAAGCGTGTGCCCTACTATTAATTTAGATTTATGCCATGTCGTAAGGAGCGAGTTGTAGTCTGCTTGTTTGGCCACCAGCCACGCTAGGACAGTCTTAATGTCGCCATCATTTAGAGATTTAATTTTCTCCACTAGTTTATTCAGGTAGTAGTGTTGCCTCTTATTGAATAAGTCTCCGAACTTCTTGTATCCATATAGAGGCGGAACGACGTTACGTGGATCGTTCGGCGCTATCAGCTCCTCTATTACATCGGTGTGTGGAACTGCATCGTAGGCCTGTCTGTCTACCGATCTTGCGGGGTAAAACTTTTTATTTTTTTATCTTTGGTGATGACTAAGACGAGCCGATCGTTTCCCTTTATTTTTTCTCTTATGTAGCTGTTGCTTATGGCGGCTCCGCACTTGGGACACTTCCCGTCTCCTTCTCTGATTGTCCCTTCTATATCCTCATTGGTTATTTCAACTTCGTAGTCCCCGTCTTTGTAAACGGGCCTCCAATAAACGCCCCGCTTTGAGTCAAGGCCGTAATCCAGCACTAGTGGGACCCACGCTCCGCATTTTGGACACCTCACCTGTTTTACCCACAGGTAGTGGGCTACCTCATCCCCGTCATATGGGGGGTAGTACTGCGCCAATTCTTCCTCTAACTCTTTAGCTATTCTACACGCCTCTTTGAGCAAGACGCCGGCTTTGTCTACCTGGGGATCGTTGCATAAGGCCTTCATATCTGCTCCGAAGCCCCTTCTGTACCTCTTCTTTAGCTCTTCCCATACTTTTACGTTGATGAGATCGCGTCTCCTTTGGATTATTTCAATGGTTTTCAGTGCCAGCCACTGTACGGGGTTATAGTCTATAGCTACAGCATCTGCCCCAAGCCTTATAGCTTCGAGGGGGATGGAGCCCCCTCCGGCGAATGGATCAAGGATTTTGACGCCTTTGAGCCTTTCTTTGATTTCAGCTGGGGGATTTTTCTCAAAGCCTTCCTCTGGTAGGCCTAACGCCTTCTTTGCCAGTTGGTGATCCAGATCCTCGAAGAGGGCTGTGAGTAGTATGAATCTGGAGACTATTAGGGGGGCTCGTGCAAGGGAGGTGGCCATTTCGAAGTGAGGGGGTCTGTAACTTCTCTCTTTGACCGCGAGTGCGTCTACTTGTCTCTTTATTTCTTTCCAGGGTCCTGAAAAAGGTCTCTCAATTATCATATGGTAGCTCTACTGTTGGTGTTATTAGTTTGGTGAATTCGTTGTAGGGTATTACGTATTTCTCTTGTGTTACTTTGTATTTACGTACGTGGTTTGCCAAGTGGGTACAGGGATCGCGGTATTTTTTCACTGTATTGTTGCTTAGGTCTACCACGTATAGATACATGTGGTTTTTAAGCGCCTTTGTGTACTGTAGATCTACGAGTAGGGCGGCGCGGCGGGCGCGGTTTGTCTTGCTGGCGCACAGCGCGGCCCACTCCACTGGCTGAATGTGGATTTTGCTGTCTGGGCCTTTTACCGTCTTTACCTCCACCAGTCTGACTCCGTCGGGGCATACAGCTATGTAGTCGACACCTGTCATTGGTATGTGTCTCAGATCAACTATGTGGCACCCCTCTTTTCTATCTAGTTCCATGGCTATTTCCTCGCCTTTGGCGCCTTGTTCCATCAAGTCGCTTCCCCACTCGACTCCTAGCGTGAGGTAGCCTAGTGGCTTGTATATGGCTGTGAATAAGGTTGCCGTCTCTATCTTGGCATTGCCGCATGCCTCTCTCAGCATGTTAACTGTTGCCTCTAGTTTCTGTAGGAGCTCTTCTTTTTGGCTGGCTTTTTGTGCTTCTGTTAGGCCCTTTTTCTTGTCTATTGCTTTTAGCATGGAGGTGTACTCGGCGAGTATGGCGTTTTCCTTGTTTTGACAGAGTTTTTTGACTTGCTCCTGTAGCTTTGCCTTCACTTCACCTAGTGCCTCTTCGGGTGGCTGTGGGCTTTGTTTTGACTCCTGTATATATATGGGGAGGGTAATAGCGGAGAGTGGGACTTGGCCTTTTTGGCACTGGGTGGTGTTGGGCTGGTAGTAGGCGGCTACGTGGCTTAGTGTGTATTTTTCTAAGCGGTGTCCTTCGGGAATAGCAACCTCTGCCGTGCCTTTTATGACCCAGAGGTTGCCGTCTGCGTAGCACGGCTTGTCTACCTCTGCCAATATGGAGCTTGGGAGTTTTTCTAGGTGGTACTGAATTACTGCCTTGGCGAGGGGGTGTTCTACAGTTATCCTCTCGGGGCAGTTTGACGAGAGGCCGAAGCCGACTAGGCCTGTGCACGCCCCGCGGCAGAGACTGGCTAGCTCTTTTGGTAGGTATTTTATTCTGAAGCAACCACCTGCCTCGTCGTATGATCTGGGGTCGAGGGTGTTTAGCGTGCCGAGTACCAGGGTTTGGAGTTCCTCATCCGTGACGTAGTCTATACATCTAGGATCTTTTTGGAGTCTGACTCGGTCTTTTACTAGCAGGTCCTCTAGATCTTTAAGGGTGGCTTTTGACTGCGCGAGGCGTTCTACTTCTTCTGAGGGGTCTCGGCCTTTCAGCGCTGCGTCGATTAGCTTGGCGAAGTCTCTCTCGTCGGCGAGGTTTCCTAGGTATTCAAACACTCTGCCGAGCGCTTTTCTTATCTCCTCTAACTTCTTGAGGAGGAGTTCGTAGACGCGTCCGTCTATGGTGCCGTCGAGTAGGAAGTTGTAGACTAAGACGGGCCTCCTCTGGCCGTATCTGTGCACTCTGCCGATTCTCTGATCTATGCGTGTGGGGTTCCACGGGAGGTCGTAGTTGATTAGGAGATTCGCGACTTGGAGGTTGAGGCCTTCTGAGGCGGCGTCTGTTGCCACTAGGATCTGGCCTTTGTCTCTGAACTCGGCCTCGGCCGCTTTGCGCTCCTCGTCTGACATGCCTCCGTGGAGGAGAACTACGTGGTAGCCGTCTTTTCTTAGCCTCTCTGCGAGATAGTGCATTGTGTCTCTGTACTGGGTGAAGACGATTATCTTTTCTGAGACCTTTCCCAAGACCTCTCCTAGTACCTTTTTCAATGTGTTATACTTGGTGTCAGTGGCGAGGGCTTGGCCAAGCTGGTGTAATCTCCTTAGCATTTCAATCTCCTTGTCTAGCTGGGTCTCGTCGACTACGCGTTGTATAGCCTCAAGCTCGCTTTTCGGGGTTTCGGTTGGCTTGAGCAGGCCCCTCTTTATGGCTTCTAAGGCTTTTAGTCTTCTCTCGATGGTCCTCATGGCGGCGTATGTGCTTGAGGACGCTCTCTTTAGGAATACCGTAGCCACGAGGCCTATGGCCGCCCTGCGCTTCCCCTTGTACTTCTGGGCTATTCCGTAGTAGTACCGGACGTACTTCTCGACCTCTCCGTAGAACTGCGCCTCGTCAGGTGAGGGGGCTATTTTCAACGTTGTGGAGTGTCTCTCTGGTATGCCGGTTTCGTCGTGGACGTCCTCTCTTAGTCTCCTAACGACGTACCTCTTAACGGCAAGTCTAAGAGAGTCGTCGTCTGTAACTGAGCGGTCTATGAGCCTTATCCGTGCCATGAAGTCTAGCCTATCCCCGTGGTGTGGAGTGGCCGAGAGGAGCAGGACGTTTTTCGTAGCGGAGGCCAGCCTCTCGGCGGCTTGGTACCTCTTGGTGGGTTCGCGGCCCCTTGCGGTTAGGTTATGTGCCTCGTCGAATACCACGAAGTCCCACCCCTGTTGAAGAAAGTCATCTACCCTCCTTTTCAAGAAATCTATGGAGACGATGCCGCAGTTGGTATCGCAACGCTCTCTGCAGACTTGGCACTCTATGTCGAATTTCTCCGCCAGTTCTCTCATCCACTGGAAGACCAGCATCTTCGGCACGACGAGTAGCACCTTCTTTACGTGGCCTCTCATCATTAGCTCTTTTATCAAGAGGCCGGCCATGACGGTTTTGCCGAGGCCGACATCGTCGGCGAGTAACAGCCTAACTGCCCCCTCCTCGTAGTAGCGACGCAGTCCAAAATTTACAAAATCAAGCTGATACCTAAGAGCATCAACTCTACTATGCGAAGGATTTACACACGGCGTGTAGTTACTAAGTAGATGAATCCTCAAGGCAAGCAGTGAAAGCAAGTTATATGGATACGGGGAATATCCCCCGCTAGAGGCCATAAAAACGCGCAAAAACGGACAAATTAACTTTATTACGCGTTTATGATCACTCTGTAATTTATGGTCTTATAAATCAGCACGCTCCATCTATAGATGACCCTGCCCACCAATAGGCATGGAGGATCTGGCCGGCTTACATCATCATCCACTTCAATTGCTGAGTTAAAAGCAACTGCACGTAGATTAAATAATATAAGTGATATATCTGAAATAGATGATCTTAGAAATAGAGCTATTATTAGTATAGGTGGATTTGTCTTATTCATAATAATCAGTTTGGTATTTTTGTACACTCATAGTTCTAGGTTTTCTTCTATCGAAAGACTAAAAGAAGTCGTTGATCGACGCCTTTCGCGTCTCGTTCAGAATTGGGGTGATGAAGGATTAAAGACATTAGCTATGGAAAATGCGAAGCGCTGGCTTGAAGAGATGTTGCAAATAGCAGGTAGGTATTCTGACGAAGGGGTAGTGAGGCGGGTTATTCGTGAAACCGTTCTCACATGGTTGGATAAATATGAGGAGGAAATAATGAAAGGCTATATTTCTGTAGCACGCTACTTGATAAAGATCCACGGGTTAGAAAAATATGTAAAAGGGTTTAAGTCTCTACTCTCGCCTATCAAACCAGTGGAGCAACATCGAGCTCTATACGTGTATTGGTGGACTGATACAAAGAAATATGTGGCTTGGAGCCTAAGTAGAGTTGGAATAATTGTACCTCATGGAAGTAGGGTTTTAGTTCCTACGTGGTTTTGGGAACTAGATACATCAGTAAGTGGGGGGAGAGAAATAATACAGATTGTGGGAGATTTAGGCAAGTGGTTGAGGGACTTGGAGTGCCCAGATAAGTGGAAAAGCTGTGTAATTACTGCAATTGGGGAATACGTGAATGGTCATCTGGAATCAGCATTGCAACGGGTGTTAATATGTCTTGACTCGGCTCTTGACAAAGTCGCTAGTCTTCTTGGTGCTTTTAAAGAGAGCGGTGCAAAAGATGGAAAGAAGCGTATAGACTACGACAGAATTTCTGAGGAGTTGAGGAGAATAGCTGACATTAACGTTGACCCACATGAGTTAGAGAAGATGCGCAAGATGCGGAATTATGTGGCTCATACCCCGAAGCCGGATGTAGACTTTGTAGAGGCTAATTCTGTATTTTATCGATCTTTGTATATAATGAAGGGCCTTTGCAAGATTTTAATCTCTAAAGAGGAAAAAATTTAGGGTTGATAATGAAAGTATTGTAGATATATAACTTTGTATTACGCCGGCTTGTGTGTTCCGGTTCCATTTAGGGCTGTGCCTATAGGGTTATCGACGAATCCGTTTGCGATTGTTGATCTGGGCCTAGTCGCCTCATCAGGTCGTTTACCATGTAGCCGCCTCCGTTTACCACGACGGCTCGGTCTGCGTATTTAGGGAGGTTTTGTATTGTCTTGGTGGGGTCTTTGAAGACTACCGACCCCCCGATCTTTATGACTATCATATGGGGGCGGTGGGTATTGTCCTCAGCCCCTCATCCTCTGGGAAGCCCATGGCGATGTTAAAAGCCTGCACAGCCTGGCCTGCGGCGCCTCTAACTAGGATGTCTATCGCGGCAAAGGCGACTGCCCAGCCGAGGCGGTGGCAGTTCGATTTCTGGCTACGTCGTCGGCGTGAGCTCGGTGCCTGTATGTGTTTCAACTATCTTTGGTCTCCGGCGCCCCCCCTTTCAACAGGGCTACACTCGTAGGGCCTAATTTCCTTTCAACTACCAGATGGCAGGCAGTAGGAAGATGTGGGCATGGAGGGTGTAGATGTAGTAGTTCATTTAATAATTTGTTAAACCCCACGCCTCATGTCTAGAGGCCGGTATGTATACGAAGACCCCTCGATCGGGGCTATTATTTCAGCTGTCGCCGTCGTCGACTTTATCTTGGGGGAGAGGCTTTATGAGAGTTATCTAAAACAGACCATCAAGGGTCCTGGGGATTTATCCCTAGTCTACAAAAACGCCAAGGTTGTAGTAATTGAATTTAAAGCCCCAGAGCTAGCTACGTGCAACTGGAGGAAATGCTGGAGGTATGAAATTGGACAAGTAAGGAGTAGCCTCTTTAACAAATACTTACAGCTAGCCAGTAAAGGGTTGCTGTTCTTAGGTCTGGTACACGGCTTGGTCAAGCCATCCAGAGCCCCGCCTAACGGCGACGCGACATTTCGCTACGCGCCTCTAACCACAGCCTTCGTACCTCCAAACGACGCCGGACGATGCCTAACAATGCTAAGTCAAAAGAACACTACGACGTTAAATATAACTAGTGGATATATCTGGTTTCGTTATCTATTTCGCGATTGTGATATAGATCCTAGACGTGTTTACTTTGTAGATCTTACACGTGTTACATACCGGCGGGATTTTGTATGGCGCTATTTTGCCACTTGTACATGTGAAAGATATGCTTGTAACTACGCCATAGGCAGAATATGGACTCAAGAGTGCGGACAACTAAAAATAATAGATCTAGCCAATTTGCTTTGTTGTCTAATAAAGTGTAAATTTGGCAAACTGGATGAAGAAGCCAAGGACTTGTTGAAAATGGTAGCGTCTTATTTGCAAGAAGCTCCACACGAGGCCCCATATCTATATGTCCTAACGTCTACCTTAGAGCTAATTCCACTACGCGACTTCATAGATATGGTGGGAGGAGGAGGGGAGGGGTAATCCACCTACACCCCTAGACGTCTAAGCCCCAGATCGCCGGTTTAGAGAAGTGTCTGTTCCTCTTTCCCGCTTTTAGAAGTGGCAGAGGTTTCGAAAATGTACTAGTGAACCCCAATCTAAAACCGTGCCAAGACTTCCAAACTCCCACACAATACATATACAGAGAGCTAGAGGCGGCCGCTGTAACAACCCGGCTGAGAGATAAGTGATATATATAAACCCGCCCACATCACCGTGGTTGTCGCTGGCGACTTGTTTGCGCCGTATAATAAGGAGAGGGCTGACCGGTACCCCTTCCCCGCTGTGGTGGTTGGACCGCCTCGTAGCGGCAAGACATTCTTTAGAACTAACTACGGGGTGGAGGCCGGGGAGAAGATCGCCGTCGAGAAGAGCGAACTCGCCGAGGAGGCGGGTGGGGGGCCGTATAGGCTGGTCTACTACATCCCGTGGGACGACGCGGAGAGATACGCCAGCGGCGACGCAAAGAGGGCCGTCGAGCTAATCAAACGGCATTTTACGCCTGTGGAGTACCTCGGGGTAAGATACATGCCGCCTGGCTTCGTGGCTGAGGTGGTGAGGAGGCTGGAGGAGGGCGGCGAGGGAGCCGCCGTGAAGTACCTAGAAGAGCAACGGGAGGCCTACGAAAAATTCTCCACGTTGCTGGCGCCGGACAAGTGGGATAGGGTACGTGAAGTGTTTAAGAGAATTGGCTACTTCACCTTGAGGGAGGCGGTGTCGTTTTTGACGGAGGTATTGTGTATCGCCGGCGCTCTCCCCGTTTCTAAATCCGTCCCCCTCGTTTCTAAATTTCTAGATCTGGTGGCGGCTGTCATAAAAGTCTTCGGCAAAAACTGGATTACGCAGTGGATAGAGCAGGGGGAGAGGTGGAGAGGCCTACACGAAGACCTGCGGAAGGTGTTGGCGTGGAGAGCCGCCGCGAAGCTGGGAAGAAGCGGAGAGGAGGTGGAGAAGGCGCTGGACGCGCTCTACGGAATAGACACCACAAAGCTGGAGGAGGTGGTGAAGAAAATCGAGGAGAAGCTCGCCGAGCTGGAGAGTGGGGTCTCTAGGCTTGAGGATAGGCTCAAGCCCGTCAACGCCGTCTATACAGAGCCAGAGGAGCTGGGCGTGGAGCGCAGAGACGGCGTGTTGTACGTAATGGGCGCGCCGTACGTAGATCCGGCGCGGCACGGCCTAGCACAAGCCGTGGATGAGGTGGAGAGGAAGGTGCGGGAGGTGGTGGAGAGGGGCGGCGTCCTTGCCATAGTCGGCCCAAGAGGAGTCGGCAAGTCCACACTGGCTAGGGCCATGCTGGCGGAGGTTCTGAGAAGGGCGGCGGTTAGAGGCGTCGTGGACGTGGGGAGGCTGGGGCACAAGGATTTGCCATATGTGGTTGAGAGAGTAGGCCGTAGCTATGTCCTGTTCTACGATCCCTCTACGCCTAGATTCTACGAGCTGGGTGGTCTTGAAAAGCCACTGGAAGGGCCGAGTCCTGAGGCCCCCGGCGTAGTGGCTGAGCTTGTCAACTTAGCGCACCGCGGGGGGCGGCACATAGCGTCGGCGGTTTTGGTACTGCCGGTGGACGTCTACAACGCGCTGGGCGAGGAGGTGAAGAGGCGCATTACTCCCGTCGTTCTTGACTTGAGGAGCGTGGATTTCCTCGCCGAGATAATGAGGCGGTACTCCGGTTGCCAGCTGGAAGGAGAGAGACTGAGGGCGCTGGCCGAGGAAATTGCGAAATCCGACGAGGGCCACACCCTAATCGCCAGACTAGTCGGCGAGGAGTTGGGCAGGCGGGGCTGCCAGCTTGAGAAGGTGGAGGAGATGGTGAAGGCGGCCGGGGGGAAGGCCCTTAGGTTTATGCTTATTTACGTCAACGAGATGTTGAGAGTTAGGTGGAGGGATCCCTCCGGCACGTATGAAGACGAGGATGTGGCCGAGATTTTTTCACAAATTCTAGCGGCGAGGCAATACTACAGCCGAGACCTAGGCCCGGGGCGCGTGGTCGCGCCGCCGCTTCTCTTGGAGAGATGGGCTAGGTGGAGATGTGCCAAGTTATTTAAGAGCGAGAGATGTCCCAGAGAGCTCCCGCCCAAAGAGGTGTACAGCTGGCTCTCCCGGAGGCACCACGACCTGATAGAAACCGCACTGACTCTAGCCGCGTATGCAAATCTGTTAGAAAAAGCGGATAGAGAAGACGTCCGTAAAATAGTTGAAGACGCGGAGGTGGAGTTGAGAGTTTGGAAAAGGGCGAAGACAAGCCCCTACACCGTTGTCCACTTTCTTGTAGAATACGGCCCCGATTTAGAAAGGGAGTGGGAGGGGGCCACCTGTCTAGAGAAATTTGCATTGATGCTCGGCGCCGCCATCGCTGACCAACCATACAAGCCATTTGCCGAAGCGGCAGAGGAGGCTGAAGAAGACCTAAAGGACGCCGCCGAAAGGATAGGGAGGAGGTGTGTGATAGACGGCTATCTGCTGGCCGACGGCGAGCTGACGCCATTCACCCGCGAGCTTCTGCGGGCAATGGCCTTAGAAGGCAAGATGCCGAAGCCCTTCGCAAGCCAACACGGCAAAGCTCTGGAGGAGGTGGAGAAGCTGGTAAAGACGTGGAGGGAGAGGGGAGGCTTCAAGCGGTGGGAGGCTATCTACGGTCTTGGCTTGGCCGCAGTGGTTGCGAGGGCGGAGGCGCTGGATAGAGATGCGGCTGAAAAGGCGCTGGAGGCGGCTGTGCCAGCTGTGCAACGGGCGGGATCTCCGATCGCTGTTGGTGTTATTCTCGACGTGCTTTCGCAGTTGAAGGAACACGCGCCGAGCTGGTGGGTCGCCGTGCTTTACGCCGCGGCTACGCCGGCTGTGGTTGAGCAAAAGGAACTGGCAGAACGTATTTTAGAAGAGGTTGAGTGGGCTAAGGAGCGTGTGGAAGAAGACTGGGCAAGAGCGCTACTCGCCGTTGCCTATGCAACAGTGCCTACAAAATATACCGGGTCTGAGGAATCACGTGGAGATTTATGTCGGCTTCTAGGCGGTATTCATGACCCTGATTTAAAAACTCTGGCAGAGATAAATACGCTTATGCCCCTTGCCGAGGGAGGCCTCTCACCGTGTGGTGTCGACATGTGTACAGAAGAGGCAAGAGAGGGCTGTATGGAGTTTCTGGAAAAGGCGTTTGAAAGGAAGAAAGGCGAGCTGTTGTCAAAACTGGAGGAGCTGAGGGAAAAAGTGAAGAAAAACAAACTAAGCCCGGAACTGGAGAAGTACCTAGCCGCCTTATCTCTAGCGAGGCCACCAGTGGCGATTCAGATAGTGCTGTCAGTGGCTGAGGCTACGCTGTACCACAGCTTTGCGAGGGTCAAACTATATGCTGGCAAGCTAGAAGAGGCAAAGAAATACTATACCATGGCGGCTGAACTTTATAAAAAGCTGGGGCAGTGGGAAAACTACTTAGTTGCTTCTTCTTTGGCCGCTAGAGCCGGTGTGTTGAAAGCTGTTGACCTTCTTAACGCCGCTGAGATTTTTGAAAAACTGTGGAAAGAAACGAAAGAGCACATAGAGCCGACTGCTGGTATGATGTATGTTGCCTCTGGCGTATTAGCTAAGTATCTTGTCTACCTGGCGGCTTCCGGCAGTATAGAAAAGGCGGCTGAGGCGTTAAGAGAACTCGGTTGGTTGCTTAGTTATAGAAGCGATGCACACATCGCAACTCTCTATATGTTGAGATTGTTAGGCGTTGTGGCGGAGGCGCCAGACACCGGCGAGCTGTTAAAGGCGTTGGAAAGATACGCCCATCCGCTTCTTAAGCCAGCTCTAGCGGCTTCGCTTGGCGCTCCGCCAAAGCCCATAGATGTAGCGTCGATGTGTGCTGAAGCCGCCGAGGTGACACCCGATTTGTACAAACGTGTGATTGAAACTACAGAGGGGGATGTTGACCTGTCTCAACTGGGGGAATACGCTTGGCCTTTCGCGTTTTGTCTCGACGCCTACAAAGCCGTTACAGGCGACATGGAGGCGCTTAACCGAATACGTGAGCGTGTAAAAGAGTGGTTAATGGAAGGGTCAGAGCTCCTTTCTGTACTAGATCGGCTTGATGCTGTGGGGCTGGTGCAAGTGTTAGCGCCTATACGCTCACGTGGCCGGCTTATTCTTCTGCTTAGGACCCTCGACGAGGCTAGAGGCGCCGAGGGCGCAGAGCGGGAGAGGCTTCTCGAGCTGGCGCGGACACACGCGCTGGCAGGCAAATATGAGTATAGGGGGACTATAGGCGAGACGCTTTTCGGCTGGGTAGCCGATGCTGTTAAGAAATGCGGCGGCTATACGAACAACTGCGAGGACTTAAAGCTGGCGTTGCTCAAGCTCTACTACCTTCACATCTAGTCGGCCGAAGCTGGTGGATAGCTGGCAGAGGCGTCTTTAGACTACCCCGCCTCACCACAGCGGTTAATAAGCCTCGCTGGGTGGAGCTATGCCTGGACCAGCCACTTCTCCAGCCCTCTGGCACACCTGACCGCTCTCTCCGCCGCCTTCTTCAACTTGTCGTACATCTCCCTTCTGTCTTCTCCGCATGCCTCGGCCAGCTTCTCGGCCAGAGACAGCAGAGCCGACGGGCTGTAGCCGACGGCGTAGGAGCCGAGTGGGGTTCTGATCAACAAACGGCCCCTCCTCACCTCCGCCTCCACGGGGCACCGGTCCATTGTCATGTCTATCATCTCGATGGCCCTCTTCGTGAGGCGGTAGACGACGCGTGTCCTCCCGCCCCTCTCAACCCTCGTCCACTTGAGGAGGCATAGCTCCTGGGCCTTCTCCAACACGTAGACAGCATCCCCGCCGAAGGCCCTGTGCAGATCCCAGTAAGACACCTCGCCGCCCAGCCCAACGGCGATTTTCACCGCACGCCAGACCTTGCCAAGCTCCACAAAATCCACTCCGTATGTATAGCACCGCCAAAAATCCCCATCAGGTATTTTACACAGGTAGAGGGGTGGACCGAAACTAAAAACACGCCTTTCCCCTATAAACACTGAGTGGGGGAAAGTAAAGCGGGGCGCCGGGGGTCGACAGCGGACTTAATTAACAGCCGCGTATTTAGGCGCCTGCCCACGGGCTGGGAGAGGGCATTGGGTGCGGACTCGGCCAGCCTGCCCTTTGACCTCTCGTTGCCCAGTCCTCGCCGGAGTTTTGGCTGGGCCGTCAGAAGGGGGCATCCGCCGGCTGTGGAGGGGCCTTTTGGAGTCTTCCGCCGCGTTTAGCTGTTTTTAAACGGCTTGTTAGACGTGGTGTGTGTTGAGTCGAAGCCGGCGTGTGCGGAGCGGCGGTTTGTACAAATTTTGAGAGGCGCCGAGTTTTTGTACAATACGCCGTGTCGTACAAGGGGAGGTGAGGCCGGTTAAAACTGTGGTTGTCTACTCCCTAGACGGAGGGGTGGGGAGGACCACCTTGTCCGCTGTCCTTTCTGTGGCTAGGGGGTATGTCCTCATGGTTGATATGGACTGGGAGAGGGCTGGGCTGTCTCAGCTCTTCAAAGCGCCTAGGAGGCCGGGTTGGCTTGCGCCGTATTTAGGCGCGGGGGTGCCGTATGTACACCGCGTCTCCCCAACGCTTTACCTAATACCGGGCTACGAGGCGGCTCTTCTCTACACGAGGCGTGGGGAGGACTTCGCCAGAGAGGTGGAGGAGGCTTTTCTCGACTTCGCCGAGCGCCTCCCCGCGCTGGCTCAGAGGCTGGGAATCCCCGTAGACCTCGTGGTAATCGACACCGCGGCGGCGCTGCGGCTGGGGATTCTGGCAGAGATGCGGAAGATGGGGGTCTACGGCGTGTTTGTGGGAGACCGCCGCCTCGTCTCAAAAATTTCAGAGGCGAAGGCTGAGCAGTACCGCCGGTACCTGGCCTACTCCTCGGTGGCTGTGTTGAATCTTTTGGAGAGGGACGAGTTGAAAATCGCGAGGAAGTTGACGCCCGCGGCTATTAAGAGGGTTGCCGTCGGAGACCGCCGCGGCGTGTCCGTCGCCGAAGCCGTGTTGAGAGATAGAGAAAACCGCAAGTCGATAGACTACGTGCTCGCCGCGTTAAAAACGTCGTGATGAGGGGCGGCCGGCGTGCGGCTGGAGGCGGAGGGGGCTCCGCGGGAGCGGCGTGTGTGTAGAAAGTTTTTCCCCCCGCCAGGCGCAGGTGGGCGTGAAGTCTGTGGCCGTCGTGGGGCCTCCCGGCGCTGGCAAGACGCTGGTGGCCACGTCGCTGGCGCTTTACCTACACCTAGCCACCGCCGGCGTGGCTTATGTAGACAAGTCTGTTACGAAGGCGGGCGCCGGCTTGGTGAAGAGCTACCTGCCACTGGCCGCCGACGTGGAGGAGGCGGCGGAGCTGGGCGTTGACTACGTCGTCATCGACGCGGCCCCCTACGACGTGCCCCCGGCGGATGTATACATCTTCGTCTTAGAGCCCACAGACCTCAGATACTTCACGGGGGAGGGGGTGTACGTGGTGGTGAACAAAACCTCGCGGTGGTCTCTAAGAGGGATACCTTTCGACAGCAGAATCTCCTGGGCTATGCAGGCGGGCGTGCCGCCCGTGGTCGCAGACATCAAGGGCTTCGAGAGGACTAGGAAGAGAATTGTGAAGGTGGTGAAGGAGATCGGGGATGGGCTATGAGGCGGGGGGAGGCGGGCTACTTAGAGCTTAGGCGGGAGCTTAAGAGGAAGATGGAGGAGTTGGGGAAGGCGGCGAGGGGCGTCAGAGTGTTGCCGGATCCCAAGCCGCCTGGGTTGAAAATCGGCGTCTTGCCGGCGGAGGCCTGGCCCAGGGCGTTGCGGGTGAGGCCGAGGAATCCTGAGGCTTGGGATCTCTGTGTAAATTTCCTGGGGGATTTGGACTGCTACCACAAGGCGGTTAAGCTGTGGGGCAACAAGGACGCCTACGCCCTGGTGCTGAGAGCCGTTATGTTCGGCGCCGACGTCAAGGCGGTGGTGGACGCGCTGAGCCGCGGCGATTTTCAGAAGGCTAGGGAGCTCGTCTACAGAGGCAGGGCTCCCGCGCAACAAATAGACGAGCTTGTGGCGGGGCGGAGATGAAGTTCTACAGCCGGGTGTTGCTCTACTTCGCCGGGGGGCTGTTTTTCGTAGCCCTCCTCGCCCCGCAGTGGCCTCCGGCGGCGCTTCTGCTCCTGCCGCTTGTCTACATACACGGAGAGGATCTCTTAGTGTGGCTCTACTCTAGATTCGCCCCGATTGAGCCGGTTAGAGTCAGACATCCAGACGACGAGAGATGCGCCTACGACCCCCGCCGCGGGCTGTACCACTGGCTTTGGAGAGTGGAGCCTAACCGCAGTCTATTCGGGGTGGAGAGCGCCGAGGCTGTGCACGAGTTTTACAATAAGCTGTCTCTGCAGAGGGGGGAGTGGCTGACGTTTGTTGTAATTGGCGACGAGAAGTTTATACGGTTCACCTCGCGGAGGTTCGACCCCGCCCGGGTCAGCCAGGTGGAGGCGGTGTTGCAGGAGTTCTACGTCGCCACGAGAGAGGGGGCTTGGGTCGGTTGGGGGAGGCCTGTGGATAGGAGGGTATACGCCACCGCCTTCTTCTGGCTTTTCTACAGCGCCTTCGCCGGGCCTTGGGCGCTGGCGGTGGTGCTCCCCGTCTGGCTCTGGGTTGTGCGTAGATTCGCCAGGGGGTATCTGGAGGTGCCCCTCATGGTGAGGTTCACCCACAGATCCACGGCCGAGAGCTGGCCGGCCTCTAGGCAGGTTTTGGAGCTTCTGTCGGGGCCCGACGCGAGGGTGTATGCCAACATGCCCCGCTGGGCTGTGGCGGTGGCCGACAGGCCGCCGCTGGAGGTGGTGAAGAAGTTTCAACGTATCTACGAGGGGAGGGACACCGGGAAGAGGCTGGTGAGGCTTGGGGAGCTGGCCCCGGTGCTTGAACGCGTTTCGCAACACAACGAGAGGCCTGTGTTGCTGTACCCCTTCGGCACCGCGGACGTCCACACACAAAACGTCTCCCACGACCTTCTGGCGCAGGCGGAGTTGTGGCGGCTGAGAGACGGAGTTAAGGCCCTCACTGGGGATCTCATGCGCTTCCCCATATTCTACGGAGGGCAGCTCCTGGGTAGGGGGAGGTACGTCACGTTGGCGTATGACAGATTTGGGAGGCCCGTGGCGGTGCCCATAGACTCTCTGCCTAACGCACACGGCGTTATTATCGGCCCGTCGGGTATGGGCAAGTCGTGGACAGTCGGGTCGTGGCTAAACGCCCTTGTCCGTAGCGGCGTTGTTATCACCGTCGTCGACCCGCACGGGGACTTCCGCCGCTGGGCTAAGCTAAACGGCGCGGTGGTAGTTGAGGTGCCCCGGCAACTGCCTGCCGACTTCGCCGAGGTGCTCGCCGCCAGTCTAGACTTCCAGAGGGTGGCCAGGGCGTACGGCTTTGAGGTGGCGGGGGCCGAGTCGGCGAGGTCGGCCGTGGAGAGGGTGGCATCGCTGGTGGGCGCGGCGCCGCAGTACATCCAGTGGGACGGCTCCAGCCACACGGTCTTCGTCCTGCGGTCTATTAGAGAGGCGTATGACGTAGCCGCCTTCTTCACGGCGGCTCTCATGCTCTACCTATTCCGCAAGTTCAAGGCGCCGGAGGAGGAGCCTCCTGAGATGCTCCGGAGGATAATTGTAATCGACGAGGCTAGGCTCGTCGGCGACCCGAGAAACCCGGCCTCCGGCGAGCTTGTGAGGGCGCTGCTCGAGCTGGTGCAGGGGGGCCGTAAGGAGGGGTACGCCGCGTGGTTTATTATACAGCTAGAAACTCAGCTGGAGCGCGACCTGCTGAGAAGCGCCTCTCTGGTTCTGGTGCTGGGGGGCACCTCCCGGGCAATTAGAGGCGCCGCGGAGATACTAGGCCTCAGCCAGTCAGACCTCGCGTATCTCACAAGCGCCCTCACGCCCTACGAGGCTTCGCTGGGAGGGAGGCCGTACGCCACGGGCGTCCTGTTGCTGGCCCCCAGGGAGATTAAATACCAGGTGAAAATCCCCCTAGACCCGGAGCTGAAGCCGCGGAGAAAATGACTGAGATCTGTACAAAAAGGCCAGATCTCTGCGACCCCCAAGGCCTGGCCAGAGAGGAGCCCCGCGCCGCGGGCCCCGGCGCGGCGGAGGCGGCCAGAGAGCTACTCGGACACCCCCCCGGGCCGGAGTTGCCCGCGGCGCCGGGCCCGCCCCCCGTCCCCGCCCCTCCGTTGCCGACGCCTCTCCACTTCCAGTGGGAGGCGCCGATAAGGGTGAGGAGAATTTTCAACACGTATTGGCGCCTCGTCAACACTCCGTTTGCCCAGCTGGGGGACGTGGTGGTGGTGAAGAGCCCCCAGGAGGCGTACGTCTTGAGGCGTGAGAAAAAGGCGGAGAGGTGGCTGGAGCCGCCGGGCTCTCTCTACATCCAGGGCCGTGTTGAAAAACAGTACTGCATCTACGGCTTCATACTACGCGGCTCTGTCGAGCTAATAGCCCAGCTATTCCGCTCCGGCATGTACGCCATCGTGCTGGGTTGCGACCGCCGCGCCGTTGTTAAGCCCCCCCGCAGTTTTGAACTACAGCAAATATGGCGCCACGAGGGCTACATCGTCAACGCCTCTCCGGCTAGGCTGGCGGTGGTCCGCCTCGGCGGCGGTGCGAAGCCCAGGATAGCGCTGAGTTTCTTCAACAAGGGCTGTCCCATATACAGCCTCTGGGCAAACCAGCTGTTGCAACTGATAGGAGTTTCAATTCAGCTAGTTTGTTAAATGCTGGAGATTGTCGTAGGCGGCCTCGCAGATCCGCCTCCCGCAGAGATGCGGTACACCATCTGCCCGGCGGATCGCGTAAGCGGCCTCGGCTTTGAGCTGACGCCGGGGGGCGCCGCCGCGTTAATTACAATTTTTGTTAGATACAACAGCCCCATCCCCCTCCCCCGCCACACCTCTGAGCTGGCTCAGTGCTCGGCGCCGCTGTGTCTATTGTTTAGATTTGTCGACTATTCTAAACTCGCGGAGGGGCCGGGCCGGTACCAGCTGAGGATAGCCCTGGCCGACCCTGTGCAACTAGCCCTCGGCCTCGCCCTGGCCCACCACCTAGATTCAAAATACGGCGGGGGGTGGGCCGTGGAGGTGTACAGCGACGTGTGGCCTCAGTTCACTGACGTACTAGCCGCGGCCAAGGCGCTGGGGGGAGTTCTCCGAATTTACACCTCTGTATACGACCAGCGGGCGTTGGTGGCAGACCGCGTCGTCATGGCCGCCTCCTCTCTGACGTACGAGGCCCTCGCGGTGAAGAGGCAGTGGGCCGGCGCCCCGCTGTGCAGGACCTCCGTACCTGAGCCAGTTGTGGAGATTAGAGACGGGGAGGTGTTGGAGTTGTTGAAGACTATTTGGGAGTCTGGGGGCTTCCTATCGCTTAAATACGCCCTGGAGAGGCACGGCCGGGCTGTGGTTAGGGCTAGTCAAATGGGGCTTGTGAAGATAGACGCCCTCACCCTCACTGTTAGGATTACGGATTTAGGTCTTAGGGCGCTGGGGGCGTGATACACCGCTACCTATTCCGCCTAGTGGCCTCCGCGGAGGGAAACGCCTTAATTACTGGGTTGCCGGGGAGCGGCAAGACTTCTCTCGTCAAGTGGAGCCTGGGAGACCTCCCCCCGGACTACGCCGTTGTTGTATACGACACCGCCGGTGACTTCCAGCAACACGGCCTCTGCGACTACCACGGCCGCTTTCCGGTAAACCCCCTGGACCTCCCGGCGCCTAGGGTTGTTGAAATTCTTGAGGAGAGCCTCACTGCCACTTACGGGGAGTATCCGTATCTGCTCACTCCGGCGATGGCTGAGCTGTTGCTACGTAGCGTTGAGAGGGGGATGAAGACGCTTGGCGAAATCCGGCGCCGCGTTGTGGAGGTGGCGGAGGCCCACGAGGTGGACACGGCCTATGCAGTGCGCCGTAGATTAGCCCATTTTGATACGCAACAGTTCGAAAAGACGGAGGCGCCTCTCGAGGTCGGCCGCTCTACTTGTATTGACATCAGCGGGCTAGACCGCGTGGGGAGGCTGGCCTACGTGCTGGCGCATTTAGAACTAACCCGCGGTGTCAAAAACGTGATATATGTGGTGGACGAGGCGCATAGATTTTTGATGTTCGTGAATCGGTACAGCCTATTGACAGACCACATGCGCACCGGCCGCGCTTCGGGGCGCTTCTTCGTGCTTATTAGCCACAGCTTTCGCGAATTCCAGAGGCACCTAGGCTACGTCAAGCTCATTATCCGATTCCCAGACTGGGACCTAGACGAGTCCAAAACAACGCCGCTACAGCCCTCGGAGGCCTTGGTGGTTGTCAGAGCGGCCTCCGTCAAGGCGATGGAGGCCCTCTCTAGGCTCGTGCCGCTGAGAGGCACGTGGGGCCAGTTTAGAATAACCGTGCCTCCCTATGCGCCGTGACCCCCTTAGAGACGCCGTGGAGAAGCTGAGGCGCGACTTCCCAGGCAAGTCCCACAGCTGGATTAAAAGGGCCTTGCTGAGGCTCGGCGACGTGAGAGAGGTGAGGGACGGCCTCTACCTCGTCGAAGGCCGTAGAGAGCTCGGCGATTGGAAGCCTCTGTATCAAGTCTGGTTTTCCAACGCCGACAGGAGGTGGTACTGCAGTTGTTACCTTACGCAATTCGGCCTCCGCAGAAGGCGGGATATATGCACCCACGTAGCCGCTGTGCTTCTCTTTAGGCGCTACAAGAAAGCATTGGAGAGGGTTCAACATAGGCGGGTCTACATCGCCGAGGCTGAGGTGGAGCGCCGGCAGAAAATCGCCGCCAACGGAGAGCTCTACCTAAAGCCTGTGAGAAGCCTCCCCCTCTTCGCCAGCCCCCGCTACCGCGTATTTGTCATATCAGAGGAGAGGCGTATTGTCATTAAATGCGGCGGCTACGTCGTAGCGGAGGCCGAGGGGGAGGAAGTCCCCCTGGCCACCGCCAAATTCCTGGCGGAGAGTTATGAGAGTTAAGACGAGGAAGGGAGTCTTTGAGTTAGTGCCAGACGCCTGGCAGAGGTACCGCCGCCTTTACGTAGACGTCTTCTCCATAGCGGCGGCGCTGAGCCAGCCTGAAGAGCTTTTTAAGTCGGCGGCTGAGGCGGGGCTCGACGCCGTCTTCGTGGTAGACGCCTGGAGCGAGACCCACATGCCCCTTGCAAGGCGCTTCCTCGAGCTGTGCCGTAGACACAGCGTAGACTGCCGCCTCTCTGAGCAGAAGCCCGCCGAGCTCTACGCCGTTGAGCTCTGCGAGGCGGAGTGCGGGGTGGGGTGCGCAGTTTTGACTAGGGATTACGACGCGGCTCTTAGGGCGGGGAAATGCGCCGTGTTGCTACTCCGCAGAGGCCGCATGTGGAGGGTAAGGTATTTCCCCCCGGGCGCTGGCGGTAGCCGTGCCTAAGAGGGCTAACGCGCCGGAGGAGTGTAGGTGGGTGTTTGACGTCTTTAGTGGAGAAAAGGCTGAGAGGGCTGTGGAGCTGTGCCTCCGGGGCTATACGCTTAGGAAAATGGCGTTGTTGACGCCGATGGAGCTGGCAGATCTTCTGGGCTACGACGAGGTGACTGACGCGGAGAAGGCGGCTAGGAGGCTGAGAGAGGCGGCCGGCGTCGACTCCCGGCCGGTGACCCTTGCCCAGCTGAGGCAGAGACAAGACCGCGTTTTAAAAACCGGCGTTGAGGAGTTCGATTCTAAAACCCCTTGGAGGGGGGTGAAATTCGGCCTCATATATGGATTCGCCGGGGAGTACGGCACTGGCAAGTCGTTATTCGCTAAGCAGATTTCGGCGGTTGCGCTGGCGGGAGGGCTTAAAGTGGCTTATTTCGACACAGAAGGCACCTTCGACGTGGATTCCGCCACAATAGAAAACCTCTTTAAAAGATTCGGCGTCTCTAACGAGGCTGTTACCCAGTTTTATCTCTACCGCCCCACAGACTCCTTCCAGTTGATAGAACAAATTAGGGAGCTTCCAGAGGACGTGGACGTGATAGTGGTAGACTCCCTAGTGGCCCCGTTCCGCGCGGAGTACCGGGGGAGGCAGTTGCTAGCCCCTAGGCAACAAGCCATGCTCTACGCCTTGAATATTTTACAGCGCTATACGAGACTGGGCAAGTTGGCTATTGTCACTGACCAAGTTATGGACGTGCCCACTATGTTTTCTACAAAAAGACCCGCCGGAGGCAACGTACTGCTACATACCGTCCACGCGTTGTTTATGATGGAGAGGCCATCTAAACAGAAGCTTAAGGGAAAGATGTGGCCTCTAGACGTGCCCGGGATGTCTCCAGATACAGAAATTGAGTATGAAATACGGAGCGACGGCCTCTACTAACCGCCGCGCCTCCGGCTGGTTGGCAGTGTTTATTTACACAGGAGCCGGGACGCGTTTTGTGCCGCGTGTACGCCCGGCGACCTGTTTACACTCAGCCTAGATGCGGCGTTTCTGCCGCCGGGTATAAACTGGGGAGGAGACACGGCGCACAGTTTACACCCGGCGGAATTCTAGGCGGCCGCAGTACATGGCATCAGAACAGCTGTCGCAACGCCTCCACGTCCACGCTTTGAAAAACGCCGCGGGGGCTCTACGTGTACCCATAAGGCCCCACGGCAGATCTCATATACTAGAGGCTGGGAGGGTAGAGAGGCGGTCTGGAGCGTTTATGAGATCTTTCTAAGGTTTTTCCGCTCACTGGTTGGGGTTCTACATGCCTTTGAAAAAACCCAAGGAGGAGCCCAAAGCCGAAAAGGAGGAGGGGAGGACTGGGAGGGCTGTGGTGGCGGCGGCGCTGTTTTTGTTGATGGTGCTGGCGCCCGCCGCGCTGGCTCAGCAAGGCGGCAATAAGACCGGCGGCGCCGGCGGCGGTGTCTACAACTTCCCATTTAAGGAGCAGGTGCAACAAGCCGTAAAGAACCTGGCGGCGGCCTACGCCCTCATATTCTGGACCGTCGTGGTGCTTCTGGCGATCTACGCCGCAGTTAGCTGGATAGCAAGCCCCACTACCTGGGCGCGTTGGTCGGCTATTGTGACCATCGTCGACCACTACAAATCGATACTAATCGGCCTGGCGGCGGTACCCTTTATCCTAGCCGCGGTGATATTCGCCGCCAATCTAATCACCACGGGCTACGGCGCGGGGAGCATCGCAGACGCCGGCAGAACAGCTCTGGACTTTCTAAACGGGCTGTTAGTAAAATCGCTGGTGGACGCATTTGGGAATCTAAAGTTTTGGTGATGTTCGACCTCCCCCCACACCTCTTTTTCCCCCTCGCCGTCCTCTCCGCCTACTTGCTGTACGGCGCCGTCTTGTACTCCTTCGGCGGCACCCACGGCAAGGAGAGGGCTCTCGACGTGTGGCATAGAGGAGGCGTCGGGTTTTTACTCTTCGCCGCCGCCACGGTGATCACCATCGCCCTAGGCGCCGCGGTGACTTTTTTCATAAGCCAGGCCTCCGCCGCCTTCAAGACGCCGCAGGTGGCGGGGGAGTTTAAACCCGTGTGTCTCTCCCACTTTACAGATAGAGACTACCTCCGCGCCGTGGAGAAGGCTTATCAATGCGCCGTCGGGGTCTACAGGCGTTATTTCGACGCCATAGCCAGCGGCTACGGCTCTATATTCACAGCCACGGCGCTGACGGGGGTGTTGGTAATAACTGGGGGCTACTCCATGGGCCTCTCCCAAGCCGCCATGCCCTACAGCTCCGCCGCCACAAGCGCGTTGCTAGCCCTAGCCGCCGCCGTGGCGGCCACATACGTCACATACGGCTTTGTCTTATTAATGGGCCTAGGCGCCGTTCTAGTCGCTGAAGAAAAAACTAGACACCTCGGCGCGTTGATACTAGGAGTCGCCGCGGGCTTCCCCCCGGCGCTGGCGGGAGGGGCAGACGTCCTACAAACTATAAAAGTGCCGGAGGTAGACTGGAGTAAGTACATACTCTTCAGCTCACTGATAGGCGTCGCCGCAGACGCCGCGGCGGTAGCCGCCGTGACGGTGACAGCGCTATCAGTAGCCGCAGCCGCCGCCTACGCCATATCTAGAATATTCGACCACGCCGGGGCGCATTTAGCAATAGAGTAAACCCCCCTCCGCCGCGCCTCCGCCCTCTCTGCGCCAGCCCCGCGCGCCGGCGCCGAGCTGTCAGCGTTTGTATTTAACACTCTTCCTGTTAAGAAATACGACGACGGGTAAGGAAAAACATAGACGAGGTTGAAAGACGTATCTGCGCCGAAGATTTGGGCTTGGCCTGCGCCCTCCGCAGCCGCCTGGCGCCGATATTTTGCTACCTCCGCCTGGCAATCTGCCCCGCGGGGCTTCTCTCACCAGCGTCTTTTCCAAAATACTCTCGCCGTGGGGGGCCAGGCGTTTACAACTGCGGAGATCGCCTCGTCGATGAGGGCTAGGGCTTCCCAGGTTCTTATCCTCCACCTCGGGCTGTCCCGGCAGCGCTCCGCCACGTAACGCGCCGCGGCCAGCGCCCTGGCCACTGTATACGCCAGCCTCCTCACGTCAACCAGCCTGGGGGCTAGGCGCCTAATCCGCAGAGCCACGGAGAGGGGGTCAGAGAGGTTGCCTAGATAGACCGTGTCGCTGGGACGCCACCCCAGCTTCACGTAAAGCCTCAACCCCAAAACCCACATATAGCCAGAGACGCCGCCGATATCAACCCTCCCTATGTATAGGTACATACCGCCCCGTACCGACAGCATGCGCCTTCAGCCTCCGCAACAACCCGCGCCTTCTGAGCCGCTGTCTCCAACACCCTCGCTCTAATCTCCCTAAACATACCCCCCTGGGAGCCCCGGCATTTAACCATTTTTACAAGTCCAGAACCCCATTTACAAACATATAAACATGTGCACGGCGCGGCGAAGAACGGCGCTGGGTCTCGGCTTTCTCTACACCTCTGGCCCGCCGCCTCTGCGAAGAATGGCGATCGGCAAGCCTGAAAAGAGACATGTATGAATGTAAAGCGTGGCGGAAAAGCGTCCACCGAAGAAGCAAAAAACAGACGAAAAACTTAAAAACCCACAAAAACAATCAAAACCAGCCCCAGAAATCAAAAGATAGTTGAAACATATATCTAACGGATCGGCGTGGGGGTGTGGGTTTGCTCGCCCAGAAATCAAAAGATAGTTGAAACTTATTTTGGGGGAGGGAGTTAGGCGGTGGTGGGGGGCGGCCGACCAGAAATCAAAAGATAGTTGAAACGCGAGTATCTCGGCGGTTGCCAATCGGAGGGTTACAGTGGCCAGAAATCAAAAGATAGTTGAAACTGATCTCTTCTTTCGCCAGGAAAGATACTAGCTTGGCTATCCACCAGAAATCAAAAGATAGTTGAAACGCATACTGACTGTCTTTAATCCACACAAACGCAGACGGACCAGAAATCAAAAGATAGTTGAAACGCCAGAGCGCACGCCACAGCGCTGTCGCGCCCCCCGGAAAACCAGCAGCCAGAAATCAAAAGATAGTTGAAACTGATGATGGGATCCTCAGTCATAATCCCGGCGCTTCAGTTTTTTACCCAGAAATCAAAAGATAGTTGAAACGAAAAGAATATTGGCGCGTATGACTTGCCCGTGCCAGGTGGGCCGCCAGAAATCAAAAGATAGTTGAAACAATACCTTTGCGCAGGTAGGTACATGTCCAAGGCAACCAACCTAACCAGAAATCAAAAGATAGTTGAAACGTCCACCATGAAGTTCAATGTGTAGTAAGCCTCTGTAGACGTCCAGAAATCAAAAGATAGTTGAAACGGCCTCTGCACCTGCCACGTGGTTGCTGGCACCTGCGTCGCCCCAGAAATCAAAAGATAGTTGAAACAGATTTTCAAGCAGAAGCTTGGGTAAATCTGGAATCTTGCTCCAGAAATCAAAAGATAGTTGAAACGTAGAGCAACTTCATAGGCTGGCAGTGATCCCTCAGCCATCTCCCAGAAATCAAAAGATAGTTGAAACGCGTGCTCTATGACGTCTCTCGCCTCCCGCAGGAGGGTGTCGTGGCCAGAAATCAAAAGATAGTTGAAACGCAATGGGGTTGCCCGGCGGTATGCCCGCGTGCTCCGTCTTTCCAGAAATCAAAAGATAGTTGAAACTCGTACTTACCACCGGTAGTGTAGACCATCTCTATAGACGCCACCCAGAAATCAAAAGATAGTTGAAACCCCACCAGCGATGTCCCAGTGTAGTCCAGCAGGAGATCGGGGGCGCCCGGAAATCAAAAGATAGTTGAAACTAGTTGTTATGAAAAAAAGGAGTGAGTAGGGATTTCGACGTGCGGCGCGCGGACGTGCCGCTGGCCGTTGGGGGCATATACTTAAGCTGGCCTCGCGCGCTCAACGGCGGAGTCCGCGGCTCCGGCCAGCAGTTGCAATCTACCTCCACATGCGCCGCCGGGAGAGGCGTATGGGGTAGAGGCTGGGGTTGTGAAGCCCCTGGACTCCGACCTCAAGGCTGGTCGTAGTAGCTGTAGTGCTCCCAGCACTCCTCCCCACCCCCTCTCCTGCTAGTAAAGCGCCTCTCTGCGGACATACAGCCGGCCGCCAGGGTAGGGATGTGGTAATCTGTACGGCGTTCTGGGACGGCGCCGTAGATGGGACGGCCCCCTTTTCCTAGACTCCCAACTACTCCACTCCTCCCCGCGCTCCGAGCCCCCTTCACGGCCTCTCTTCTGAGGCTCTGGTAAGGTTTTTCCCGCCTCGTGGGGGGCCTCGCTTCGTGTCTGACTGGGTTGCGGCTCTCCACCTGGCGGCTGCCTTGTCTGCTCTGTATCTACTGTTGTGGAGGGGGGATGAGGAGTGGTATTTTCCCATATTTGCAGTTGTCACTGTGGTGTGGGCTGTGCCGCTGGTGACGGGCTTTGTGCTTCAGTTCTCCGCCCCCTACGTCCCGAACCCCCTCTACATCTACGGCTTCTACGAGGCGCCTGGGGGGTGGGCGGAGAGAATTAGAGCCACCGCCGAGGCGGCAAGGCTGGCGGCTGAGGCGGCGGCCTCCGCGTTGGAGGGGGCGGCGGTGGCCTCTTCTGTACTACAGACTTTGATGTTCCTCGGCGCGGTGGCGGCGGCTCCGCTCACCGGCGGGGGGTCTCTGGCGGCGGCTGTCTTCGCGCTCGCCGCCTGGCGCTACATGGACCCGGTGTTTCAGTTGGCCAACGCGGCGTATCAAGCGGCCGTTGGGGTGTATATGGTGTTCCACTTGCTAGAGATACTCGCCTCCTGGGCTGAGAAGTGGTTTGGCCTCTTAATGGCGGCTGGGCTATTCCTCCTGCTGTTCCCCCGCGTGAGGACTTGGGGCGCCTTTCTCACGGCGCTGGCGCTGGCGTTATACACAGCCGCCGCGGTGGGCGCCTACCTCTCGCCGTTAGGGCTGGCGGTGGCCCAGTGGGCGGAGGAGACGGCAGAATGGGCTAAGTCGGCCCCCAGCTCCACGGGCTCTCTCTCGTATCTCGCAACGCGGGGGGAGGGGGTCGCCCTCCTCCGCTACCACAACTACTTCTCACGCCGCTGGCTTGTGGAGGAGCTTAACAAAACCTGGACCTCTCTAAACCTCTCTAGGGGGGTTCCCAGATTTGACCTCCTCAGCGGCGTGAAGATACTGGCGGTTAACGGTAGTGACTGGGCGGCGGCGGGGCCGGGGGCGCCTGCCGTGCTCTACGTGGGGAGGAAGAACTTCACAGGGCTGGGGGCTGGCTCCCCATACGCCGTCTACGTCTGGCTGGACTACCCAGCCTCTATTACAAACGCCTCCCTCTGCCTCAACTACCCGGAGACCCCCCTGCCCAACGGCACGATGCCCTCCGGAGAGAGCGGCGAGCGGTGGCTTAGGAGGGCTAGGGCTGAGGAGTGCCGACTGCTGTCGGCGCTTTACCCCCTCTACGTTGTAGACACCTCTAAGCCCAGCCATTGGCGGTTGCTACACGCCGGGGTCAACGCCACGGTGACATACGGCGGTGAGTTAGAAAGGGGGGAGAGGAGAGGCGCCGTCGGGGTCTGGGGCTGGGTTGTTAAGCCGGATGTCGAGGCGTGCGGCGTCGGCAACGCCGCTGGGGACTGCCGCGCGCTAGACGTCGCCGAGAGGCCAGGCCAGTTGAAATACGACGTAGGCTGGGACAGGCTGGAGTGGAGGAGGCCAGTTTTAAACACGGCGTGGTCAAACTTCTCTATTCTTCTGCCCAACGCCCCCAGACCTGTAAAAGACGGCTCTATAGACTTCTACAAGTGGAGGCGGACTTGTGAGTGGTGTTGCCGCTACGTCAACGGCACGTGTGTAGAGCGGTGTTCCTCAACTAGAGAGGAGTGGCAGGAGCCGCGGTACCGCAAGAAGCTGGAAACCCGCCAGCTACAGATAGCTACTATACACCTAGGTAAGCCCTGGGAGCCCTTGGAGGTGCGGAACGGCGCAGAGATCCCGAAGGTGGACGCGGCTATGCCCTACACCTATAGAGACTGGGAGGTTTGGCACGAGGTGAAATACGGCGATTGGGAGGGAGACGGGGAGCCTCCCCCCGCCGCCTACTGCTACGTACACGACAACCGCACCTATATGAGAATTAGGTTTTGGGACGTCCAACGCGCCGCTAGATACGTCTACGGTTTTGTCTGGATGCGGGGGGTCGCCGTGGAGGTGGACGACCGCCGCTCCGCGCTTCCAGATGAATACGGAGACGCGCCGGTTGCCGACGGCGACGGGGTGGCGGTGGTGAATCTCCTCCGCGGCGCGGAGTACGACCAAGAGTGCCACGTGGCTTACTACGGCGCAGATGAGCCAAATTGGCGCCACGTGCCCATGGCGGCTGGAAACATGTCTAAAACCTCCCGGGACTACTTCCTATCTGTCCTCGCAGGTGGGAACTACAGCCGTAGATACGTAGAGGCCCTCTCCCGGCTGATTCCGCCGAATACCTCAAGCCCGGTGGCTGAGGCGGCGGGGGGCGAGCTGGGGTACTTCGCGTCTATTGCCCCGAGGCTCTTCTTCCCAATGCCTGACCTAGAGCCGAGGAGTTATAAAGCCGGGCAGTTTAAAATACTCTGCGCCCGCTTCGCCTGGGATAACAACGGCGAGGGCGGCAAAGCCGCCTGGGGGAGGCTCCTCCTGCACCCGGGGGAGGAGGTGTGGCTCTTCGGCTACTCCCTGGGGGATTCCAGAGCCACGAGGGAGTCTATCTCAGCCCTGGCGGAGAGGTGGAGGTGGATGCTGGCGCACCCGCCCCCTCCCCCGCCCGCCTCGTTGGCGCCTCGCTGGCCCATTCCCTGGAATAACTGGACCTCCCTCCCATACAAGCCGGCGGACGCGCCCCCAATGCCGCCGCCCGACCCCAGGTGGGGCGTGTCTATGTGGGACGTGGGGCTTGTTCTAAACCCCATCGAGCTCTTCGGCACGTTGCTGGGTAGGCTCTGGTGGAGTATCTACGTGGCGTTGCTGACGCCGGTTTTTGTCTTCGAGGCGTTGGCGGCGGTGTTCGGCTTCCCCTCCGCCTCTCGCTATCTGCTTTACATAGTTATAAACGTAATTCAAGACCTCACCTACTGGCTGGGCATTAGGCTGTTTCTCAAGGCGAGGCTGGCGTATAGGCTGGGCAGGGCCGCCGGCTCCCCAGTCAAGAGGGCCTCCGCCAGGCTGGTTAGGAGGCTCGCCCACAGGGGGTGGGCTAAGTACAGAGAGAGGCCGGGGGAGCGGGCTGTTAGACGCAGATTCGAGGCCTACATAGAGGAGAGGATACACGAGAGGATAGGGAAGGTGGTGGAGAAGGCGTTTACGAGGGCCGAGAGGGCTGTGGAGAGGGGGGTCGCGGTTGCGGCTGAGGCGGGGAGGTGGGCGTATGAGCTGTACAAGAGGGCGCAGCCCTACACCGAGATGGACGCGTTGCAGTGGCTGAGACAGCTCTGGCCGCAGTTCGACGCGAGGTTTGAGCAGTGGATGCGCGAGGTAGCCCAGAGACGTCCCGCGGCCTACTCCCTATTTCTATCGCAGATAGACGACAAGCCCCGCTGGATTGCCCTAATCAACCCTGCTTATCTCCACAGACTGCTGGCTGAGGGGAGGATTAGCCAAGAGCAGTACCAACAGCTCATGGAGCTTAGGCGGTACGTAGCCGCGGCTAGGGCGGCTCAGTGGGCGAAGTACGTAAGGGAGAGAGTCGACGAGGTGGCCGCCCTCCGCGCCGCCGTGGAGCTACACGAAAGAGCTGTGAGGCAGTCCACCGGGGCCTTCTACGCCCTTCTATACGACTTGGCGGTGCTGGAGGCCTCAGATCTAAAGACGGCTGTGGAGCGGGTGGAGGCTAGGCTGAGGGCTGTCTACCAGCCTGTTGCCAGAATGCACCCCAGGGCCTTCGACAGACTGCACCAGGTGTTTCTAGGCGCCGGGGCGCCTAGGGAGATCAGCGGGCCGAGGGAGCTGGCCCAGTGGCTTGTGGAGAATAGGGAGAGGGTTCTGGAGGCTGGGGGGAGGTTGCTGGAGGCGTGGAGAGATGTGTGGATTGCCCACTGGAGCTCGGCCAAGACGCCCTACTCAGCCCACAGATATGCAGAGGCGGAGGCGTTGCGCCGAATGCATCTAGAACTGCCGACGCTGTACGTAGTGGGGCTGGCCAGGGGGCTTGTGCTGGGCGCCCGCTCTCTGGAGGAGGGTAAGAGGGTTTTGGAGACAAAGACGGCGCGGGTTAAGTCTGTGGAGGTGGTGGCTGTGAGGCCTGGCGAGGCCGTCGGGCCGTCTTTCTTCGGCGAGGGCGCGGCGGAGCTGGGCCGCGTCAAGGCTGGCGAGGTGGAGCTGGTGAGAGTGGAGAGAGTTAGAGAACTCCACGAGGCGGAGGGGAGGGCCCTGCGGCTTTTGGAAAAAGCTGTGAGGGCTGTGGAGGAGGCGCAGAGGGCGGGGGGAGGCGGAGGGGCCGTGGAGAAGGCGCTTGAGAGGCTGGAGGAGGTGAGGAGGGAGGTTCTTGAAGAGAGCTGGCGCTGGTTTAGAGAATTTGGCGAGCGGTACCTCTGGGTTAAGTACGTCGGCGAGAGGATATACGCCGTCGAGAGGCCCGGCGCGGCTGAGATGCGGAGAGCCTTCGACGAGGCGTTGAGAGTGTTTGTAGAGAGGGGGAGGGAGGAGGCAATTCGAATTCTACACGAGAGAGCCGGGGAGCTACGCGTGTTTTATCAACAACGCGGCGGCGTCGACGAGGTTAAGACCGTGGAGAGGCTGGAGAGGGAGTACGCCAAGCTGTTAGAGAAGTTGCCTACAGACGTCGCCAAGAAGATGGCCTCTGTAGACGTGGTGAAGCCGGGGGAGAGGGCGGCCGCGCTTAGAGAGCTGTTGGAGAAAACCGCCGACGTGGAGACCGCCAAGAGGGCTCTTGAGCTGTATGCAAGAGGCGAGGGGCATCTGGCAGAGGCGGCCTGGGCGGCGAGGCGCGTCTTAGTAGAGGTGGAGAACACGCTAGCCGAGCTGGAGAGGGTGGCGCGGGAACACGCGGCGTTGAGAAGGCAGGCGGAGGAGGAGCTGGCTAGGTTTGAACAACACAAGATGAGCCTGAGACGGGCCTTGGAGGAGTATCTAAAGTGGAGGAGGGAGGTGGCGGAGGCCGAGGCTGAGTACAAGAGGCTGAAGGCGGAGTTCGACAGGATCAGCGAAGAGGTGGAGAAGTGGAGGAGGGAGCTGTCGAGGCGCGTTGAGGAGTTGGAAAGGCTGGCGGAGAGGGCTGTGGAGGCCGGGGGGTTTGCCGAGGCGGAGAGGCTTAGGCAAGAGGCCGAGTATCTAAAAGCCACCGCCTCCCTCAACCCGGAGAGGCTTGTACACGCCGAGAGGGCGTTGAGAGAGGCGGAGGCTAGGCTGGCGAGGGCGGAGGGGGAGGCGCGTAGAGCCGAGGCGTATTTAAAAGCGGTGGGGGCCGAGGCGGCCCTCTCCGCGGCTAGGCTGAGGGAGTTGGTTAGACAGATGCAGGTTTTAGAAAAGGCGGAGGAGGCGCCCATGGCCCTTTACTACATCCGCGACCTCCAAGGCGCCGGGGTGGAGGAGCTGGGTAGGTTGTTGTACAGAGCTGTGTATGCGGAGGAGAGCGGTGGGTATCTCCCAGATCCTCTGCTGTATCTTGTCGCCGTTGCGTTAAGAGAGCGGTGGGAGGCGGCCCGCGCCAGCGGCGACGTGGGGAAGATAAAAGCTGAAGCTGAGGCGCTGTGGGAGTTGGTAAGGGAGAGGAGGGGGGAGTTCCTCTCCGTGTTGAGAGAGGTGTATAGAGGCAGGGAGCTGGAGGTGAAGCTGGGCGTAGTGCGGGTGGATGAAGACGCCCTAGGCGCCTTGGCCGAGGCTTTTAAGACCGCGGAGAGGGTAGTCCAGCTGGAGAGAGACGTGGAGAGGGCGAGGAGGGAGGCCCGCGCCGCGGAGAGGCGGGCGAGGGAGGTGGAGAGGCTTGTGAAAAAAGCTGTAAAACAGCTGAGGCCGCCCGACGTTGAGAAAACTGCCAAGCTGGCGGAGGAACACGCCTCTCTCGTAAAGACGCTCTCGCAGACGGTGGCCGGGGTAGAGGAGGCGATGGCGAGGGGGGAGTGGGGGCTGGCGGCGAGGAGCTGGCGGCTGAGGCCGTCTACAGGGCGCTCGGCAGGTGGGCCGAGGTGTCGAGAGATGTCTATATGAAGTATTTAGAGAGGGGCCGGGCCCCCGTCCCCGAGGGCCTCGCGGTGGTGTTTATGGCCAAGTCGCTGAGGGCGTTGCGTAGGCTTGTGGCGGCGCCGGCGCTGGTGGCGGGGGAGGAGGGGGCCGCGGTGCGTTTCTTTGTCTACCACCCGGCGCTGGGGGAGGTGGTGGAGCGCCTCTTGGGGATGGCCGCCGCCGGCGGCTTGAGGCATCTGGGCATCGCGCCGAGGGAGTTTCTACACACACTGGGGGTTCCGGGGGAGGTGGAGGGGGCGGTCGAGGCGTTCCGTAGCGTAGTAGATAGAGTTTTTGAAATCGCGAGGCATGCGCCTAGGCTGGGGGAGTATAGGCCCTCTGTGGGGAGGGAGCTGAGGCTTTTGTTAAACTACGGGCTGTACAAGTGGGTAGAGGCGCAGGAGAGGTACAAGCCGGTGGTTGAGTTGCTAAAAGGCGACGAGGGGGTTGAGGCCAGGGGCGAGTGGTGGAGGGTGGTAGAGGCGGCGGTGGGCTACGAGGTTGGGAGGAGGCTTGTGGAGTTGTGGAGGAGGGAGGCCGGCAGAGACAGATCTGTGTTGTGGGAGTGGTTTGTAGACCCGCCTATCGCCCCGGGAGTCCTCCTGGCGGTTGCGGAGAACATCGCAGAGAGAAACGCCGCGGAGGCTCAGTACAAGCTAGAGGTGTTAAAAGCCTTTCTTAAATGGCTGGCCTCCCCCAGCCAGCTGGCCCCCGAGACGGACCCCAGCCAGTGGAGGACAGACAACCCGCTGTTTCAAACCGCGGTGAGGATATACGCAGAGGCGACGGGAAGGAGGTTTGACGCCGCGTGGGGCGAGGCGGTGAGGAGGTTAAGAGAAATACAGCCCCCAGCGCTTAGGGAGGAGGAGAGGGGAAAAACCACAGAGGCGCACGCGGCTAAGTCCGTTGAGAAGCCCGCCCAGGCGTCTAGAGACGCCGGGAGGGCGGAGGCGGCCGGGGGGCGGGAAGGGGCCGCGGCGGTGGTCGTCGGCGTTATTCCGCCTAGGCTTAGGGATGTGGAGGCGGCTGAGTGGCTCGCCGGGCGTATGGGCCGGGGGGAGCTGGGGGAGGTGTTTAAGAGGAGGGCTGACAGGGCGGTGGAGAGGGTAAAGGCGAGGTATGGGGAGAGGTTGAGGAGAGGCGGCGAGGCTCTTCTTGAGCTTGCTGAGCAGGCGGCGCGGTGGGCGTACGACGCCGCGCTGGCTGTGGCAAGCTCGCGGGGGGCGGTTGCCTACGTGTTAGAGCTACTGGACGCGGCGGAGGGCCCAGTCTTCGGCCTCAAGCCGAGGACGCCGATGGAGGCAGACGCGTCGAAGATCTTCGCAAAGGTGGGGGAGTATGTGAGGAGGGCAGAGGCGGAGTTCGGCGAGGGGTTGCTTGTGTGGAGCTTTGCAAGAGCTGTGGCGGAGGCCGTCCTTAAGGAGGCCCAGAGGCTGTGGGACGAGGCGTATAGAGGAGTGGCCTCTGTGGAGAGGGCCCTGGCGGCGGCCGCCGCAACGGCCGCGGGGGCCGCGGCGCTGGCGGCTACACACGACGCCCTGCTCTCAACGGCGGTGGTTTCAGCCACAGCCGCCGCCATAGCCCTGGCCAAAGAAGGCGCCTACGACAAGGCAGTTGAACACGTAAAGAAAGCCGCCGAGACTGCCTACGAGGCTCTGCGGGAGTGGCTGGAGAGGGCTAAAATCGCGTTGGAGAGGGTGTATGAGCTGTTTGTAGAGGTTGTCGCCAGGGTAGTAGCCTGGATTGATGAGCACAGGGCTTGGCTGTTTTTGGCGGCGGCCGCCTCCGCCGGCATCATCGCGTGGACCTTCGCCCACGACGTCTTCGGCTCGGTGCAACTCGGCAAGCTGGCTGAGGCTGTCAGCGTAGCGCCTCTCTTTGCCCGGGAGGCGCCGGCTAGGCCGGAGAGGGTGAAGAGGGAGGTGGCGGAGGCATGGGTGGAGAGGGGCGAGCCTTTGCTTAGGGAGAGGGAAAAGCTCTACGAAGCTGTTAAGGAGGGGAAGGCTGGGCCGGAAGAGTTGCGTAGCCTCGGTAGCCCCGAGAGGGCGGCGGCTGTGTTGGTGGCCCACGCCTTTAGGAAGGCGGCTGAGGCGTATCTGAGGGAGGGGTCGGAGAGGGCTGTGGTTGTGTTTAAGCAAGAGCTGAACGTCGTGAGGGAGGGCCTCAAAAAGATCATAAAGAAGGAGCCTTGGGGTGGCGGGTTTATCCAGCAGGTTTTGCAACAGCTTGAGATAGACGAGGGAAGGGTTGAGGCTTTGGCTTACGGAAATCGTAACGTGGTGAGGGGGCTGGAGGGCGCCACAGCCGCAGAGAAGGCTCTGGCGGCTCTGCACACGCTGGAGGCGGGAGGCGCCTACACAAAGGCGGTGGCCGGCGCCCTGCACTTGCACAAATTCGTAGAGCTTCTGGAGACGGAGCCAAAGACGGCCTACGAGAGGTATTATGAAAATTGGCGCGGCACAGTCCAAAACCTCATAGAAAAGGTTAAGCTCGAAAGACGGCTAGCCCCCGGCTTCGCCGAGGAGGAGTTGCAAAAGGAGCTGGAGAGGGCGGCCGCCGAAGCGGCCAACAAAAAAGAGGCCGCTAAAAGAGTCGGGGAGATACTGCAGAGCCGCCTTAGAGGGGTGGAGAAGGCGCCGGTTAACGTGCTGGCTCTCGCCGGCCTGCTGGCTACAGACGTAACTTTCGAGAAGGAGAATAGGGCGGTGAAGTTGAGTACTACGCATCTGGGTATGGCGGAGCTGTTTGTGAGGGTGTTCGGTCTCTCCAGCATCTCGGTCAACTTCAGGGAGACGAGGCACGGCGGGAGGCCTCAGATGGAGCTGAGGGCCGAGCCGCCACAGGAGTTGCTTCAACAATACGGCCGCGTGCTGAAGTGGCTGGCGGAGGAAGGCGGCTGGGAACAGCTCAGGAATATAGTGAAGGAAGGCGTCGAGATGCTGAAGAAGGCTGTGGGTGAGGGGGACGGCGAGGTGCGGAAAGTAGATCCGCGGAGGGTGGCTGAGGAGGTGGTGCATGAGTTGAGGAAGGTCTACGAGGAGGCGGTGAAAGAAGTCGGCGAGACTCTAGACCGCTACACACAGCCAGAGGAGTACTGGGCCGGGGTGGCGCGGGAAATGGCCTTCGAAAACGCGTCGCTGACCCGCTACTTCCTCTCGTGGCTCTCCGCCTACCTCTGGGCGGCGGAGGGTAGGGAGGAGAGAGCCGTGGCTGACTTCCTCACCGCCAATAAGGCGGTGGCGGAGTACCTCACCGCCGCCGTCATGGGCGACGGGAGTATACAGACTAGAGAGGTGACGCTGGCGGTGGGCAGATTCTCCGCGGATGAGGAGAAGACCGGGTCCGTAACCCACGTCCACAAGGCGGCGCTGGCGCTGGGCGTCTTGGCAAGGGCGGGCTATGCGCCGGAGAGGGTGTACGCCAAGGTTGAGGGGAAGAGCCGGTGGTTTGAGCTGGCGTGGGGCGTCGACGCGGCCAAGAGCTTTCTGTCTAACGCCTCTCTCTGGCTGTACGCGGTGGAGCTGGCTGGCGGAAACGACAACATAAAACAAAAATTCCAGAAGGCACTGGAGGTCGTGGGCGTAGAAGCGAGGCTAGAGGACTTCACCGCGAAGGGAAAGAGGCCGAGTGCCAGCCTGGTGGTGAGGCTCGGCGGAGAGGAGGTTGAGTTCCCAATACGCCTCAGTAAAAGCAACGCCGTACAGCTTCTCTTCGAAACCACCGACCGCGAGGAGGCTGAGCGTAGGGCGGCGGTGCTTAAGGCTGTGGGGGTGAGGGCTGAGGTAGGTAAACACTATGAGAAATCTCGCAACCGCGACAAGTGGCACATAGTCGCAACCACCAACGCCCTAGCCGCCGACTCCGTACACGAAGCTGTTAGAAAAGCCGTGGCTGAGTTCCTTCAGCGGTGCAGAGAGGTGGGGGGATTGGCAGAAGACACCTACAGACGCCTAGCCGCGAAGTTCGAGAGGGGTGTGCCGGAGTGGGGCGATCTAAGGTTCTCCATATGGCTGACAAAAGACGGCGTCGTGGATGTAAAATTTGAACCCAGAGATCCCCAGTCCTTCACAAAGGCGGTGGAGCTTCTACGGGGACTTGGCATGAGGGATAGCTGTGAGGGCGACTGGTGCATCGTCCACTTCACCGCTAGGGAGCCGGAGGGCGGCAGACAGGGATACATCCGTATCACCGTAGACGGCCTTAGGTACATCGGCTGGCTCGCCCTACACGGCGACGAGAAGGCCCAGCGGCTGAAAGAAATGTTGCTAAAGGAAGCCGAGGCAAAGGGCGTGGAAGTGCGTGAACGGCTGGAGGAGTACTTCCGCGAAGGCGAGATGTGGGGCTCCGTAAAGCCGCCGATAGAGAAGGAAGTCGACGTAGACGGCAAGCGGCTGAAGGTACGCGTCGAGGAGGTGGAGGCCGGCGTTGAACGCGGGGAGACAAAAGAGCTCCTAGTCATCAAGATAAAGGCAAAGGTGATTGAAGGGAACAGCGAAGTAGCGGTGGAGAAGGAGGCGAGGTTTTACAAAGAGAGACATGGCGCTGTGAGAGGCTACGTTAACATACACGGTGATACCGAAGAGACGCGCGAGGCTGACTACATGAGAACGGCCGCAGTGCTTAAGACCCTCGGCGTGGAGAAATGGCGCAGAGAGGAAAGACGGATACGCCTCACAGGCGGCGCCCTAGACGCCTTCATGCGCCTAGGGCCAGTGTGCGCTACTTTAGGCATATACCAGAAGAAAACTTAAAAACATACAAATATATAGAAACGCCGCCGTTGCACAGCCTGGTTAGTGCGCCCTGGGGCGGCGCCCCGTGTATGGCTCATAACCGGGAGGTCCCGTCAAGCCCCCGCCAGGGGGCTTGGGATAAGGTTCAAATCCCGGCGGCGGCACCATTTCTGCGCTTGAGTTAAGGTTTTGGAGCAGTGAGTGGTTGTAGCAGTGATGCTTTCTTATGTCGTCACAAAGCCACCGGCAACGAGTAGTTGCGCTAGGGCGCCGCCACGGGGAGTAAAACTTAAAATTCTGTATCCATTTGGCATTGGGCGGGGGTGCCCGAGCCAGGTCAAAGGGGCAGGGTTCAGGTCCCTGTGGCGTAGGCCTGCGTGGGTTCAAATCCCACCCCCCGCACCACTTCGCCTTTGTTCTCTGCTTTAGGGCGGGGTTTGTGTCTTCCTGTATCTGGGGGTGGCCGGGCTAGTGCCTTGCCTTCGGGGGGTTACGTGGGGGTTCTTGGCCGTTGCCGGTCTGGCTTCTTGTCGGCTCAACATGTGGGTTGTTGTGGCCTGTGTTTCTCAGATGTGGCTTATGATTAGCGGTGTGGTGTTTTGTTTTGAGGGTGTTCTTTCTTTTGGCGTTGCGGTGCTAGGTGTGGCGACGCCTTTGTGTGGGTGTTTGTCGTCTGGCTGATGTGGTGTTTTGTTTTATGGCTGTGTTGTGTGACGTGGGCGTCTGTCTTGAGTATCTAGCACCTGCCTGTTTTGTATATCGTGTGGGTTTATTTAGTGGTGTCTGTTTCGTGGATGTGATGAGGGCGTCGGGACACTATGGATTGGTGATAGCCACCTGGAGGGCTGACGTATTGTAGGGGGCTCTTCTTTGTGTTGTTAGTGGTGCGGGTGGACGTCGGCTCTGGGGGAGTTTTTTAAACCCCTAACCCAGGCCGCGGCTGGTTTGGGCAGAGAGGCTTTGTACGTTTTTGACTTGATGTCCGCTGTAGCAGACAACGCCACATTAGTAGCCGCGCTGATAAACGGAGATATTGCAGTTGACGCCTTGAGGAGTTTTGTAGTGTCGATAGTCATATCGGGGGGCTTCACAATACCTGGGAACGCGCCTAACATAGTGCTGGCGAATGTCTTGAAAATAAGTTTTAGAGAGTGGATGAAGCTGGCACTGCCAATAGGCATCATGATTTTCATAGCCGCTGGCATATATGTATTATGGCTCGTTCCATATCCCTTACTTTAGATTTTTGTATTATTTTTGATTTCGTGGCCTTATGATTATTAGTGATTTTGTCTCTAGAGATCTGTATTGACTTTTGTTAGCCTAGTTTTCCTAGCCCTATAGAGATGTTTTATTTCTGCGGTTTTATATTGGCAGAAGTTTATAAATTTCTTTAGTGGTGAAGTGCCATCGCTTCAATAAATATAAAGAGTTCAACGAGGTCAATATTTAATAATGTCGAATTTGTATAGGGAGCATGAGGACCACACTATTGATGATTGGTGTTGTGGTGGTTCTAGCAATTATAGCAATATTGGTGGCTACTATTGGGCAGAACGTAGCTCCTCCCACTACACAGACGCGTACCGGGTCCACACAGACGGCGCAGACCCAGACGTCTCAGCCACAGCAGAAGGCGCCTGCTAGCTACAGCGTGATTATAGCCACGGGGGGCACAGGAGGCGTCTATTATTACTACGGCGGCGTAGTTGCGGGCATGCTCAAAAACTTCACAAATATCGACGCGACGTCGATACAAACAGCGGCTTCTATAGACAACTTGCTCTTGATTAGAGACAAGTCTGATCCCACGAAGGGGATATACTACTGCGCCACAGTTCTGCCTGACTCGGCCTACCTGGCCTACACGGGCCAGGACAGTAGATTCAAGGACAGGAGGGCGCCGATTGCGATAATGTGGGCTATGTATCCAAACTATCTACATATAGTTACTAGGAGCGACACGGGCATCAAGACGGTGTACGACCTCAAGGGCAAGCGCGTATCTACCGGGGCGCCGGGGAGCGGGACTGAGGTAGAGGCTCTCCTACTGTTGCAGGTGTTGGGCATAGACCCGGCGAAGGACTTCTCCAAGTGGGAGAGGCTGGGCGCGGCTGAAAGCGCCAACGCTCTTAAGGACGGCGCTATAGATGCCTACTTCTGGAGCGGGGGCCTCCCGACGTCTTCAATAGTGGAGCTGGCAGCCGCGTTGAAGCAACGTGGGGGCATAGTGCTGGTGGAGGTGCCGGACGATGCGATAAACGCCTTTACCCAAAAATTCCCGGGTCTAGCTACTAAGGGCGTGATTCCTAAAAACGTTTATGGTACTGATAAGGATGTGCAGACTTTGTCCTTCTGGAATATGTTTGTATGCCACAAGGACATGCCAGATGAATTAGCCTACCAGATAACAAAGACAGTTTTTGAACACCTTGACATACTCCAAAAATCGGTCGCCGCGGCTAAAGACACCACGCTTAAGAACGCTTTGCTCTACTACGGAGGCACCATACCCTATCACCCCGGCGCGCTCCGCTACTACAAGGAGGTTGGGGCTCTAAAGTGATTGAGATATTAGTTTTACTGAATAACACATTAATTTTTTCTTATAAAATATATACAATACAGATTTATTTTGTAAATTCTGTAACATTGTCACCTGTGATTCTCAATTTTGACGTATCGCCAGACGGCTTCGTGCCCTGGATGATGACAGATGAAAAAACTTATGACTACTACACATCTGGGCTGTACCAACTGGGTAGCGTAGCGATTTCTACAAGATTAAATAGAGTATATTTCTGTAGCTCGCTAGAATATGACGTTGCAATTCGTATAGATAGTGGAGTGATTAAGTTTAAACGTATAAAAGACTGCCTAATAGCGGTTATATGGAGAAGTCAAAGCTTCTCCAGTACTATCTGGCAGTTGCCTCTGTTTACCACCTCTACCTATTCTTCCACCCATACACTCCCCTAAGCTATGTAGCCAGGATACCAATTTTTGACCTCACTCAGGTCGTTAGAGCTACGCACGTGTGGTTTATAGTCACCGCTGGGTATCTCCACTCATATGTATATCCGCCGCGGCCATCCCCATTCGCAGGGTATTTAATAGCGGTGCTTGCGTTGATACCGACGCTTTACCTAATACCGCATATTGGGCCTCTTGAGATCTTATTCGTGTTCCTCGCCTATATCATAGCCGTGGGGCCGCTGACTGCTAGATACAAGAAGGAACTGGATTTGGTGGGGGCGGCCATGGCGTTCTTGCCGTATGTATATCTAGTCGTTAATTACGAGCAGTTGATTTATAGGGCGGTCACGCCGGAGCCTTGGGATCTAGCAATGGGCTGGGGTCTCACTCTGTTGCTAATGGGCGTGGTTTACAGATTTGTGGGTGGCGTGTTGTCAATACTCGCGTTAATTTTCATGCTTTATAACATGTTTGGCTTCATATTTCCTCCGCCTTGGAAGATACCCGGCTTCGGCGTCGACTTCCTGATTGGCAAAACTTATATCGAGACTGAGGCAGCACTCTTTGGCACCGTCACCGACGTGTCGGTTTCTTACATAGTTTATTTTGCCATATTCGGCGCGTTGCTGTCCTCTCTGAAGCTCGGCGATAAGCTGGCTAGGGGAGTATTTGCGGTATTGGGCAGAAGGCCTCAGAGTGTTGGCCGCGCCGCGGCTATTATGGGCGTTGTGCAGGGCATGGTGTCTGGGTCAGGTGCTGCTGATGCGGCGTATGTAGGCAATGCCTTGAAAGATGCCTTTAGAAAAGCCGGCTATGATGACGTCACAGCCGCTGGGCTTGTGGCTAATGTTGGAACTGTGGCGTTGATCACGCCGCCGATTCTTGGAGCTGTAGCCTTTGTAATGGCTGAGATACTAGCTATACCATACGCTTGGATTATGGTAATGTCAGTACCGGTAATTATACTCTACATAACTTCTATTCTGCTTTATAATGAGTATTACGTCGCAAAGGTTGGTCTGAGAGAGCTGGATATTGAAAAAGAGAGGTTGCTTGACTGGTTTAAAAACGATGGCTGGGCCGGCGTTCTGCCTATCATTTCAGTTCTTGCCATATTGTTTCTAGGCTATACTATCACAGCTGCGGTGGTTATTTCTACAATTATATCAATTATTATAGCGTTTTTTACTAAGACGAAGCCAAGTGGAGGCGCGATTATAGAGGGGCTGGCTAATGGATTTAAACTCCTTATCTCAGTCGGTAGCTCGATAGTCGTGGCCAACTTCATAATGTCTATGGTAGTCGTCTCTGGATTAGGGACTACTTTCTCAGTTTTTCTGATGAATCTCGCGAAGTCTCTCTACGTCGCTCTGTTATTTGTAGCAGTGTTTTCTCTAATACTAGGCATGGGGGTACCGCCGACCGCTACCTATATCACTGCCTCGCTACTGACCGCGCCTGCGGTTATAAGATTCGCCACGGCCTCGGGTATGCCGGAGCAGGCTGCTGTACTCGCTACCCACATGTTCCTGTTTTACTACGCTGTGTTAGCCGACATTACGCCCCCGGTGGGACTCTCAAACTTCGCAGCGGCCTCGGTCTTTGGGACCAATCCAATTGATGTTGGTATAAAAGCCGCCAAGGTGGCGCTTCCTAAGTACATAGTGGTGGCGCTGTTCCTAACAAGCTACGAGTCTACGGCGATTTTAATAATGCCTACTCTACTCACAACCGGCGTACAGTTTACCATAACTATGTTCACTATGAAGATGTTGTTAACGCTAGGTGCTATATGGGCTTTTACAATTGCTAATGTTGGGTGGGTGGCTGGCAGGGATATAGGGACTTTGTATAGATTGCTCGCGCTTTTCACCGGCGTTTTGTTAATCGCGCCGAGCTGGGTGCTGAACGCCGTGGGCGCAGTAGCATTGGCAGTGTTTTACCTATTGGCTAGGTTTAGGTTACTATGAGCAGACCGCTTTCAGGTGTTAGGGTTTTGGATTTCACAGCTGCGATGGCAGGTCCCTTCGCCACTATGCTTTTGGCAGATCTTGGCGCCGACGTGATTAAGATAGAGCCCCCGGAGGGGGATCACGCCAGAGACTGGGGGCCGCCCTCCTATGGGGAGAAGTACAGCGCGTATTTCGCAAGTGTTAACAGAGGTAAGAAGTCTGTTGTTCTAGACTTGAAGAGGAGCGAGGGTAGGGAGGTGGTGTACCGCTTGGTAAAGACGGCGCGTGTAGTTGTGGAAAACTTCAGACCTGGCGTGGCTGAGAAGTTAGGTGTTGATTACAACACATTAAAGAGACACAACCCCAATATTGTCTACTGCTCTATCTCGGGGTTCGGGGAGGGGCCCTATAGGGAGCTACCGGCCTACGATCTAGTGGCTTTGGCTATGTCTGGCTTGATGGACTTAACAGGTGAGCCAGATGGCCCACCTGTAAAATTTGCCGTCCCTATTACCGACATAGCCGCGGGCTTCTACTGTGCCCTAGCGGTGACGGCGGCTGTCCTCAGCAACCTTCATGGTTTCATTGAGATTCCGCTGATAGAGGTAGCGGTTTCGTTACTAACACACCAAGCTGGCTACTACTTCGCCAGTGGGGAGGTGCCAAGGCGCATGGGAAGTGCTCACCCCACCATAGTGCCGTATCAAGCCTTTAAGGCAAAAGACGGATACTTCATACTCGCTGTTGGTAGTGACCATATATGGCGGCGGTTTTGCGATGCAATAGGCAGGCCCGATCTCGCCGAGGACCCGCGCTTCAAGACAAATACGGACAGAGTAAGAAATAGGGAGTTGCTAGTGAAAATACTAGAGCAGTTATTTGCAGATAGGGAGGTTAGTTACTGGGTTAAGTTATTATGGAGTAGCGGGGTCCCAGCGGCTCCGGTGTACAACCTTGCACAAGTTTTTTCAGATCCCCATATGCTTTATAGGGGGGTTGTAATAGAGCGGCGGGGTCCTCACGGCGTAGTAAAGATGTTGAGATCGCCGATAAATACCCACTCCATGGAGGTAGGCAACTACACACCTCCGCCGGCCTTGGGCCAGCACACAGAAGAAGTACTAAGAGAGTTGGGGTACACCGACGACGACATAAAGACGCTCGCCGAAAAAGGCGTCATAGCTACGCACAAGCCGCCGCCGTAGTTATCCTGATAAACCTCCTCAGACTCGACACTTCTAGCTCCGTCTACTTTTTAAAGATCCTGTGTGCAGACCCGTAGCTCATACATTGATTTGGTGCGTTAGGTAGCGGGCGACAGTAGGAAAGATCTACAGAAGCCGCCGTTGCTATCTTTCGCGGCTTCGACGTTCATGAGGTCTGGCTTTCTCTCTGGTGCGCAATGACGCAATCCGCGTCTAATAGTGGCGTTAGGGGGGCCTCTGCCACTCCCTCGTCTATGGCCCAGGTGGCTGTGTGTAGGGCGGCTCTGGAGGTGGGGCCTAGGGGGATGGGGGTGTCTATGGGCTGTGGGTCGTGGGTGTAGTCTGCCTGGGGGCAGTCTCCTCCGTATCTCGACGCTATTAGGGTGAGGTCTGGGGCGTGTTCTCTCGCTCTTTTGGCTAGGGCGCGCGCCAGGGGCTTGTCTGCGCAGGGTATTACCAGCGCGTCTGCCGAGGGGGTCTGTGCCATTATTCTGTCGGCTAGGTGGTTGTAGTACGCCTCCTCCAGCACCTTGTCTATGTCGGCGCCTGCTGGGGATTGTCTGCATTGCCAGTTGCATGCGATTTCGATTATTCTCGCCGCGTGGGGGTTGTCGTGTCTGAACTCTGTTATCCCCGCCTCCGCCAGCCTCTTGGCTACGTACGGCGCGACGTGTTGTATGTAGTGGAGTGTGGGGGTTGTATATAGTGCTATGGTGGGTATTTTCCGGCCTTTGTAGTAGATGGCGAAGCTGTCTTGGTACAGCTGGTAGAGCATCATTTAAATAGAGTATGTAGTGGAATATATGGACTTCGGCTTGTCGAGGGAGGACAAGCTTTTTCTAGAGTCGGTTAGGGCTTTTGCGGAGAGGGTTATTGCCCCCCGGTGGGTTGAGATTGACGAGAGGAAGTGGCCTATTGAGGAGGTGGCGGCGAGGCTTGGGGAGGTGGGCCTGTTGGGGATTCCTCTGAGTTCTAAATACGGGGGTCAGGACGGCACGTTTCTCCAAGCCGCCTTGGCGGCTGAGGAGCTGGCTTACGCGGATCCCTCCCTCGCCACCGCTGTCTACATGTTGCTGGAGACTGCGTGGCCTTACGTGGTTCAGCGCTATGGTAGGGAGGAGGTGAAGGGCGAGGTTCTGCCGGAGGTGGCCAGGGGCCGCGCGTTTATCGGCATAGGCTCCACAGAGCCGCAGGGGGGTAGCGACGTGGCTTCTGTGCAGACGAAGGCTGTGAGGGAGGATGGCGGCGTCTGGAGGCTCTACGGGGAGAAGAACATGGTTACGGGGGTGTCCACTATCCTAAACCTGCCGTACGGCGGGGGCGTGGTGGCTATTACGCGGACAGGCAGACCCGAGGAGAAGCACAGGGGGGTGACGGTGTTCCTCGCCATGTTGAAGAGGAGGGGGAGGGTGAGCCCGGGCTTCAGCCACAGGGACTGGGAGGAGGTGGGGAGGCACGGCCTGCCCACTGGCTACCTCATGTTGGAGGGGCTGCCGGTGGAGGAGGTTTTTATGCTGGGTGAGCTGAATGGGGGGTTTAAGGTGGCGATGGAGGGCTTCAACCTGGCGAGAACCATCATAGGGGCCGCCTCCATCGGGGCGGCGAGGTGGCTTATGGACCGGGCGCTGGAGTGGATTAAGCAGAGAGTTGTCTTCGGGAGGCCCATCGCCTCCTACCAGGCGGTGTCGTTTAAATTCGCCGAGCTGTACGCGAGGCTGGAGGCGGCTAGGCTCGCGGTCTATAAAGCGGCGTGGGTGGCGGATAGGCACTACGGCGGGGACCCCGCCTTCTCGATGCAGGAGGTCGCCACCGCGGGGGCCTCGGCTAAATTCCTGGCTGTCAGCCTGGCGGTGGAGGTGGGGCTGGAGGTTATGAAGTGGTTCGGCGGCGCCTCTTATTTCAAGGAGACGAACGTGGCGAGGTCCCTCCTCGGGGTGCTGTCCTACTACGTGGGGGCGGAAGGTGCTGAAAATATCCTTAAGCTAATCATCGCGAGGAATGTGGTAGGCAGGGAATTTGTTTAATTTCTCCCAGTGTTTGGTGTATGTGAAGCGGATTGAGGGGGTGAGGACACAGCTGGACGCCGTTGGCTACTTGAAGTCCGTCAAGGGCCTGCTGGGGGTGACCTACAGGGAGCTGTCCGCCGTGCTGGACATACCCGAGAGCGTCTTATCCCGCTACGTCACTGGCGATATGCTTCCATCTGTGGAGACTGCGGGGGAGATTTTGGCGAGGTTGAGGGAGAGGTATCCAATAACTGAGGTTGTTAGGGCGAGGTTCCGGATGTACGACACGTATGTCGACATGTCGTTTGTAAACACGCCGGACTTCTGGCGCCTCTACGAGATCTACCTCACGTGGAGGTTCCCCGATGTGGAGGTGGACGTGGTGCTCACGGCGGCGGCAGACGGCATACCCCTCGCCGTGGCGGCGGCGTCGAGGTTTGAGGCGCCGCTGGTGGTGGCTAAGACGTATAGGGAGCCGGGGGTGGAGAACTACGAATATACATACCTCAGGGAGGGCAGGCCTGTGACTCTCTACGTGCCCGCCGCCCAGCTGAGGCGCGGCGATGCGGTGTTCATAGTCGACGACATCGCGCGGACTGGCAAGACGCTGAGAGCCCTGGCGGGCCTCGCCGCCAAGGCGGGGGCACGCGTCGTGGGGGCCTCTGTGCTGGTGGCGAGGAGCGGGCTGAATATAGATCTGGGGTTTCCCGTCGATGTGCTTTACACGTATTAAAGTATATAAACAAAGGGACATGTTGTGTATATGTTGGCAGTCAGAGATCTTCTAAAGAGGCCCGCTGTCTCTCTTCCGGAGATGGCCACGATTAGGGAGGTCGCTGTGGAGCTGGCGAAGAACAGGGTGGGGCTTGCCGTGCTTACTGCTAGGGATAATCCTAAAAAGCCTGTGGCGGTGGTCTCCGAGCGAGATGTCTTGAGGGCCGTGGCGCAGAGGCTGGATCTCGACGGCCCCGCCTCGTCGATAGCTAACCCGCCGATTACGGTGCTGGACACGGACCCGGTCCGCGTCGCCGCGGAGAAGATGAGGCGGCACAATATTAGGCACGTGGTGGTGGTGGATAGAAACGGCGATCTTGTAGGCGTCTTGTCAATACGCGATCTCTGTTTTGAAAGGGCAATCCTTATCGAGCTGGCCGCCGCCGAGGCGCCCGCGACGCCGTGATTATTGAAAAGCCTTGTAAAGCCGTCGCGGTGGTCTCAGGCGGGCCTGACAGCACCTGCTACACGGCGCTGTGGCTGAGGAGGGGTTGCGACGTCCACGCCCTCTCCTTCCTCTACGGCCAGAAGGCCGTTGTCGAGGTTGAGAGGGCGCAGGTCCTCCTCCGGAGGCTCGACGAGGTGGCGGCGGGGAGGGGCTGGGGCCGCGTGGTGGAGCACAGAGTGGTAGACCTCTCATCGCTGAGGGAGCTTTGGCGCGGCACTCAGCTTACAGACGCCGCGGTGAACGTGGAGGCGAGCTACACCCCAACGGTCGTGGTGCCCATCAGGAACGTGGTGATGGCCGCCGTGGCCGCGGCCTACGCCTACACCGTGGGGAGGGGAGTGAAGACCTATGTAATACTGGGCTCCCACTACGACGACGTGAGGCCTCGGGAGGATACATGGGAGCCTCTGTACCCCGACTGCTCGCCCGAATGTGTAGAGGCTCTGCAGGCCGCCCTGCGCATCTGCCACTTCCGCGCCGAGCGTACGGTAGAGATTTGGACACCATCCAGAGAGGGGCTCAGGAAGTCGCAACTGCTTAAGATGTGTTACGACGAGGTCGGCGACTTGGTGTACGAGACCTGGTCGTGCTACAAATCTGGCGAGGCCCACTGCGGGGAGTGCGAGAGCTGTAGGAATAGACACGCCGCGTTTCTAGAGGCGGGGATCCCTGACTGCACTACATATGCCAAGCCCCCCGGCCAGGGTTTCGAGAGGCGGGGACAGTTTTATATCCATATAAGCTGTAAACGGCGGTGATGAGCTCTTCGCTGCTAGGAGCGGTGATAATTCCGGCGGAGCTGATCAGCTAATCAAGCCTTCGCCACCTGTCGGCCGTTCCCATGTTCATCACAGCCGCAGGTCCTCTTGTAGAGGTGGGGCTTCCTGAGATTTAAAACTGGCACCGTCCTCCTCGCCTCCTCCACCAGGCTGGGGTCGACCTCCACTACTCTAAACCTCTCGCCTATCCCCAGCTCGGCCTCCACCACGCCGAAGGGGTTGACCACCAGCGAGCGGCCGGTGAAGCGCTGGCTGTACGATGCGGCCACCGCCACATATACGCCGTTCTCAATGGCCCGGGCCCGTGCCAGGATGTGTAGGGTCTCTTCCTTCAGTGGCCCCGAGTACCACGCGGCGGGGACAGCCACCAGCTGGGCGCCCCCCAGGGCCAGCTCTCTAAACACCTCGGGGAACCTCAGCTCGAAGCACACGGCGAAGCCCACCTTTACCCCCCTCACGTCGTATATCTGAGAAAGCTCGGCGCCCGGCTCCACCACGTCGGACTCCCTGTAGCCGTATGCGTCGAAGAGGTGGGTTTTTCTATAGAGGCCGACGACCCCGCCGCCAGGCTCCACGAGCACGGTGGTGTTGTACACCCTCGGCCGCGGCCCCCTTTCGAGAAACGCGCCAGCCACATAGGCCCCGGTCTCAGCGGCGATTTTAGCCAGCCCCTCGGCGAATTTATCCAGCGCCGAGGCGTTGCTCCACACCTCCTCCGGCCCCATCCCCGTGGGGTCGAAGAGAGAATACTCCGGCAGTATGATTAGGTCAGCCCTGGCCCCAGCCACCATGTCCACAACCTTCTCCACAGGACCCGGCGCCCTCTGCACAATCCCAAGCCTAAACATGTCGGTTTAAAAAAGGCCTTTTTTAAAAGCTATAGATCCAGCACCAGGCCGGCCCCGCCCTGCCTCGCGGCGCCGGGCAGCGCCGCTTGGAGCGCGGCGATGCCGGAAATGCCGGTGCAGTGCGTGCCCACCACTAGGCCTGGGCTCCTCTTCTTTAGGTACTCCGCGACTTCGCGAATTCTGGCTTCTGGAAGGCCTATGAGGTGGAGGCCGCCGATTATGGCATAGAGCCTCTCCGCCCCGGTCACCTCCAGGCCGTGCTCCACTATGTTCTCAACCCCCGCGTGGCCGCAGCCGGTCAACGCAACCAGCCCGCGGGGGTGCTTAACGTAGAGAGCCATGTCGTCCGGGACGGGGTCCGCCACGGCGCCGGTGTGGCTCGGCCCCCAGCGCCTCGGAATCTCGCCCGAGGCCCATACCCCCTCCGCCACTTTATACGGCCCCTTTACCAGGATGAGCTTTGCCCTCCTCGACTCTAGAAAGTCTTTTGTAAAGTCGACGCCTATCTCCACCTCCCCCATGTCGTCCTTGGCGTAGGCCTTCGCGAAGAGATTTTCATGTGCTATGATGGTGAGGGGCTTGCTCCTGGCATTGAGCAGGGCTTTTAGCCCGCCCGTGTGGTCAATATGGCGGTGGCTAAACACCAGCACCTCCGGCTCGTCTGGCCCGATCCCGAGGGCCTGCATATTGTTGAGAAGGGCCTTGCCGGAGAGGCCGGTGTCGTATAGAATTCTGTAGTCGTAGAGATACGCCGCGAAGCCCCACTCGGCCAACAGCCTAAGCCTGAGGGTGGTGAGGTTTGTTAAGTAGTTATCTACTAATACCGCAACCCGCATATATATGCTCCGATTGCTCTATTAAAACATATACAACGACTGCTCTATTGAAACCGTAGCGAAAGATATAATAGCAATATATCTAGTGGTCATGGACGCGCTTCCCCTGGTCATCTCGGTTATGGCCATCACCCCCTCGGGGGCCTTTTCCCCCGGCCCCCTAACCGCCTCTGCTGTGGCCCTGGGCTCTGCGAGGGGGTGGAGGGCGGGGCTGTTGATTGCCCTGGGCCACATGGCTTTTGAACTGCCCTACGTAGCCGCGTTGGCCTACATCCTAAAGCAGATAGACGTGGGGGGCTACAAAATCCCCATGGCGCTGGCCGCCGTCTTCTTCATAGCCTACTTCTCATACCTCCTGCTGAGAGACGCCTGGGCCATAGCGAGGGGGGTCCCGCCGTCGTTGCCGGCCTCCCGGTTTGCGAACCCCCTCGTCGCTGGCCTCGCGCTGACCGCCCTAAACCCCTATTTCCTAATCTGGTGGGTCACCGTGGCTCTGCCCGTAGTCACCGCCCTCTCGGCGCAGCCCCTCCACGTCTTTGCGGTTGTATACGCCGCGCACGTCTGGATGGACTACTTCTGGCTGACCCTAATGGCCTCCCTAGGCCGCGCCGCGGCCCGCCTGCTCTCTGCCAGGCTGTACGCCGTGTTCCTCGCGGCGCTGGCGGCGCTCCTTATGTACTTCGGCGCGGAGCTAATAGCGGGCGTACTCGCCCCGCAGAAGAGCTAGCATAGACCTCGCGTTTTCAAGCATGGCGTGGTTGTTGTTGAAAAAGATGTACACCCTGCGGGGGCGGAGGGCGGCTACCCTCTCCGCGACCTCCCTAAGCTCCTCAGCCTCGTAGTAGTGGGAGTACCAGAAAGTCCTCCCGTGCATCCTCAAATACACGACGCCGCCTGTGGACACGACCCACGACGCGTCGGGCGAATCCACAGACACTAAGGTGACGCCGATTCGCTCAGCCCACTCCACCACGTCCTCAACAAACCAAGAGGGGTGTCTAAACTCGAAGGCGGCCCTCCCGCCCAGGAGGGAGGCCACCCTCTCCACCCTGGACATGTTGACGCCGCTTCTCCGGAACGCGGGCGGCATCTGGAATAGGTAGAAATCCACCAGCCCCTCCATGGGCTCGGACAGCGCAAGAAACCGCCTTAGAAGCTCCATCGACCTCTCTGAGAGCTTGCCGAAGTGGGTGACGCCCCGGAACACCTTCACAGACCACCTCAACCCGCGCCCCACCTCAGCCCAGCCCCTCACCTGCCTCGCCGTCGGCATTCTGTAGAAACTGGCGTTGAGCTCCACCGCGTTGAGGCCCGAGTTCTCCACATACCACCTCAGCGACCTCCCCAAATTCCACGAATACAGCCAGCCGGAGGTCCCCACGTAAACCTCCACACAACGCCCAGCCCCCGGCCTTAAAAAACTCACCAAAAGTGAGTCCACTTTATAAACCGCGGCACAACCCACACCCATGAAGGCGCGAACAGCGGCGCTGGCGGTGGCCGCGGCGCTCGTAATCGCCGCGGCCGCGCTGGCCTACGCCCAAAACACGGCCAACACGGCACAGGTGGCCGCGGAAAAATCCACGGTCAAGCACTGGTGGCACGGAGCCAAGAGCGGCTGGACCGCCGCCGGCCGTTGCGGAGGGTGGGGGGCCAACGCCACCCTATACGCGGCCAGTAGAAAGCTTACCATGAGCGGAGACGGCATAAACGTCAGCCTAGACGTAGACGTGGTAAACGCCAACGCCACGTCGCCCTACGGCAGGGTTGTATACGGCACAGGCACCGTCCAGCTAGGCGGCAACACATACACGGCCAAGAGCGTGTACGGCGCCGTCGGCCCCCGCGGAGCCCGCCTAACCATCTACACCGGCAACGCCTTGATATCCCTCCACTACTACAACGGGCAGTACCGCGCCGTGGTCAAGACACTAGGCCAGCCCGGCTACGCTACATACAACGGCACAGCCACGCTCCAAATATCCTAAAAGCCCGGTTTTTTCCTCCCCTCCACACTTTAGTCTTTCTTCTGTATCTCAGCTAGCACCTTATTAGGCCACTTCACTATTAGACGGGGTGTAGCTACGTCTTGTACTAAGTTGTCAAAACTCAAATGCATCAAGGCTGTATCCGAGATTAGAATGTTTTTAAGTTCGTAATTTCGAACTGGCGTGGATAATTCGCTGGGGAGAAGGATTTCTGAATTGAGAGAGAGGAGGGGGCTGAGCATTACTCAATTGGCGAAGCTGGCCGGCGTGTCGAAATCTACTCTGTGGGATATTGAAAACGGCAAGATTATGCCAACCATAACCACTTTGTGGAGCATCGCCAACGCGTTGGGGGTCACCTTTGGCGAACTGGCGCCCTACGATATTGTAGTCAAAGACGGCGGCATCGAGGTTCGTCTTATAGAACGTAGACACGGCCGGGAGGTGTATCTAATGAAGCTAGGCCGCGGCGGCTACAGGAGGGCTGCGCCCCACGGGGGCAATCCCCTTGAGGAGGTGTATGTGGTGGAGGGGGCGATGGTTACGGGATGTGTAGAGAATCCCCAGTTCGTACGGCGGGGGAAGAGGGCAGTTTTTAATGGAGGTCTAGAACATATATACCTGGGGGTGGCCGGCGAAACGGTCGCCCTTGTCGTAATGAGATACGGCGAGAGGTTTGAGGAATCTCCACCGCCCGCGAGGCGTGCCGCTCCACACTTCCCGCGTTATAGAGATCTCATAGATGACGTGGTCAGCAACGAGCTACTCTCTGACTTGGTGAGTGCAGTCAACACCCGGCAGCGGCCGGAGCGCGAAAGTCTAGCCGGCGATATATTAACCGCAGAGTTAGAGACGCTGTCGGGGAGGCTTGCGGTGCCCCAGGTGGTGGCTGACAACTTTAAAAAAGTCAAAGGGGCCGGGATCGAGAGGGGGAGCTCGACGTTTGAGTCTAATATCGATGCAGTTCGGTATTTCGTATATGAGCCTCTGCACCCGGGCTACGCCGAGCAGGTGGTGTACGTGGCCTACGAGCTGTACCGCCGCGGCGTAGATAGGGCAGTCAGCGTGGGGTGCGGCCCCGGGATACGCGAGGCGGCGCTCAGGGAAATACTCGGAATTGAAATCTTATGCGTAGAGCCCACCGCCGTGTTTAGGGCTCTCTCCGGCTATAAAACAGTGGACGAGATACCCAGCGGGGCCGGCGCCGTTATTTCATTCGGCGCCTCTCACCACATACCAAATTTCCTTGGAGAGGTAAGTAGCCGCCTAAGAGAGGGGGGCATTCTAATAGTATCCGACGAATTTATCGGAGAGCACCACGACGAGAAGAGCAGAGCGCTGAGCCTCATACAGCACCACCTCACCTACCTCCTAGACATACCTATTAAGTGTTGCCGCGAAGCTCTCGAATTCGCCTACTTCTACGCGTCAAGGGGTCGGCTAAGGCCAGCGCTTGCATTTACAGCTAAGGCGTATATAGAAGTATATGAAAAAATCGGAGATCTGAGCATCGGCGTAGAAGAGGCGTTTCTTAACTTCTTCTACCTAGAACTCTCGGCGTTATTATTAGGCGTCGCCAACATAGAGGAGAGGAAGACCTCAGTAGCGAGGTTTATAGATGAGGCGGCAGAGCACGGGCTGAGGTTGTTGAGCCACTATAAGGTCTACTCCACGGGGCCTGGGAAGTGGGGGAGCGGAACCCACGTCCTTGTCTTCAAGAAGGTATGAAGCTGGGGGTTCTTGAGATGGTTGTGGTAACCGCCCTGTGGGGGAGCGTCCCCGTAGTGGCTATATACTCGGGACTGCCCGCGCCTGTCTTCGTCTTCTTTAGAGTATCTATAGCCGCGTGTGTTCTCTGGCTCCTGCTAAAGGCGCGGCTCGTTTTAGATCTCCACGTGGCGTTGTCCGGCGTCTTCCTAGCCCTCAACTGGGTCCTGCTGTTCTACGCGGTGAGGCTGGTAACAGTGTCGGAGGCGGTTCTGCTCTACTACACAGGGCCCATCTTCGCGATGTTGATCGCACACCTCCTAGGCATGAGGCTGACGCAGGCTAAGGCGCTGGCCGCCGCGCTGGCTTTTACAGGCGTCGCGCTAACAGTCGCCCCCAGCTTCAGCAACGCCGGCGCGGGGGCGGCCGTCGCCTTGGCGAGCGGCGCCGCCTACGGCGGGCTGATCGTCACAAATAAATACGCCTCCGCCAAGACTAGGCCCCTAGATCTGGTATTCAACCAAGCGGTATACGCCTCCGTCATCACGTCGCCGTTCCTCGTAATTACACACATAGACATAACCCCCACGGCGCTGGCCGCGGCCATATTCGCATCGATTGTAAATACCTTGCTGGCGCTGGCCCTCTGGTACGACGCCTTGAAAAAACTAGACATACACCTAGCCGCAGTGCTGAGCTACCTAGACCCAGTATTCGCCACAGTATTCGGATACATATTCCTCGGCCAGACGCCGCCCCCGGGCGCGTTGCTAGGAGGCGCCTTGATAATCGCGGCTGGCGCCATTTCAACAATCGAAGGGAGATAGCGTCTCATTCAGCGAACGTAATTTTTGATTAGGTTGAGAAGGTGGAAAATGTGGAGTCTATCAAGGTGAGGGGCGACACGAAGCGCCGACTCATCCAGTTCAGAGTCAAGCTGGAGGCCAGGCTGGGGCGCAGGGTGTCGCTAGCCGTCAGCTACCTCCTAGACAGCGCCGAGAGCCCCGACGTCGAGGGGCTGGCCGCGGCCGTGGCTGAGGCGGGGCGTATCCCAGGATGAGGCTGGCAGTTGACACTTCTGTATTTTTCCGACGTATGCGCTAATATTTGGTCGTTCTCTACAGCTCCAACTAAGCCAGATGGACTTGACCTATCACGGCCTATCACGGCTCATGTTTATTAGCTTCAGTCCATATATTGGCATTACATATTCTCTGAGTCAATGGGACGTCTATTTTTCGATGTCGAACACATTAGCCGTCCGCCTGGCGAGGTGGTCTACCTCCTTAGTCTCGCCTCCCCTCTCCACCCTAGTCCACTTGAGTAGGCCAAGTCACTGGGCCGCCTTCAGCATAGAAACCCCCCTCCAAATGACTTGTGGAGGTCTCTCTACGAAACCTCCTCACCAAAGTCACGGCGATTTTCACGACATACAACACTTCACCCAACTCTACAGGAGGTATTGACGTCGCTAGTTGAGTTTTCGCGCAGTAGCTGGTTTTTAAGAGGTGTATACTGTGTGGATGTAGATGTAAGCCATGGATCAGACATCTCCGCTATGGCTTGTACGAGAAAATCTTCCCTCCAGAAACATGGCGACTTAGATAATCTGCATGATTGGAAAATGTATATAGTAACCAAAGCCGATGCTCTGCATGAATCGATGTTGTTAGGCGGAGGTTTCTGGAAATTTTCTCTCAGTGGATACATGTGCATGGCCATGGAATCAGTAGCTGTGGCTGGGCCACAGAGCGCTAGCAATATCTCAATTTTGCCGTTTCTCTGTCTACAGCTGGGGTTTACCAAGTCGGCATTTATGGACGCCACATTGGACAAGACTTATGCGGAGTTTGTAGGCTAAATGGCGCCACTAGCCACAGATATCGCAAAAGCTAGGGTGGCTCCGGCGAGGCCGGTGAGGGTGAGGAGGGAGGTGGTGGAGGAGTGGCTGAGGCGGGGAGAGCCGCTACTAGGACAGGTTAAGAGGCTGTATGAAGCCGTAAGGACAGGCGATTTAAAAGGTGTAAAGCTTGATGAAGACACAGCACTGGGCTCTAAACACATCGCGGCTATGCTAGTCGCCCATGCTCTTAAGGGGGCGGTTGAGGTGTATCTGCGAGAGGGGTGGAGAGAGGTGGAGAGGTGGCTAAGACTCGAGCTTGACGACGTGAGAAGAGGTCTTGAGAGGCTGAGGAAGAAACTGGAGGGCAGTCCGTCAAATATACGGCAGTTTATCGACGAGGCGATTAAACAATTAGAGCTTGATGAGGAGAGAGCTAAGACTTTGGCTAACGCTAATAGAGATGAGCTTTCTCAATATGGTGGTGTTACTGTGGCTGAGAAGGGCATGGCTGTTATTCATACGCTAATGAGGGGTGGAGCCTACGCGAAGGCTGTGGCGGGTGCCTTTTATAAGGGTGAGCTCGTACACTTATTAAGAGTGGCGCCCTACACAGCTTATAGCAGATACGCCAGCTATGGACAAAGCTATATTGAAAAAGTTAAGCTAGGTGTTAAGCTGGCGCCTGGCTTGGCTGTTGAAGATCTTCAAAGAAGGCTAGAAGAGGCCGTCGCAAGAGTAGAACAAGAAGTTCTTGAAAAGACAAATAAGATTATACGTATTAAACTAAAGGAAATTCTTAATGAAGAAATTGAAAAGATAGAGAGAATATACAACTTGCCAGCGCTTATGGGCTTTATTGCAACAGATTTTTCCTTTGACAAAGACAGTAAATCTCTGAGAGTAACTACGACGCAACTGGGGTTGGTCGAGCTTTTCGTGAAATTAGCTGGCTTTAAACACTTCTACATAGGGGGGTTCATACACACGGATAAGGGCGAGAGACCACAGATGGTAGTCAAGGTAAAGCTATCCTCTGAAATAGTTTCTGAGTATAGCCGTGTGTTGAGGTGGCTTAGGGAGGGTGGCACAGAGGAGGTTAAGGAGCTTGTTAGGAATGGTATGAAGTTATTACGAGAGAAAGCCAGTGGAAGAGGGGCTGACGAGTTGAGAAAAGTGGAGCCTAGTGAGGTAGCCGCCGACATGTACACTTCATTGAAAAGATACATAGAAGAAGGTGGCGCTCTAGAGGATAAGATATTTGGACATCGCTTAGTGAGTAGATTATTTTTACCGTGGATAATGGCGTATCTATGGGCTAAGGAGGGAAATAATAGGGCTGTTGCAGACTTTATAACCGCTACGATAGTAGGAGATGGGACAATTGGGAATGACGTGAGATTGGCCATAGGTGAGTCGTCCACAGAGGAGGGGGATGCGCTAAGGATGAGCCACATTCACAAGACGGCGCTAGTACTTGGGATTCTCCAAGCTATCAACAAGGCGCCGGTGGCCATATATGCTAAAGTTGGTAAGACAGGTAAGTGGTTTGAACTAAAGTGGGATCTAGAGGGGGCAAGGGAGATCTTTTCCAACGCCACGCTTCACCTATACTCCACAAAGCTAGGCGGTAGTGAAGACGAGATAAAGAAGAAGCACCTCGGCATACTTGAAATCTTGAAGAGCGGGCATAAGACCGGCTAAGAGTGACGACCATCTTATGGTGGGGTTTATTGCTCTAGTCAATGAGAAAAGCCGCTATGTTGTTGCAATGATGGAGTCCCGCGAGGATCACAGGCGCGTCAGCTAGTATTATTTACAGACACAAAAAACTTATAAACAACCAAATTGGGCAACACAGCCCCGCCTGAAACATGGGGAGCCGCGGCGTGCCGGCCGCTCCAACCGGTAGTCTAGTCTGGTCTAGGATGCGGGCCTGTCGAGCCCGTGACCCGGGTTCAAATCCCGGCCGGGGCGCCACACTCTTCACTTCTCGTTGCGTTAATTATCCTCACGAGTGTCTGATGGCCGCTTGGTGGAGGTTTGTTGTTTTTGGCGCTGTGTCTCTTCTTCGTGTTCTGATATGATACACATAAAGAAGCTAATCATGAAGGTGAGAAGTGCGTATCCAAGTATGTAATTGATAGTGTTAACTATGTGGAATATCTGAGCGTAGTTATTTATGGAGCTGTATACAGCGGTTGCGAAAGCCAGTATCATGATCAGTAGCGTAAGGGAAATGTATCGCTGATTGGATAGCTTGCACAGCACTTCCCTTACTCTGTAGTTGTGTGTTTTGCGTATGTAGATGCTGTAGCCGAGCGCGGCTAGGGCCGCTAGTGAAGCTGAGAGAAGACCCCGCTCGCCGGTGGCTACGGCCAGGGCTAGGTATAGGTATATTGCGAGTCCAAGAGTCGCCGATAGATATCTAGTCACGGCTTGACTAGGCCTAGGTAGAGTCTGCCTAGCTCTTTGTTGTTTAGTAGATCGCCGGCGGGTCCTGCGTAGTTTACGCGTCCTGATACCAGTAGGTAGGCTTTGTCGGAGATTTCGAGTGCCTTTTTGGCGTTTTGCTCTGCGAGTATTATGGTGTGGCCCATGTCTCTGAGTTTCTGGATGAGGGTTAGGATGTCTGCGGCGAATTTGGGGGATAGCTGGGCGGTGGGTTCGTCGAATAGGAAGTATCTGGCGTCTCTCATCAAGGCCATTGCCACAGCCACCATCTGCCTCCAGCCTCCGCTGAGTTCGCGGGCTGGTCTGTTTAGGTAGGGTTTTATAGGGACTATCTCCAGCACCTCCTCCAGCTTGTCTCTGAACCTCTCGGCGTCTAGGGTGTAGGCGGCCATTCTGAGGTTTTCTAGTACTGTGAGGTTTTGGAAGACGTTTTTTGTCTGCTGTAGGTAGGCTAGGCCGAGCCTGGCCCGTTCATGTGCGGGCATCTTGGTGGCGTCTCTGTCTCCTATGTAGACGCGGCCTCCGAAGATCTTTGCGATACCTGCGATGGCTTTGAGGAGGGTGGATTTACCGCTTCCGTTTGGCCCCACGACTGCGGTTATCTCGCCGGGCCTAGCTTCGAGATCCACCTCGTAGAGTATCTGCAACTTTCCGTAGCCCGCGTTGAGGGATTTCGCGGCGATCATTCCCCTAGGTATATCTGGGCTACTAGGGGGTTTGTGAAGACTTGCTGGGGCGGCCCCTCGAGCACTACTTTACCTTCGTGCATGAAGTAGGCGTAGTCAGCGTAGTCTATGGCTAGGTCGAGCCGGTGCTCCACGACTAGGAGCGCCACGCCGCTCTTGGCCAGATCTCTGAGCCTCTTGAAGAGGTCTAGGGCGAGGCTCGGGTTTAGCCCCGCCGCCGGTTCGTCTAGTAGGAGGACCTCCGCCCCTGACATCACCGCCCGGGCCAGCTCAAGTAGCTTCATCTGGCCGCCGCTGAGCTCCCCCGCGGGCCTGTCCCACATGTGGTCTAGCCCCACTAGTTTCAGCAACTGGAGGGCCCTCTCGGCGAGTTCCCTCTCCCCCCTCTGCCACCCGCCGAGGGTCGGCCTCTCCTGCTGGAGGTGGCCCACCACCACGTTGTCTAGGACTGTGAGCCTATGCGCAATGCGGGGGGTCTGGAAGGTTCTGAATATGCCGAGCCTCCTCCGCTCGTGGGGCGGCACCTTTGTTATATCCCTCCCGCCGTAGTATATCCTCCCCCCGTCTGGGGGGATTACGCCGGTGATTACGTTTATGAGTGTCGTCTTCCCAGAGCCGTTTGGCCCGGCTAGGAGGGTGAAAAAACCTGGTTTTACCTCGACGGTGGCCCCGTCGAGGGCCTTGACCCCACCGAAGCGCTTGACTACCTGCTCAGCTCTTAGTAATGGCCCAGATTTCATAATCGGCGCTGTCTCTGTCCCCCGCCTCGTTTAGCTTGGTGTATCCCGAGGCGCCGAAGTACCTGCCGGCGACTTCGGGGAATATCTGCTGTATCTTCTGGGTGTCTGTGGTGCCGGCTTGTAGTATGGAGTATGTGATTAGCCAGATGGCGTCGTAGGCGTTGTATGCATAGGAGTCTGGCTCTCTGTTGTAGTTCTGGAGTATGTAGTTGCGGACTCTGTCGTAGTAGGGGCTGCGGGCCGGGGCGAACTTGGGGCTGACAAACCCGCCGACCACCGCGGCGAACTCGGCGGCGTCGGGGACTAGCAACTCTTTGAGTCCGGTGGAGCCGTCTGCGCCGTACCATTTGACTTGCCTCAGCTCGGGGTATTTGGCGGCGGTGATGAATATGGTCTGCAACTCGGCGAATCCAAAGGCGGCGACGGCTACCTTATCTGCGCCGTATTTAGACACGGCGTCTCTAACCCTCTGGGCCAAGACGCTTACCTCAGTGGAGAACTCGCCTTTCTGGGGGTCGTAAGTCGCGGCGCGGACCACCTCGAAGCCTCTGGACTGGACTAGGGACTCCAGGCCCTTAACGAGGCCGTTGCCCCAGTCGTCGTTGCGCCATATCACCACGACGGCCTTCACCCCCGCGTCCTGTAGAATCTTAGATATGGCCCTCACCTGTTTGTTGTCGTCTGGCGGGAGTCTGAATATGTAGTCGTTAGGTATCGCCAGCGCCGGCGCCGTGGAGGATATGGATATTGTGACCAGCTTATTCTCGTCGGCGTAGGGCTTCATGGTCCTAACCTCGCCGGAGGTCCTCACCACGTAGAACTTCACGCCTCTGCTGTGGAGAGCCTTCATCTGGTCAAGGGCCTTTGTGGGGTCGGCCGCCGTGTCCGCCACCACTACCCTAACTCTAAAAGTGGCGTTTATCTTGGTCAGATACGCGTTTACGTCTTGCTCCGCCAGCCTAGCCGCGGCGGCGGCCAACTCGCCTAGGGAGGCGAGGCGCCCGCTGAGAGGCTGCAGCACCCCGATCTCGACGACGTTCGGCGCCTCGGTGGGCTTGACGTCGACTATGACTGGGGTGAGGTAGCCGGAGGGGGGCTGTTGCGCGGGGGGCTGTCCCTTCACCACCTTGTCGTCGGCCGCTATGTACATCCCGATAAGTGTCCACTTGTAGCTAGGCGCGGCTGACGTGGTGGACGTCGCTGTCGGCGATGTGGTTGCCGTTGTCTGTGTAGTGGTTGCGGCGGGGGGCGTCGTCGCTGTGGAGGTGGTGGCTGGGGGTGTCTGTCTGGGTGTTGTGGTTTGTTGAGGCGGGGCGCTGGCGTAGTAGAGAAGCGCCGCCACTGCCACTACAACAACAGCTATGATTATTCCCATCACCGTCTTATTCATGCTTGGATGTTTTGCTGTATTTTTAAGCTTTTTAAAAGCTGGTTTAGTCTCGGCTTTATGAAGATAATCTACCTAGTGGGGGGCGTATTCGCCGCGTGGGTAGCCGTGTCTTGGCGTTTCTGGCCTAGGGAGGTGGCGGACGCCGTGGTGTACGCCTCTATTCTAGTGCTGGCCTCAATCGGCTTGACGCTCGCCTATCTGACCACGAAGGTGCCCAACTTTGCCCACGGCGTTTTTATCAACATCGGCGTGGTCTCAGCCCTCTCGGTGGCGCAGATTTACAAAACCGCGCCGTACGTCGCACTGCCCCTCGCCGTTGCGCTGTCCACCGCCGCGGCGCTGGGGCTGTACTTCTTCCTCCTGCCTCTCTACAGGCGGCAGAGCTCGCCGGAGGTTATGATGATGGCCACCATGGCCTACAACATTGTGTTTATAGGCGTCTTAAACGCCTATGCGGACTGGGCCGGGAGGGCGTACGGCATATTTACAAGAGGGATTACCCTGATGCCGTATGACGTCTCCATAGGGGGCCAACCCGGGGTCTACCTCCTGGCGCCGCTAGCCGCGGTCGCCACCTCGGCCGCTCTACATCTTTTTCTCAAGACTAAGGTGGGGGCGGCTTTGAGGGCCGCCGTGGAGAACGAGGAGCTGGCCAGGTCTCTGGGGATAAATGTGGAGAGGATGTACGCCATTGCCTGGGCCATAGCGGGCGCCGTGGCGGGGATAGCTGGGGTCTTTCTGCCGCTCTACATCGAGGCCACGCCGGACGTGGGGTGGTTGCTACTCGCCAGCTTCTTCGCGGCGAGTATAGTGGGTGGTCTTAGCAATATCTACGGGGCCTTGGCCGGGGGGGTATTGATGGGTTTTGTGGAGGTGCTGGGGACTGTTCAGTTCGCCAGCCTCCTCTACCTATTGTTTGGAATCCCCCAGTACCAAGTCACTGCCTACAGGCCGCTGGTGCCTCTCCTTGCGATCGCCGTGACGTTGCTTATCTCTCCGCGGGGCTTGTTGGGGAGATGAGGCCCTACGTCGGACTCGTAGCGTATCTGGCCAGCGCCGCGCTTGTGTGGGCCACTGGACGCGACGCGGCTAGCTACCTACTCACGACAGTGGTTGACATATCTGTATATCTCCTCATAACTCTCTCACTTAACCTAGAGGCTGGCATCGCCGGCATCCCCAACTTCGGCAGGGTGCTCACCGTTGCCTTCGGCGCCTACATCGCCGGCGGCGTCGTGGGGAGAGCGGCGCTGTGGATAGCCGGCCTTAACTACGACTACGTGGCCGATAACCCCTCCGCTGTGTCTGCCCTCGCGAGAGGCTTATCACAACCCCAAGCCGCCCTCCTCCTACTCATGGGGCTGGCCGCCAGCGCCTTGGTCGGCGCGGCGCTGGGCGCCCTCACCTCTCTACCGGCGAGGAGGCTGTCGGCTGACTACCTGGCGATCACGTTGCTCGCCTTTGGCGACGTGGCTTACTACGTGGGGCTCAACTACGAGCCGCTTGTAGGCGGCACTCTAGGCGTGGCGACGCCGCCGATATACGAGAGGCTTTTTGGAGGCGGCGCCGCGAGGGCAATCGGGGCCGCGCTGGTGTCAGCCGCCGTGGCGGCCGCCGCCTACGTCCTATTACTGAGGCTGGACAGATCGCCCTTTGGCAGGATTTTGAGAATACATAGGGAAGATCCCGAACTGGTCTCTGTGCTGGGGAGGGACCCCGCGGTGCTGAGGGCGTGGACCATGGCTATCGGCGGCGCCGTGTCGGCTGTGGCGGGTCTCCTCTACGCCCTCTACGTGGGGGCCGTGCATCCGAGGGGTTTCGAGAGGATAACCTTCACCTTCTACCCGTGGCTTATAATGGTGATGGGAGGCATGGGCAACAGCCGCGGGGTGGTGGAGGGCGTGTTTATATTTATAGTGATATACCGCCTCCTCGATATATACAAATACGAAGTGGGCGCCGTGGTGGGCTTCGACCCGGTGTGGCTTGGCTACATACTGTTCGGCGCCATGGCCATGGTGATCATATTGACAATGCCCAGGGGGATACGCCCAGAGGAGGTAAAGCCCCTAGCCGCGGGGCTGGCAACCGCCAGGCGGGAGGGGCAGGGCTCATAGGCGCCAACTGGGGCGTGTCGAGACGGCGCGTACGCCGGGCGCCGTCCTAGTCCGACCTTGCTTTCCTGTATGCCGCTACAATGCCTGCGGCTCTCCACGAGCGGTTAGCGCAGTCCGCACGATTTCTTCGATTTAGTGTTGTTAGAAGTTGCTTCGGAGTAGAAACGCTTAAAAATACATGTTCAGCAGTAGAGACATGACAGAGATAAAGGGTCCATACCTCGGAATGAAGATCCCGGAGGATCTGTGCTTCAACACCGACCACGGCCAGAAGTGCTTCAGAGACTACAAGGGTAAGTGGCTGTTGCTCTTCAGCCACCCCGCCGACTTCACGCCGGTGTGCACCACGGAGTTCGTAGCGTTTAGTAGGAAGTACGAGGAGTTTAAGAAGAGGGGTGTCGAGTTGCTGGGCCTCAGCGTCGACACCACCTACAGCCACATAGAGTGGAAGAAGCAGATTGAGCAGGCCTTCGGCGTCAAGGTGCCGTTCCCGATAATCGCCGACGTGGATATGAAGGTGGCCAGCATCTTCAACGCCGTGCCGCCGGGCCAAAACCTCACTGTGAGGACCGTCGCTTTGATAGATCCCGACTTGAAACTGGCATGGTTCGCCGCCTATCCCTACACCAACGGCAGGAACATCGACGAGATACTGAGAGTCATCGACGCAATTCAGTTCTCCTACAAGTACGGCTACGCCACCCCCGCCGACTGGAAGCCCGGCGACCCGGTCATCGTGCCGCCGCCGGCGACGGCGGAGGCCGCCGAGAAGAGGCTTAAGGAGCCTGACATCGACTGTAAATACTGGTGGTTCTGTACAAAGAAGTACGAGCTAGTCGTCAAGGCCTAAAACCAGTCAACAAGCTTTTTCCAAGTCTCCACCACATATTTCATCCTCCTATACCTGCCAGGGATTTATTTTTCAAGCTCCCCCTCTATAGGCCGCTTTCCACATTCGCCAAGGCAACCCCACGTCAGCATATATACAGCTTGCAGACGGCCGCCGACTTGTCCAACTAACATCCCCATGTCTAGCTTGAAGCGGTAGATAAATCAATCAAAAGCGGCGAACGTCGCAAAGAACCATGCAGTTCTCTACTTGAGAGATATCTTCACTGCGCCGCCTTATGCCACTTATTTAAACTCGGCGCCTTTTTCTTCATCTCCTACACGTATTTTTAAAGAGCCTCTTATCTCAACTCTGGAGCGTGGCTCCACACGTCTCTAGTTGTGTGGAAGATTTATCTATACCCCAGTTTACATCTATGTAGGTGCTACTGGCGAAAATAGCAATTACCACAGCCACCTCTTCGGGCCTCCCCACGCGCTTCATGTCTAGTTCTCGCCTAAGCCTCTATGTCGATGTTTTATCTTTTTGCTGTAAGTAAAATACAAAATAGGTGTGAAAGTGTAGTTACATGGTCAATAAATACACGGTGTATATCGCCGTAGTTGCTGTGGTTGTATTAGCAATTACTGGCTATATGGCCTACGCAGGTAGAGAGGCCGCTGAAAGCTTCTACCCCACGGAGGCGGCCGGGCAGAAGGTAGAGTTCAATAGTTATGAGGAAGCCACTCAATATATAAACAATTTCTTGAGGGGAGTGTCTGATTTTCTCAGTTCAAGGTTAAGAGCCGCGTTGTCAGAGAGTAACGTTAGGTATCTGAATAGGTCTAAGCTACGCGGCACCGCTGTTGAGCATCTTTTAAATCGCACAGTAGCTGTTGTAGAAGCTAATGGTAAAACGTATGCGGTGGCGCTTCCACAGGGCGTAACAAACCCCACTGAAAGATTTGAAGTGTATGATGTCGAAACTGGTAGGAGAGTGCCGTCTAGGACAGTTGTAAAAAGTAGAGTAACTGGTGAATATAAGGTACCTATAGATCAAAACACAACTATAGTAATAAATATACGCGGTATCATATATAAAATTAATATAGATGATCAATCACAAGTTCAACCGCTAGCAGTAGTCACCGTATACAACTACTACGGCGTTACGTGGTACTTCGGCAACCAATGGGCAACATCGGTATACGCCGCTGGCTACTTTGCTATAGATATGCAGACAGGCGTAAAGGATATACTACCAGCTGGCTGGTTAGACACAAATTACAATATTGGGCTAACTGTATGTTACAGAGATGCGCCAGGTAAGGCTTATTATTCGGCTAATTATAGATACGGAGCAGTGCAGACAGTGGCGGTCCACTCTAATTTCATGTGTCCGGGCGCTACATGGCTTTACAGCTATCCATGGATAGGCATAGACGGCGTAACTGGGCAGTGGATATATCCAAATGGGATTCCAGCTGACAAATCGTGGAGTATAACAAACTGTCAATGTAATAACGTACAAACTGTCTATCCTCCTACGTTTCCCGGTAAGTAAATCCCCCAGTGGCATTTAGCCGAAAGTACGAGGAGTTTAGGAAGAGGGGCGTCGAGTTGCTGGGCCTCAGCGTCGACACCAACTACGAGCTTGTCGTCAAGGCCTAAAACCAATCCGCAAGCTTTTTCCAAGTCTCATAGACGTACCTCACTCTCCTTCTAAATCGCCTTGGTAGCCACTTCTCCAGCTCCTCCAGCCCTCCTCTGTAGGCGGCGTAGGCGGCCCTCCACATGTACCCCGGCAGGCCGGCGTCTGCGTATACACAGCCCAGGGGCGCCGTGCCCCTCGCCGTCTTCTCCACCTCCATGCCGAGGTCTAGCTTGAAGCGGTAGACGAAGCGGTCGAATGCTGAAAACGCGGCGAAGAACCACGCAGTCTTGTCTTCTAGGGCTATCTTCACCGCGTCCTGGAACCACTGGTTTTGCCAAATAGTCCCTCTCCTGACCACCTCCCCCAGCTCTCTGAGGCTGACCTCCGCCGAGATGACCGGCCTACTTCTCCACACGCCGCCGTACGTCACCTCTGTGAAATACGCTGCCCTCTCCACCTCGGCGACTCTTATCTTCAAGACTCCCCTTATCTCAGCCCTAGACCTCAGCTCCACGTAGAATCCGTGTGGCAGATTTAACCATACCACCCGCCGTTGACGTCTATAAAGGCCCCGTTGATGTAGGAGGCCCCGTCGCCCACAAGAAAGGCGATTACCTCAGCCACCTCCTCGGGCTTCCCAACCCTCCTAATATATACCATGTTCCTCGCCCAGGTCTCTATATCCCCGGTCTGCGCTTTTTCGTGAAACGGCGTGTCTATAAGGCCGGGCAACACAGCGACGACTCTAATCCCCCGCGGCCCCAGCTCCTTCGCGAGGGCTCTGGTTAGGCCTAGGAGCCCCGCCTTGGCGGCGGCGTAGGCAAAGGCGCCTCTGCCGCCCCCCGTGTAGGCCGCCACCGAGCTTACATAGATCACGGCGCCCCCCTTCATCAATGGCACGAAGAGCCTCGTCGCTATGTAGGCGCTGGTGAGGTTGAGATCTATCAAAGATCTCCAGTACTCCAGATCTGACTCCTCCAGCGTTCTGCGTTGCGGCAGGCCCCCGGCGTTGGCCACCAGTGCGTCTACCCTCCCGAAGGTACGGCCCACCTCGTCGGCGAACATCTTCATATCGTTCCACGACGTGGCGTCTGCCCTGCGGTAGAGGACGCGGACTCCGTGGCCCTCCGCCTCTTTAGCCACGGCGCGGGCCTGGGCCTCGCTCCGTAGATAGGTAAACGCGACGTCGTAGCCCCTCCTAGCCAGGGCCTTGACTGTGGCGGCTCCGATGCCGGTGGAGCCCCCCGTCACCACTGCCACGGGCATATACTCTATAAACTGGTTGTTTATTTACGTGATCGTCGCCGGTATCGACCTGGCGGTTAACAGACCCACAGCTATAGCCGTCTTTAGAGACTGCACGCCGCTTTACTACGGACTGGCGCAGACGGACGTCGACATTGTGTCTGTCGCCTCGTTGCTGGGCCCCTCGATCGTAGCTATAGACGCGCCGCTTTCCAAGCCTGAGGGGGGCGGGGGGCTGAGGGATGTCGAGAGGGAGCTGAGGCGCCTTGGCTACAGGCTACTGCCGCCGCTCATGGGGCCGATGCGGGGGCTTACGGAGCGCGGGATTAGGCTCAGCAAAATGCTCGGCGGAAGGGTTATAGAAGTGCATCCACTGACCAGCCTCAGGGCTATGGGGATGTCCAGGGAGGAGCTCTCTCGCGTTTTGGGGCTGAGGCATAGAGATCTTCTCGACGCGGCGGCGGCCGCGCTGACCGCGGTGGCCTACGCCAGGGGCTTCTACCGGGAGATCGGGCCCTTCATACTCCCCACGGCGAGGGTGTGCTTCTAGCGGCGGAAGCGGCCGGCGGACAGCGCCTCTATGCCCCGCCTCCCGAGGGCTAGGTCCGCGGCCAGCTTCCCCAGCGCCGGGCCGTATGTCCAGCCCAGTCTGCAGGCCCCGGTCACGACGACCACGGAGCCCATCCTGTCCACTACCGGGAAGCCGTCGGGGGTGCACGGCCTGTAGCCCACCGCCATGTCTATCACGTCGAAGTCCCCCAGCACCTCCCTCGCCCTCTCGAGGACTTTCTGCGCGGGGCTGTGGTCGCCGCTACCGTCTAGGTCGAAGCGTCCCGTTACCTTTGTCCACTTTGAGAGGGGCACCACCGCGACGCCCTTAGCCATTTCTATAAACATCTTTTGAGACTTGGCCGTCGTCCTGAACCCGTAGCCTTTGAAGGGGGCTACGGGTATGCCGAACTTCCTCGCCCAGTAGCCCGCCGCCACGACTACGGCGTCGCCTTGGACCACGTCTCCCCCCTCTAGCCACACCTCTCTGCCGGCTACCTCCGTGGCCCTTTTGTTGACTATCTGCACCCCACGCAACTCTCTCAGCATCCTCTCGATGAAGGCGTCTGTGGAGAGCTTGGCGGCGTCGAGGTACACCAGCGCCTCTCTGCCGCAACACTCCCCGGCCTCCACCTTAGGCGACAGGGGGTCTCTCTTGGCCTCCTCCAGCGCCTTCTCGACGTCTACGCCAACTTCGTAGAGGGGCTCCTCGGCGTAGTCGAAGTCGTTCTCCGCCTCGGCGAGCGCTCTGTACTGCCGTTGCGAGAAGTCGCCCAGCGCCTTTACGGCCTCCCACATCTCCTGGCTCGGCTCCCTGCCCCAGACCTTTAGGTATGTGGAGATCCAGCCCCAGTCCCAGGTCTTTACCCTGGCGTCTCCCCGGAGCATCATTGTAAGATACCTCTTGGGGTAGGACTTGACGTTTATCCGGTTGATTACAAAGCGTGTAAATTCGAGAATTCCGGCGGCGGCGCGGGACAGCTCCCCCGGCTTGTCCTGCTCTACTATAACCACCTCCGCGCCCTCCTTTACGAGGTAGAAGGCGGTGAAGAGCCCCACGACGCCGCCGCCTACTACGACAACTTTCATCGCTAACAGTTATAAAGACGTTTAAATGTATTGGCATGAGAAGCGTAGCGCTATCTGTAGTGGCGTTGGTCCTCGGCATAGTCATAGGCTACCTGGCGGGGATGTACACAGCGCCGAAGGCGGCTCCATCCCAGACGGCGGCGCCTCAGGCCACCGCCCAGGCCACCACTGTGGCCACAACCACGACGGTGACGGTTACCCAGACGGCGGCTCCGTGCCGCGTGTCTGTGGAGGCTATTAAAAAACGTGGTAAGCTTGTCGTAGGCACAGACGCTACTTGGCCTCCCTGGGAGTGGGTCATGGGGGACAAGATCGTGGGCTGGGACGTGGATATCGCCAGGGAGATCGCCAATGCGCTTGGTGTACAGCTGGAGATCCGCGACATGAGGTTCGCCGGGCTTCTAGAAGCTGTGAGAAACGGAGACGTCGACCTCGCCATCAGCGCCATTACCTGGACCACCGAGAGGGAGAAGGTGCTGGAGTTCTCGATGCCCTACTACCTCGAGTCTATCGTGGTGGTGACCAAGGCCACCCGCAATGATATTAACAAGGTGGAGGATCTCTACGGCAAGACCGTGGGGGTGCAGATAGGGACGACCCACGAGGAGTGGGCCGCCGCCAACCTGGAGAAGCCTGGCAAGGCCTCCGTTAGGAGATACGACAAGGTGTATCCCTACATGGTGGAGGTGCTGAGGAGGGGCGACGTCGACGCTATTATACTAGACCGCTCCATCGCCACCGCGCTTGTGAGGAAGTTCCCAGATCTCAAAATCGCCTTTGAGCTCCCCGGATCCGCAGGATACATATCCGTGGCCATGCCAAAATGCGCCCAGGACCTGAAGCTGGCTGTTGACCAGGTTATTGAAAACCTGATGCAGACCGGGAGGCTTGATGAGATAATGCAGAAAAACTTCGAGCTGTTTCTCCAGTCGTAAAATTTTAAATACAAACCCCTTTTTCGCACCGTGCCCTCCATAAAACCACCAAAAGAGAGGCCGTTCGGCAAGAGCAAGATAAGATGCCTCAGATGCGGCACGCGGGAAGCCGTTATACGCAAATACGGCCTATACCTCTGCAGAAGGTGCTTCCGCGAAGTAGCGCCGCAGCTAGGCTTCAAGAAGTACTACTAAGGAGGGGCCGGGCCTCCACCAGCCTCGCAGCGCCGCCAGACACCTCTACAATTTTCGTGGCGTACCTCGCCGGGGTTTGTCTATGGGAAATCACCACGGCTATTGGGACAACCCTCCTCAAGGCGTCCAGCACCCTCTCCTCAACCTCCTGGTTCAGGCCGGAGGTAACCTCGTCCAGCACAAGGACGCGCGGCCTCCTCAGTAGGGCTCTGGCTATCAACACCCTTTGTCTCTGGCCTTCGGAGAGCTCGGAGCCTCCTTCGCCGCATTTTTTGTCTAGTGGGAAGTCTATCTGGGCGAGCTCGGCGGCTCTCCTCACCTCCTCCTCCGGGAACTCCTCCCAAAGCGTGATGTTATCCCACACAGAGGCGTCGAAGACGTAGTCGTCGTTGCCGACGTAGATCGCCCTCGGCGCCTCTATCTCGCCCTCCAGGGGCTTCACCAAACCGGCCAGTGCCTTCCCAAGAGTGGACTTGCCGCCTCCGGTGGGGCCGCGCACCCAGACAAAATCCCCTGGCACAAAGACAAGATGTACGCCGCGCAACACCACGTTGCCATCGTAGCTCAGCGTAACTTTCTCCACCTTTACTACCGGCGCCTCCCCGCGCGCCGGCTCTTTAGATACGACGGCGTCGAGGTAGGGGGCCACCCTCTCAAACGACCTCTTAAGCTGGTAGTACGAGCCCGATTTCATCATAATTTGGGCAAGCGGCTCAAACGCCTCTGCTAGAAGCGTCCTCATTGCCACGGCCGTGCCTACGGTGGCAACCCCCTGGAGGGACAGAAGAAGTCCAAGGCCGAAGGCTAGGTTGGGCACGCCGAATGTAATGGCGTTGGCCCCGAAGCCGAGGGATTTTGAATACAGCTCGTACTTTCTATACCCCGCAAGCCACTTCTCCGAGGCCTCCAGTAGGATCTTGAGGAGGGCTCTTACCCCGGCTCTGTAGAGGCTGTGGGCCCCGTCCACGACCTCCTTTACCCGTCTAAACCACTGGCTGTAGAGCTCCCTCTCCCTCCTCCCCCACTCCAGTATGGGCGGACCCAGCTTCTTCGCCACTAGGAAGTACACAGCTATTAAAGGCGCTACGAAGAGGGTAATCTCCGGCGATATGTACAGCGACGCGGCCACCACGGCTATGAACCTCGCCGCCTGTAGGGCCACGTCCAGCGGCAGGGCTAGGTACAACACGACGTTTAAAACGTCGCCGCTTATCCGCGACAGCGCCTCCCCCCTGTTGTGGGCGGGGGATAAGACCACCGAGTGGACGATGCGGTGCGAAATGTCTATGATGGCTCTCTGCGCCCACACCGCGGCTCTGTACTCCGATAGGAAATTAAGAATGGGTATGAGAAAGGCGATGCCGACGACGGCGGAGATCTGGAAAACTAGCGTCCCCGCGTCCCCCGCCCCGTAGACAACTTCGTCGACAATCTGCTTTATGAGCAGAGCCTGGGCGACGCCGAGTATAATCATGGCGCCCCACAGCGAGAAGATCACCGCCTCGTCTACCCAGTACCTCTTAGCGAAGCCAAGGGCGTAGTGCCAGTAGCTCTTTACACCCCCGCCTCTGGTAGCCGCCGGGGATGCGGCGTTCATACGCCTCTACCGCTTCTTGGCTTAAATACGCCGCTTTGCAGGTGCTGATGTAGTTGATATTGTAGCTACAAGCCGCCGGCCGCGCCGCCGCTTTTATGGAGCCGGCACGCCTTCTCCATACCCTCTATCACCCTGTCTACAAGTCTCTCCACGACGCTGTCCCCCCTCCTCGTCTCTTCTACATATTCTCTTATCAGCTGGGCGGCCCTGCAGTACGCCTCCTCCCAGCTCAGCCCCGCGGCCTTCCTCAGGGCGTAGAGCAGGAACGCAAAGAAGCCGTAGGCCGGCTCGTAGTAGCCGAGGCTCTCCAGCCCTCTTTCACTTATCCACCGCCTTCTTAAGTCGTCTTCAGGCGCCAGGGCTATGCGGTAGAAGAGGAGGCTGAGCCTCGGCCACTCGCCCAGCTTGGCAAGGTAGGGGTCCATGAATTCCCTAGCCCTTAGGTCGAGCTCTGCGAGCTTGGCGTGGGCCTCGTGCCTCTTGATCTTAAAGGGGAGGGTGACGTAGAGCTCGTCGCTTAGATAGACGCCGTTTTTCCGGGCCATTACGGGCGTTATATAGCCGAAGTTCTCAGCCACGAACTCCTCGTCGAGATACCCCCTCTCCAGCGCCTTGGAGACGTCCTTCAGCCTTACAATATACTCCCGCTCCAGCCTCAGCACCTCCACTACCCCCTCCGCCTCCAGCCTATGGACCACGTCGCGGATTGTGCTGTAGGGCTCCCCCAGCTGGCGGGAGAGGTTGCGTATCGACGTGTCTAAGTCGTGATGTTTTAGAAAGAGGTGCCTCACCACCTTTTTCTCAATGGAGTCTCTACCCCCCATGGCCGGCCAGCGATCTGCAGATCTCCACCGCGCCGTCTCTAACGCGGTAGAACTTCGCCCTGCCCATGTTCACCTCCTCGACGAGCCCCAGCCCCAGCAACGAGTCCTCCCTCCTGTACCTCTCCCCAAGCCCTCTCAGCGCCCCCACGACGTTTTCATAGCTCGCCCCCACTGCGTCTGCGATCAACGCGGGGTACGCCGACTCTGGGTAGATGGAGCATAGGTAGTTCAGCACATCTCTCTTGACTCTGCTCCTCCTAAGCGCCCTCAACACCCTCCCAATGCCCTGTACTGCACTTGCCAGAATCACGTGATCAATCACATGATTATTTATAAACTTTTCGCTGGAGAAACACGCCGCGATGTACGCAGGGAGCTAGAACAGCAGAGCTCTTATTACCCTCCTCGCAACCGGCCTTCTGATCTTCGCGACGTAGAGTATCAAGGCGGCGGTGAAGGCGATGTTTATCCCCCACGACGCCGCCCGTAGGAAGTGGGCCAGAGGCCCGAGCTCTATCGGGGGCCTCGCCGCGCTTGTCAGTACGCTGAGCGCCGTCTCGTAAAGCGCGGGCCCCGCTAGTGGGACTAGCGAGACGGCGAGGGCTAGCGACAGGAGGGCCCCCACGACGCCGTTCCAGACCAATGCCTGCGCGTCCGCCGTAGCGCCGAACGTCGTGGCGACGGCGTAGACGGCGGTGAACACCGCCAGAGCGGCGTATAGCCTCATAGCTCTTCAAGCCTCTTGATGAGCCACTCAATTATGTGGCTGTGCGCAGTCCCCGGCCTCCTCGGCATCTGCTCTAGACACCTCTTTAAATTTTCCATTGACTCCACTGGGTAATTAATTTATAGGCGTTTTAAGTATTATGGAGATTAAGTTCTGGCCTCTGGACGCCACCTATACGGTCGTAGGCGGCGTCCCGGAGGTGAGGATCTTCGGCGTGGCTGAGGGGGGAGGGAGGGTCGTGCTGGTGGATAGGGGGTTCAGGCCCTACTTCTACGTGGACTGCCCCTCCTGTGACCTCGCCGTTGTCAAATCCCAGCTTGGGAGGGTCGCCCCAGTGGAGGGGGTCGAGGTGGTGGAGAGGCTCTTCCTCGGCAGGCCTAGGAGGTTTGTCAAGGTGGTGGCCAGGGTACCGGAGGATGTGCGTAGGTTGAGGGAGGCGGCGGCCTCTCTGCCGGGGGTGTCGGGGGTGTACGAGGCGGATATCCGCTTCTACATGAGGTATCTGGTGGATATGGGTGTGGTGCCCTGTAGCTGGAATGTGGCTGATGTGGAGGATGCTGGGGAGAGGCTGGGCCGCCTGCCGGTCTATAGAGTGGCTGAGTGGAGAGGCGTGGTGGGGGGCTTCCCGCCGCCTCTGCGGGTGCTGGCGTTTGACGTGGAGGTGTACAACGAGCGGGGGACGCCGGACCCGTTGAGGGACCCCGTCGTGATGTTGGCTGTGCAAACCAGCGATGGGCGTGTGGAGGTTTTCGAGGCGTCTGGGCGCGACGATAGGGGCGTCCTCCGCTCTTTCGTGGACGCCTTGAGGGAGTTCGACCCAGACGTCGTCGTTGGCTACAACTCGAATAAATTCGACTGGCCGTATCTGTCTGAGAGGGCTAAGGCGCTGGGGGTCCCGCTGAGGGTTGACAGAGTCGGCGGGGCGCCTCAGCAGAGCGTATACGGCCACTGGTCTGTTGTCGGGAGGGCTAACGTAGATCTGTTTAACATAGTGGAGGAGTTTCCCGAGATTAAGCTAAAGACCTTGGACAGGGTGGCGGAGTACTTTGGCGTGATGCGGAGGGATGAGCGGGTGCTGATCCCGGGGCACAAGATTTACGAGTATTGGAGGGACGAATCTAAGAGGCCCCTGTTGCGTCAATACGTTGTAGACGACGTCAAGTCTACCTACGGCTTGGCGGAGAGGTTGCTCCCGTTCTTGATTCAGCTCTCCTCCGTGTCGGGCCTGCCTCTAGACCAGGTGGCGGCGGCGAGCGTGGGGAACCGTGTGGAGTGGATGCTCCTCCGCTATGCGTATAAGATGGGCGAGGTGGCGCCGAATAGAGAGGAGAGGGAGTACGAGCCGTATAAGGGGGCCATTGTGCTAGAGCCGAAGCCAGGCCTCTACAACGACGTATTGGTGCTCGACTTCTCCTCAATGTACCCCAACGTGATGATGAGGTACAACCTCTCCCCCGACACCTATCTAGAGCCGGGGGAGCCGGAGCCGCCGAGCGGCGTCTACATAGCGCCGGAAGTGGGGCACAGGTTTAGGAGGGAGCCCCCCGGCTTCGTGCCGCAGGTGCTTAGGCAATTGGTGGAGCTTAGGAGGCTGGCTAGGGAGGAGATGAAGAGGTACAGCCCAGACTCTCCGGAGTACAGAGTTCTGGACGAGAGGCAGAAGGCGTTGAAGGTCATGGCCAACGCCATGTATGGATACATGGGTTGGGTGGGCGCTAGGTGGTACAAGAGGGAGGTGGCGGAGTCCGTCACAGCCTTCGCCAGGTCTATCCTAAGGGACGTGATCGACTATGCGAAGAGGTTAGGGGTTGTGGTGGTGTACGGCGACACAGACAGCCTATTCGTCAAGAGGGGCGGCGACGTCGAGAAACTCGTCAAGTACGTAGAAGAGAAGTACGGCATCGACATCAAGGTGGATAAAGACTACTCTACAGTCCTCTTCACAGAGGCGAAGAAGAGGTACGCCGGGCTGTTGAGAGATGGGAGGATCGACATAGTTGGATTCGAAGTGGTCAGGGGCGACTGGAGCGAGCTGGCCAAGGAGGTCCAGCTTAGAGTTATCGAGCTGATACTCAAGTCCCGGGACGCGGCTGAGGCCAGGCGTAGGGTGACTCAATACGTCAGGGAGGTGGTCGACGCGTTGAAGAACTACAGATTCGACCTAGATGACCTGGTTATATGGAAGACGCTGGATAAGGAGCTTGATGAGTACAAGGCCTACACCCCGCATCTCCACGCGGCGTTGCTCTTAAAGAGGAGGGGCTACAAGGTTGGGAAGGGCACGACTGTGGGCTACGTCGTTGTGAAAGGCGGAGAGAAGATCTCGGAGAGGGCTGTGCCGTACATCCTCGTCGACGATGTGAAGAAAATCGACGTGGATTACTACATCGAGAGGCAGGTCATACCCGCGGCGCTTAGGATAGCCGAGGTAATCGGCGTCAAGGAGGCCGATTTGAAAAGCGGTAGAGTTGAAAAATCACTGCTCGACTTTCTATAGCTTTATACTTCTTCAAGCCTCTTGATAAGCCACTCAACTATGTAGCTGTGTACAGCACGTGTTACTTTTAGCTCGTGTAACGTAGAGGCGACGGGGGTGTAGCGACACGGCGATTATCCCCTCTTTCTCGCACCCCTCCCCTTCTTGACTCCCAGCTTCCCCTCTCCCTCCACCACGGCTTTGTACATCAAAACGGCGGCTTTTAGAGAGGGGAGCCAGCTGGCTGGCACCAGCCAGCCGCCTGCCAGCTTCACCACACCCTCCACAAGGCCCCTCTCCACGGCCCACTTCACCGCGCCGCGTATCGTCTCTATACATGAACCGCTACCACCACAGATGTCGTACGCCACTCTAAACGCAGAACCCCTAGGCGCAATTGCAGAAAGCCGCTCCACAAAAGCCTCTAGAGGCCGCGGCGCCGATGCCTTGAAGACCCCGCGCCAGGACGTTTGGAGCACTCAGCGACGCGGCCCGGCGCGCGGCGTCTAGAGAGAAGCTGGAGAAGTGGCTCGGCGAGTGGCTTGCAAAGGCCCCTGGCCTCAAGGGGCACCGGGTGTTCCACACACTGGTGAACGTCCTCAGAGAGCTGATGCAAGGCGAACAAGATGCCGAAAAGCGCGAGGTTGCGAAGAGACGCGCCGTGGGGATGCTCCTACACGACGTGCTGGGAGATGGGACCGTGACCGCTAAGGAGGTTAGGCTGTACGTCGGCGGCGGGGAGGAGGATGAAGTGCCGGCGGAGGACAAGGTGGATCTCTACTACTCGCTGTTTAAGAGAATTGGATATGAGCCAGAGATGTACAAAGAGAGAGGCGTCGTCCACATAAAGCTGTACGGCGGAGAGGCGAAGAAATTCGCCCGGGAGGCTCTACCCTATCTATTGGCTCTCGAGCGTATGCTTGAGGTGGTGAAGAGCGACGAACAAATTTATTCAAAGGTGGCGAAGCTTACTGAGATGGCCAGGGCGGAGAAAGTAAAGGCGCGGGTGGAGGGATTTACCGTAGGAAAGAGGCCGAGGGCTAGGCTTGTAGTTGAGGCAGACGGCGCGGCGGCTGAGTACCAGATACGCCTTGTTAAAGGTAGTGCTGTGAAGTTGCGGTTCATAACCACCGACCGCGCCGAGGCTGAGCGGAGGATTGCCCTCCTTAGGGCCGTTGGCGTGAGGGCGGAGGTGAAGAAGGAGTGTAGTCGCGACGTGTGGTATATAGACGTCTCGACAAACGCCCTCGCCGCCGACTCTGTCCACGAGGAGGTTAGAAAGGCGGTGGTGGAGTTCCTCAAGCAGTGCAGAGAGGCCGAGGCCCTCGAAGAGGATGCATACAGATACCTCGCCGGGAAGTTCGAAAGGGGCATGCCAGAGTGGGGCGAAATTAGGTTCTCCGTAAAGCTGACAAAAGACGGCACAGTGGTAGTGCAATATAGACCCAGCGATCCCCAGTCCTTCAACAAGGCGGTAAACTTCCTACGGGAGCTGGGCATGCGGGATAGCTGTGAAGGAGAGTGGTGCTTTGTCCACTTCACGGCGAGGGAGCCGGAGGGCGGCAGACCGGGCCATGTCTACATCACAGCCGACGGCCTTAAGTACATCGGCTGGCTGGCAAGCCGCGGCGACGAGAGGGCGCAGTGGCTGAAGGAGACGCTTTTGAAGGAGGCAGAGAGGAAGGGCGTGGAAGTGCGTGAACGCCTAGAGCAGTACTTCCGCGAAGGCGAGATATGGGGCTCCGTAAAGCCGCCCATTGAGAAAGAGGTGGAGGTAGAGGGTAAAAAGGTGAGGGTGCGCGTCGAAGAGGTAGAGGCTTGGAGAGAGAAGGGCGAGAAGAAGGAGCACCTAGTTGTCAGGATAAGAGCAAAGGTGGTTGAAGGAAACAGCGAAGTAGCAGTGGAGAAAGAGGCAAAGTTCTACAAAGAGAGCGGCGGCAGGGTCTACGGCTACGTCAACATACACGACAACGCGGAGGGTGGGCGCGAGGCAGACTACGCGAGGACAGCCGCCGTGCTGGAAGTCCTTGGAATAGAGGAGTGGTCGGTAACCAAGGAGAGAGGAAAACCAAAGCAGATAAAACTCACAGGCGGCGCCCTGCAGAAGCTAATGAACTTGGAACCCGTATGCGCCGCCCTGGGCATATGCCGGTAAAAGCCAATTGGAAAAATCATACCTGAGCTTTCAAGACATTTATTCTAGACACTTTCACGGCGTCGACCGCGTAGATGAAGTAATTATTTGATCAAATGTGACGATTTTCATCTCCTCAGGCACCTTGGTCAGCGGACCTGTGCGGGCTGTGACTATTAGCTTGACTCCCTTTTTCGCGGCTAGGTCTACGATTCGTTGTGTCGTAATGCCGTCGAGTATTATGGCGTGTATGGAGTCCGCCGACGTCGCGAGGTAGTCGGGGAGCTCCCTAACTGGGAGCCGTTTTATGGGGGTCCAGCTGGCGTCGTAGAGCTCGGCCTCGAGCGTCCCCAGCATCTCTTCAATTTTTTTATTTACGTCGAAGGGGAACTGCGGAGCCGGCGCCTCCTCCTTCGCCGCCTGTGTGGGGGGCGGCTGCGGGGCCGGCGCTTCGGCTTTCTCGCCGGCGGCTTTCTGCTGGGCCAGCCACTCCTCCAGCGTTACCTTATTTCTTAGGGCTTTGGTGATCTCCTTCGCTGTGAGTTGTTCTACTTCTTTGCCTGGTGGTGCCCTGGCTATGTAGTCTACGTGGGCGACTTTGAGTAGCTCTTTGAGGACTAGCTCTCCGCCTTTGTCTCCGTCGATGAATACCGTGACGTTTTTCTTCTTGCTGAGATCTATTATTGTCTGGGGCACGCCTCTGCTGATGCCTTCGAGGGCTATGACGTTTCTGTAGCCATGTTTTACTAGGTTGACGACGTCGGCTCTGCCCTCGACTATTATTATGGAGTCTGACTTGTCTATGTCGGGGCCGGCGGGCAGACGTTCGGGGCCGTATTCGACTATCTCGGCTTTTGCCACGTCTTCTTTCAGCTTTTCGATGATTTCCTTGGTGTCGGGTAGTATCTCCTCTTCTATTAGTTTTACCAGCTCTTTTGCTTTTTCAATGATTTTCTTTCTTTTTTCCTCTCTTAGGTCTTTTATTTCTATTACCTTGATGGTGGCGGGGTAGGGCCCTACTCTCTCGATGCTTTCTATCAACGCGGCGACGAGCGCCGTTTCGTATCTATCGAGGTTGCTTGGTATGTGTATCTTTGCTTTTGTTTTTCCGTTTTTTTCGAATATGTCCACCTCAATTCTCCCTATTCTGCCCATCATCTGTAGCTCTCTGAGGTCCATGTCTTTTCCCAGTAGTCCCTCTGTCTGTGAGAAGAGGGCTCCTATTATGTCTGATTTGTCTACGCCGCCGTTTACCTCTATCTGTGCGACTATCATGTACTTGGCTACTATTGTTAGGGCGCCCATGGATGGGGTCTACTATTACCTTTATAAACTCTCTCCTCTAGGCATTTTAAAGATTTAAACACATTGCCCTTGGGGTTGGCGATGTTGAGGACGTTGAGGCAGGTTGGCGACGTTGTTCATAAGTCGCTGAAGTACGCTATGGACTTGGCGCAGCCGGACATGCCTGTGCTTGAGCTCTGCGAGAAGGTGGAGGCTTTTATTAGGTCTAGCGACGCCAAGCCTGCTTTTCCGGTGAACGTAAGTATTAACGAGGTTGCGGCTCACTACACGGCGAAGAGGGGGGACCAGCTTAGGATTCCGAGGTCGGGTCTTGTTAAGATAGACGTGGGGGCTCAGCGTGATGGCTATATTGTCGACGCCGCTGTCACCGTGGCGCTGGGATCGGTGTTTGTAAATTTGCAGAAGGCGGCTAGGGCCGCGCTGGAGGCTGCTTTAAACACGGCGAGGCCTGGGGTCAAGGCGTGGCAGATCGGCGACTCTGTTGAGAAGGTTATTAAGAATTTTGGTTTTAACCCGGTGTACAACCTCACCGGGCATAAGATAGAGCGGTTCATTCTCCACGCCGGCTATGTAATTCCTAATTATCCAGATAAGTCGGCTTCGCAGGCGCTGGCGCCGGGGGATGTGTACGCCATTGAGCCGTTTGTCACTAATGGGGAGGGTTACGTCGCCGACGGCCGGGAGGTGACTATATACCGGTTGTTGAGGATGCGGCATAAGAATCTGCAACATGTTATCGATTTGGTGAGCGCCGAGGTGGGGCCTCTGCCCTTTACCCCTAGGTGGTTTCCCCAGCTGGACGACTCCACCATAGCTACGGCTCTGAAGGCCGGCGTGTTGCACGGCTACGAGGTTTTGGTGGAGAGGTCCAGGGGTTTTGTGGCTCAGTTTGAGGACACGGTTTATGTGGGCGAGGGCGAGGTTGTGCCGCTGGCGCGTACTCTGGAGTTGCTCTAAGCGGAAAAGTTTTTATATACACAATTTTTGTCAAAGCCATGAGTCAGGCAGTGTTAACTCAAATTGGCGGCGTCCCGGTATTAGTGTTGAAGGAGGGTACCCAGAGGGCGTTTGGAAAGGAGGCTGTTAGGCTGAATATTATGATTGCCAGAGCTATTGCGGAGGTTATGAGAACCACTCTCGGCCCGAAGGGTATGGATAAAATGCTCATCGACTCGCTCGGCGACATCACGATAACTAACGACGGCGCCACCATCCTCGACGAGATGGACGTGCAACATCCCATTGCCAAGTTGCTTGTTGAGATTTCTAAATCGCAGGAGGAGGAGGCTGGCGACGGCACCACCACAGCTGTGGTCCTCGCCGGCGCGTTGCTGGAGGAGGCTGAGAAGTTGCTTGAGAAGAACATCCACCCGACGGTAATTGTGAGCGGCTACAAGAAGGCTCTCGACGTCGCCGCCGAGCACCTCCGCAAGTCGGCGGTTCCCGTAAACCGTAGCGATGTCGATACCTTGAAGAAGATCGCCATGACGTCGATGGGTGGGAAGATCTCGGAGACTGTGAAGGAGTACTTCGCGGATTTGGCTGTGAAGGCTGTGTTGCAGGTCGCCGAGGAGAGGAATGGCAAGTGGTATGTGGATCTTGACAATATCCAGATTGTGAAGAAGCACGGCGGCTCTCTGCTAGATACGCAGTTGGTCTACGGGATTGTTGTCGATAAGGAGGTCGTCCACGCCGCTATGCCTAAGCGTGTTGTAAATGCCAAGATTGCATTGCTGGACGCGCCTCTGGAGGTAGAGAAGCCGGAGATAGATGCGGAGATTAGGATAAACGACCCGACTCAGATGAGGGCGTTTCTAGAGGAGGAGGAGAAGATACTCAGAGGCTATGTTGATAAGCTGAGGTCCCTCGGCGTCACGGCGCTGTTCACCACTAAGGGTATTGACGATATTGCGCAGTACTACCTAGCCAAGGCGGGTATCCTCGCCGTGAGGAGGGTGAAGCGTAGCGACATTGAAAAGCTGGTGAGGGCCACCGGCGCCAGGCTGGTCACAAGTATCGAGGACTTGACGGAGGCGGATCTGGGCTTCGCCGGCCTGGTGGAGGAGAGGCGTGTAGGCGATGAGAAGATGGTGTTTGTGGAGCAGTGTAAGAACCCGAGGGCTGTGTCCATCCTAGTGAGAGGCGGCTTCGAGAGGCTTGTTGACGAGGCTGAGAGGAACCTCGACGACGCGCTTTCCGTGGTGGCCGACGTCGTAGAGGATCCGTATATACTGCCCGCGGGCGGCGCGGCGGAGATCGAGGCGGCTAAGGCCGTGAGGGCCTTCGCCACCAAGGTCGGCGGGAGGGAGCAGTACGCAGTGGAGGCCTTTGCAAGAGCTCTGGAGGCTATTCCAAAGGCCCTCGCCGAGAACGCAGGTCTCGACCCAATTGACATACTGACTGAGCTGACTCACAAACATGAGCAGGGCGATGGCTGGAGGTACGGTTTAGATGTGTACCAGGGCAAGGTCGTGGATATGGTCTCCCTGGGCTTGATAGAGCCTCTCACAGTTAAGCTAAACGCGTTGAAGGTGGCGGTGGAGGCCGCCTCAATGATTCTCAGAATTGACGAGATCATAGCCGCCAGCAAGCTAGAGAAGGAGAAGGAGGAGAAGAAAGAAGAGAAGAAGGAGGAGTTCGACTAAACAAGTCTTTTTTCAAGTGACAATATAACTAATACTAATGTAAATATTATAATTTCTATATCTTGGCTTATTAATACGTGTGGGAGTATAATTGACGACGCCGTGACTAATATGACCAGCCTATTCCTCGTCCTTAGTGATGTGTAGCCTTGTGCAAAGAGTGACTGCGCCGCCTTAAGCCGCTTTCTTTCGCCGCTAATTACCGGATCGTCGATATGAGGCTCTGTGAATATTCTAGCTATGTAGTCTCTGGGATCGTACCGGTCTTTGAGCACGGCGGTGTACCTCTGGGCTAGTAGCTCTCTATCAAAATGTGTCAATATTTTTCTTATTTTTCTCTCCCCCGCTCTGAGGATACGTTTAGAGACCATTATTCCCAGGGCCAGCACGGCGAGTGCTATATATTTGTAGGCAGGGTTGAAAAACAGTGCGATGCCGCTGAACATTACGCTTGTCGTTGAGGTTACGGCCAGCGCCACCACTAGCCTGTGGTAGGTTTTTTCATGTATCTCGGCTACTCTCCGCGCTATGTACTCACTCAGCATACAGCTCTACTACCCTCCTCTCTATTGTGCCGGCGTATTTCTTGCCTAGCTGGACAATGCCGAGGTTTTTGACGTCTATCTCCCTCCTCCTCAGCCGCGTAACTGCGTCGTTTACGTTTACCGAGTGCATCGTCGCGAGGGTCTGCAACCCTATCTCCACCGCGGTTTTAAACGCGGCGAAGTGTTCCTCGTATTGAAGCTCGCCGATGAAGATTACGTCTATATTGCGATTGAGGGATGCGTAGATCTCCTTCACCTTGTTGACATTTCTAATCTTTATCTGGTTCTTCTGAGGATCGTCCTCGAACTCGTCCGCCTCGTCTATGTAGACCCTCTGCCACTCACCCGGGATTAGGTCATCAAGCGCAGACAGTAGCGTGGTCTTGCCCGAGCCGGGCGGTCCTGTGACTACTATGTGTCTGCCCTCTCTAACCCATCTATATATCTCCCTGAGCTGATCCTCGGTGAGGAAGCCGGATCTCAGTAACTGGGCTAGGGTGATTCTACCCCTGTGTATCCTCAAGTAGGCCTGGGGTAGCGGCACTATCGGCGGGAGGTCTAGCGAAATTCTCAGCCTAAGGGGGCCGATCTTGAGGCCGTATCTCAGCGAAGGGGTGGAGGTGGAGAGCTCAACAGATTTGAGGTGGGCAATTTTGAGTATGGCTCTTATCGCCTTTCCTTTACACATCTTTCCGCTGTTCTCCTTCCCCCACTTGCGCGTTATGTATATCGGCCTGCCGGGGATCAGAGCCACGTCCTCGACATCCTCGTCTTCTAGAAACTCGGCGATTTCCACTAGGCCGACTGTGGCCAGCGTCCATCTCAGCGCCAGTTCTTTATTTATCTTCTTCAACACTCCGTATCTAAAATCGAGAGTGTCATCTATTGTCTTTTTGTATATACGTGAGAGTATCTTCAGCACTGCGGGTAGCTCGCTTGCCGAGAAGTCGCAGAACCCCTTCTCTACGCAAGATGAGCGGCACTCTGCGCACTCAAGAATTTTCAATAATACGTGGTACATATCTACGGAGGCGCGACGCGGTGTCTCTTATACTGAACTTACTGATTCCCAGAATTTTTGCAATAACTTGCTTATGTACGTAAAAGCCTATCTGCTCAGCCGCTAGGTAGGAGAGGGCCGCCGCTATCACTCTGGGGGATTTCCCTTGGTAGATCCTCTTGTCTAGTTTTCTAAATATCTCCATGGCTACCTTTCCTACGTCTCCTCTACCCAGCTCATTTGCAATTTTAGTAATGTAAAACTCCACCACTTCGCCGTAGCGCCTCTTCACGTTCTCTTTAGTCTCTTTCTCTAGTAGAATAAGCACGACGCGGCGTCTAAGAGCTACAGCGCTGATCTGTTTGACGCGAGGCGGCACTACCTCAGGCCCTATGACGCTACCACAATCTTTACAAACATATTCGCCATCTACTAATACTATATTTTCTGACTTGCAGTATGGACAGTTCACGTAAGGGAGAAACCTATATTTATTAAAACAACTACTTATATTTTTTCTATGGAGAGAGTTAATCAAAAGTTTTGAACCAGTAGACGCCAAGAGCCGGGCTTAAAACTTTAATAAAGCCACCATAGGCCAAACCTCATGGAGTTCTCACTGCGCGTCGTTGAGGTCGACGACAATTTTCCAAATACAATAAAATTAAAGGGTGATGTGGAGGCCACGCTGGAGCTACCTCTTGATAAAATAGGTGTAAGGCTAGCGGCGGGTGACCAGGTGAAGTTAGTAATCCGGAAGGAGAAAGACGGAGATCTTAGCCAGTACAGGATCTACATGTGGGGCCTTGTATACCACGTCGGGGGCGGGGTTACGCGTATATCAATCGGCGGGCTACAACTTGATATACTGACGGAGCTACCGCTAAAGGTGGGGGAGAAGGTTTACATAGGTATAAAATAGCTGGCGGAGCCCCGTTGACGCCCCCGCCTTGTAAATTTTAATACTTGGGCACTGTCCCCCATATGGCGAGCACACTGGCGGAGGCCAGCAAGCGATTCGTTGCGGAGCTCAACAACGTATTAGGCAGAGAGGTGCAGGTAGTTCTTTCAAACGGCGAGGTTTACAGAGGCGTGCTACACGCCGTGGACAACCAGCTGAACATCGTCCTCGCAAACGCCGTGAATAAATCCGGCGAGAAGTTCACTAGAGTCTTCATAATGTATAGATACATCGTCCACATAGACAGCATGGAGAGGCGCATAGACATGAGAGAATTCGCCAAACACGCGGAGAAGATATTCCCAGGCATGGTGAAGTACGTAGAGGAGACCAACACAGTCTTAATAGGCGACAAGGTCCGGGTTAGCGAAATCGGCGTAGAGGGCGTAGGGCCTGTGGCGGAGCGGGCAAAGAGGCTATTCGAAGAGTTTCTAAAATCCCAGGGATTTACCTAGTCCCAGAAGGCCCTGGTCGCCGCGAACTGTTTTTCCGCATCTATTATAGCCACCCAGAGATCGGCGCCCTCGAGAAACTTGTTTAATATCTTCACCGCGGTTTTAGGCCCAACCCCGTGGGCTAGTTGCACCAACACGCCCAGCTTGCCGTGTTCCAAGACGAGGGATGCGCTTAGCTGCAGGTTCTCCAAAACCCTCCTCTCGTCGGGGCCCAGCCTCTGCCTAATTTTAAACTTGTTAACCACAAGCCTCGCCTTTTCCAAATCAATGTTTTTAACAACCGCCAGCGCCCTCACGCCACAGCGCTGGCACTGTACATCCTCCGGAAGCATAGACGCCCTAGAGGCGTAGACCCAGCCACAGTTTAGACACAGCAACGTGACGTATTTATTCAAAATCCTCCTCCTCGCCAAGTCGGCCAGGGACTCCCTCGACAGGCCCCTAAAGGAAAAGTCGAGGCGCAACGCCTCCTCCAAGATGGGCTTCTCCAACGCCGTAGGCCTCGCCAGCCTCTTCACCACTAGGGGCACCTCCCCACTGGACACTCTCCCGAGCAGTTCCGTAAGCGCCTTGACATCCAGCCTCTCTACAAACAACTCGTTTAGAGCCTCCACCCCCGGGAGATCGTCGGCGTACACCTCTGGAAGCCTAGCTGGCACGTCCTCGGCGTCTTTCGACACTAGGCCAACCCGCCTAGCCACCTGTAGAAATCTATATCTAGACATCTTCGAGCTCCTCACCGCGTTTCTAATTGTTGTGTATACGAAAGACTGCGGTTTTTTAAACACCTCCTCCAAAGCCTGCACCGGTACGAACTCCCTGAAGATTAGGAGCACTCTATACGCATCGGATCTATACCCCACAGGCCCCACGTAGCCAGAAAGCGCATGAGAGAGATACGCCCCAAGCGCTTCGTTGCCCTTGTGCCCAAGACAGCTGTGGACAACCGCATATCTATTCTCAACGACGTGGATGTGGAGCCTCTCCGGCTCTGGAATTAGGTCTGGGGTGAGCCCCTCTGTGTCTACTGGAAGCTCCTCCTCGCCACTGAGCGATCTGCGGAGAACCTCGGCACGCCGCCTGCAGACCTCCTGAGCCACCTCGTAAGGCACTGGGATCTGCTCGCCAAGCCACGCCGGGAGGGCCCCGGTGACGTCGTAGTCGGGGTATAGGTACACCACGTCGCCCTCGCGCCTGGCGAAAGTCCACACGCGGCCGGACAAGACAATTTTCGTGCCCGGCTCTATGGAGTATACAAACTCTCTATCCAGCTCCCCAACCACCCTCCCAGTAGTGTCATCCATAGCTCTGTAGCTCTTCTCGTCTGGGATAGTCGAGACATTTTCAAAATAGTAGCGGATACTACCCCTCCTCGGCCGCATCCCCCTCATCAAGCCGTGCCTCTCGGCGAAGTCCAGCACCAGTCGGATATCCTCCTCAGTCAAGTTCCTATAGGGATGCGCCCTCTTCACCACCCTCGCCACGTAGCCAACGTCTACCTCCCTCCCCTCCAGCCTCGCCTCCAGCACAATACCCACAACTTGATGCAACAAGACGTCAAGCGCATTTTCATGGTACTCCACATCTCTCTCAAGAACTCCACCCGACGCCCACTCTGTAATTACCTCAGACTCGAGGTAGTCCTCCACGTCCGACGCCACTACGACGCCCCTAGACACCAGCCCCAGCCTATGGCCGCTACGGCCCACCCTCTGCACAAGCTTAGACATCTGCCTCGGCGAGCCGTACTGCACCACCAAATCCACCTCCCCCACGTCAATCCCCAGCTCCAGGCTGGAGGTGGCCACCACAGCCTTCAGCCCGCCCCTCTTCAACCTCTCCTCCACAGCCACCCTGTGCTCTCTGGAGAGCGACGAGTGGTGCACGTCCACCACGTCGCCCATGACGAACTTAAGACGAGAGGCGAGAAACTCGGCCCCATCCCTAGTATTAGTAAAAACCAAGACAGAGCCCCTCGCGGATTTGACGTACTCAGCCACCTTCTTAACACGCGCCACCGCCTCAGGCGTCGCGTCAAACTTCTCAGCCTCTATATAATCCTCGTCGACAGGCGTCGGCAGAACCACCTCAATCTCAAATCTCTTCTCCCCCGAAACGTCGACAACCTCCACCTTCCTGTACCCACCCAGGAAGGCCGCCACCAGCCCCGGCGAGCCCACAGTCGCCGAGAGGCCAACCCGCTGAAACTCCCCCGCGAGCTCCGCCAGCCGCTCTAGCCCAACAGCCAGCTGGACCCCCCTCTTACTATTCACAAGCTCGTGAACCTCGTCAACTACGACAAACCTCACATTTCTCAAACTCTGCCTAAACCGCTTATGCAGAAGCAGAATTTGCAACGTCTCCGGCGTCGTGATGAGGACGTCAGGCGGCCTCGACGCCAACAGCCTCCTCTCGCCCTCAGGCGTGTCCCCATGCCTCACGCCTATAGACAGCCCCACCCTCTCGGAGAGGGCAACAAGGCGGCGAAGCAGATCGCGGTTCAGCGACCTCAGCGGCGTGATGTATAGACACCTAACCCCGGGCCCAGGCCCCGCCTCAAGAAGCCTAGAAAAAATCGGGAACAGCGCCGCCTCGGTCTTGCCGAACCCCGTCGGCGCGATGAGGAGGACGTGCGCCCCGCTCAAAATTCTGGGGATGCCAGCCGCCTGCGCCGGTGTGGGCTCTGTGTAGCCCAGCTCCCTTATCGCATCTCGTAGCTCTGGATGTAGGAGGTGGAAAACCACGGAGCGTAAAAAACCTGGATATAAAGTCCTAATGAGGCCACTCAATTGCAGAGAGGATTTCTGGTATCTTTGCCCTCGCCGCCTCTCTCAACTCGTCGTAGTAGTTTCGACCCGTCGGGTCGATCATCACTGTGAGGGGGCCGAAGTTCTCCACCTCCAGCACCCACATGGCCTCCGCGATGCCTAAGTCAAGCCAGTGGACGTCTACCACCCTCTTAATCGCCTTGGCTGCGAGGACCCCGGCGCCGCCCGTGAATATGGCGTAGGCCGCCACATGCCTCCTCATGGCTTCCGCCGTTTTCTTCCCCATGCCGCCTTTACCCACCACGAGCTTGACGCCGAGCTTCTCTATCACCTCGGCTTCGAACGCCTCCATACGTGCAGAGGTGGTTGGCCCCATGCTCAGGATTTCCCACGTGCTGTCTCTCTTTCTAGCCACGGGCCCCGCGTGGTAGATAACCCCACCCCGCAGATCCACCGGGAGTCTGTTGCCTCTCTCCACGTACTCCAGCATCCGCTTATGCGCCGAGTCTCTTGCACTGATCACCACCCCTGTGACGTACACCGTATCTCCAACCCTTAGCTTAGAAACCTCCTCAGCCGTGAGAGGCGTCTTTAGGTAGTACGTAGGCATGTCTCTAAGTGTCTGGCATATTAAAAAAATGAGTAACGACAATCCACGTAAATAGACTAGATAGGGGGTCCAGGAAAAATATTTTTAACATGAATAGGGAAATTGCCATGCTTGAGCAAATCCTCCTCAAAGTTGCTAAAGATGCGATTATACGCGCGAGCATAGGCCCAGCCTTTGATATAAACAACGCGCTTAAGAAGGCCCACGAGGCGGAAGAGGGCGAGGCCGCCCGGATACAGCTAAGCGCCATATTAAAAAACATAGAGCTGTCCACCTCAGAGAAAATTGCGGTCTGTCAAGACACAGGATTCCCAACTTTCTACATAAAGCTCGGCGACGGCTTCCCCCTCAGAAGCAGGGTGTACGACATACTAACCCAGGCGGTGCGAGAAGTCACCAAAGAGCTTCCCTTGAGGCCTAACACGGTGCACCCCTTCAGCGAGAGGAATCCAGGAGACAACACGGGAATAGGCGCACCTTGGTTCGACGTGGAGCTCTTCGACGGCGACTACATAGAGTTCTACTACGTGCCGAAGGGAGGCGGCACGGAGCTACCGAGCAAAGCCTTTACGCTACCCCCCGGAGTCGCCATGAAGGAGCTACCGCGCCTAGTGCTGGAGGCTGTCGTAGACGCGGGGCCTATGCCCTGTCCCCCGGTGATAGTGGGCGTCGGCATAGGGCCCTCCGTCGACATAGCCGCTAAGCTGGCTAAAAAAGCCGCAACCATTAGACCCGTCGGCTCGAGGCACCCAGAGCCGGAAATTGCAAAGATGGAGGAGGAGCTTCTGAGGGCGATAAACAAGCTCGGGATGGGGGTACACGGCGTGGGCGGGAAGGTCACAGCTCTCGACGTACACATCGAATACGTATACCGCCACCCAGCCACGTTCTCCATCGGCATCGTGTTCTCCTGCTGGGCCACGAGACGGGCCGGGGCCAGGGTGTACCCAGACGGTCGCTACGAGCTAATCTAGGGATCCCTCGTACTTTTCCAACAACTTCTCTACAGCATACCGCACAGCCTCACATCTATTTGGAAAAAACCCCCTAGAGACAAGCTTATCAACTTTTTTTACAAGAGACGCGGGAAGTGTGACGGTGGTCAAGACTGCCCTCTCGGCCTCCATGTATATTAACTAGGTCCTCTTTTTAAAGAGTGTGCGAGCGCTCCCCCCTCCCCACCCCCGTCTTGGTGATCGTGGCCTCTGGCCACGGGGCAGTGGTGGGGTGGCCTCTGGTAATACCCGGCGACCAGCCCCTTATAGGGTTGCCTCTGCATAAGGCTAGGAAGACGCTCCAGGTGGTTAGAGAGGCGCGCGTCTTCTCTATCAACTTGGTTCAAGACGCCGAGAGGGCCTACGAGATATTCGGAAAGCCGGGGGAGAATAAGCTGGATAGGTGGGGTAACGCGGCCGAGTGTAAAGTCGTGCCCTGTCGGAGGCTGGGCGACGCCTCGAGAGTTGTGGAGTGTATATACAGCCACGAGGTTGAGGTAGGCGACCACGTAGTGGTTTTCTGCAGAGCAGTTGCAACCTACGGATGCGGCGAATACGCCGTGTGGGACCCCTGTTCAAAATAGCCCCCCGCGGCGGGGGGTATAAACACCACCTCGTCGCCGTCTTTAAGCTCAGTGTCAAGCCCCCTGAGCCACTCCACAGCCCTGCCGTTAACCAAGATGTTGTACATAGGCCTCAGCTGGTCGCCATTCTGCAACAACTCGGACTTAAGCCTGGGGAATCTCTCATCTAATATATCGATGAGCTTCCTAACCGTGACGCCGTCGGGGACCTCCACCTCAGTCTTCAACACCCCCGTTAAGTCGAAGAGTGTGGCGAGGAACTTAACCCGGATTTTCACGTCTACACCGCGTGTCTGCTTTATAAGGCTTATCTCTCGAAATAGAAGCAAGGTGACCATAAGCCGGACTCGCACACCCTTACCCACGTCGCTCCGATCAGCTCGGCTATGTGCCTCGCCAGACACTCCCCGCTGACCCCCGCCAGGCCGCAGGGCACTACGTATACCTCGTCCCCGCCGAACTGCGTGGGCTCGGAGCTAGATGCTAAGTATCTGCCGTCCATCCTGGCTAGAATTTCTCTAAACCTCTCCCCGACCTCGGCGGCGTCCGCCACCAGTTCGTGATAGCCGTCTCTACAGAAGCCAGCCGTGATGTGGTAGTCGTGACCGTGAACACGCCCCCACGCCGGCGAGAAAGCCGGTCTATGAGCCACGGAGATGCTTCCCCTCAACTCGACACATGTACGCATAGTGGACGCATTGCTTTAATCCCTTTTTATACACACGCCCGTGGCCGCGATAGACGTAGACGCGGCAGAGGCTGTGGCCAACATTCTGAAGGGGCTGGAGGTGAGGCGTGATAGCTACACAGACCAGAGGTTCTACCCCCCTCCCGGCGACGCAGTCGAGGACCAAGTAGCGTACTTCGTCTCGATGGTGGCTGTAGACCACCGCACAAGTCTGTGGGAACCCTTCGAGGGGGTGATAGAGGGGGAGTTTTTCCACGGCACCGACGCCCTATACCGCCTAGGCAGACTAGCATATGACAAAGGGTTTTTCAAGGCAAGAAGACTAGCCGAGCTAACGCCAGCGGAGGCAGAGCCCCTCTTCACCTTGGGCGGGAGAAGGCTGTGGGATTTCCACACCAGGGTCCTCCTTCTGAGAGATGTCGGGAGGAAGGCGGCGGCGAGAGGCGGGTTCGAGGCTCTTATCTCTGTAGACAGCGTAAAGAAGCTTCGGGACGCCCTCTCCAGCTTCAGAGCTTACGAAGATCCGGTGGGTAAGAAAGTCATGCTCCTCGCAAAGTTTCTCGAGGGTAGGGGCCTGGCGAGCTTCAGAGACTCGGCGGAGGCCGACGTGCCGGTCGACAACCACCTAAGTAGAGTGGCGTATAGGCTTGGGATTGTGGAGATAGACTTCGGCTTTCTGGAAAGCGGCGTGGAGGTGACGCGGGAGGAGGACATAAGGCTGAGAGAACTGGTAAAGACCGCGTGGAGAATAGTGGCAAAATTCGCCGATCTGCACCCCTTTGCGCTTGACGACTTCCTCTGGAATTTCGGTAGGAAAATATGCAAAAGAGAGGGGCCGCAGTGCGGGATCTGCCCCTTTAGAGAGGTCTGCAGGGCTCATAGACTGGGCAGATACCCACCTGAACACCTCCACCTATTGACGTGGTACTATTAGCTGTTTAATGGCGGCGTCGGGGGAGGTAGATATATACCTGTGCCTCGGGGGTGGCTATGAAGGTTAGATCTGTAACTTTGCACTTGATGTGGAACGACGACTTTTCCTTAGTAGACCAGTTTCTGCAGAGGGCGGAAGCGGCGTCGCCTCTGACTATACGCGTCTCGGTGTCGCCGCCTCCTCCGCATGAGGCGGAGAGAGTGATAGCCAGTCTGAAGGAGCGCGGCGTTAAGTACATATCAGTGATTCACCTCTACTACGACGCTGATGAGGTCTACCGCTACGTATCGCAATACAATGTATTCGCCTCCTTAAGTGACGTTGGTGAATACATAAAATTCTTGCAGAAAATATACACCAAAGGCGAGGTACACCTCTCCCGCTACGTCTCCCTAATGCTTGGGGGAGCTGTTTTCAACTCGCCCTACTTCCCCGCATCCATCACCACGCAGAGGGGAGTCTCGGTGTCGTTGTTGTATCCAAGCGACCTAGAAAGCCTAGACGACGTGGACAGAGTCTTAAAGAGGGGGGAAGAGATCGGGAGGCAGATCGCCTCTTCGCTCGGCGTCGAGTTTCTCGGCGTCGACGGTTCTCTATCTCCATGGGGCGAGGAGAGCGTAGCCAAGGCGTTGGAGCGGCTGTTTCAGATAAGACTGGGAGAGCCCGGCTCCCACCATGCAATACGTCGGCTAAACAAAGCTATTGAATCCGCCCGGGCTAGGAAGGTGGGGTTCAACGAGGTGATGCTACCCCTGGCAGAGGACGAGGAGTTGAAGCGGCTGGTTAGGGCAGGCGCGCTGGGGCTGGACAAATTCGTGAGCTACACATCGGTGTGCATCCCAGGCCTCGACATGGCCCCGATAAGGGTGAGGGATTGGGGAGCGTTGAAGAAGATGTTGTACGACCTTGCCGCAGTTGCAGAGGCCAAGGGGAGGCCGGTAGGCGTGCGGATATTCCCCGTCGACGTGGATGAGTACGACGTCGAGGGCTTCGGCGCTACTCCGTCGCTCCGCCTCTAAGATTTAAATTGCAGAGTGGGAGGGGTCGTGATTCGCCACCTCATGCTGTCGCAGAGGTATCTCAAGGCGTTGCTGGAGGGAAGCAAGAAGTCCACGATTAGGCCGGGGGTCTTGAGGGTAGCCGAGAGAGTCTACATACACAGCGGAGGGAAAATCGTCGCCGTGGCTGAGGTGGCTGAGGTGGTGTACAAGCGGGTTTCCGAGCTGACCGAGAGAGACGCCCTGCTAGACGGCTTCAGCTCCCGGGAGGAGCTGGTGGCTTACCTAAAAAAGAGGTACCCCGGCCTGCGGGACGACGCGGTGGTCACAGTTGTAAAATTCGGCAAGGTGAGCAGGTTGGAGATGCCAGAAGACGCCCACTACGGAGGGCTGACGCCGGTGGAGATAGCGACGCTGGCTTTGAATAAGCTTAGGCTAAGCCCACGCGAGCAGAAAGTGCTGAAAGCCGTGGTGGAGACCGGGAGCCTCAGAAAGGCGGCGATTAAGCTCTACGGAACAGTGGAGAAGAGGGGGGTGATTAGGAAGATTTTAAGAAAAGCCGCGTCGCTACTCATGAATGGAGGCCTGGACCGCGAAATTAAAGACTATTAAGACATTGGAGGAGAGGCTGGCCAGAGAGGAGACTCTAGAGGCTAGGAGAGACCACCACGCAAAGAGGCCGCCCAGGCCCTGTGGCATAACTATACACACAGGTGTCGGTTGCCCTCTGGCGTGTGCGTACTGCTACATATACGACATGGGTTTCCCCGGTGCCGCGTCGCCCTACAGACTAACGCCTCTACAAATGGCATACGCCATTGCGGCGAACCCCCACGTGGCGGTGGGGGAGTGGGGCACCTTGGTTGCTGTGGGATCTGTTACGGAGCCCTTTCTCCCAGAGACGAAAGAGCTGGCGGTGGGCTACATGAAGGCGGTGGCCGCCTACCTAGGCAACCCGATCCAAGTTTCGACAAAAATGCCGCCTCCCGCCGAGCTCGCAGATGTTCAGAAGGGGCTTGACGTCTTGATAAGCGTCACCGACTTAAGCGGTAGACTGGAGCCGAAGGCGCCCAGCCCGGCGGATAGGCTCAGGGCGGGTGCTGAGTTGCTGAGGCGGGGCGTCAACGTCACACTTTTCGTCCGGCCGGTGGTGCCCGACGTCACGGATAGAGAGCTGACACGGCTCCTAGCTTATGCACGTGAGCTGGGCTTCCGCAGGGTTGTTTTCGGCACCCTCCGAGTGACGGCGGGAATAGCCGCCAGGCTCAAAGCTTTCGGGGTCGACGTTAGGCCGTATGTCAAGGAGCTACATCCGAGGCGGCAGACGGCGATTAACTACCCCAAGAGCCGGGTCGTGGCTACGGCGAAGGAGCTGGGATTTGAGGTCTTGCCAGCCTCCTGCGCCTCCAACGTAGTCGCCCACGGACAGGCGTGTGCCCTGTGCCGCTGGGGGCCATGCGGCGACTTAAAGAAGCTGAGAGCCGACCCCGAGGAAATTAGGGAGTATCTAGAGGCGCGTGGTTACAGAGGCGCGGGCGTGGCTGTGGAGGGGCTACGCATCCGCCTCAACATAAAGATATCACGTGTCGACAAGATATTCCTAGAGCAGGCGACGAGGCTACCGGTGAAGGAGGGGGCTGGACGCAACTGAGGCGTTTGTCGTCAGTAGCGGCTGGCTAGCCTCTTCTGCATATTCGTAGGCCACATGAGGTGTGTGAGCGACTCCGGCGTTTTCGACAGCAGAGCCGTCAGCACAGCCTCGACGAGGTCGGGGCTCACCCTCACGTATTGATCCACGGCGTCGAGAATCTGGGGGTATCCGGTCACCGTCGAGGTGGTGGACGCCAGGTAGGACACTATCTCCCCCACGCCCAGGCCCCCCATATCTAAGACCTCTACTCGCACCGCCGTTCTGTGACCCGGCGGCATGTAGTACACGACCTCCACGTCGCCAAGCAGACGCAAGTGGGGATACGTCGAGGTGGTGAGCACCGCGTTAAAGTTCTGGCCGAACTCCACCAGCCTTCTACAAAGCCTCTCGCCCTTAGGACTGAGGCCTACCCGCTCCCCCTTGTAGCATTTCAGAATAGCCTCCCTCTCCGGACCTCCCTCGCAGTCTGCATAGTGTATAGAAACCCACCTAGGCAGAAGATCTCGCAACTTGCCTAGGCTGAAGTATTCGCCGGGCCTCAGCATCGCCGAGGCGGCGACCTTGTCGTTTACAGGTAGGCACCTCCCAGCTAGTAGGGATAGATACCTCGACCTAACCCTCTTTGCCACAGCGACGATGCTGGCGCCGCTCCTCGCGGCGTAGTTGAGGAGTCTATCCACCACCTTGTTGACCTCCTCGAGGCGCCCTCCCCTCACGGCGAGGTTGAAGGGCAGGGGGTGGATAGCTATTTCGCCATCCAGCACCAGAAGATCGAACCTCTTCTCCCCCCTCAACCTACCCGCTAAGAGCCTCGCCGCGAGGCGCTTCTCCAGCAACGCCGCATATCTCGAAACATCGCCCTCTCTGCTGTCGGCGAAGTATAGCGTCCCCGTTAGAAACCTGTCCTGCACCCCGCCGGAGACGCCTACGTAGCCGTAGGCGATGACGGTGAAGACGCCGCCGACAAGCTCAAGGGAGGGCGAGCCGTAGGAGGAGTCCACGGCGTACACGTCGAAGCTCCGCGGGGGGCCGATCTGCCTCACCTCAACTGCGTTTCTTAAAGAAGCGAGTTCCTCCAGTGTTTTGCGTAGCCGCGAGATTTTCTCGGCGTGCCTCTCCACGTCGTGTCTTAAGGCGATTATCAGATCGGGCTCTAGCCAGTAGTCGAGGGTCTCCATCTACGCCACCTCTTTTGTCTTTATCAACACGGGCCTCCTCAGCGGGTTCATAAGCCCGGCGACGAAAAACTCCCTGGGCTGTAGCTGGGCTAACACGCCTTCGTTTATGTCGGCGAGATCTAGGTATGTGGATATTTCCCTCACGTCGGTGGGGGCCGTGAGGCGGGAGAAGAATACGGTGCCTAGATTTGCCCTTATCGACGGGTCGATGTCGCCTACTATTCTCTGACTCGCCAGGATTATGGAGAGGCCCCACTTACGGCCCTCTCTGACGGTGGTCTCTATGGCGTCTTTTGAAATTGTCCAGGTCTGTGGCGCGTAGTTCTGCGCCTCGTCAACCACAAACACTAGGCGGGCCGGGGCCTTTCCGCTCTTCACACTCGCCCAAGCCGCTTCGATGACTGTGGCAATTATGGCTTGCTTTACCGAGAGGTCTGTGTCGTAGCTTAGATCCACAACCACGGGAGAGGCGTCGAGAGAGAGGATGTCCTCGGGAGTTTTAACTCTGTTGTTTAGCTCTTCAAAAAAGGCGTTGTCAACAAGCTGCCTCAGGTACAGCTCCACCTTCTCTATAGTGGAGTCCCGCGCGTTCAGCCTCTTCATAACTCTCCGCAGATGTGCCACAAACGCATCTTTAGACCACTTCCCTTCATACGTCATGGTGGCTATTTCGAGATACTCCCCGTGCGTCTGCCACTGAAGCTGAGCCACCCTGGCTATCACAGAGGCGAGGATGTTCGGCGGTATCTTAACCTCGGTGGACTTTATAACAGCGCCGTAGTAGGGGGCGTAGTCCACGCCGGTGTGGTCGAAAACAATCACCTTGTAGCCCCTCGCCGAGAGCTCGTTTATCAACGCCCTCACCAGCCTAGACTTGCCCATGCCCGTGGCCCCGAAGACCCCCACGTGGTGCGTCACGTAGCGAACGTCAAGCGGAAGAGCCCACCCTGAGTATTTGTGCGCCCCCACGTAGATGTAGTCCCCCTTGAAGACGCCCTCCAGCGCCGAGGCGTCTAGGAGGTACACTTTTGAGCCCGGCGTCACTACGTTTGTCACCTCAGTCAATCTGCCGTCTCTAATCGCCACGTAGGGCTTAACAACCGCAGAGGTGTAGGGGAGGAGTATGCCGTAGTCCACCATCTCAGGCCTATCCACATACGGAGTCCTCACCCTGTCGCGTATCACAGGCTCCAGCTTGGTCACGCGCCGCAGAAAACCCACGATGACCTCGCCCGGGTTTTCCCGATCCACAACCCCGACTAGCTGCTCCTCGACGGCGTAGCGCTCGGCAGAGCGGTAAATCTGGACGGGTATGGAGCCTATAGTGGCGCCGCTCACAACTATCCCCAGCTCCTTCACAGTAGGTACACAGCCACCGTTTATAAAAGAACCTCCACTTCCACAATATCGCCGTCTTTCACGTTCAGCACGTCGCGGAGCCTCACAGGCGCGATGACTTCGATGACGTCAGTTGGGTGGTGAGTCCGCTCCGGCATAACGACTGCGCCCTCGACGCCGTTGACCCTCGCTCTAAATGCCTTGACGCTTCCATAAGTCCGCAGACCGTTTGAGAACCCAGGTATTACGACGCCAGGCAACCCGTCTAGATACCTCCTGTATGGGAGGTACTGCGGATCCAGCTTTACGTTAAGCGTACCCGGGTAGGGCGCAAAGCCAAGCTTGTCCTCTATAGCCCTCTTGTAGCCTTCTAGCGATATGTAGAAGGCGCCCTCGCCGAGGCCGCTTACGACGCGCCCCACCAGCCTAATAGAAGCTATGTTAAAGTAGCGTAGGAGATCTCTAAGGACAGAACTCAGGAGATCTCTCCCCTTTGGGGTAAGCTTGACCACCGGACTCTCTGCCACGTAGCCCTCTTCCCTCAGCTGTTTTAGCAACTTGTATAAACCCTGGCGTGTGACGCAGAGCCTCCTAGCCGCCTCGGCTACGGGCAACCCCTCCACCGAGGCGAGCGCTATTAGATCCCCCACTAGTCGCCTCTCTTGGCACTCCATAACTCCATTACCCACTTGTAGAACGTGGCCCTCGCCAGATCAGCCACGACCTCTATCCTGTTCACAGCCTCGGCTAGGTCTCTGCCCACGGCCACCACGCCGTGTCGCTTCAAGATAGCCACGTTGCTCTTCTCAAGCGCCGCGGCGACGGCCTCGGCGAGCTCGGCAGTCCCCGGCTGGATGTAGGGCACCACGGCTATCCCCGACCCCAGGTAGGCCTCGGCCTCGGAGAGGAGATCCGCCTCTATCCTCTCGGCGAGTAGCGTAGGCAATACGTCATGGGTATGGACGACGGCGCCGACATCCCTCCTCCTTCTATATATTGCGACGTGCATACGCCACTCGCTTGTGGGCCTGAGCCTCCCCTTGACCACCTCTCCCTCGCCGTTGATCCACACCAGGTCCCCCGCCTCGAGAAACGGCTTCGGGTAGGAGGTCGGCGTGACGACAAACAGCCCGTCCACAGACACAGAAACATTACCAGAGAGCAGAGTCAAATGCCCCCTCTCATAAAGCAGACGAGTGTATCTAACCAACTCATCTACCACAGACACACGCAGAAGAGGTATAGACATATTTGTGCTTTATGTCCTCTTACACTAGCCGGCGACGCCGAACTCTCAATGGAGTCGGATTCGACGCGGAACAACAATTCTAACCTTTAAGTTGCCCATGTCGAGGGAAGCCCTCGGCTTCTATGAACCGCGGCTTTAGCTGTTGACTTATTTTCCATGCCTCTTCATATACCGTTCTATGTAGTAGAACGCAAATCTAAGTAGAATGACGTCGTGGATATAGCGAATCCAGCTCAGCCTAGCGTATTCAGGCGGAATTCCTAGATGAGCCAGAAAATTAGGCGACACTACGAGGCCGGCGGTGTAGGGAATTGCGGAGAGAGGCGTAATCAATATCATTGAAATGAAGAAAGGCTTGTAGAAGAGCCGCCGGGGTCTTATTCTGAAGGCGGGTAGTATAAGCAGGTAAGCGACGAGATAGATCAGCCAGAATAGTAAGAAGTACCAACCCCCAATTCCGATGAATATAGATAGGTAAGGCACGAGCAGATGGACTAGAGAAAGCCAGCGTGGAGATCCAATAATCGGGCTGGCGATCCAGGCAACTGCAAAGCCGTATGCGGAGAGGGGCGCCGCCGCAAGGAGAGTCGGTGCGTATGGGAAGAACCTAGCTGAGAAGAGGGAGAAGGCCCCAAAAAATGGCGTGAGTTCAGTTATAAGCCAGCGGGATAATGACTCCGCCCGTGGAGCCATATGCATAGAACTCGCGGGCATCGTTAAATAAGTTCTGGAAGTCGTAAGGCGAGGCCACGGGCGCCTTGAAGGTCGTGCCTATTACATAATTTGAATCGTCGTTATTGTTGCGGTAGTAGTAAACCCTTATGTAGTACGTAACCGTAGTGGATCTGATGCCACCTAACGAGCCAGGCACAGACTGTGCCAAGAACATGCTTCTCACAGCTCCATTTGTATCGACCCCAGCCGAATATCCCGGCCCGCTGTATGCGACTCCGTTTACCGTCACGGAGCAACCGCTGTAAGCCGGCCCTTGCACGCCGGAAAGTATTATGGAGAACGCAGTTAGGCCTAGTCCCACCAGCGGGTTTGTATAAAGTGCAACCCACCCTAACAACACGGCCAACTCGCTATACACCTGTATACCTGTGGTAAGTTGGGCGATGGAAATTAAGAAGTTTACAGGCGTCCAATAGCCCGTAGAGCTGGCCGCATTTACATATAATTGTTTAAGTGCATTTGACGGCGACGCCCAGCATACGCTCATTAGATAGGTCTTGCCTGGCAAGTCGTAAGTCGCATGGGTGTACGACACCCTGAATATCCAATCTGCAGATGACACTGGTATACCATGAAGAATTTGCGAGGCTAGCTCGGCCTTGGCCATTATGTGTGGATTTGTTTCACCGCGGTTTTGCGTGGGGTTGTTGGTTAGATGTGAAGACGCCGTTTCTCCAGATATTAACAAACCTCTCGTCTCCCGTGATGTTAAACAGAAGGAAGCCGCGTCTAAACATGTATTTGCCGTATACCCACGTGGATGAGTTGTGTAGCCATATCTCGGCCCATTTATAGCCACTTAGCTTCAAGGTGCCCATCTTAATGTAGGGGTAGTAGGAACTCCCGCTGAGGGGTGTCAACGGCGGATCGAATTCCAACACTATGGGGACCAAACTCGAGTTAAACTTAAACAGTGTAAATCCACCTTGCGCTGAGAAAGTGGTAGCCGAAGATTTAAATGTCTGACAGAGACCGGAGTTGCTCGTCAGAGTCATGTATAGTGTTCCAGCAAGATACCCACCAATATATATCCTTACCGTTTGACTCGTCCTTCCCGCACAGTTATATAATTCCAAATCTCCAATGTATAATGATGTAAAATCTACTGAAGCTCCTTGAGGAATTTTTCCGATGAAGAGAATACGCCTTGTCTTGTAGAAATATGTTGAGTAGAAGTTATCCTCCACTAAAGCGCTGACGTAGTCAAACACTATATTGCCCCATGTGGGGTCAAATGGGCAGGGGCGTTCGTACTCTAAGGTCACTGTTGGCTCAAAGAGTATCGTCACATCCCACGGACCTGTGAACACGTCTACACTGATGAATAGATATTTAGAACGCAACTGTGTAGGTATCTGGAATGTGTAGATGTAGCCAAAGTTCGTGGTGACGTAGGACGTCGCCGTCATGACGTATGTCTGGCTGGGGAGTGTCTGGGTGGGAATGTCGCTGTAGTGCAACGTTAGACGTACGGAGGAGGCAGGCGCGCCGCGTACGGCCACGTTAATGGCAGTAACGCCACGGCCGACATAAGCGTATGTCTGTGTGGTGTAGCTGTATGTTTTTGCGGCTGTGTTGAAATCCGTGGCGTATGTGAATCTCACCGAGAAACTGCCCCTGGTGGATACTGGCGGTGAATGAATTCTGAATATATATCTTGAATACGAAGACGCCGTAGCGGCTACCGAGACTTCGGGAGGTGACTGCCACCTCCCCCTTAAAACCCTAATGACGGTCTTGTTAACCTCATAGACGTCAGGAGAAATTTCGCGGCCACTCAGAATAATTGTAGCTGATGCAGATGGTAAGCCGTCTTTCTCGGGATTATCGCTGTACAAAATCTCAATCTTTCTATCACCCACCACCAACACAGCCCTTTTGCCCTTGTTTATGTGTACTCTTTCTGCCTTTTTAGGAATTGCCAGGAATGGGCCTGAGAACACGGGCACGGTGAGATTCACGGGCCTCCGTGGATCAAAACTACCCTCAGCCCATACGGCGTCTTTAAACTCAAGTATATGTACCTTGATGAGGGGAACCGGCGTGCCGTTTATTACAACGTATATATGTTCCGGTATTCTATCCACAGCAACGAGAACTACGTCATCAAACGAATTTGATATCGCCATGGCTATGGCGGACACCGCCAACACAACTATTGTCGTCACTTCTGCCCACCTCATACCATGCCAGGCGAATTTGTATATATATATCGCTGGACAATAACCGATAAGTTTATTTGTCAAATCATGAAAACTATATAGTTGGTTGAGGCCCTAGCCCTATCTTCTCTCTATACTCGTCGTAGCGCTTGACCACCTCGGCGTGCCACCTCTCCGAACCAGACCCCTCTTGGGGATATACGAGAGATTAATTTCTCTATATGCGTAAAAGAACATCTTTAAGACACAGAGACTTAATTTTACACATTTATGCCTTACTCTTCGGCACCGTGATTTCTCACGTAACGTCCCACGTAGCAGTATACAGCCCTGAGCAGAGCTACGTCGTGAATGTAGCGTACATAACTCAGCCGGGCGTACTCCGGCGGCACACCTATGTGCCAGAGGAAGGACGGCGGCACTAACAACCCCGCTGTATATGGAAACGCCGCCAATGGCGTTACGAGAATTAGAGCAGTTAGGAAAGGCTTGTAAAACACCCTGGCTGGCTTGATTACAAATAGCGGCAGAAGAAAGATGCATAGTATAAGATATAGAAGCCAGAAGAGGAGAAGCCACCAGCCCAGAGAGCCAAATAGGAGGGAGAGGTAGGGCGCCGATAGATGTACTAATGCCAACCAGCGGGGGAGTCCCAATAGCGGGTTCGCTATCCACGCCACCGCAAAGCCGTAAGCCGAAAGAGGCGCGGCCGCCAGCAACTGGGGTGCGTAAATAAAGAACTTAGCAATATAGAGGGAGAAAACGCAGAAAAAGGGACTATTTCAGGGATAAACGAGCGGTATGATAACGCCGCCGACAGAACCATACGCATAGTACTCCCTTGGACCATTAAAATACTCCTGCCAATAATTTAGTGAAATGACAGGCGCTTTAAACTTAGCGTCAATGAGGAAATTTGCACTATCTTCGTTATCTCTGTAGTAGTAAACTCTTACATAGCTGGGAATAGTGTAAGAGGTCAGGCCGCCCGTGGTGCCAGGCGCTAGCAATATCACGAAGGCGCTTCTAACGGCTACGTTAAGGTCGACACCAGCGGAGTAGTAAGGACCATTATACGTGACGCCCCCAACTGTGACCGAACACCCGCCATACGACGGCCCTTGAACCGCGGACAGTATTACGGATAAAGCAGTAAGGCCAAGCCCAACAAGTGGGTTTGAGTAAAGTGTAGTCCATCCCAACAACACTGCTAATTCATTATAAGCTTGAATACCTGTTATAAAGGCCTGGGTGGCGGCTATAAGGAAGTTGATTGGCGTCCAGTAGTCAGAAGAACTCTTAGTATTTGGAAACAGCACTGCAGGCGCCGTGGTGGCCCAACATATCGATAACAAATAAGTGTTGCCTGGTAGGTTGTAAGTCACATGGGTGTAGGTAGCCCTTAATGGCCACTCACCACTCGTTGCATATATGCCCGTTGGGATCTCCGATGTGAGCTCCGCCTTGGCTAGAATATGAGGGTTGGTTTCGTTTCTATTCGTCTTTGGATCATATACGCCGCCGCCGGCCGTGGTTCTCCATATGTTAACTAGTATTTCATCCCCAGTTATATTGTAAAGGAGCAGGTTGCTTCTAATCATGAACTTGCCAAGAGACCACGTGGTTGAGTTATGCACCCAGATCTCTGGCCATTTGTAGCCGTATAGCTTAAGCGATGTCATCTTCACATAGGGGTAGTAGTTGCTCCCGCTGGGTGGAATTAGCGGCGGATCGAACTCAAGAGTAATGTCCGTCAAGCTTGAGTTGAATTGGAATAACCTCAGCGCGCCGGCGGCGTAAAATAACATGGCAGGAGATTTAAAGACTTGACAAAGCCCCCCGTTTTGGCTTAGGATCATGGATATAGTCCCCGCAAGCGTTCCTCCTACATAAACTCTCACATACTGATAGGTCTTTCCGGCGCAGTTGTATACCTCCATATCGCCGATATACAACGTCACATAGCTAGGCGCGGCGCCTTGTGGCACTTTGCCTATGAAAAATATGCGCGATGTCTTGTATTGGTACTTTGAGTAGAAGTTGTCTTCGACTAAGGCGCTTATAAAGCTATAAACCATGTGGCTCCATGTGGAATCTAAGGGACTAGGCCTCTCGTACTCCACTGTTACTGTAGGCTCAAATGTCACGGGTAAATCCCACGGGCCTGTAGAGATGTCTACAGATATCCATAAGTATTTTGAGCGTAAACTTGAGGGTATTTGGAAAGAATAGATGTACCCATAGTTTGTGCTCACAATGGCGTTTGCTGTAAGCGATTGTGTGTATGCCGGTGGCTGTGCCGTCGGGGTGTCGCTATAGTAAATGTTCAGGCGAACAGAGCTGACGGGCGCGCCGCGGATTGCCACGTTAATGGCAGTAACGCCACGGCCGACATAAGCGTATGTCTGTGTGGTGTAGCTGTATGTTTTTGCGGCTGTGTTGAAATCCGTGGCGTATGTGAATCTCACCGAGAAACTGCCCCTGGTGGATACTGGCGGTGAATGAATTCTGAATATATACCTGTCAAAGGCCGGGGTAGCAACGGTTGCGGTTGACGCCTCTGGCTGGACGCGCCACCTACCTCTGGCAATTGCCACAGTTCTATTATCTATCTCATAGACCCCCGGCTGTATTTCACGCCCTTTTATAACTAGCTCAATGCGCGTTGGCGGGAGCCCGTCTCTCTCCGGGTTGTCAGTGTATAATATTTCATAAGCCTCCCCGTTGATTTCCAACACCGCCTTCTTGCCCCTTTCTACATTGACCTTCTCGGCTCTCTTAGGCACAGCGAGGTAAGGCCCAGAGAATATGGGTACAGTTAAATTAATTGGCTTCTTAGGGTTGTAGGTGCCCTCGGCCCAGATGGCGTCCTTTAACTCAAGGATATAGACTTTTGGAAGTGGCACAGGCGTGCTGTTCAAGATGACGTAGACATGGTCTGGAATTTTGTCAACAGCCACGAGCAAGACATTGTCCAACGGGACTCCCAACGCTAGGGCAGACAGCGCCAGTATGGTTGTTACCAGACACGCCTCCCGCATAGTATCTCTAAAACTAAGACTTTTTTCGTTTGGTAGCTAGCTAATATCAATAGATTAATTACGCCAGTGGCAACGGGCCGAGGCCTATTTTTTCGCGGAATTCGTTATACTTCTTGACTACCTCGGCGTGCCACTTGTCGAGGTCTGATTGGCTCTCTGGATACGCCAGGTAGAGGTCGCCGATTTCCTTGGCGTATTGTATCGAGATGCTGAGTTTTTTCAAAAGCGCGGGTCTGCCTAAAAACTGCATCATAACCTTGAACTTGTCCATGAGGGATAGGTTGGTCCCCTTGGCCGCTAGGTGGTATATCTCGTCTTCGTTTAGAATCTTGCGGGAGAGGCCGAAGTTGAGGTCGTCGTTGTCGAGGGTTTGTAGCATAAGCCTAAGCACGTCGAGCTGCGCCTGTCTATGGCCCCACTCCCTCATGTAAAGCACGTTGTACTCCCACAGCGTCTTCTCGGAGAAGTCGCCCTTTTCAAAGGCCTTTGCTATAACCCTGGAGGACAGCTCGGCGGTTAGCAACGCCTGCCCGATGCCGCCGCCGTGGATGGGGTTTACGGCAGCCGCGGCGTCGCCAAGGGCCACTATGCCGTTGCCCACTAGCGACTTCAACGGCCTCCTAGTGGGTATAAAGCCCCCTCCTATGTGGTACTTCTTGCTGACTCTGAAGCGTGGGAGTATGTACTTCTCGTAGTAGTTCCTGGGGTTCTGCTTCAAAATGCCCCAAATGCCGAGGCCTACGTTGAGCATAGTGGCGCTGCGCGGAAATATCCACCAGTAGCCGCCCGGCGCCACCGTCATGTTGAGATAAATCTTGATGTACTGGGGGCTCTCAAGGGCCTCGTCTACGTACACAATCTCCCTATATGCGTGGGACACGTCTTCGGGATGCAGCGGCTCGGATATGAGCCAGCCCGCCAACTTGCTACGGAGGACCGCGGCTGAGCCCGTGGCGTCCACCACAACCCTTGACCTAAACTCCTTAGCCATGCCGCTTCTCCTCTCCACAGCCTTCACGCCGACAACCGCGCCGTTTTCTACAATAGGCTCCGTAGCCGTGTGCCCCTCAAACAACGCGGCGCCCGCCCTCACCGCCTCCTCGACTAGCCACTTACCCCACGCAAATCGATCCAGCACATAGCCCTCGCCCTTGATTATCAACCTCGTCTTTTCATCTGGACTTATCAGCTCCACCCCCTCTATCTTGTTCTGGAACACCCTGGGGTTGGGCGTTAGATACTTTGCCATCCTCTCCACGTGGTGAAGGCCGAGGCCGTCGCCGCAGGTCTTTACGCCTATCTGCTCGCCGCTTTTAGACTCCAGAAGAGCCACCTTGAACCCAGCCTTGGCGAGGAGGTACGAGGCGTATGCCCCGGCCGTGCCGCCGCCGGCCACGACGACGTCAAATCTCTCAGACATGGAAATCACAGCGATTTGTGGTATTAAAATTATATTTTCAAAACGTCGCCTGGCTTCATCACGAAAACCTTCGTTCTTGACACAGCCTCCACACGCGTCTTGAAGTCCTCGGGGTCTTGTTTAATCAGCGGGAAGGTGTTGTAGTGCATCGGCACAACCCTCCTAGGCCTCAGTAGTTGCGTAGCTATCGCAGCCTCCCGGGGTCCCATGGTGAAGACGCTGCCAATCGGCAACAGGGCCACGTCTATGTCGTACAGCTCCCCTATCAGCTCCATGTCTCTAAACAGCGCGGTATCCCCGGCGTGGTACACCGTACCCTCAGGCGTGGCTATTACGAAGCCGGAGGGGGCGCCTCTATTCGCCGTGTGGAGGGCGGGCGTCATGTAGACCTCCACCCCGTCCCCCAGCTTAATAGTCCCGCCTATGTTCATCGGCATCGTCTGCGCCTCCGGTATGCCCTTCTCAGCCACCTCAAGCGTAAGCTCAAACGTCCCAACTATAGGCGCCTTCGCCGCCTTGGCGATGTCGACGGATTCCCCCAGGTGGTCAAAATGGTCGTGTGTTATCAAGACGTGGGTAGGCTTTGTGTTTATGACCTCCTGGGGGGAGGCGGGGGACAGCGGGTTGGTGATCCACGGATCTATCAACATCCTAAGCCCGCCGGTCTCTATTAGAAACGCGGCGTGTCCAAACCACTTGATCTGCATATAGCGGGACCTGTGTCTAGTATTTAACTTTAGCTCCTTTTCTTCAAGTCAAGTCTTATAGCGTTTGCATGGGGCGCGTATACCCTCACTGTGTAGCTCCGCTCCAGCTCCTTCACCACTTCGCTAAAGAGGCGCCACTCCACGGGACGCAACAGGACTATCTTGACGTGGTGGGTGTCGGTGGCGGGGGAGTAGCTGTATTTCACATACTTCACGGATCCGGCGCCCAGCTTCTTCACAAGCTCAACCACCCTTTCAATATCCTTCACGCCGTGCGTCATGCCACCCGTTTAAAAATACTGATCTATTTTCTCAGAGAACAACGCCTCGACGAAGGCCCTCAGCTCAACCCCCTTTTCATACTCCTCTCTACCCACCCTCTCCGATACGCCCAGCACCTTCCACGGGCCCCTGCCGAACTTGACGAGTAGATACGCCTCGCCGCCAGCCCTCTTGGCAAACACTAGAAGCTTCTCCACCTTCTCAGCCTCTATCTTGACGGGGGCGTACTTAGCCCTGTACTTAACCTCAAACACGAGGACCCTCCCTCTGCACACCGCCACTATATCGGGCACGTACCTTTTCCTCACACCACCCCCCGACGAACACCCCCTCAAAACCGCACACCCACGCTCCCAAAAGTAGTTGGCCAGCTCCCTCTCCTTGGCGGAGCCCTTCCTCTTGACGCTCATAGCACCTCCACCTCTCTATACGGGTTGCACAACAACCTCTCGACCAGGCTACACCTCTCACAGCCGCACGAAACCCTACCCTTCACAACGAGCTCAGTTAGGTGGGGGTCAAAGTGCCTCGCGTCTAGCAACAAGCCGGCCACGGACTTTCCCACCAACAACTTAAGCCCCTCTCTATTCTTAACGTAGTACACCCCGTAGCCTCTGTATTCCTCAGCCCCACGTATGGGGACGATATTCCTGCCCCGCACGGCGGCCCCCCAGACGTATATCGTGAGATCTGGACGCAACTCCCGGGCGAGGCCTACCCACAGCCTCTTGGCAGTCTTTAAAACAACTCCACGGGTTGCTTTTTTAAGAGCGTTGTGGAGGCAGTGCAGATCTTCGCCTACCAACGGGATTAGCCTGGGATCGTGGACGTCGCAGATAGGCACCACTTGGGGAAGATCAACGTCTAGAAACTTTTCGCTGTATAGCAGAATCACAACTCTTCTTCAAACTCCTCCTCTTCCACCAGCTCCTCTCCGCCCTCCTCGACGTACAAGACTCCTAAGTCTTTCAACTGGGCGTAGAGCTTCTGCACCGCCGTGGCCACGTCCTTTTCCGACTTGGCCCCGGTGCACACAATCTTCCCCGAGCCGAAGATAAGGATCACCACCCTGGGGGACGACATCCTATATATGAGGCCTGGGAACTGCTCCGGCTCATACATGGCGTTTTCCAGCATCAACACCGCCTGCTCGAGATCAACCTCGGCGTGGAGATTCCCGCTGGCAACGATGTTTTGGATCTGCACCTCCGGGTCGAAGGGCACGTCTGCCCCGTGGTCTTTAAGCAGTTTTACAAGAGCCCTCACCGCGTTTTTCAAATCCTCTTCGTTTTTAGCCCCCGTGCAGACCATTTTACCTGTTCTGAAAATGAGGGCGGAGATCCTGGGCTTGGTGAGGCGTAGGATGAGGCCTGGGAACTGGTCCGGGTTGTACTCGGCCATTGTCAACCTCTCTGCCAGCTGCTCAAGGTCAAGCTCGACGCCTAGGTTCACAGTTGCGACGATATTCTCAATACGGTAAGACGGCCCTGAGTGAGACATATGAGAGTTTATAAACCCATATTTAAATATGCCTGAGTGGAAATATCACTAATACGGCACACAAGCAGGCTAGTGGCCGCCCACCCCCGCACCGGCAGTATACGGCCCGCGCTAGACGTGCTGGAGCCGCCACGCGCCTTGCGGCGTCTACACCCGCGGGGATTACACACGGGCTTTATATTTGACGTGGTTCTCGATGGACGTGCTCCCGGTTTTAGACAGCGAGTTAAGAAAAGTTTTGTGGGGGCTGGCGTCGGAGTTTGCGTATCTGGCTGTGGTGGGTACCTCGGTGATTCCGCCCTGTAGCTTATTGAGGCGGCGGCTGGAGAGGGTGGTACGGCCGGAGCTGTTGTCTCTCCTCGCGACAAAGGTTGGGGGCGACGTTCCAGACGTCTTGTTAAACTCAGCGCTTGGGATGAGGCTGGGAGGCATCCCTAAGTGCGAGCTTATGTACGAGGCTCTGCCAGAGCTGTACCAGCTCTGCGTCGCCCTGCGGCTTAGAGGCCGCGAGCCTATGTACAAGGTGGTGTCTGAGGTGGTTGTGCCGCTGGCTGTGTCCGCCTCGGCGGCGGGGTACGAGGAGGGAGATGTCCTCCTGGCAAGCTACCGCGCCGCGGCATACAGAGGGGAGAGGGACCTCGCCGCCGTGATGAGGTATTTTGACAGGTGGCCCATTGTGGCTAGGTTTTAAATATCTGAGTGAAGCCGCACGTGTTTAGGAAGGGGGACTGGGCGCTGTTGGTGGAGGAGCGGGGGGGCTACAAAACTGTGGCTAGAGTGGGCGGCGGGAGGATCCAGACTATCAGAGGCTTTATAGACACCGATAAGCTCGTAGGAGCGCCCCACGGCTCCGAAATCACAACCTCGCTGGGCGTCAAGTTTAGAGCCCTTTCGGCTACTATTTTCGACGTAATTGAGAATAAGTTCGAGCTGAGAGCCCAAGCCATATACCCCAAAGACGCTGTTTACATCATAAAGGCAATAGGCCTAGGTCCGGGTTTTAGAGTGGCTGAGGCCGGCACCGGCTCGGGCTTCCTGACTGCCGTGCTGGCTTGGTACGTAAGGCCTTGGGGGGTTGTGTACAGTTTCGACAACAGAATAGAGCATATGAAAGTCGCTGTGCGCAATCTCGGAAGGATCGACCTACTGAACTACGTCGATTTACAGGTGAGGGACGTGGTAAGGACAGGCTTCGGCTCTATACGGGTAGACGCCGTCGTACTCGATATGGGAGATCCGTGGAACGCGCTGGACCGCGTCTCAGAAGCTCTAAAACCCGGCGGGGTTGTCGTGATCTTCGCCACGACTGTGGAGCACATGGCTAAGAGCGTCGAGGCCTTAAGAAAGAGGAACTATGTCAATATATCCATAGAGGAGGTGCTGGTCAGGCGCTGGAAGAGCGTACCTGGCGAGCTGAGGCCAGAAACCTTCGATGTCACGCACACCGGCTGGATCATATCTGCGAGGTTGGTTTAAGTTGTGAAGTAGGACGTCGACGCAGAACCTTGGCGGCATTATTCTCCAACCTATCTAGGCTCTGTTGAGCTACTTCGGCATTTTCGGCATCTCGTGGCGGGTGGTTAGGGCGGCGCCCGCCCTCCCGGATCTGTGATTAGTATCGTGTCTAAGGTGAAACTTTTTATTGCCGTTGTTAGAGGTCGCTATGGAGCTTGTCAGAGGCGCGAGGCCTCATGGCCGTGATAAGCTGAGGAGCAACTTGATTGAGTGGTTTCACTGGCTCTTGAGAGAGGCGGAGATGTACGACGTGAGGTACCCCGTGAAGGGGGCATACGTCTGGCGTCCATATGGCATGAAGCTGAGGCGGAACGTCGAGAACTTAATACGACAGCTACACGACGAGGCGGGTCACCAGGAGGTTTTATTTCCTGTTTTTATACCCTATGAGTACTTCGGCAAGGAGTCCCAGCACATCAGAGGCTTCGAGAAAGAGGTGTTTTGGGTTTCTAAAGGCGGCGAGGCTGGCGAGAGGCTTGTCCTGCGCCCCACTTCAGAGACCGCCATTATGCCGATGGTGAAGCTGTGGGTGCAGGACTACAAGGATCTGCCCCTCAAGCTTTACCAGATTGTCAGCGTGTTTAGAGCCGAGACCAAGATGACGCATCCAATGATTAGGCTAAGGGAGATCAGCATGTTTAAAGAGGCTCATACAGTCCACGTAGATAGGGAGGACGCCGAGAGGCAGGTGAGGGAGGCTGTGGAGATTTACAAGAAGATCTTCGACGAGATGTGCCTAGCCTATATGGTGAACAAGAGGCCTGACTGGGACAAGTTCGCCGGCGCCGAGTACACAATCGCCTTCGACACTGTACTGCCCGACGGCAGGACGCTCCAGATCGGAACTGTCCACTACCTAGGCACAAACTTTACCGAGGTGTTCGAGGTCACGTACCTCGACGCCGATGGATCGAGGAAGCTGGCTCACACAACCTCCTACGGGATTTCCGAGAGAAGCATAGCCGCGATGCTTATTACCCACGGCGATGACGGCGGCACCACGATACCTCCAAAGCTAGCGCCTATACAAGTAGTCGTAGTTCCCATCTACTACGGGGAGGAGGAGCTCTCTGTAGTGATGTCCTTCGTGAGAGAGGTGGTTAACTCCTTAGCAAGCGGCGGCGTGCGCGTCTACCTCGACGATAGAGCCGACAAGACGCCGGGCTGGAAGTTCTACTACTGGGAGCTCAAGGGCGTGCCCCTCCGTGTAGAAGTCGGTAAGAGAGATGTCGAAAAGAGGCAGGCTGTTGTCACTAGGAGAGATACTCTAGAGAAATACGCAGTCGGCCTAGGTAATTTGGTAGACGCCGTTAGGGAGTTGATGAGGGCCGTCGAGGAAAACCTACGCAAGAACGCTTGGGAGGAGCTGAGGAGGCGTGTGGTGAAGGCAGAGGGAGTGGAGGCGGCCAAGGCGGCGATAAGAGAGGGCAAGGTGGTGGAGGTGCCTTGGAGCGGCGATAACGAATGTGGGATGAAGATACAGGAGCTCGTAGGCGCAGACGCGTTGGGGGTGGCGATGGACGCAGATACATCAGTGGGCGGCTACGATCTACGCGACCTCGCGTGTAGAGACAAGCGAGCCGAGGTGTGGCTGAGGCTTTCCGAAAGGTACTAACCACGCCGTGTAGAAGCCCCAGCCGCACTCGCAACGCATCACATATGGCGGCGCTGTGAGGCCGTATCCTTACTACGCGCGGTCTGTAGTAAAGGTGAGTCTCGGTTTATCAACTCAGCAGAGGCGGCGCCTCTTTGGCAAAATTTTTTTAAATGGCTCGTAATTTTGGTCCCGCTATGCCTAAAAAGAGGAAGAATCGAGGTAGGAAAAAAGGCGACAAGGGCCGGGAGCCCTATGTCCACTGCGATAACTGCGGCAAGGTTATGCCTAGGTCGAAGTCTGTGAGGGTAACAGTTCCGCATTCCCCGGTGCCTCCAGATTTGGCGAGAGAGCTGGAGAAACAGGGCGCCATAATCTCCCGGTATTTGGTGACCAAGACCTACTGTATAAACTGCGCCGTCTTCTTCGGCATAATAAAGGTAAGGTCTAGGGAGGAGAGGAAGAAGAAAATACCGCTTCAGCAAGTCGTTTGAGCTTTTTAATAAAAAGCGACGTAGCTTGTCCCTGGTCGATAAGCCCGGAGGAGCTTGTGAAAAACCGACTTGACGTGTTAGTTGACTTCGTTGTTGAGTCTATCAGAGGGGGAGCCCGCGAGGTGTATGTAATGTTGTGCGACGGCACAACTTACCGGGTGTCTGCGGCGCCTCCGCTCAGGGCCCGCGAGGCGGCCAGGTGGTTGCTCTCGAATCCGCCTTTTAAAACCAACCTAAAGGCCCTCGTGGGGAGGTATAGAAACGTGTACTACCTCCATGAACGTGGCAGAGACGTCTCGGAGGTGAAGCTGGACGGCGAGGGGCTGTATGTATTCGGCGACCACGACGGGCTGAGCCGCGAAGACGAGGAGTTTTTGGAAAAACACGCCACCCGGGTCTCGCTGGGCGCGACGCCCTACATGTCTTGGCAAGCCGCGGCGTACTTGGCATATTTATTGAGACGATTAAGTTTAATATAGGGCAACCCCCAGCGCCGTGGTGTTGGAGCGGTTGAGGAAGAGAATTAACCTAGACGCCTTGGGTAGATACATCCCAGTAAACCCAAACGTCTTAACTCTCCTGTCTGTACTTGCGGCCTGGGGTGGGGTCTTGCCGGTGTGGCTGTCCGCCGCGCCGCCTTGGCTCTTCATAGCGGCCTCCGGCGTCTTGGATGTGTTAGACGGCGCAGTTGCCCGTAGTAGCGGCAGGGCATCTAGAAGGGGCGCGTTCATAGATTCGTACCTGGATAGATATACAGACGCGGCCTACATACTCTACTTCTGGAACTACGTAGATCATCTCGCCGCGTTTTTAGCCCTCTTGGGAACCTTCGCGATAAGTTACGCGCGGTGCAGGGGGGAGTCTCTGGGGGTGGAGGTCAGGGGGGTCGGCTTCATGGAGCGGGGAGAGAGAGTTCTCTATCTCCTAGCACTCTCGTTGGTGCTGGGTTTCTTCCCCCAGCTCGTCAACCCGTTGATGTACCTATACACGCTTCTGGTCAACTCCGCGGCGGCGTATAGAGGCTACGCCGTTTTTAAAAAACTGAAGCTCTCCTAAACCGGCGCCTATGGAGAAATATTAATATAGCACACCTAGACGTGGATCAATGAGCGTCGTTGCGCATATCACAAAAAACACAGTGGCTAAGCGCGAGGTTATTAATAAAGATGTCATGGAGGCGGTTAAGGACGTCGCGATAGAACTCCTAAAGGCGTGGAACCCCGCGGTCTCCGACTTCATAATACTACGGGATTTCTACTCAGTCTCGTACCCAGCGCCCCTCTCTAAGGAGCTCCTCGAAAAAGTTCGGAAGTACTCGCCGAAGAGAATAGAGAATAGAGTGGAGGTAACCCTGCCGGTTTTTGAAATTGTCCACGGGGCCCAGTGGGCTGGGGACAGCTTAAGCGTCGGAGACGCAGTTGTTGTATTCCCCCATATCGACGACGCCACGACTGAGGAGGTGCTGAGGGGGGTGGTGCAAAACCTCGCTGGCCAGGAGGAGGGGGAGGATTTAGAGTAGCCTAGTAGCGCCGCGTAGCTCCTCGATAGAGACGCCCATCGCCTCCAGTATCTGTTCTAGCGACGTGTTTATGTACTCCAGGTACTTCTTCTCGTCTATCTCGTCTATCCTCGCCAATTGTATGGGCTTTACTCCAATTGCGTCTTTAGTCTTGATTAGGACTATGGCGTCTCCCCGCCCCACGTTAATTCCGTATTTCAACAGCTGCTCAGCCGCCTTGACGTGTTGAGGCTTGTTCTTCGTGTATTCATTCAAGTTCTTGTTCAGAACGATTTTTATCCCGAGCTTATCCAGAGTGGTTTTCCTCTCCCTGATCTTGGTCTCCGTATCTTTAACCATAGCTACAACGGCATCGCGAACCTTAGTGATGTCTTCCACCGTGTTTATATTCTTTAGACTTTCTATAATTTCCTCAACCAGCTCCTTCACAAGCGGCGGCGCGTTGCGTTTCTTCGCCACGATCCCCTTGACTATGACGCTCCCGTCGCTAGTCACGCCTAGGTAGTTCTTCTTGCGGCCGCTAAACATGACGAATTTATACACCTTGTCAAGCTCTATATCTATCCCCAGCTCCTCTGTGTAGGCCACGAGCTTCTTTAACTTCTCCTCGGAGACATTCCAGAGAAAGAGAGAGTCCGTATCCCCGTATACTGGTATTAGGCCCAGCTCCGTCGCCTTGAGCACCGTGCTGGTCATTATGTACCTAGCCAGGGCTGTTGTGAGCTCGGCGACTGGCGGGCAGTATAGGGGAAATGTCTCGGCGCCGAAAACGCCGTAGGAGGCGTTTATAAAAACCTTCATGGCGCTCTGGACTACGTCGTACAGCTGCCTCTCGGCTGGCGTCGGCGCCTTCTTGGCTAGTTTCTTATAGACGTGCACCCTTAAGTCCCTTAAGATGCCCACCAGGGTGCTCGTGAGGCCGGGCTTGTCGCGGCAGACTGTGTGGGGTAGCTCCGGTATCGGCCTCTCCGCGTCTTGCCTACAGTTAACGGTCTCGTACGAGAGGTTCCACTTGCTGATTATCGAGGGGTACAGAGAGGCGAAGTCGAGGACGTACACATCGAAGAAGATGCCAAGCGGGGGGTCCAGCACCACGGCCCCCGCGTACTTCTTCCCCTTGATTATGGCTTTTGTGTGGGTCTGCCCCTTTACGTTTAGAATATCCTCCTTGTTTGGTATAAGCCACCCCCTCCTGCGGTGTTCGTAGTACAGCATGTTGCGGATCCACGCCGAGACCTGGGACCTGGTGATGTCCTCTATGGGCATTTTAGCTATCCTAGACAGGAGGATTATTAGCTTCATCACCATTTCGTTGTTGTACAGCGTGAAGTAGAGGGTAATGAGGGCGTCTCTGTAGTTGTACTCGGCGAGTTCCCAGTAGCCCATTCTAGAGACGTTTTTCTGCCTCTCCACCTTCCCGACGCCTAGAATTGCGTATGCTATCCCGTCTAGTCCCCTCTCCCCCCTGTACACGCCGCCAAAGGCGTAGGCCTCGATTGCCTTTATAGCAAAGAACTTGAACATGTCTATGTGGACGCCGGGGGCTACACTGACGTAGTCCCGCTTGGCGGCTATTGGCAAGTCCTCCTTGGGTATGCCGAGCGCAATGGCTCTGTTGTAGAGGTAGGGAAGGTCGAAGTTGTCGCCGTTGAAGGTGATGACTATCGGGTACTGGACTATGGTTTTGAAGACCTCCATTAAGAGATCGTATTCGCTGTCGAAAAACAGAATCTCGTAGTCCGGCCTGTACCTCAGCTCGGCATCCCTGCCAGGGCGTCTAAGCATCAACACCCGCCTCAGCCCGTCGCTTCCCACCAGAGCCACCGAGATTATTTCATACTCGGCGCTCTTTGGGTCTGGGATTTTGTTTTCCTGCGGGGTGTAGACCTCCACGTCTATGGCGACCCTCTTGATGTGGGGGATGGGTGCCTGGAATAGAGGTATCCACTCCTCTGCCACCTTGCCGTGTTCCTGTTTGAAGATGTTAGCGAGTGAGAACTTGACCTCCGTGGGTATTGAAATTTCGATGGGCGTGAGGCCGCCCCCGTTGGATCTATACCACATGCCTGGAATCACGTTTCTGTCGAAGAGGTAGCTGTGGTGGTACTTTATCCGCGACTCCCAAGTCTCCTTGAGGATGTCCCTCAGCGAGTTTCTGCCGCCGCCCACCGACAGAGGGTCTTTTGCATATACCTTAGTCACGAGAATCCTCCGGTCGTTTAGCGCGTCGTATTTCTCCTCTACGCCGAAGTGGCTGAACCCCGGGTGGCGCAGGACGCTGGGGAACTTCTCCATTATCTCCTCGGGTGTCTTTGTCGCTATGAGATACGGCTTGTGGCTGGTGGTGTCGTACCAGTAGTACACGTTATCCGTCACGGGGTCGTAGAGCTTTACCAAAGCCTTGCCCTCCGCCCCGTCGTAAACAACCGACAGCACGATAGAGGGCGGCGCCGTGGCAGAGACTATGCCCTTTATCTTCCCCTCCTCTATGGCTTCGCCCTCGTACTCTCTGACCTCTTCTTGTTCAAACTCTTCAAACTCCTCCTCAAACTCGGCCACATATGTTGTAGTCGAAGTGGTTAAAAACTAAAACGGCGTATTACCTCCACAGTATAAAAGCTTATAAAGAGCTCTATCATTGAGTTTCGTGGTAATTTATGTTTCGCCGCATAAGAAGGACAACAAGATGTCCATGGCGACGGATCTCAAGCGAATTATCGTAACCGAGATAATAAACGAGGCGATCCACGGCGTAACTATCCTCGACGAGAGAGGGGTCCCCATTATACACCACCTGCCAAACACCCTAACGGCAAAGACCCTCCGCCAAGTCTCAAACCTTATAGAGATCATCAACATAATTAGGCAGAACCAAGACGAGAGCCTCGGGGAATTTAACTACGTCACCGTCAAGTACGCCAACTACAAGGTGGGCATCTTCGAGCTACCAAACAAAAGGGGCTGGCTCATAGTTTTCGTCAACCCCCTCTGGCATATTGAAAACTTGTTGCCAAAAATCCGGCAGTTTGCCCACAGAATGGCCCAGAGCCTCACCTAGCCCCCCTGCCCAGCCTCTGGTGCGCCGACGCGAGCTCGTTCCTGGCAAGTGCCACCAGCAAATTCAGCTCCCCCGCCAGCACGGTGGCCGCAACAATCTCGGCGAATTTCAACGCGTTTCTCCCCGGCGGATCGCCGGGGCCCGCCACGCCCAGGAGCTCCAGCGCCTCTCTCTGCGTGGGCAACCCAGTCCCGCCGCCTACAGTGCCCACCTCCAGGCTCGGCAGATATACAGCTATGTAAAGCCCCTCCTCCCTAGCCTCCGTGGAGGTTATCCCCATACTCGACTCCACAACCTGCGCCGCGTCTTGACCCGTCGCTATGAAAATCGCCGCGACTATATTGGCGAAATGCGCATTAAAGCCGTAGGAGTGGGCCAAGGCCGAGCCTACTAGATTCTTCCTAACATTCACGTTGTGAACATCCTCGGGGGAGGTCCCCATCTTCTCCAACAGCTCCCTCTTGACCAGCGCCTCGGCCACCACAGTCTTCCCCCTCCCCAGTATGAAGTTGACGGCGTTAGCCTTCTTATCTACACACATGTTGCCGCTGAGCGCGACCAGCCTAGCCTTCGGAAAGTTCTCATGGATGTACCTAGCCACGGCGTCTGAAGCTATAGTGACCATGTTCATCCCCATGGCGTCCCCCGTGGAGAAGACCAGCCTAAGCCACACGTAGTTCCCCACGACGAAAGGCTGCACCTCTCTCAACTTGCCAAACCTAGTGGTCGACTCGGCCACCTTCTTCAACTCCTCAAAGTGCTGCGTGACCCAGTCGACGAACTCGACGGCGTCGGTTAACGAGGGCAGTCTAAACAGGGGGGCCCTGGCCATGCCGTCTCTCAACACCTTCACCCTGGCGCCTCCCGACTCGGTCACTAGCTTGGCGCCTCTGTTGACCGAGGCCACGAGAGCCCCCTCGGTGGTGGCTAGGGGGACGTAGAAGTAGCCATCTGCGTAGTCCCCCCTGACGAGGAGGGGGCCGGCGACGCCTACGGGGATCTGCACGGCGCCAATCACATTTTCAATATTCCTCCCAACCACAGTGTTGAGATCTATCACCGTTTTGCCAATGTTCTCCAGCCTAGCGCCCGTGGCCTTCTCCAGATACTGCCTCCTCGCCTCGGCGGCTTTGTTTGCGTCGCCGTAAACCTTTTCAAACTCGTGTAGTTTCACTTCCATTAGAAACATTTTAATAAGTTGTCTTTATAACTCTTCGATGAGAGACGTATACGTTGTAGGCGGGGCGCTCTACCCGGCGGGGCGCCACTACGACAAGAACCACGACGACCTCGCCGCCGCCGTGCTCGACAAGGCAATCGCCGACGCCAAGGCGGATATAGACGCCCTCTTCGTGGCCTCGTCCACTACCGAGCTCGCCAACAGGCAACAAATATTGGGGGCCTACATACTGGAGTCCATTGGCATAGATAAAATACCAGTTTTCAGAATCGAAAACGGAGACGGCTCAGGCGGCGCCGCCGTGGCTCTTGCATACCACGCCTTGAAGTCTGAGGAGTACAACTGCGTCGCCGTGGTGGGCGTCGACAAGCCAAACGACGTCCTCAGCAACCAGCAACAAGATATCTACACCACAACCCTCGACACGTATTTCGAAAGATACTTCGGCTTCACGCCCCTCTCACTCGCCGCGTTAATGGCCAAGATGTACCTCAAGAAATACGAATACAAATACGAAGACCTAGCCAGGTGGGCTGTCTACATGCACGCGCACGGCGCGGGCAACCCCTATGCCTACTTTAAACGCCCAATAAAGCTGGAAGACGCAACGAACAGCGAAGTGGTCAGCGAGCCCCTCCGCCTATACGACGTGGGCCCCCTCGCAGACGGAGCCGCCGCGGCCGTGCTATGCGCAAACAAGAAAGATGGGCCGAGGATATTGACCGCAACCACCGCAACCAACACAAGAAGCTTCAACGCCAGGCAGGAATACGACGTCTTGTACAGCCTCCAAGAGGCCTCAAGACGCGCCTTAGACAAGGCCGGCGTCACCCCAAGAGACGTGGCGGCGGCTGAGGTGCACGACTCCTTTTCAATACTCGGGGTGCTGGCCGTCGAGGGCCTCGGCCTCGTGAAGAGAGGCGGCGCGCTGGCGGCTTTGAGAGAGGGCGACCTGCCGGTGAACCTAAGCGGAGGCTTTAAAGCCAGGGGAAACATCCTCGGCGCCACGGGGGTATACCAGCTGGTGGAGGTGGCTTGGCAGTTGATGGGGAAGGAGTTCAAGCGCGTCGACGGTAGCCACGGAGTGATCCACAGCATGGGGGGCATAGATAAGATATCGACAGTTGTTGTATTAGAATCATGACAATACATAAAAAGGATAACGAAAGAACAAAGATATGAGACACGAATCTGTGCCGATATATTGGAGAAACATACCGCAGTACTACCGCCTGGTGGCCAAGAGGTGTAGAAAATGCGGCTCTATACACTACCCGCCGGTGGCTAGGTGCGGATGCGGCTCCAAAGATCTGGAAGACGTGGAGCTCCCCAGAGAGGGGAAGCTACTAGAATTCACCGTCTTGCACCAGGTGGGGACCGATTTCTTAAAACAGAAGCCGCTGATATTGGGCCTAGTGGAGCTGACAAACGGAGTCAAGATAGTGGCCCAGATAGTCGACGCGCAACCCGAGAAACTCGCCCCGGGGGTCAAGGTAGAGGCTGTATTTAGGAGAGTTGTCGTCGACGGCAAACACGGCCTCGTGATGTACGGATACAAATTCAGACCCGTGGGGGTATGAGCAGGGTGGGGATAGTAAGCTGGGGCGCCTATATACCAAAGTACCGGATTAGGACCGAGGAGGTGGCGAGGATCTGGGGCGACGACCCGCTCCGCATAGTAGACGTCTACCTAGTCGACGAGAAGAGCGTAGAGGGAATTGACGAAGACGCCGTGACGATAGCCGTCGAGGCGGCCAGGAGGGCCATAAAGAGGGCGGGGATAGATCCTAGGCGGATAGGCGTTGTGTACGCCGGCACCGAGTCCAAGCCCTATGCTGTTAAGCCCATATCGTCGATACTAGTAGACGCCTTGGGCCTCAGCAACAACGTCTTCGCCGTGGATATGGAGTTTGCGTGCAAGGCGGGTAGCGAGGGGCTCGTAGCCGCCATGGGGCTGGTGGAGTCGGGACGCGTGGAGTACGGCATGACGGTAGGCACCGACACGTCCCAAGGCGAGCCGGGGGAGCACTTGGAGTACTCGGCGAGTAGCGGCGGCGCGGCTCTAGTAGTCGGTCGGGACGGCGTCGTCGCCGAGCTGGAGGCCGTGTACTCGTACGTGTCCGACACGCCAGACTTCTGGAGGAGGGAGGGCTCCCCCTACCCAATGCACGGCGAAGGCTTCACCGGGGAACCCGCCTACTTCAGACACATAATAGGCGCGGCCAAGGGCTTAATGGAGAGACACGGCTACAAGCCCTCGGACTTCACCTACGTCGTGTTCCACCAGCCAAACGGCAGATTCCCAGTCCGCGCCGCGTCTATGCTGAACATACCAATGGATAAGGTGAAGCCCGGCATCGTCGTGACGCACATCGGAAATACCTACAACGCCTCGGCGCTGATGGGTTTCGCCAAGGTGCTAGACTCGGCAAAGCCGGGAGACAAAATACTACTAGTGCCCTTCGGCAGCGGCGCCGGGTCAAACGCCTTCGTATTCACAACCACAGACTTAATAACAGAAAGGCAGAAAGCGGGCGTGCCGACGGTCGAGGAGATGCTACGCGACAAGATATACGTAGACTACGCCCAATACTTAAAAATGAGGAAAATGATAAAGCTGTTCGACTAAACCAGACACGAAAAACTCCAACATTACCCAGGTATTATCTTGATTAAACAACGGCAAAAAAAGCACACGTCCCGAGATATACATGCCTAGAAGACAGACAGACAAGGTCTTCGAGAGAAAGGAGCAGGTAATAGAATACCTCAAGACCTACGGCGAGCTTACAACCAGCAGACTAATACAACTCACAGGCCTCAGCCACTCCCAGATATTCTACATACTCAAACTCCTAGAAAAAGAAAGCATAGTCAAGGAGGTCAAAAGAGGCAAAATAGCCTACTGGAGGCTTGTAGAGACCAAGGAGGCGTAGCTTTTTAACCCCCAAGCCCCGGTATAGACAGTGCTCTCGGAGCTGTACAAAACAGGCAAGGTGAGGCGAGAGGCGTTGGGAGTCCTCGCCAAAACAATAATATGTATAAAAACTGGTTGCCTCGCCTCAGGACCCGAGGTAACCTTCGCCGGCTCCACGATACAGCTCGCCGAGACGATAACCCTCACCCCCCAGACCCGGCCACCCCAGAAAGAAACAAAACAAGCCAAGCAAACCACCACACAACGCAGACAGCCCCAACCCGCGCCGAGGCAGGCCCCCAAGCAGGAGGCCCCCCGCCAGCCAGCAGAAAAGCCCCTACAGACCCCCCCGAGCCAAGAGCCGCCAAGAGAGACAACCAGCTGGGACACCCTCGCAACTCTACTAGCCAACGAGGCAAAGATAGACAAGTCAAAGGCAGAGTCTGTACTAGACGCCGTAGCGAACTACCTAGCCGTCTACCCCAGCGTAGGCGTAATTAGGCTAATAGAAGACGTAGCCCGCATCGCCAAAGCCGACCAGAGGGCGGTGAGAGCCACAATAGAAATCCTAAGATCAGCCGACGTAATTGAGCTAAAGGAGGAGGGCGTCGTAAACCTCAAAAAACCCCTAAAAAGAGGCGAAATACCACTCTAGCTACCCCTCGCCGGTATATAAATCTCAGTCCTGTGACCCTTAGCCACCAGAACTAGATCCCCCCTCTCACGAAGACTTCTCAACACTTTAAACGCCACCGACATTTTGATACCGTACTTAGAGGCAATATCGTACGGCGTAATAACTCTCATATTCTGCACCTCCTTTGCAATAGTTTGAAACACCTTTTCATCAAGCGCTTGAATAGTCCTCTTAGCAGGGGCCTCCTCCTTCTTCACCTCCTTCTTACCCTTCTGGGCAGGCTGAGCCTTCTCCTTCTCAGCCTTCTTCGCAAGCTGAGACAGCGTAGGCCTCTTCTTACCACCCATACCCACCAACGACGCAACTATATTAAAAACTTTACCCCCACCACAGATCTACGATCCGGCGTCTGCGAATAAGCACAGAAAACTTAAAACGCAGACCCCCTAGGCTCAGCCGAGGAGAGCCGTTTCAGAAACGCCTCTAGAGGCCGCGGCGCCGAGGTCTTGAGTAGATCCCCGGAAGGTGGCTGAAGAGGTGGTGCAAGAGCTGAGGAAAGCCTACGAGAAGGCGGCGAGAAAAGCTGGCATAACCCTCGACCGCTACACACAGCCGGGGGAGCACTGGGCCGGGGTGGTGCGGGAAATGGCCTTCGAAAACGCCTCTCTGACCCGCTACTTCCTCTCGTGGCTGTCTATGTACCTCTGGGCTGTGGAGGGCGACGAGAAGGCGGTGGCTGACTCCCTCACCGCCAATAAGGCGGTAGCGGAGTTCCTCACCGCCGCGGTGATGGGAGACGGAAGCATACAGACTAGAGAGGTGACGCTGGCGGTAGGCAGATTCTCCGCGGATGAGGAAAAGACTGGGCCCGTAACCCACGTCCACAAGGCGGCGCTGGCGCTGGCCGTTCTGAAGGCGGCTGGGCACGAGCCGGAGAGGGTGTACGCCAAGGCCGACGGGGGAGAGCCGGTGGTTTGAGCTGGCGTGGGGCGTCGACGCGGCCAGGGGCTTTCTGTCCAGCGCCTCTCTCTGGCTGTACGCGCCGGAGCTGGCCGGCGGAAGCGACGAGATAAGGATTAAGTACTCCAGGGCCCTGGAGGCCGTGGGCGTGGAGGCGAGGATAGAGGGCCTCACCGCCAAGGGCAAGAGGCCCAGGGCTAGGCTTGTGGTGAGGCTCGGCGGAGACGTGGCCGAGTACGCAATACGCCTGCGTGAAGGCAACGCTGTAGTGCTTGAATTCAACACAACTCGCCGTGAGGAGGCTGAGCGGAGGGCCGCCTTGCTAAGGGCTGTGGGGGTGAGGGCGGAGGTAGGTAGATATTACCACAAATCCCTCGGCCGCGACCAGTGGCACATAGACGTCTCGACCAACGCCCTAGCCGCCGAGTCGGTACACGAGGCTGTTAGGAAGGCCGTCGCTGAGTTCCTTCAGCGGTGCAGAGAGGCCGGCGCCATTGGAGAGGGGGCCTACAGACGCCTCGCCGCGAAGTTTGAGAGGGGCATGCCGGAGTGGGGAGAGGTAAAGTTCTCCGTAAAGCTGACAGAAGACGGCGCCGTGGTAGTACAATATAGACCCAACGACCCCCAGTCCTTTAACAAAGCGGTGGAGTTTCTGCTGGGGCTTGGCATGAGGGACACGTGCGAAGGGGAGTGGTGCATAGTACACTTCACCGCTAGGGAGCCGGAGGGCGGCAGGCCGGGCTACGTATACATCACCGCCGACGGCCTTAGGTACGTCGGCTGGCTCGCCCTACACGGCGACGAGAGAGCCCAGCGGCTGAAGGAAATGTTGCTAAAGGAAGCGGAGGCAAGGGGGAGGGAGGTGCGCCGGCGGCTGGAGGAGTACTTCCGCGAAGGCGAGCAGTGGGGCACCGTAAAGCCGCCCATTGAGAAAGAGGTCGAGGTAGAGGGCAGGAGGGTGAAGGTACGCATCGAGGAGGTGGAAGCCGGCGTAAAGCAAGGCAAGACAAGGGAACACCTAGTCGTAAGAGTGAAGGCAAAGGTGTTCGACGGGAACAGCGAAGCGGCAGTGGAGAAAGATGCAAAGTTCTACAAAGCCAGTCGCAACATGATTAAGGGCTACGTCAACATACACGCCGGCGCCGAGGGAGGACGCGAGGCAGACTACATACGCACCGCCGCCGTGCTGAAAACCCTCGGCGTAGAGAGCTGGAGCAGACAGAAAGGACGGATACGCCTCACCGGAGGCGCCCTAGACACCCTCATGCGCCTAGAACCCGTGTGCACCACCCTAGGCCAATGCAGAAAAACTTAAAAACACACAAAAAATTGTAAAGGGGGCCCGTAGCTCAGTCAGGATAGAGCGGCGGTGGACCCGGCCTAGGTCCGCCGAGCCTCCTAAGCCGTAGGTCCCGTCAAGCCCCCGCGTGGGGGCTTGGGATAGGGTTCGAATCCCGGCGGGCCCGCCAGAGGAATTTTATAAGTGTTGGAGCAGTTTCTGTAATAGCTTTTTCGCAATTGGCTTTTCTGCCGTCTTCAAATATTCTGCAATTCTCTTCTTTAGTTCTGGATCGCCTCTCGCCATCTGGATTAGCGCCCCGCCTGGGATGTATACTACATATCGACTTCTGTCTTTGTACATCTTAGCGTACGGCGCGAGCTTTTCCGCGGTCTTCTTAGCCTCTTCCTCGCTGGCTAGCCGCGTCTCTGCGTACAGCGTCTTGGCGGCGAGGTGGAGGCGCATCTTTACTCCGCTTATTAATATGTAAGTTGGATTAAAGCGTCTGACAGAGGAGGAGGTTAGCCACTTTAAGTAGGCCCATTTATGAGAGTGTAGCACATCGAGAAGCGGTGCGTAGGTCCCAGCCTCCGCCATGGCTCTTGCAATCCGCCTAGCCTCAGCTCCACATATAATTATGCGGCCGCTTGTAAATGTTCCTAGTTCAGATTCTAGCCCTGACACGTCTTTTATTGATATTTGGAGACATCTGCGGCGATCTACTACGCCGTCTCCAAGCCACCAGGTGAGGAGAGGTCTGTATACGCCCCTTTTCGCCATGGCTAAGGCGAGGCGCTGGGCCTCTTGCTTAGTCCACCTCTCTTCCCAGTCCTTGGCGATTAAGTGAAAGACCGTGGATAGTCCCCTTGCCGTGAGGGCGATGAAGTCTATACGCACCCACAACCTACCGGGTCGCGTGGCGGCCCAGGCTAGAATTTGCCACGGCTGTGTCGTGTTTAACCTGGGTCTACTATTCAATACGCCTTCGTCAGATGCCCGCCACCCGATCTGCAACGCCTCTAACTCTTCTCCTTGTAATATGTTGGGAAAATACAGCTCTCCCGACGCGCCACGTAGATGCAGTGTATATATTACAGACTTACTCATATACGTGTGGATACATGTTTCACCAGAACAAACGTAAAAAGTAGCCCCGTCCCCCTTCTCTACTTTAACACTACCTTCCTCTACAGCTCTACATATCTTTACTAATTTTTCTCTAGATTGATTTTCGGCGTTGTCCAGCAACGGAAACAGGCTGTCTACGAACTGTCTAAACTGCGCCGCAACATCATCTGGCAAGGATAAGGCTCTAGGCACTGCATCGGCTACGTACTGCATATACAGACTCCACTTTTTAAATAGCGTATAGACGCCGCCGCGCAACACTCCGCGCTCTCTAGACTCTTTCAACACAGACTCAAAAGTCGGCTCGGCCTCACTGCTCAACGCCAACCTACACCTCTCTTTCAACCTTTCCACCAGCCTGGTAACATCTTCGCTTGACATATTAAAATTCCGCTAGATGCCAGCTAAGCAGAGTCCCCATGGGTATGGGGATCTACATTTCCATATAACTCCTATCAGATAGGTTGTGCTGTGTAGATGTGGTAGATGTGGGCACATATGTTTACTCAGATTAAAGTCAACTACGGCGTCTTGCCCTCCCTCTATGCTTCGCCTTACTCGCCACTATTCCCTTGTCCTGTTCAAAAACGGCCAGCGATATTTCTATCGGAGCAGGCTCCAAGCTCTACACACAAGAACAACAGAAGACTGGCTTGAGCAAATTATAAATCTGGTCTATAGCTTGAACCGTAGGTCGTGGGTTCGAATCCCACCGGGCCCGCTACTTTTCTCAACTGCGCTCGGCGTAGCGTCCCGAGGCTCTTATCCGCGCGACTTCTTTCTCCACGGCTGTGGCTTTTTCGTGCATTTCTTGGCGGTAGCCTTCCCAGAACAGCGCCTTCAGCTCTTCGGCTTTTTCGCCGTAGAGGTCGAGTGTCCGTAGGAGCACGTTGACGTCTCGGGCGAGTAGGACCGCGGTTCTCCTAGTCCAGCCCTTCCTGTGTTCACCTAGCCCGAAGTCTATGAAGCACAGCCCTCCCCTTGTTAGGATTATGTTTGTGGGGGCGAGATCGCCGTGTATCAAGCCCGCGCTGTGCATCCTCCCCACGAGGCGGCCCACGTCGCGGAGGTGGCTGTACCTGCCTTCGCCTATCAAGTCTCGGAGGTTTTTGCCCTCTACGTACTCCATAATTATGACGGCCTTCTCCGGGTCGAAGAAATACACGGCGGGGGTCCTCACGCCGAGGGTGTGCGCCGTGTACATATTCCTGACCTCGTTGATGGTGCGCCTCCGCCTTATGTAGCGGTCTAGCTCGGGGTCTCTGTAGGCTTTGGGTTTTCGCCACTTGAGGACGGCCTTAAGCCCGAACCACTCCATCAGGTAAATCTCGGCCTCGGCGCCTTTGGCTATGAGTTGCACGGCGTCGCCTTGTTAAAGATTTTAAACTGATTCGCCTCTTATACGTGTCGTGGGTGTTGTATAGGCCCGACGCGGTGGCTGTGTGGCGGGAGCCGGTGGTTCGGGAGAGGCTTAGGTGGTACTACTCGGTGATGCGGGACGAGGCGCCGGCTAAGTTTCACATCGCCGCCAGGGTGGAGGCGCCGGCGGACTACTCCTCGATGGGCGACGACGAGCTGTGGAGGGTGCACGACGAGCTGGGCCGCGTCTTTGACGAGGAGTGGAGCCGCCAGAGGGAGAGGCCGGATATTTCGCTGGTGAAGAGGGGCCTCCCGGGGGCTTCGTTTCTAGATGTTAAGATCGAGCTTGCTAGGAGGCAGCTGAGGCGTTGTATGCTCTGCGAGAGGCGCTGTGGGGTGGATAGGACTGCGAGGGCCGGGGCGTGTCTTCTAGACGCCAGGGCCAGGGTGGCTAGCTACTTCCACCACCTGGGGGAGGAGGCGCCGCTGGTGCCGTCGGGGACTGTGTTTTTCGCCGGGTGTAACTTCCGCTGTGTGTACTGCCAGAACTGGGATATTTCCCAATTTCCAGATTCGGGCGTGGAGGCCTCTGCGGGGGCTCTGGCGGCTATTCAAGTGAGGCTGAGGGAGGAGGGTGCCCGCAACATCAACTGGGTTGGGGGCGAGCCAACGCCGAACATCCCCTACATACTCGAGTCGTTGAGAATCCTGGCTGGGAGGGGTGTGAACGTGCCTCAGCTTTGGAATTCCAACATGTACCTCACGCCCCAGGGCCTCTCTCTCATTCTCCACGTCGTAGACATATGGCTACCGGATTTTAAATACGGCGACGACTCGCATGCCCTTAGGTATTCCGTTGCGCCGCGGTACTGGGAGGTAACCACGCGGAATTTCTCGGTGATCTGCAGGAGGCGGGAGGATATCATTGTGCGGCATCTGGTGTTGCCGGGCCACGTGGAGTGTTGCACCAAGCCGGTGTTGAGGTGGCTTGCGGAGAACTGTAGACACGCTCTTGTGAATATCATGGATCAGTACAGGCCCGAGTACCTCGTTGTAAAGCTAAACCGCTACAGGGAGCTTAGGCGCAGGGTCTCTGAGGAGGAGATGGAGGAGGCGTATAGATACGCAGACGCCCTCGGCCTCGCCTGGCGGGAGGTCACTAGGTGATTCTCAGCATGTAGAGCTTGGCGGGGGGCGCCCCCTCGCGCTCCACGTCTATTTTCCCCGTGAGTATCAACAGGGCTGGGATGTGGGGGCTCTCCTCTATCCGCCTCCGCGTCTGCGGGTCTTTCAACGCCGTCTGCCACGCCTCGTGTATTTTCGACGGCGGCGTAAGTCTAAGGGTTCTTTCTAGGAGCTTCGTCGTGGTCTTGACGCACTGCCCCTTGGGGCAGTCCCGGCCCGCGGCTACCACCTTCACCGCGTAGTAGAGCATTGGTATCGTGATGCCCAGCCCCGTGGAGGGGTCTCTGTAGATTATGGCCGATCTGTTTCTCCACCTAGAGGCGATGCGCCACAGGAGTTGCGACACTATGTCGGGGTCGTCGGCCTCCACGGCGCCGCTTCTTATTATCCTGTCGGCCACGTCCTCCTCGTCGTCACCCTTGACTTGAAGCGCCCTCAGTCTGACCACTATGTCGAAGTCGCGCCCGTCTCTGCCTCCCCCCACCACCTTAGAGCTGAGCGACTCCACCGGCTTCCCCCCCGTGAAGAGTTTATCCAGCCCGTCCACCCTTGTACATGTGTAGAGGGAGAGGGAGGTGGAGCTTCCCGCCACCGTGGACTTCACTAGGGGGGGCCCGGCGACCCAGCACTCCCTCTCGCCCACCATCTTGTAGACGGAGGTGTGTAGCCTCGGCGCGTACCTCACCTCGGCGCCGTAGTTATCTACGGCCTCTAGAACGGCGATTTTGTTAAAGATGGGGCCCGACGTCACCACGGTCAGCTTGGTAATCTGCGCCAGGGCCAACACGCCCAGCCCCCCGAGGGGGGTGGACGCGGCTAGCACCTGCGCCGGCTTTATATACTCGATACACTCCTGGAGAGAGGCGCAGAACATGGCCGCTTGTAAGCGGCTATTTATAAATGTGGGCCCCCTCTCTTGGCGAGGTACTGGGCGTAGACCGCGCAACCGCTACCTCCGTTGTTACAGTACTTTTCTAGCTGCGTCTTCCTGGTCCGCCACTCCTCTGGCGGCATCAGTACGCACCTCAAGCCGTCTGCCGTGGGGCGCAACATGGGGCACCGCACAGGCCGCCTTGTTAACATTGTTTTTATATGTTTGCCTTTCCCAGAGGTGTGGAGTGCGACGTTGTGGTGGAGTATCTAGGCGAAAGGGGGATAGGGGCGAAGAGGGAGAGGGCGGAGCTCGTGCTCGCCTCGGTGGGGGATCTGCGGATAGGGTTCTGGTGCCCCCGGGACGAGTTCCCGGGTTTTGATGATATCGACGAGGTTAGAAAGACGCTGGGTATCGACTCGCTTGACGTGTTGGTGGTGGTTTCGTACAGGCCCTACGTGTTGGTTGACTACCTGAACTCTTTGCTAGAGAGGGCTCATAGATGGTATGGAATTCGGCTTGACCTAAAGCTACTGGGGGTGAGCTCCGTGGAGATCGAGACGGGTCTGGAGGAGGCTCTGGGCAGGGCTTTGGTGGAGAAGCCCTCGAAGCTCGGGAGGGGGGTTAAGACGGAGTACGTGTGTCCTCAATGCGGGCGGGATTTCCTCCACCTATATAGACAGGAGAAGTACTTTTCCAGGAGGTACAGGGGGCGGGTTGTGCAGAGCATATATGGGTGTCCCAGCTGTAGTTTCAAAGCCAGGAGGGTAGATCTCCTAGACTAGGGGGACGGCGTCGGGAAACAGCTTCTTTATCACCGCTCTCAGAAGGCTTGGCAACTCTCTCTTGCTTGTCCTCTCGCCCAGCACGGCGACTGCGGCTTCTCTATGCCCCCCGCCTGCCCCCAGCGACTTCGCCATCTCGGCTACGTTCACCTCCCGCGATCTAAAGACGAGGTGCACGCCGTCTTTTTTCAAAGAGGCCACAACAGCCACCTTGCAACCAGCCGATAGGAGCAACGCCGCCAAGTCGGACTCGTGCGCGCCTACGTGCGACGTGCAGATTATCCCTAATGAAGATTCGTAAATCTCCAGCCTCTGCATCCCCTTCAACAGCGCAATTGCCACGTGCTCCCCTCTCTGGCCCTCCTCGGCGCCTACCAAATCTCCCAGGACCCCGCCGACCTTCTCCATGAGGTAGGCAACCCACCTCAGAGTCTCAGCATCGGCTCTCCTCAACCGGCCGGTGTCTGTGTAGATGCCTAAAACGGCTAGCCTCGCCACCTCCGGCGGAATATCGACGCCGGCCTCCTCGGCCAGCGTCAGAGCGACCTCGGTACAGCTCGGCCTGTTGGCCACGACGCCGGGTATCTCATCCCCGACCAAGTGGTGATCCACTCTCACACATCTCCCACATATAGGGGGAATTTGGCTGAGAGACGCCACGTCGGCCAGCACGTATAAATCAACGCCGCTGGGGACCTCCTCTACGCATCCGCCCAGCGGGGAGCCCTCTGGACACACGACGGCGACAACCTCAACGCCAAGCCTCTCCAAAACCAGCTTCATTATCTCTGCACATGCCAAGGCGTCTGCGTCAGCTCTCCTATGCGTCACTACCGCGGCCCTCTCAGCGCCTCTCAACAAATCCCTTAGCTTTTCCAACATTTCTCGGCATCTCTTGGATCTAGGGGCCACCCCCGCTCCTTTACCAAATCTGCGATGCACACGCCCAACTCGGCGGCCTCCTCGACGACTTTCTGCAGGTAGGAGTCGTCCACCAGCACGCTTGCGTCGACGTCCACGTCCACCTCGACGTCGTTACCTGTGTAAGAAACGAAGACCGTGACGTGCTTGACCGCGTCCCCCAGCTTCTTCTCTATGTATCTAAGGACTTGGGAAGAAATAAACTCGTTGACGTCATCCATCTATGTTAGCCCCCGCCCTTCGCGGCCTCGGCGGCGCCTCCCTTGAGCCTCGCCAGCTCTTTGTTTATCTCGTCGCGGAGCTTATCAATCTGCTCCCTCAGCATGGACTCCTGCCTCGAAAGCGTCTTCACGTGTAGCTCAAGTAGCTCTTTCCTGTCTTTCAACTCCTGCAACGCCGCGTCGCGGCTCTGCGGCACGAGGAAGTTGCCGACGTTTTTAAAGATCCTCGCGTCTGGAGATAGACGCTCGATTTCCGCAATGGCCTTCTCCACTTCTCTCAACTCCGCCTCGTACTGCTGCTTCCTCAACAAGACGCTTTGCAACTGGGCTTGTGCTTGGTTAAATCTGTTAATTAGGTCTTGGAGAGATGGTGGTATCTGCGCCATCGGCAACACGCACCCTCTGCTTTATAAAGATTTCCACTCCCCAATGTGCTCCACTACGTACAACGCCCGCATTACTGTGTGGAGGAGCGACCTGAGGCTCGCCGCGTCGGCCGCCTCCGCCACTATGCTTCCCCCCTCTACGTAGAGGCGGCCTCGGGGAAAGCGCACCTCGCCCTCCAGGATTTTGAAGATGCGTAGCACGAGTTCGTCGTCGCCTACGTTAATCACTAGCCTATACATGTCTATACACCACTTTTCTTATCTTTATCGTGGAGGCCCTAGGCCCCAGGTCGCCTCCGAGCAACTCCACTAGGTAGCCCTCTCGGCGGGTGATTAGTATCACCGTGTCGAACAGCCCCCTCACGGCGTCCAGGCTATATATGATGGGGTAGTGAAATACCTCGGCGAGTATCTCGGCGAGCTCCCCGCCGGCCATGTCTACGATCACGGCGCTTTTGGCAGGCGGCCTCCTGGCTACGAACACGGGGAGCTCTCTACGCGTCTTGATGCCGGAGATTTTCAACATGTAGGGCTTCCACCGCCTGTTTGCTACGTCGTAGAAGAGCAACGCCGAGGGCATGCCGCGTCTATCCCAGATAAAAGCTATGTACCGCGCCCCGCAGGCCACAGCCTCTTCGAGAAGCGCGGCGAAGGACCTCTTGCCGCGTACAATCTTCCTGGCGCCTGGGAGGGAGTTAGCTAGGTCATTTACAAGCTCTAGGGTTTTTTTAGAGGGGTTTCTAGAGGTGGTTATAACTACTTCACAGCCTCTTTCCATTTAGCTTTCTGCGCCTCGACCTCTTTCAACTCCTCGGGGGCGAGGGCTCTGCCCATTATGGTCTGCGGAGTCCACGCGCCGCCGGCGAATGTGAAGCCGCATTTCGGGCATCTCCAGATGCCGAAGGCCAGCCTCTCAAGCCTAACAAGAGATCTGCAGCTCGGGCATCTGTGCTTGCCCTTCTGCTTAACCTCAATCGCGGCGACCTTACGGCGCAGGCCCATTCCGTACCTAGCGCCGTACCTCCCCGCAGGCCCAACGATCTTCGTGTGGCTAAAGGGCATAACGGACTTGACTACAGGCAATTTATATATTTTAAGACTGGGGGGATGGGGAGTCGGCAACTACCCATCGACTCGACCAAGTGCTTAGGTTGCCGCGCCTAAAGCGCCGTGTACAGCGTTAGTGAATGCGGCCTTGGGAAAAAGAGGCTTATTTTAGAATTACTGTGATTTCTCCCTTGCCTGTTGACGCTGGGTGTATCATAAATATCTCTGGCAGTGGATGTGGCAAGTAGCCTAGCGAGTTGTGGGCCACTACTAGGCGCGAGAGCCTATACCAGCCGCCGTGTTCGGGGATGTAGGTGGCCGATCTGTATATGTCCATAGCCGGTAGTAGCATCACGTCGCCGTCGAAGTAGAAGTAGTAGGTGGTGTTTCCCGTAGCCAGCGGCCGCCTATCTACGGGTCTTGAAAATCTCAGCTCTATGTCTGGCTTTAGATATAGTTTGCCGCCTTCATAACGCCACTTGAAAGGCGCCAGTATTATCCCCTGGCTACGTAGCCAAGGCTCCAACCTAGCCGTTTCGTTGAGCATGTGCATGGCAGTCTCCCGGCTGACAGAAATCTCCCTCTCAATCACCACAGCGTTGTACTTCATAGAGCCTTCCTCAACGATTACGAAGAAGGCTGTTTTATTTAGAACAGTAAGGCCGGGCAACTGGTAGTCTCTGTACACAACTACCGCGTTTACCCCGGGGGGCACGTAGAAGGGCTCCACACCTCGTACGGTGCCTTGTTTAGTTATGTTGTATACCTCGAAGAGTATCCAGCCGCCCTCCTCCCGCCCCCTATACGAACCCGTGCGGCATTGAGCCCTCCCGTCTTTTAACATCAACGTGATGTGCGTGCCGTTGTCAACAAACGCGGCGTCTCTACTCCATAAGTCACACCACTCCCCGTCTATATACAGCCTGAAGTAGAAATTAGAGCCGTTAAGAAAGCGTTCAAAGGCACCATCAGTATGCATTAGTGTAATACGAATCATATCGGTGTGGCGGTTGGATGAGCCATATGGAACAACGGCCATTATAATCGTTGCAACATATACGACAGCGACTATTGCTGATATCCCTATTATCAGTGGCAACCATCTGTATAAGCTATCCACATTATTAGTTGTGCATATGGATTTTTATTCCTTTCCTTGTGGAAAGACGTAAATCTTTCGATTTTAAGGTAAGGTTTAATGATCTAGCGTTTCGCGTGTAGCACTTCGGGGCTCAGGGCGGGACCTCTGGCGTTAAATAACGCTCTTGAGTGTTTCGAGGAATTTTTCTCTTCCCTTTAGCGCTAGGCTGAGGGCTGTTTCTAGCTCTGCCTGTGTGAAGTAGCCGAGCGTCTTCTGGGCGGCGACTATTTTGTCTTCTGAGAATGTAAATGTGATTCTGCCGTCTAGGCTGAGCTCCTCCTCGAAGGTGGGGTCTAGGAATAGGACGTTTCCTATCTTCCCCACCGAGGCCGCGACGGGGGCCTTGGCGACATCTACCGGCAGTGGTAATTTGTTATTGCGATCTAGCTTCACAGCCCCGGCTTCGTCTTTCACAGCTGTGGGGAGTTGGGTGTTTTTGAGGGCGGCTACGGAGGCTAGGTTAGCCGCGTCTACTAGATTCCCGTCGTCATTTATTACGTATAGATCGATCCAGAGTATATACGCCTTCCCCCCCTCCACGACCAGTTTTTTGAAGTCTACGTATCCGCAGTGTCTTATGCCTCTGTCAACAACCCTGGCGAGTTCTATAGCCGACTCGTCGGGGGGGCCCACCTCTGTGTAGGGCGACGCGTGGGGCAGGACCTCTGCGTTTACCACCAACACGCCCTCATCGGGGGCGTCGGGGAAGGGCTGGCCCAGCCCCACCTTGACGCCGGCGACTACATGCGTCTTGCCTAGCCTAACCTCGGCGGAGCCGTCGGCGGTCTTCACAACGCCGGTTTTTATCTCCACATCTCTCATCTGATCGGGCCCCCTCCCGTCTATCCTGTACTTGGCGGCGAGGAGCTTTCTGATCTGCTCCCGTCTGAGGTATGAGATAAACCGCTTCCCGTAGGGGCTTATCGACGCCATGCTACCTCCCGTATATCTCCTCGGCGATTGACGTGTATTTTGTCTTCAACGCATCTCTCGCTATTTGGTAGACGTGCTCCGCGCCTCTCACGGCGAGGTTGAGCGCTTGGAGGAACGCCTCTCTTGTCCACGCCCCGTCTAGCTGGAGGAGGGTAAACCTCTTTAGGTTGGGCATGTAGCCCACAGGGAGGTCACCCTCGCCGTATTGATCCTCGAGTCCGTTGAGATCCAACACCACAGTGCCGTCGACAAGCCCTACCGATACGCCTATTACCAAGTCCCTCATGTATATGCCGGCGTCTGCCAGCGCCAGCGACGCAGCCGTTAGCGAGGCCACTCTAGTGGATCCGTCTGCCTGTAGTATTTCGACGAAGACATCTATCCTAGATCTGGGGTACTGCTCAAGCATTATGGCGGGCTCAAGCGCCTCCCTCAACACCTTGCTAATCTCTATCTCGCGCCTGCTGGGGGTGGGGCTCTTTCTCTCGTCCTTGGTACTGAAGGGGGCCATGTGGTACCTAACTCGCATAACCCCGCGGTCGGGGAGCGAGAGGTGTCTGGGGTGCATCTCCCGCGGGCCGTATACGGCGGCCACGGCGGTGGTGGTGCCGTAGGAAACCATGGCAGAGCCGTCGGCGTTGCTCACGACCCCCACGGAGATCTTCACCTCCCTCATCTGATCGGGCGCCCTTCCGTCCGCCCTCACACCGTTTTGAAGTAAAGGTACCGGCGGCTTCTTCATACGGCGCCTTGTTGCCTCTGCGTTTTATACTTTTCTATCTCCGCCCTTATTCTGTCGGTGAGGCCCATGACGTGGCTCTCCGCCTCAATCTTCTTGATAAGCGTTGCCAGAAACACCTCGTCTCTTGTATCCCTACACCTTATCCACACCCTGCCGTTCTGCCCGACTATTATGTCGCACCCCACCTCCATCAACGTGTTGAGCATGCTACCCCTCTTTCCGATTAGCCGCGGGACTTTTACAGGGGTTATCTCCACGACCGTCCCGCTCTCCACCTTGCCAACGCGCTCCTCCTTCAGCGTGAGGATTATGGGATATTCATCTGTTAAATCGACGTCCTTGACCTTGGCAATTACCACGTCTCCTATGTTGAGGAAGGTTGTAAGCGGCGTGGTCTCGAGGTCCACGTGTCTATGCAACGCCTCGCTTACGGGGAGGTAGGCGGGCATGAAGGACCTCACGTCGATCTCCCAGCCGGTGGCCAGGACGTCTGTAACGTAGCCCACCACGACGTCTCCCTTCTTCGGCTTGTAGGTCCCCTCGAGCGGGACCACAACCACGCCGTCCTCCCGAAACTCCACGAGGCCAACCACTAGACTTCTATACCTACCGTTGTCCACATACACCGGCCCCTCGACTTTGCTGTCTGTCGTGGCTATTACGTCACCTGGAAATATCAGCTGGCGTGGGGTTACGAAGTACATTAGTATACTATTTCGAGGATTTTGATATCAGCGTCGCCGTGGGTTACGTCGTTTACCCTGGCAATCAAGACGTCTTGCAGACCTGCGGGTAGCTCTAGTACCGCCTCCCACGAGCCGTCGGATCTGTACCTCTCGTTTACTATCCTAGCCATTTTAGCCACCAGCCCCTTTACCTTCTGGGCGTAGGCTGAAGAGATTGATAGAGCTATCCTAGCCGTAGCTATCTTTATTGGGATTATTCTCTGTATCTCCTTTAAGATCTCCTGCACCTGCTCCTCGGCGGACTTAAATGGGTCGATAGATACCCGGGCTTGCTCTAGGGCGTTTTCCACTCTCTGTGGGGGGACCGGCGTCTTCGTCCTCACATCTATACAGTTGCGGGATATCCACTCAATTATCTGCCTCTTCTTATCCTCAATAAGCTTCCTCCTCTGCTCGGCGGTGAGTGGTATCTCGCCCTCTTTTATAATAATCTCGGCGATCTTCCTCACGTCGGAGGTGCCGAACACCTTTCTCAACGCCTGCTCCGAGGCACGTAGCCCCTTCTTGGCGTCTTTGTATATCTCTTCGTGAACTAACACCTTGTCTATCCCAAGGGGCTTCCCCATCTTTAGCTCCAACGCCGCGTCTGGATCTATCAATATCTCGAAGTGCTCTCCCCCCTTCTCCAGCTTCGCAACGGCGACTTTTTTAGTCATCGCCTTGTTCTCTAGACGTGTTTATAATCTTTAGGCCCTAGGCACTTCGCCAGCTCAATAACCTTAGTCGCCACGTCGACTGCGTCGATGCCGAAGATGTAGGCGTTAGGCTCAATGCCGCTACCTCCCATGTCGTACACGACGTCGTAGATCCCTTTCTGAAACGCCGCCGTCACGTTGGCGACGATCTCCTCCTCACTGTTGCTAGGCCCTACCTCGGCCACAGAAAACACTTTCCCCGCGCAGTCTCTAGCGACGTACGCCACGTTGGCCACGGCCTTTATCTCTGGGTGTAGCTTATTCACCTCACTTACTAAATTTGTTAAGAAGCGGGAGGCTCCTGGTCTAGGCCTCCCCCGCGCCATGATCTGGGCGCCCTCTACGTAGATCCTGCCCGGGTACCCGACGCCGCCCTCGGGGCCCAGCTCTACTATGTTCATCAACACCTTGGGCACCAGTCTGTAGCAGTCTCTACACCTCTTCAGGAGGTCGAAGGCCATCTCCACCCTCTTTGCCGTCTCTGTATACACCTGGAGATCTCTACATATTTCGCAATTACCCAGCTCCGGATACGCAGATCTGTGGAGGGGACACAGCCGTAGCGAGGAGAGGAGTCCCACCGAGTAGTTGTTTACATATCGCAGAAACTCCTCCACACTTGCGTACTCCACCAAGGTTGTCAAAGTCCTGAGCAGGCGCTGGAGCTCCTGCCTCTCTAATACCTTTAGCAACTTCTCTTCGTAGAGATGTTTGGGATTTTTGAGATATGAGCTAACTGCTGGTTGCGAAATTCCCAGCAACTGGCCTATACGGCTCTGGGAGTACCCCCTCTCGGCGAGTTGGTGCGCTACCAGTCCCTTCAGGGGCGTCACCACGACCTCAACGACGAACTCTAAGGGCAACACAGTACGACATTTTTAATACAATTATAGATTTTCGCTTGATGGTGGACTATGTAGAGGTCGAGATACGCGGCAGGAAGGCGGCTGCGCGCCTCGCCAGCGCGACTTTTATAACGGGGACAGGTAAGTCGACCTTTATCGAGATTATGTATAGAGTTTTGTCCAGCGTGGGTAAAAAACTGCCAAGGGTGGGAGGAGGGTGGAGCTTCTACGCGCAGAGCGGGGATGTGGCTTATTTAATCACTGTGGGCAAAAGCCGTGTAAGACAGTCTGTAGCTGTGGGAGGTGAGGAGTTGGTGTTTGAGTACATCCCCTCGAGAAGTGCGCACCGGATAGTGAAGCCTATAAACATGTCGGTGGCCGACGCCGACGTCGTCATCCCGCTGGTTAGGGCTGAGGAGCACGTGTCAATGGTGGCCGATGAGGATATCGAGAGGTTTAACTCCATGCTGGCAACAGCCAGGAAGGCCCTCGGCGTCAAGATACAGCTTCTAGGCCCCTACATAGCCCCCAGATCTGTGGTAGACGCCGAGGTTAAGAACGTGAATTTACTTGAACGCCATGGACGTAATTTAGTTGCCGTCTTGTCAAATCTAGCGCTCTATAGACCCACGGCGTATGACTCGATAAGGGCCATCCTCAGGAAGGTGGGCTTCACGGTGTCTGTGGGCTTGGCTAAGCCCGGCAAGATCGGCGCCTTTGTTGCTACTGGCACCTTGAAGATGCCGCTGGGAAAGGCGCCGTGTTCTGTAAAGAGCCTTCTCGCCCTCGCCGTGGCGCTGGAGCTAAAGCCCGACATTCTCGTAGTGGATAACCTAGACTACTGCCTGACGCCCAGCGTAGCGGAGGCGCTCACCTCAATACTTAGACAGAGACCAACTAAATTGGTGGCAGAGGTACATCACAGAGATGTGGTTGACTGGATTGGAGTACCTGACAAGGCCATAGTTGAAATTAGGCTGTAAACGTATACTACACGTAAACTTTGTTTTATGCAACTAGGTTTTTCAACTCGTCGAGAATCCTCAGAAGCTCTTTTAATTCTTCTATTTCTTGCCGAGCCATCTGCTCCGCCCCATGTATAACCTCTTTCGAGGGCCCCCCCACCTCCAGTTCGAAGATTACGTAGTTTACTATAGACCTGGCCCCGGCGCCTTCTAGCCTGTTTGCCACCTCTCTGAGTCTCTTTACCACATCTTCAGGTAGGTATTCCATATGGAGGTTTTTAGCTATCTTTTTAACGCTTCTCTCATCGAGAGAAGAAAACTCCTCATGTCGTCGACGGCCAGCGCCCTCCCCCGCACCTCCACGTAGACCACATCGTCGCTGTGGGAAATCTTCAAGACGCCCCTATACGCATACTGTTTGTCAAATTTTGCATATAGCCTAGTCCCCTCTATACCTGAAAGCATTACTAAAAACTCGATATCGTCAAGCCTCGCCACGATGGACTTCAAGGCTTCCAACGCCTCGCAGTCCTCTAGCCTGACTTGTACTATATTAATGACATTGCCGTGGTGGCCTCTGGCGACTGTCGCGACGTAGCGTCCAGAAACCACGTTTTTAAGTGCTTGTATTACCCTGTCGGGATCTTCCGTGGCGTGTATGTAGACCCTGGCGTGGAGGAGGGAAACTGGACATGACATGTGTGATACGTGTTGAAATGTATTTAAACCGCTCTGGAGGTGGGCCCGTGAGTGTGTATGTTCTTCAAAGCAGTGATGTGTCTCTTGAGTGCGACATGGAGTACGGCGCTGGCAAGGAAGTCGTGTGTATTGTAAGAGGCGCAGCACAGGAGTGTGTAGAGGGAGCAGTTAAGAGGAGTAGCTACGCCGACTATATGAAAGTCGTGAGGGGGGATGCGACTATGCTGTACATCTCGACGTCGGTATTTAAGGTTGGTAAGACACCGGGGGAGTTAGTGAAGGAGCTTTTCGTATTGCTACGACTGTGTTAACTCTTCTTAAGTAAGCCTAGCTTAGCCAGCAACGTGGCCACGTCGTCTTGACTCAACTTCTTAACCTTTTTCTCATCTATAGTTGCATACGCCACCTCGATGTTGGCGCTGTCTGAGATCTCTACGGCAGACGCCAGCGCCTTCACGGCCAGATCAATGCAGTCGCCCATTTCTAGATCGAATTTGTAGTTCTTCTCTAGGTACTCGGTGATTGTGCCCGACTCAGCGCCTATGGCTGCGGCAAAGTAGCCGATGTATACTCCTGAGGGATCTGTCTGGTACAGCCTCGCGCCGTGTCTGTCTATGCCGGCGATTAGGAGGGCGACGCCGAAGGGCCTCGCGCCGCCGAACTGTGTGTACTGTTGCTTCAGGTTACACACAGCCTTTGTCAAAAACTCAACGTCGATAGGCTCGTCGTAAATAAACCGGTGGCTCAGCGCCACGTCGCGGGCGTAGTCTATTAGTATCCGCGCATCGGCAAGGAGGCCTGAGGGAGACGCCGCGACGTGGTCGTCAATTAGATAAATTTTGTCAAGTGACGACGAGTCGAAAAGTGCCGATATTTTCCTTTTCTCAGCGGCAAGCACGACGCCAGATTTACACTTAACCCCCACGGTGGGCCACCCTCTTTTTACAGCCTCGCCAGCGTACTCAACCTGGTAGATTTTACCCTCAGGAGAGAAGATGGTTATTGCTCTATCGTAGCCGGCCATTGCAGGCGGAAACATGCACGCACTGAGATTGTGGCTTTATAAATATAATGACCCAGGGGGATGTCGCGCAGTCTAAAAATAGGGCGGCCTAGCGGCGTGCAGTCTCTGTGAATAGCCGCATGTCAGAGGGGCCGGCGTTAAACTTTTAATAATTCACCATGTGGCTCGTCGTGACCTCAATGTACGCTTACGAGGCTTTGCCGGTGGCTGAGTGGTTCCGTAGGAACCGGGAGCTGGCGGGTTTTCACAACCCGACTAGGGCGCTGTACCAGACAATAAGGGAGTTGACGGAGAATTCTCTTGACGCCACGGAGACGTACGGCATACTCCCCACTATACTACTAAGGGTTAACGTAGAGGATGAGCAGAAGGGGTGGGTGTCTGTGTACGCAGAAGACAACGGTATTGGGATACCTGGCAACGAGATCCCAAATGTCTTTGGCCGGGTTTTCTATAGTAGCAAATACCGCATTAAGCAACACAGAGGGGTCTTCGGCCTAGGTCTCAAGATGGTGGTGCTGTACGCCCAGAGCACTACAAACAAGCCGGTTCTAGTGAGATCGGCTACGCTGAAATCCGACAAGATTTTTGAATATCAAATAATGATAGATACCAATAGCAACAGCCCCATTATCCTCGACAGGAGGGAGTATCCGAATAAGTACAGGTGGCACGGCACTGCGGTAAAGGTGTATCTAGAGGGTAACTGGCTAGCCTCCAAAAAGCGTATTGAGGACTATCTAAGGAGAACCGCTATAATTGCCCCCTACGCCGAGATCATCTTCAAAGGGCCTGATTTAGAGCTGTGGCTAAAGAGGAGGACTACCAAACTGCCGCCGGCTCCCAAGGAGGGTCTTCCTCACCCGAGAAGTGTTGACGTCGATACATTAAAGCAGATGATTCAGGAAAGCAGAGGGCTGACGTTGCAGGAATTCCTAATGGAGAACTTCGACGCCGTGGGCGAGGGCACCGCCAAGGCCTTTCTGGAGTGGGCGGGGTTTAACCCAAATATGAAGGTCAGGGCGCTTACACCCGAGGAGTTGGTGAGGCTTGTGGAGAAGATGAAGCAGTACGAGGGGTGGCGGAGACCGCGCTCCGACTGGCTCTCCCCAGCCGGTGCGGAGCTTCTGGAGATAGGCGCCAAGGCCATACTGGGCGCGGAGGCCGTCTTTGCCGTGACGCGGAAGCCGGAGTCCTACGGCGGCCATCCCTTTATCGTTGAGGCTGCGGTGGCGTGGGGCGGGCAGATACCCCCCGGCGACAGGCCGGTGTTGCTCCGCTACGCAAACAAAATCCCGTTGCTCTACGACGAGGGGGCTGACGTCGCGAGGAAGGTGGTTGACGAGTTTAACTGGCAGAATTACAAGGTAAAATTCCCGGCGCCACTCGCAGTCATAATTCATGTCTGTTCCACTAAAATACCTTACGCCTCCGCGGGGAAGGAGGCCATAGCAGAGGTGCCCGAGATAGAGAAGGAGATGCGGCTCGCCTTGAGAGACGCCGCAAAGAAGCTTAGGCTATACCTCTCGAGAAAGGAGAAGGAGATGGAGATGTTAAACCGCTACATTACGCTTGCCAAGTACATAGACGAGGTAGCCTACAACCTTGCTCTTGTCACGCGGATAGATAAGGAGTCGATAGCTAGGAATCTCCATAAGTTGATTGAGAAGAAGATAGGTCTCACCGTCGATGAATTAGTAAAGCACACCCTATCAATGTCGTCGGCACAGCAGGAGATGGCCGAGGCGGCGCCTCAGTAGGGAGTGAAAAAGTTATATTCCGCGCCTAGTTAGGCGATCTGTGAGTAGCCGGGCTGAGTTTCTAAAGCGTCTGGAGGACTGGGGGGCCGCTCTGACCAACTCTATTCTCAAGCTTCAGGAACCTGTGATGGAGATACCGGCGCGTACGCTTAGCAATACTATTTGGGATGAGAAGGCGAGGATGTTGAGACTTGGCCCCGAGAAGTTGCAGAGAAGATTTCTCGACATGAAAGAGGCGAGGCGGTTTATGCAGACAGTCTTGATGTTGCGTCTCATTGTGGAGGCTATTAGGGAGGACGTGTATCCCACGATACGTGATCTCTACTACAACGGGAAGCACACTATAGTCTTTAAGGATCCCCTGGGTAGGACGCATAGAGAGAATACGTGGGATGAGCAAGCCGAGTCCAATGCGGTGATTGAGGATATTGAAGTGGCTGCAAATGTGTTGCGGGAGGAGATGGGAGTATCGGCTGATGTTAAGGGAAAGATCGTGGGGCCTATTGTGGTGAGGTCTCAAGGTTATGAGCTCGACGCCAGTAAGTTCGGCGAGACTGCTCTCAGCCTGCCAGTTAACGTAGACGCCTTGGAGATAGTGAAGGTGGAGGCTACTTACGTACTTGTGGTAGAGAAAGACGCGATATTCCAGCGTCTTGTGAGAGAGAAGTTCTGGAGCCAGGAAAACGCCATATTAGTTACGGCGAAGGGCATGCCGGATAGAGCGACTAGGCGGTTTATTAGGAGGTTGAATGAGGAGTACAAGCTCCCGGTATATGTGCTCACAGACGGCGATCCCTATGGGTGGTACATATACTCTGTCTATAAAAGTGGGTCAATTAAGCTGAGTTATGAAAGTGAGCGCTTAGCTACGCCGGATGCCAAGTTTCTGGGGTTGACCGCCACGGACATAGACGCTTATAAAATATCTGACAACTACGTCATTGCGGCAAATGATCGCGATATTAAGAGAGCCCAGGAGTTGCTTAGGTATCCCTGGTTCCAGAAGCCTGAGTGGACTCGTGAAGTGAATCTGTTCCTGAGGAAAAAGAAGAAGGTGGAAATAGAGGCGCTTTCGACGCACGGCCTGAAGTTTCTACATGACTACCTCAGGGATAAGATACGCGGCAGGAAGTTTATCGACTAGATATATAGAGGTCAGATACCGCTCTTTTGGAGTTGGGTGTAGTATATTTATATATGTTTTCTATTTAGAGCTATGCGAGGAGAGGTTAGAAAGGTCCAGCTAACCGGGGGTGCGACTCTCATTGTGAGTCTTCCGAAGGAGTGGGCGAAGCGCATTTCGCTATCCCCAGGTGACGAGGTGATGGTGGTGACTCAGCCCGACGACACGCTGGTCCTCATACCGAAGAAATTAGGAAAGCGGGCTGGGGTGATGGCTGAACTCGTCATCAACCGGCCGGTGGATGTGGCCGAGCTGGAGAGGCTCTTCATGACTTTATACATAGGCGGCGCAGAGGTTATTGTGGTGAGGTTCTCGCCAGCGGCTATGAGTCTGCGAAAGCAGATTAAGGAGTTTATACGGAGGCGTATAGTCGATATGGAGATTGTGGAGGAGGCCAGCGATAAACTGATTGTACAGTCAATGGTGTCGACTACGGAGCTGGCCGTCATGGACATAGCAGTGAAAATGCTACGGCTGGTGAGTAACATGCTCAGCGACTTAGTGGCGGGCTTGGAGAGAGATGACGTGGCTATGTTGAGAGATATTATAGAGAGAGACGACGAGGTTGATAGGCTGTATTGGTTAATAGAGCGCCAATTGAAGAGGGCGGCTATGTCTAGATATGTGATGCTGGAACTCAAGATCGACGATCCGCGGGATTTAGTGGAGTATGTAATAATAGCGAAGTCTATTGAGAGAATGGCTGACCACATATGTAGAATAGCTTATGTAAATCAAGAGGAGAAGGTGGACATGCGCCTGTTGGGTCCGATCTTGTCCAAGGTCTCCGAGTTTTTAAGACAGGCTGAAAATTTGCTGGTAAGCGAAACGCCTGCGCAGAGGGTAGCCGAGTTGCAAGGCGAAATAATTGCGTGGAGCCAGAAGGCGAGGCGGGAGGAGATGCCGTCTGACCCCGCCACAACTATCGCCAAGGAGAGCGCCTTGAGAATTGGCGAATATGTCGGCGATATAGTAGAGTCGCTCGGGAGAATAAGGCTTAAAGACAAGGCCTTAGTCATTGGCGAGGCTTTGGGCAGACAGCAGTAACTGTGTATATGGTCTCGAAAAAGAGGTGAATCTTCCTAGCTCTAACTACGGCGCACTGCGCTCTTAACGCGTCTAGTATAAAGTCCGCCCTACCAAGGGAGCTAAATGTCAAAACGACGACGCGGGGTCTAACCATCGATATCCACCTCAAGAACCGGGGCACAACGCCTGTGTCATGCACCGCGGCGTCAGTTGGCTCCTCAGGCGGTAGATATGGCAGATTAAACACTACGACGTCTGCCCTCCGCACAGCGTTAGCCACGTCGCTACACACAACATCGACAGGTGGTTTACACATTTTACATGAATTCAGGTCTATGTCGACGGCCAGTGTGACTCTACACTTCGCGGCCAGCGCCATCCCCACGATACAAGTGCCGGTTCCGACGTCGACGCAGATATCCCCTTCTTCTATCTCCTCCACAGACTCGAGAGTTAGGTATGTGTCTTCAGCTGGTGTATATGGCATTAGCGTAGTGGAGCGAGGTAGAAGAGCGCTGGGATTACGAAAAATGCCAAGAGGGAGCGGGCCAGAGCGGCTTCATAAGTTGTGCCAACTTCAAGGGAGTAAACCGTGGCGAAGATGGTCGCAGTGAAGAGAAGAGCTACGAATAGCAGGATTTGAGAGAGGGTGATGAGGTAGACATAGTCGAGAGAGCGGGCGAGTTGTACTAGGGTTAGGTGGGTGGCTGGGTAAATCGATAGGGGGGATACCCCCACCGCTGTTTTATAGAGAGACATCTTCTTATTAGTTATGAGATAGATCGCAAGGATTATTCCCGATAACGAAAGTAGAGAGACGGCCATTGATATTTGTGGTGGTAGATTTATTGAAAGTGGAAGGTAGTACCCAACATACAGTACGTAGATCATCGAGAGGGATGGATTTTGAAGACTCCCTACTACAATGCTGAAAATCCAGCCAGTTAGAAGAACTAAGGCGGCCGCCGGTAGCAACGGCGACATGAGTAGCCACACAACCAACGGCCTCAGGCCTATTACCGATAGGAAGTTAAGCGATTTAAGAGGCTCCGCCGTTGCGATGATAGAGGCAACCTTCTCTCCAAGTTCTGTGAGAGACACCAGAGACTCCTCCCTCTTCACGATGCCCAGCCTCTCGAGAGCCGAGAGTTCAAATAGTAGGGTGGATGCCGACGTCCCCAGCGCCGCCCTTAGTCTTGCAAGTGTCATGGGGCCTTCTCTATGCAGTACGAGGATTATGTCGCGCCGCCTTCCCACAGAGGCTCCGTAGATAACGCGTTCCACTGTGTACTAGAGGGCTTTTATAATTATTACACAACTACGTGAGAGGCGAAATTGTTAAATACCCAAGCTGTTAAGGGTTGGCCATGGCAACAGAACAGACAATACTAGTAGGGAAAAAACCAGCTACAAACTACGTAATTGCAACGGTGATGGCGTTCAACGCCGGTGTTAAGAAAGTGGTGTTGAAGGCTAGAGGTGCAGCTATCTCCAAGGCCGTCTCGACTGCTGTAATGGTGAGGGACAGATTCCTCCCAGGCAAGGTGCAGATAAAAGACGTTAAGTTGCTAAGCGACAAGGTACAGGGCCAGGGCGGCAGGGAGAGAACAGTTGCGGCTATTGAGGTAGTACTCGAAATGGCCTAGACGTTTTTTCCGCGCCACCGCCATCTTTTTAGATGCGCGTCTCCGACCTGGTCAGCAACCTTCCTGACATACAGATCTACAACCCGCCCTACGGCGAGTTCACCATCGCCAGGGTTTTGAGAGAGACAGAGGGCCGATCTACGCCAGTATTTAGAGAGGTAAAACCCGGCTACGTGGGGGTAGGCAATATTATAGACACAAGGTTAAAGCTGTATCGATATCTCGGAGTTAGTAGAGACGAGGAGGCTTATCAAAAACTACTAGCCGCGGTAGAGAGCCCGGCTTCCGTGGAGAGGATATCCACGTGGCGCGACCTATATAGGACTGTAGATTCGCTCTACGAGTTGCCCATGGTTAGGTACTACGAGAAGGAGGCGCGCCCCTACGTCACATCTGGCGTCGTCGTGGGCTTGGGTTTAGACGGTGTGTACAACGCCTCTATACACAGATTCTCGCCCGTGGGAGGCAAGAAAGCTGTTGTGAGGCTTGTCCCGAGGCATTTGTACCACATCTACAAGACCAGCGTTGCAAGAGGCCGTGAGGTGCCCATCGCTGTGGCGTGGGGTGTCCACCCCCTGGTGCTCCTCGCCGCCGCCACCTCCCCGCCCTACGGCGTTTTTGAGCTCGGCGTAGCCGCGCGCCTCCTGGGGGGGCTCAAGGTGATGGAGCTCGACAACGGAGCCGTTGCGCCGTTTCTATCCTCTGTAGTTATTGAGGGCTTCTTAACTTCGGAGCAGGCAGAGGAGGGGCCCTTTGTCGATATAGTAGGCGTATACGACAGGGTGAGGCTTCAGCCTGTTGTGAGAGTGGAGAGGATATACGTGTTGCGGGAGGAGGCGTATGTCCACTACCTACTGCCGGCGGGCTCTGAGCACATGCTCCTAATGGGTTTCGAGAGAGAGGCAAAGATTTGGAGAGCTGTTAAGTCTGTAGCTCCCATGGTGAGGAAGGTGAGGCTGACAAAGGGGGGGTTTGGCTGGCTAGTGGCGGTGATTTCGCTAGACAAGTCTGTCGAGGGCGACGCGAAGAACGCACTGCTGGCGGCTTTTGCGGCCCACCCCAGTTTAAAAATCGCCATAGCTGTTGACAGCGATGTGGATCCCGACAACCCAGTGGAGGTGGAGTGGGCTGTGGCCACGAGGCTCAGGGCGGATAGGGGTCTCTTTGTTATTCCCTACGTAAGGGGGTCCACGCTGGATCCCGTTGCCTTAAACGAGGAGGGGTTGACCCACAAGGTGGGTATCGACGCCACGAGGCCACTGGATGTCGATCCAGTATTGTTCGAGCGGGCGAGGATACCTGAATAGTTAATTAGAGGGTTCGATAAATCTATGTGTCTCGTGAGTATGCGCGTGAGATGGTGCTTAGAATTGCAGATGCGGTGTCGGGCGGAGAGGTTGTCCCCGTGGAGACCGCCCATATATCTGGGGTATCTTACTTCACAATTGGAGAGTACGGAGTGGAGTTTCTCGAATTTCTAGCTAGCTCTGGCGCCAAGGTTTCCATCTTAACTACGTCTAATCCGGCGGCTATTGACCTCAGCGGCTTGTTGCAGGTAGACGAGAAGGTGGTGGAGGGGCAGAGCAGAATATCGAAGGCGCTTAGATCGATGGGGGTGAGCATCTTCTATACATGCGCGCCGTATGAGTTTATACTCACCAGGCCACGTACTTACCACGCGTGGGCGGAATCGAACGCGATAACCTACATAAATACCTTCAGGGACTCCTGGTCAGATAAGAATCCCGGCCCCCTGGCTCTGTTGGGAGCTATTGCTGGGTTTGTGCCCAAGACGGCTCTATATACTCTAGACGGGAGGCGCCCCACCGCGGCTGTAGAAGTCAACATAGGGCCTCTGGGGCCTCTGGAGGCTGGCGTGGTTGGGGCATTGATAGGGGAACGCATCGGCTCCGGCGTGCCCTACATTAAGGGAGCCGTCTTCGCCGATGAGGAGAGCCGTAGGGAATTCGCCGCAGCCCTCTCCACCTACTCCGCCATGGTTTTCGCCGTGGTTGAGGGCGCGACGCCTAACTGGCGTCAATATCTCGAGTTGGCGGATTTCCGAGACAAGATCCAGATATCGGCAGAAGACATCGCTAGCTACGTAAGAGACGTCGAGACGCCCGACGTGGTGTATATCGGGTGCCCCTTCGCAGATCTAGAGACAGTTTTACAGATAGTGGCAGAGGTTAGGGGGAGGGGACCTACAAAAAGGCCGGTGTACATATCCACCTCCCCTGGCGTCTATAAGCAGATACAGAGACTCGTAGAGGAGGTCAGCGGCTACAACGTGAAGATATTTTCAGGCGCGTGTCTGGTGGTGTCGCCCTACACCCGTAGATTTAGGGTAATAGCCACCGACTCGCTGAAGGCGATGTTCTACATCCCCAAGCTACACGGCGTTAGAGTTGTCCCATGCAGACGCGAGGAGTGTCTCGAACTTGCCTATGCTTAAGCCGATAGTAAGGGGCTGGGGCCGGGCCGCCTCCCGTGTTGTAAAGATAACAACGCCTGTGTCGCTACTCGGCGATCTAGATCCAGAGAGGGGCACGCTTGCGGGGGTTGACGTCTCTGGGAAAATAGTGGTGTTGCCCTATGTCAAGGGCTCTACTGTGGGGCCTTACGTGCTGTGGGGGGCGGCTAGGAGGGGCAAGGCGCCTTTGGCGATAGTGGCGCAGAAACCGGATCTAATGCTTATCTCGGCTTGTGTACTCGCCGGCGTCCCGCTCTTCCAGGGGGATCTCGAAGAGGAGTGTATTAATATCGATTTAGAGAGTGGGGTGTATGACAAGTGCTGATAGGGATGTGTTGGCTAGGGCGGCTTTGTTGATGCTAGAGGAGCTGGCGCTGAGGAGAGACGGCAAGGCGAAGCTCAGGTACTGGAAGACATATAGAATGGCCGTGTTTTGGCTGGGGAGGGGCGTCGCCGACGGCATCGTGGCGAAGCTGGCGGAAGGCGGGTACATAAAGGTAGAGGGGAGGTATGTGGTATTGGTAAAGCGGTTTACGCACGGGCGGTCGCTCAACTCTATTTTAAAAGAGGTTTACAATCTCTTCGCCACTGGAACAAGGCGATGACCCCCTCCGGCACGCCGTGTATGTTTTCCCCGTAGAGTACCGCCCTGCCGGCTAGCCATAGCAATGTGTCGATGTGAAGGGGAGGTATCCCAGCCTCGTGGGCGACCTCGTCCCATATCCTTTGGACAACTTCGTAGCGCCTCATCGCCTCCTGAGGTGGGAGATCTATAAGCCCAGCACACCATGTGAGGTGGGCAACCCGGTAGTCGACTGGGATGGGTATGTCGAATGGCAGGATCCTGTCCACCCCCCTGCTACACATGTACACATAGTTAAGGATCTTAACGGCGAATACTATCGTCTTCTGCTCGCTTCTAGCTTCTAACAAACTGGATAGCTGGCGCAGTGTAGCACCTAGATCCTCCAGATTCGGCGCGTAGTTACAAATCTTCAATACCCTCTTTCTCCTGCCGTCCAGGCCTATTCTCAAATAGGGGCTCGCGTCTAGATATCTCAAAAAGTCTCTGCATACGTCATGTATCTCTAACTTGGTGAAGAATTTCCCGAAAAACTCCCAATGCTCCTCCCCCCTGCCAGTGAGGCGGTAGCTTATAACTGCGTTTAGCATCGCCAGCCTCGCCCCTATCGACTCCCCGTGTTTACTTACTACGCTACACACAGCGCGGTACTGCGGATCGCGCCTCTCCAGCTCCAGAATTGCGTTTATACCTAAGCTCCTAAGCGCCTCAATTACTCTTCTTAACTGTGACCTTGCGGCCATACTGCACCGGGTTCTTCACTCCGCATCCCAAATTCGTGGGGCAGAGCCCCCAGGAATTCATGGTCTCGCAACTCGGCACGGCGTATTCCTTCCTTCCCCCAACCTGGCCCGCTATGTGTTGCACCTGGTAGCGTGTAATCTTTTCATTAAAATCTGGCGACGTACGAAAGAGATCTACTATCTGTTCCACATCCCATCCCCTGTGTAGTAGGTACGTCGCTATGGCAAACCTAGCTGTGTGGGGCAGGTTGTCGCCGCTCTTAAGGGCGTCTAGAATCGCCTTCATACACGGGGGGTGAGGCCCCTCTGCTGGTTGAGACGGCGCTTTTAACGGCTTATGAGCGTATTTTTTCAACAAGTCCTCTACCAAGGAGGCGTCTATAGATGCGGCTACCCTGCCTACGGCCAACTCGTTTTCTCTTGCCGTCTTTAGAATCTGTTCTTCATAAGCCTCTTCAAGCAACCTCTCGAAATCCTCGAGGGGCACCACAACCCACCCCTTGACGACAGGCCTATTTATCATAGCCCAGAAGGGGTCTTGAGGCGCGTATCTTAGATAGGAAGTCCATCTGACGGCAACCGGATTCCCAAACGTTGCCACGACTATGCCGGTCACCACCTCATGCGCGGGCTTTGCGACGACGCCGAGATCTCTCGCAATTTCAATCTTACACCGCAGGTCTTGGATGCCCGGAACCTTCCTCATCAACTCTAGAAAACGTTTACTTTCACTATCTGCAAACCTCTTTAATAGATAGGGGTTTTTCGTGGCGGCCGCTATATACAACGCCAATCTGGCGGCCGCGGCCCAATCCTCTGGCGAGTCTATACAAGACCTGGGATTAAGAGGCTCCCGCGCAAGCGACTTCCTAAGCCTCTCAAGCGCCATGTCCAGGAGGTTTTTGCTATTTATTACGGCGTCTAGCGCCATTCCTCTTTTTTGGAGATACGATGCAGATTTATTTAAGAATGGGAAGTGGCATGAGAGCTCTCCTAAAGAGATGTCGCATGACACGTATTGAGCTGGTCGCGGATATATAAACCACCTCAGCTATGTAGACCTAGGAGATCTGTGGTGGGCGTAAGCTCTCTGTATCTGCCGCCAGTTATTTTAGCTACTTGTCTTAAAAACTGGCTTCGCTCGGTAGCCACTACGTGGATACGTCTAAACCTCCGAGCTAGCTGTAGAACTCTCTCCGGGTCGTTTGTCCGCCCGTCTGACACCACCACAACCTCCCTATTGGCGTTGTTTGCATGAAGTAGCTCTAGGGCAGAGGCCAGCTCTGTCCCCCCCATCGCATATACGTATTTCAAAATCCCCAGCATCTCACGTAGATATTTATACGGCGGATACGGCGTCCACAAGAAGTCGGCCTCTGTATTAAATAGCACTAGTGATACGAAGCCTCTTAAATCTGCCATCTGCCTCAGATATCTAGCCAACACGTTCTTAGCAACTCTGAGCTTAGTGACTCCTCCTACGTACTCCTTCATCGACCCGGATACGTCCAAAGCCACGTATACAGGCTTGTCAACTATGTAAGTATACTCCCGTAGGTAGAAATCCTCATCTGATATAGGCTTCCCTTGGAGAGATTTTCTTGATATAGACATGGCGGTTCTAATTATGTCTACGTCAGCCACCGAGGCGTTGGGGTAGTACCTCTTCACAAGCCTCACAGCCGATTTCAAAGCCAGCCCCTCCCCGCGCGCGTATATCCTGCCACCTAGCTCGTCCACAGCCTCGGCCGGGAGATTCAGCCTCCTAATCACCTCGAGCTTAGCCCGAGGCGTGGCGTCGACAGGAACGTGCCTATTTACTAAATGGGCTAGGGTGGGTGCCTTTTCGCTACCCACCGACCCGACTAGAGAAGGCGCAGGGGGCGCCTCAGCTGGCGGGGATGTGCACCGCAGAGCGGCCTCTATAATTTTTCTAGCCTCCCCCGGCGTGGCGCCTAGAGAACCCGCCAAGTTCTGCGCTATCACCTCTATCAACTTCTTCTCGTCTACATCCCCCAGATACGACCTTGCGTATACATCAGCCACGGCATATATCAAACTTCTCGTAGACACCCCGCCTAGACAGCTACTAATTGCGAGGAGGAGTTCAACAACTTTATTCATTGATAGCCTTGTCGAATATTGTAATGAGCATGTTTTTCGTCTCCTGGTCGTGAGGCAGGTTTAAGATCAGCGCTTTCTTCAAGTCGCGTATCTCCACATCTCTACGTTGAGACCACGCCGACGCCGCCGCGTCGGCGAGGGCGTAGCTGAGAGAGCGCACAGACTGCGGGTAGCCTGCCTTCTCAGCTTCGTGGGCGAACTTGGCTAGTATATCTGCGAGGCGCGGCGGTATTTCCACCTCCAGCTCTCCAAGGGCTTCTCTCGCCTTCCAGAGGAGTATAGATCGGAGGAGTTCTCTGCCCGGCGTTTTGACCTCCACAAATTTCAACCTGTCAGCCAGCGCCTCTGTGAGCTCATACACGCCCTCGTACTCGCTCGGGTTCGCCGTGCCTACCAAGGCGAAATCCGTCCTAATCCTATATCCTCTAATGTAGACATAGTGCTCCTGTATTGCCTGTAGCAACGCCGCTTGGGCGTACGGGTTTAGCCTATTAATCTCGTCCATGACCAGAACTGTTCCGTGCGCCATTACCAGAGGCCCCGGTATGTAAGAAAGCGGGTGGTCAAACCCCGCCTGCAACACCACGGCGATGTCTATATCACCTGTGAGATCCACCGCCGTCATGTGCGAGTGGCAGGCCACCTCTATATACGGCGGATCGCTCAGCGCTAGAATTTCTGCAACTGCCTCGGCCAGGGTGGTTTTGCCAAGCCCCACCGTGCCTACTAAAACCACAGGTCTGCCTATCATCAAACCGCTTAATACATCTAGAACAACGTCATCGAGACCCTTCAACACTTTATTTACCCTATTCCTAATCTCGTCTACTCCGATGCGGCGCACCCGATCTCTGATATTTTTTGCGATGTCTACCGGATGGCGTTGTAGTAGCTCTGAAAGACGCACATATCTACGCGGCAGGTAGTTTAAAAGGATATTTGGGAGGCGGCGCTAAACACAAGTTAAAAACATCTGAGTAGCCAATTATGTATGTCTGTCCGCGTTATGAAGGCCGGCGAGATGTACAGGATAGAGGGCCCTGCGAAGGTCGTCGTGAGGCGCGGGCGGATCTACGCCACTGGAGTCGAGTACTCCGATGGGCAGAGCTTCACTGTGCTGAGGGCCCGCTCCCTTGCCGTTAGAGCAGTTACAGACTCGGAGGTTGAGCTCGTCCTAGGCCCTGGGGCGTTGTTAGAAAAGGCGGAGCCGGGCGAGGAGATAATCGACGAGTGGGAGGCCGGGATCTCAACCGTCGATCCAAGCGGCGTGATAATCGTGGTTGGTATGATAGACGTGGGCAAGTCCACCATGACGGCTATGCTGGGGAACAAAGCCCTGGCCCGGGGGTATAGAGTTGCCGTTATAGACGCAGATGTGGGCCAGAACGACCTAGGCCCGCCCACCACAATCTCCCTGGCCCGGCTAACGAGGTATGTCACCCATCTTAGACAGCTGGTGGCCGAGAAGAGCATCTTCCTCCAGGCGACTAGTCTAGAACGTATATGGCCCAGGGCTGTCGAGCAAATAGCCAGAGCTGTGGAATACGCCAGGAGGGTGTGGCGCGCCGATTCGGTAATACTAAATACAGACGGGTGGGTCCTCGACGAAGAAGCCGTAGTTTTCAAGCGCCAGTTAATAGAGAAGATAAAGCCGTCTTTAATAGTGGCGATACAGGTGGAGAAGGAGCTCGCCCCCATACTTAACGGGTATAGTAATGTGCTGATTCTCCCGCCGCCTCCACACGCCAGGTCGAGATCTCGGGAAGATAGGAAAATTCACAGAGAGATGGGGTACGGCCGCTATATATTCCCACCTGTGGAGATCGCAGTATCTCTTGATAAAATACCAATATGTAATTTACCTATTTTCAAGGGGATCGAGATGGGTGAGGAACTCAGGAAGATACTCTCCAGAGCGTTAGGCCTAGGCGTTGAGAAGGCTTACCAAGTGGGTAGCCGGGTATATGCCATTGTTGAGGGCGACACATGGGTTGTGAGAAAAGTCAGCGGCTTCCAAGTGATAGGACTGCCACACGACTTCGAGCGGGGACTGTTAGTAGGGCTTGAAGACGCTGAGCGGTTCTTGGTGGGCCTCGGCGTAGTGAAGAAAATATACTACGACAAGAGGAAGGCCATCATATATACGTCAAGCGACGTCGAAAAAAGAATGGGAGAGGTAAAATGCATTAGGCTAGGTCTCGTGAGGCTAGACGACAATTTCAACGAAGTGGAAAAAGCCATGAACATACTCAAGGCCGAGTCTGAGTAGATCCACAATCGAAGGGCGAAACGTATATAACCTACACGCTGTTATTTAACTGGATGAGCGGTGCGGGCAGCGTCAGAGCTGTGACGAGACCGTCTCACGGTGATCCGCATATATCCATATCAACGCCGTGTAGAGATGTTGGTGTTGTTTGGGTTTTGTGTGATTTGCCGCTGTAGGGCGCTTTCTTTTTGACGTCTCGTCCGTCGGCGACTATTCGAGCCTCTAGAGGCCACGGCGCCGATGCCTTGAAGGCCCCGCGCCAAGACGTTTGGAGCACTCAGCGACGTGGATCGGAACGCGTCGGCGCCGCCGCGGGGCGCCTGCGAGCCCCCAGCCGTTCAGCCCCCGCCGCCTTCTCCACGCCGCTACCTATCTTTATGGGGGGTTTCTGGAAGTTTCGGCGGGGTTTACGGAGGCGCTGGTTTAGAGTCGTGGTGTTGGTGAAGACTACAGCTGGATAGAGCCGAGGACGCCGCCCGCGGCCTCGGGCCGAGGAGCTCAGCGGAGGCAGACGCCGCGAGGGTGTTTGCAGACATACGCGAAAGGCTGGAGAGAATTAGGGCGGAGCTGGGCGGAGAGGCGGCGGGGGAGGCCTGGCGCTATGCGTATGCGGTGGGTAGGGAGGTGATTAAGGCGTTGATCTCGGTGCACGAGGGCTCTCTCAAGGCGGTGGCCACAGTTGAACAAGCCCTTAGGCTTACCGCATTTGCCGGGGCGGCTACAGAATCCATAATTGCGCTCCACCACGGCCTCTACAGCGAGGCTGTTGTGTCGGCGGTGGCTGGCGCCATAGCGCTTGTTGAGGAGGGTAGGTTTGAGAGGGCGGTAGAGTACGTAAAGAGAGCCGCAGAGGCGGCTTATGAGGCTCTGCGTGATGTTTTCGAAAAGGCGAGGGTAGCGCTGGAGAGGCTGTATGAGCTTTTCGTCGAGGCGATCGCTAGGGTAGTCGCATGGGTGGATGAGCACAGGGCTTGGCTTTTCCTCGCCGCGGCCGCGGCGGCTGACATCATCGTGTGGGCCTTTGCCCGCGACGTCTTCGGCTCTATAGAGCTGGGGGAAGTTTGCGTTAGCTTTTAGGCCAATAGGATTCGGCGACTCGGAGAAGCCTCCCGCCGCCGAGGAGCTGGTGGAGGAGGCTAAAAAGAGAAGTGTGGATGTGGGCAAGGCGCTTGAGGAGCTGTTTAGCATTGTTGACCAGCTCTCCAGAGGCGCGGCCGACGTGGACGAGAAGAGGCTAATGAGGCTTGTAAATCTGCTGGAGGCGGCTGGGGGCGTTAAGGTGCCTTGGCTGGGGCCTGTGGCTGAGGCTATGAGGAATTGGTACAACCCGGCGCGTAGCAAAGATGAGAGGAGTGAGTACGCCAAGGCGGCTTTTCTAATCGTTTGGGCTGTGCTTCAGCGCCGCGCCCATGAGCTGTACGACAAGTTGGCGGAAATGTGGAATGTGAGAAAAGAAGCCGCCGCGGTTTTGAAGCAGGCATTGGAGAGTAACGACAGAGAGAAGTGGAGGGAGTTCTACAGCTTAGTGAAGAGGCTGGAGGAGGCCGAGGGGGAGGTGTTGAAAATCGCTGAAGAAGTGGCGAACGAGCTTAATACCATCGCCGTCCATCTAAAAACCGCGGCTAAGAAGAAGGGCGCGAAAGCGCTGGAGAAGGTGGCGAGGTGGATAGAGGTTGACGCGTTGGAGGCGAGGAGGCTGGCAGAGGCGACTAGGGATGAACTGTCTAGATTCTCCGGCGCCAGCTACGGCACTAGGGCCGTGGCGTATCTAAAGGCCATTGTTAACGACAACATCGTTGGCTTGACTGTGCTGAGGGCTTTCGCCGCGGAGGACTTAGCCACGCTTGTTGCTAATACGCCGCACGGTGCGTACAACAAGTTGCTGGGGAGGGCGCAAAGCGTTAAACGCGGGCAGCTGAGGGACCTTCCGCTCGAGGAGAGGCTGGCGGTGGAGCTGGGCAGAGCTTTGAGATACGCAAAAGTGAATGACGAGCTGAAGCCTCTGGTGGAGGCGTTCGAGAGTGGGAAGGCGAGGGTGGAGAAGAGGGGCGAAGGCAAATACGTCATATACGCCGGCGGTAAGACTGCGGAACTGAAGCTCTTGAGGGGCGGCGGCGCTATGCTATACGTCGACGAGCTGACCGGCCCGCTGGCTGACAAAAAGCTGGCCGAGGCAAGGAAGGCTGTTGAGAAGTACGAGGAGATGCTGAAGAAGGGCAAGGCGCCTCTGCCTCTGCGCGAGGCGCAGGACGGCTGGCTGTTGAGCGATGTCACTGTGGAGGAGACTAGCGAAGAGGGGCGCAGAGTAGTTATGGTAACAGCCTCCTTGGAGCAGGTCGTGGTGTTCCTCTCCGCCTTCGGCGTAAGGGCGGGGGAGATACACTGGGGCCGAGGCGAGAGGGGGAAGAAGCCTGTCAAGATCTATGTTAAGCACTTCGACGTGACTAGCGAGGGGCTGAGGCCTGCGTACCAAGTTGAGCTTTACGACAAATACGCAGAGGAGGCGTGGGATAGGCTGTCGGCGGCGCGCACTATGCCTAAGGAGGAGAGGGAGAGGCTCATAGATTTCGTGGCTAGGCTACTAGAAGGCTCTGGCGTAGATCACGAGGCGTTTAGGCAGAAGCTGGAGAAGTGGATCGGCGAGTGGCTTGCAAAGGCGCCGGGTCTCAAGGAGCACCGGGTGTTCCACACTCTGGTGAACTCCTTGAGAGAGATGGCGAGAAGCGAGCAGGATGCTGGAAAGCGCGAGGTTGCGAGGAGGCGCGCCGTGGGTATGCTCCTCCACGCAGTGCTGGGGGACGGAACCGTGACGGCGGACAAGGTTGTGCTATACGTCGGCGGCGGGGAGGAGGATGAAGTGCCGGCGGAGGTCAAGGCGGATCTCTACTACGCACTGTTGAGGGCGTTGGGGTGCCAGCCGAAGATGTACAAAGCCAAGGGCACCATCAACGTAATTCTGTATGGCGAAGAGGCTAAGAAATTCGCCCGGGCCGCTCTGCCGCATCTAGTGGGCCTCGAACGCGTGCTTGAGGCTGTGAAAAGAGATGAGCAAATTTATTCCAAAGTTGTAAAGATGATTGACATCGCTAGGGCTGAGAGGGTCAAGGCGTGGATTAAGGACTTGACTACGGAGGGTAAGATGCTCAGGTCTAGGCTGGTAGTTGAGGCAGACGGCGTAGCGGCGGAGTACCAGATGTACCTGCGTAAAGACAATGAAGTAGTGCTTGAATTCGGCACAACTAACCGCGAAGAGGCTGAGCGGAGGGCGGCGGTGCTGAGGGCAGTGGGCGTGATGGTGGAAGTTGACAAACGCCACAACAAAGCCCGCAACCGCGACGTGTGGCGCATACAGGTCTCGACCAACGCCCTAGCCGCCGAGTCGGTACACGAGGCTGTTAGAAAGGCGGTGTTGGAGTTCCTCAAGCAGTGCAGAGAGGCTGGCGCCATCGAAGAGGAGGCGTACAGACGCCTCGCCGCGAAGTTCGAGAGGGGCATGCCGGAGTGGGGCGAGGTAAGGCTCTCTGTGGATCTGACGAGAGGCGGCGCTGTGGTTGTGGAGTACAGACCCAACGACCCCCAGTCCTTCAGCAAGGCGGTGGAGTTTCTGAGGAAGCTCGGCCTAAGGGACACATGTGAAAGCGACTGGTGCTTTATCCACTTCACGGCTAGGGAGCCTAGAGAGGGTAAGGAGGGCTATGTCTACATCACCGCCGACGGACTTAAGTACATCGGCTGGCTGGCCAGCCGCGGCGATGAGAGGGCGCAGTGGCTGAAAGAAATGTTGCTAAAGGAGGCCGAGGTTAAGGGCGTCAAGATGCGTGAACAGCTAGAGCAACGCTTCGGCGAGGGGGAAGAGTGGGGTAGAGTAAGGCCGCCCGTCGAGAGGGAGGTTGAGGTTGAGGGCAGGAGGCTAAAGGTGCTAATCGAGGAGGTGGAGGCCGGCGTAGAACGCGGCAGAGCAAAAGAGCTCTTAGTCGTCAAAATAAGGGCAAAGGTGTTTGAGGGGAACAGCGAAGTAGCGGTAGAGAAGGAGGCGAAGTTTTACAAAGAGAGGCGCGGTGCCGTGAGAGGCTACGTCAACATACACGCCGGCGCCAAGGGTGGGCCAGAGGCGGACTACGTGAGGACGGCGGCTGTGTTGAAGGTCTTGGGGGTGGAGAAGTGGAGCAGAAAACCAAATCAGATACAGCTCACCAGAGACGCCCTGGATGCGCTGATGAGGCTGGAGCCTGTGTGCAGAGCTTTGGGCATATGCCAAAAAGCTTAAAAACGGTGAAGGAAGGGGAACGGAGCCGTAGTCTAGCGCCTCGTCTTATATGTTTTGTAGATATAGCGCCTCAAGAGAAGGTGTTGAATGTGCCGTAGCTAGACTATGTTGGTTATGTCTGACAGAGTTCCTACAAATGTAAAATCGGTTAGGTAGATCTCTACGCTTTCCGGGTTCCACTCTATGTATTTGAGAAATGTACGTCCCTCGGCGGCCATTTTGGGTATCTCTCTAACGTCGACGCCTGTAATCAATGGGTGGCTAGCCGGTAGCACCACCACCTTAACTCTGCCGCGCCTCCTACACGGCTCCTCGTAGAGGGCTTTACATATTTTCGTTCGTGAGGCATATATCTTGAGTATCGCCGGCTCCTTCACGGCGTAGCCTAGCTCGTCTCTAATCACCACGGCGGGGTGTGTATGGCCCATGATAACCCCCTCCGCCCGCTCTAAATCCTCCTTAGCCGGCTTTACATGTCCGTGGAAGAGCAGGTACTTCTCAAGCAGTACCCCCCTGGCCGGCGCCACCTCGACGCCCTCTATGCCGCTTGCAATCTCCTGAAGGAGGGAGTCGTGGTTGCCTGGTATTAGGAGGAGCGGCACCTTTCTCGCCACGGCTCTGAGGAACGTCTTTACCTCCTCGACGCTTTCCCGGGGCACCGGGAGCTCGTGCTTCACGTCGCCTAATATAGCCACCGAGGTTACGCCGTGGTGATCCACAAGCTCGAGAACGCCGTCGATCAGCTTCCGGGTCTGGCTCATAACATTTATCCCGCGTTCCCTCCTCAACTCTACCTCGTACCCCACGTGGGTGTCGGCTAGTAGCAGGATCTTCTCGCGGCGGAGGCTCAGCACCACGCCTCTCACGTAGCTACACCGTTCTATACAATTTTATCTTTTCCCAGCGTTGGCACATTTGTAAAGCTCCACTGCCGCCTTAGCCATGTCAAGTGTAGCTATTGACCTAACTCTATAGGGAGGCACGCCCACGGCTCTGTGCACCGCCATCTTCTCGTCGAAACGCACCACATGGATCTCTCCCAATCTGCCGTATTGCCTAAGGAAGTCTCTACCTGGACGCTTAATCACCTTGTTCAGCACCACCCCCAACACCGGCTTCCTGACTATTGCGTGCACCACCTCGACGGAGGCCAGCGTCTGGTAGTCCTCGTCAGCAACATAGATAACAAAGTTGCAACGGAGAAGCTCAGCCAGGTGGCGCCTATCAGTCAATTGAAAGGCTGGGAAGTCGACGATCAGAAGCCCAGAGCCGGGGCTTCCCCCCAGCGGCTTCACCACACGCGCCGGGTTGCCCAGCGCCCTCCAGACAAACGCCATTAGCTCGGCAAATGTACTTTTTCCAGTTCCCCCTTTGGCGCCGCTCGTGACGCAGATCCGCACACATTGTATTGCATTTATACCCACCTATAGTTAGCTAAAAAGCGTATATGGGACGTGGATAGGAAGTTCCTAGAGGGCTACATAAAGCTGGAAGACTACGTCAAGCTGCACCACCTAAAGAAGTGCAGACCTGCTCTATACCTGGTGAAGCTTCTCTTTGACGTCTAGACAGAACTCCCGAGCTCTTTTCTTATCTCTCAAGACAAGCCTATAGCCGTCTTCCCCATCGCCGTAGTAAGACTTAATCATCTCCGAGATCTCAAACCCAGCGGCTCTGTAGAGGCTAAGCGCGGGTGTGTTGGAAACCCTAACTTCGAGAAAAACTTCGGCGACCTTGCCTGTTGCCAGTAGTTGCAACGCGGTGCACAACAACGCCCTGCCCACGCCGCGCCTCCGGTATCCAGGCGCCACGGCGATGGATATGACGTGCGCCGCGTTGCCCTCTATACACGTTATAATATACCCGACTACGCCCCCGGAGGTTACATATACATATGAGTGATCGTTGCAGTAGGCGCATAAGAACCTGAGTAGATCCTCGCTATATACGTCGTCTTGTTTAAACGACACATATTCAATTTCAAGAATACGAGGAATGTCAAGCGCTTGACAGCGGCGAATCACACAAAGCCCAAATAGCACCTATATTAACATCTCTACACGGTAATTTATCTACAGAACATATAAGACGAGGCGCTGAGTTGTTAAGTGTACGCCTTTGTCGATCTGCCGTTTAGTCCCAGCGGGGTGACGCACCTCCTGCGCAGACACAGGACAGTCGGCTTCGACAAGGAGCTCAGAGAGCTGGCTGAGGTGCTGAGGACGGTAAAGGAGGGCAACAACAACGTGCTTGCAGTGGTCATCGCGCCTTATGGCTGGGGCAAGAGCGAGTTACTAGACGAGCTGGAGTCCCTGGCAGAGGGGGAGGGGTTCGACGTGTACAGAACGGCGCTTTCGCTAGAGGAGGACTTCGTCATAGAGGTGGCGTCGAAAAAACGGGACAAGCCGATGCTGGTCTTAATAGACGAGGCAGATGAGCTCTCCCGCATCGTCGCGGTTCATAAACTAGGCGCGTTGAGCGACGATAGATTTGTCAAAATGGTGCAGAAAGTCGCCACCTACATAAGAGCCCTCCTAGAGCCCAGGTCGTACAGATACCTCCTAGGAGAACCAGAGAGGTTTAACAAAGTGGCTATCGTGGCGGCGCTGACGCCGCAGCTCTACTACACCATACTTAAGAACGTGGTGCCAGATGTCTTCGATCTGACAAGCGGCAGAGTCTACAGAGAGGTGGTAATAGACACGAGATTTCCGTTTTGGCAATTTGTGGAGCTTGTAAAGCAGAGACTACTCGCATATTCAGACGACGAGAGAATAAGAGAAATAGAGAGAGGCGAGCTAGACCAGCTGAGCCCCTTCTCTATACATGAGCTGTCGGCGGTGTACCACCTGGCGAAGCGGAGAGGGGAGGCCGCGCCTAGGCCTCTGCTGAAGCTAATGGCAAGGCTTTTCCAGATAAAGAAAGAGGGGGGGAGGCTGGCGCGCCTCCTAAGAGAAGAGGGGTTTGACCTAGATGTAGATGACGAAATTCTGGAACTCGCATTCGCCGCAATACCGGTGAAATACAAAAAGGCGTATCTAAAAGAGGTGTACCTCTACAGAATACCCTTCGAGGATAAAGACGCCATGAGTGTTGCTAGGGAGTACGTCGCGGCGAGAGGCAAGGAGCTGGACATAAAGGATCCTAAAAACATATCCTACGAGCCGTACCTGTACTACTCCCTGGTGGAGGGGGGGAGGCTCTTCCTCTACCTAATCGCCGAAGAGGATCTTGCCCTAGAGAGATATTCACTTGGCAGAGGATACATCGTTTCTGAAGACGTGGCGAAGCTCGTCGGCTGGGAGGAGGCGCAGACAATCGCCGCGGTGGCAAAGGAGTACAGCCAGCGGCTGGAGAACCCAGTAGCCCTGCTGGAAGAAGCCGAGAGGGCGCTGTCTCTGGAGGGAATAAGGCTGAGGCGTTGCTGTGGCTATGCGCTGTGGAATAACAACATGGGCCTGCGCGAGGCCTACCTATTCCTGTACATCGACAGAGAGGAGGAGTTGAGGAAAATCTCCGAAGAGCTCTCAGAAGTGGCGTCGCAGGGCGTCTTAAACGGCTACGTAGTCGACTACCTCAACGTCTTTGTCGTAAGCCGCGTCTTGCTCACCGACACGATACAACAAGCCTTGGCCCCCCTGATGACTGCCTACTGGAAGCGCCACTTCCGCGACCCAGTGTCGAAATTCGCCACTGTGGAGATATACGGCGCCGACAAGTACGAGAAGCTGAAACAGGAAATTGTAAAATACGTGATTGACAAGTTGTTGAAGAGAGGGGAAAAGCCACCCGAGTTTGTAGACGCCGTGAGACTCGGGAGGGAGAAGGCGAGAGAGAACATACTCAAATACACCATAGCGCTGAAGAAGGGCAGGGAGAAGAAGATCGTGGCGCTTGTAAAAGCCGCCGAGGCGCTGGACGGCGGAGGGGACGTAGAGGGGCTTAGGTCATACCGCGAAATCGAGGAAATTCTACTCTCAGCCTTCGAAGAGTCGATACATGAGAAAGAACTGAAATCGCTCATAGCGACGCTGTTCCCAGTAAACCTATGGAGAGAGATGAGGGAAGAGGACCTCATTGAGTTAATGAAGCTAAGAGGCGTCGTGGTGCCGCTCGGCGAGAGGCTGTATAAGTACAGAGACGACCTAGCCAAGAGATACATCTCCGAGATCCTGCGCCAGCTAGAGGCTCTCAGAGAGGTAAGAGTCGAGAAGCAGACCCCGCTGGGGCCTGTGAAACTAGTGAAGAAGATGGACATAGGCGAGTTAAAGACTTCGGTAGCAGACAGACAAGACTATGCCAAGGCCTTGAGAGAAGCTGTGTTGAAACTACACGAAGCCAGGGAAATGTACGAGAAAGTCAAAGAAGAACTGGAGCGAGAAGCCGAGGAAAAGGCCAAACTTTTGAGGAAGATATCGACGGTGCTAGACAAGTATCCACAGAGGAGGAAGTTTATAGATCTAGGCAGGCTAGACGAGAATACTATAAGAAGAGAGGAGTCAATCGTCCAGAAGGCCGAGGAGGCGTTGAAGATCTGGGGCGGCGTTAGGCAGATGGCCAGCGCAGTGGGCTCGCGGCTAGACGTGGAGAGGGACCTAAAGCTTCTGCTGGAGCTACCGGAGCCCTGGCTCGACGACTACGTGGCGGCTCTTAAGATATACGCCGCCGAGATCGAGAAGAGATACGGCGCGTTGATGGAGCTGGAGAGGGCTAGAAAAGCCGCCTTGGAGTGGCTAAGGGCTAAGCTCGGGATTGAGGAAGAGGATTTAGACAAGGCCCTAGACATAGCCGCCGCGAAAACTGGCGTACGTAGAAAGTTGCTAGAGTCCGTGGCCCGCCGGGGAAGAGGCGCCGTACTAGACGTCGACGAGCTGGCGAAGGAGTCGGGTGTTGAGAAAGAGGAGGTTGAGAGAGATCTAGAAAAGCTCTACAAAGCCCGTGTAATTGAGAAGAAATATGTCGCCTAGGATCACAATTTTGAGAGAAGAAGCCGCCGCGGAGGAGGGAGACGTAATAATAGACGCAAGAGGCCAGCCCCAGTTCTTCGACGTAGTAATCCTAAGCGGCAGAGAGCTGAAGTCCATAGTAGCCACTGGAGCCGTCAGCGCCGGGGTCCCCATAGGCGTGGGTAAGTATACCAAGAAGCCCGTGGCGGCGGTGATAGGCGAGAAGATATACATCAAGGGGGTACCCCTCACCCTATACGCCGAGATGGGGATTCTCGAAAAGGAGTTGACGGAGGCGCTCAGCAAAACCAGCCACGAGACGGACATATTGCTTCGAAAGCTAAAAGAAATCGTCGTCGCCGAGAGGCGGCGCCACAAGAGGTCACAAACTCTCTCAATACTAGGGCAGTACGTAGCAGGAGAAATTAACGAACTCCCCCCACACCTAGCAGATCTACTGGGGGGGCTGGATAGGGAGTCTATAAGGAAATTATTCGACCGCCTAGTTGAGGAGATTTACTAATGAGAGACCTCCTATCCGCCGTGCTCAGGCTGGCTGAGTTGGAGACCCCGCCGAGGCTCCTGGAGATACCCAGAGAGCTGAGTGAATTAGTCACTCCATGTGAGGAGGGGGGTAAGCCTATTGAGTACTACGCGGTAGACTCCGGCTACGTTGTGCAGAGGGCAGGCCCACGAGACATCCTAATACAGTCAATAGTCGCCATCGGGCGAGACATCAAGAGAAAATACATCGTCACTACAGTGACGGGCGATCCCCACGTCGAAGCGCGCATCCGGGAAATACGCTTTGCAGAGTTCATAAACTCAGACATAGTGCTGGTGGACGGCCCCCTCACGCCCTATGTAAACACGGCCAGAATCGTGGGGGTATCCAAAGATCCGCGGCTTGCGAGATACGGGCCGAGAATACCCGACGCAGATCTAAGAGACAAATTCACAAAACTCTCCAGATACGTAGGGGAGAGGGGAGTCGTAGAAGCTCTGTTAGCCAGAGCCCCCTCAGGCTCGTATCTACCCCCGGTGGATCTAGGGGAGCTGGCTGGCACATTTTTCAAATCAGACTGGGTAATATATGTAGAGTTTCCAAAAAGCTATAGGCCGGAGGTCTTGTGCCAGCTATTTAGGAGGTATCCCATAAGGCTGAGGCTGGCGCATCACTTGGCAAAGGTTAATAGAGAGTATCTAAAAACAGTGAAGATAATGCTGTCAACGGTACTGGGCGCGCCGCCTCGTTTCAGGGATTTTCTATAACCCTTTATACACATATATAAGTTGTGCAAGAGCCATGTTAATACAATCGTCAAGAGAGTCGAGGTTATACCTCTTGCATATCTTATATAGATGTTCTAATTCCTCCTCCGAAAGAGGAATTACTACCTGTTCCATATCCAAGTGTATGGCCCTGGTTATATACCCCCTTTACAAAAAACGTACACGTAAACATATATATACAATCCATCCGACGGACATAATGCGAGGGCTTTCTCCCAGAATCTCGGCTCTTAGAGAGTCGCCCACCCGCAAAATTGACGAACTACGTGAAAAACTTAAGAGAGAGAACAGAGACGTAATTCTACTCTCAACAGGCCAGCCATCTATCCCACCCCCCCGCGAGGTGAGGGAGGCCCTCGGGGAACTACTCAAGACAGAGTCGATGGAGCTGTACGGGTACACGCCAAGCCAAGGTATTTATGAAGTTAGGCAGGCGGTATCAGAGGACTTGAGGAGGCTAGGCGGCCTAGAGGTGCCCCCAGAGCAGATAGTCCTAACAGCCGGGGGCCAGGCCGCCATGTTTTCCACACTGGCGACGTTAATAGAGCCGGGAGACGAAGTCGTGGTGACAGACCCCACGTATTTCGGCTATAGACCGCTGTTGGAGTACTTCGGCGCAGTTATAAAACCCATAGTCACGTCGCTGGAAGGCGGTTTTCAACCAGACCCCGAGATTTTGAAAGGTGTAGTTAGCAGAAAGACGAAGGCTATGATACTAGTAAGCCCCGACAACCCCACTGGGAGGACTCTGAAAGAGGACGTGGCCAAGGCCGTGGCAGACCTCGCCGTTGACTACGACTTCTGGCTAATAACCGACGAGGCCTACAAAACACTGATCTACGAAGGGAGCCACGTGTATCTCTACAAAATGGCGCCAGAGCGCACGATTTCAATCAATACCTTTTCTAAGGACCCGGCCATCCCCGGGTGGCGTCTTGGCTACGTATACGGGCCGCCGGAGGTGATACCCAGAATCAAGCTGGTCAACGAGGAAATGGTCTACTGCCCCCCGTCGTTCGCCCAGAGGCTCGTGGCTATCTACCTCCGCTCCGAGTCTAGGACGAGGTATATAAGGGAGGTGGTGGAGATATACCGCCAGAAAAGAGACGTCGCCGTGGCGGCGTTGAGGAGGTACGTGCCAGAGGCGAGGTTTGTGGTGCCGTCGGGGTCCATGTTCGTATTTGCAGACCTCTCGCGGTACATAAGCGACGGGGAGATCTTCGCGAGGGAGTTGCTGGAAAGGTACGGAGTCGCGGTGGTCCCCGGCTCCTACTTCAGCAATGTGTACAAAGCCGCTGTACGTATCTCCTTCGTGACGGAGACGCCGCAGAGGATTGAGGAGGGGATTAGGAGGATCGGCGAGGCGCTTAGAGCCACGTGATACTTGTAGAGACGCTTCTGTACCTGGTCAGGGGCGGGGAGGTCCTTCTGATCCTAAAGAAGCGGGGACTCGGGGCGGGCCTCTACAACGGCGTAGGCGGCAAGGTGAAGCCGGGGGAGACGCCGGAGGAGGCCGCCGTGAGGGAGGCCGTGGAGGAGATCGGCGTGAAACCGTTGCAGCTGAATTGGGGCGGCCTTCTTGAGTTTTGGAATTTTGTAGACGGCGGCGTTGAGTCCGTCCACTACGTCCACGTGTTTACGTCGAATAGCTACGTGGGGGAGCCGCGGGAAAGCGAGGAGGCCATCCCCCAGTGGTTTAGGAAAGAGGAGGTGCCTTACGACAAGATGTGGGAAGACGACCGCTACTGGCTCCCTGTTGTGCTGGGAGGAGGGCGGATCTACGGGAGGTTTGAGTTTCAAAAATGGAAGTTGAGGAGGTGGAGCCTCTACCTACTTGAGGAGGCTAGCCAGCCTCTCCTTGATCTGGTTTAGCTCGGCGCGTAGCCTCTCCACCTCCTGCCTCAGCTTCGTGTTTTCCTCTGCGAGGTCTTTACACTCCCTCGGCGCCGCGACTTGTTGACACCTGTCGCTTCTGACCCAGTAGTAGAGCTCTGTCTTGTCTTTCCGCCACCGGAGCTCCCCAGTGGAGGGATCTAGCTCTATTTCGGTTATTACCATGAATATGTCGCCTTTGTCCAAGCCGTGTCTAGGCGCCTGTTCGTTGAAAAACCACTCTTTCATCTCGTCGAAGATCTCTCTGCTGGTTCTCCTAAACTCCTCGGAGTCCCTAATCTTGTTAAAAATCTCCTCCCCCTGGGGCCCGAACTTCTCCCTAAGGGAGCCCGCCACTGCGCCAAACAGTAGCCTAAAGAAGTCGGGCCTCCCCCCGGCGCCGTATCTTCCGAATAGCCTCCCCGCCGAGGTCTTACCCGTATTCCACCGGATGACGAGGATCTGCTTACCCGCCCTCTCCTCCACGTGTATCCTCTCTACCGTCCTCTCCTCCTCAGCCATGTATACAAACTTACAGTTTTTAAATAAAGATCCGCGCCCCGTACGTGTATTACAACATGGTGTTTAGAGGGGGCTTCGCAAGGGGGTGCGAGCTGTGCCTCCTGGGCGCCAAAAGCGTAATATTTATCACAGGCCTCTGTCCCCTTAGCTGTTTCTACTGTCCCGTGGGCGCCGAGAGGTTCGGCCGCGACGTTGTTTATGTAAACGACGTGCCTGTACAGAGGCTGGAAGATATACCCAAAATCGTCGCAGAGTACGCCTCCGACGGCGCCGCCGTGACCGGGGGGGATCCCTCGGTGGTGGCCGAGAGAGTCAAGGTCGTGGCGGACATCTTAAAGAGAGAATTCGGCGACGGCTTCCACATACACATGTACACCCACATACTCAACCTAAACGGCAAAAGAGTCGGCATCTTGGCGTCCAGCCGGGTGGACGAGGTTAGGATACACATAACGTCGAGGGGGCAGGCGGCTGGGAGGGAGAAGTATCTAAAGGCCCTTGCCGCGGCTGGGAAAACCCTCGGCGCCGAGGTGCCGGCCCTGCCGGGATATGAAAGAGAAATCGCCGATGCCGTCAACGCCTTGGCGCCCTACATAAGCTTCGTAAACATCAACGAGCTAGACGTCTCTGAAAGCAACGTGGAGAGGCTGAGGGCCGCGGGGTTCAGAGTGGAGGGCCTCAACGTGGCTGGGAGCCTAGAGGCGGCGAGGAAGATAGCCGAGATGGTGGCTGTGCCGGCCCACGTATGTACAGGCCGTTCGAAAGACATTGTGCAGATTGGATCACGCCTATTTAGACACGCCATGGCCACGGCCGCGCCGAACGAATATGTGCGCGACGACGGAGCCGTGTACTACGACGAGGGGGGAGCACATCCGCGAAGCCTAAAGGCGAGCAACATAAAGATAAGGCTGACAGTAGGCACGAAAAAACTCGAGATATAGTTGCTTATTAAGGTGTTAAATAGACGTGAAGATACTCACAGCACTCCTCATCCTAACACCCATCGTAATAGCCGCTACAAACGCCACAGACCCCTTTGCCAAGATAAGCCAGACAATAGAGAACATACTCTCGTCAATAGACAGCTTTCTACAAAACCTCAAAAATGTACTAAAGACGCACATAATCTCCATCTCGAAAACACTATCAGTAATCCTCGGACTCGTCGGGGCTCTCCTCTACTTTTCAGGCCTAAATAAATACGGCGGACGCGGCATGATAATAGGCGCCCTACTGCTATACCTCCTATCAGAATTCGTAAGCACACTCTAGAAACCCCAGCCACTCTCCGGCCCCAACGCCAAGACACATACACCGACGCCCCGCCAGCCTCAACAACACACCACAAAAGCAACACCGCGACGCCCTCAGACGCCTTAACCTCGCTCCCGCCTCATTGCGACAAGAAATTGCAAACTTGGATGCGCCCTTGAGCCCACCTACAGTCTGCGAAGCGCCTCGCCCCCCACACCGCACCTATCCACAGCAGAGAAAAGCTTAAAAACACGTACTATATATGTAAAGGGCCGGTAGTCTAGCGGAAGGATGCCCGCTTGGCGGGCGTCCGCGCCCAAACTGCGGGAGATCCCGGGTTCGAATCCCGGCCGGTCCACCACTCTTCTCTCGTTCTACGAGGCAGAGCCCAATGGGAGCAAGTTGATTTTTGCCTCAGTTCAGTCCTGAGGAGGTTTGTAAAACCCCACCTGTCTCATCACGTGAGGGGGGTACGGATGCGTGCATCTGTTGAATCTGTGTGGTTCCAAGCCCCGCGGTTGATGTCTACTTTGCACGTCATTTCCGCGCCTTGGCCTCTCATCGTGGGGATCCGCGGGATAAGGGTTCACTGACGCGATCTGTTTTTTGTTTATCAAGGGTTTGTGTAGGGTGTTGTTGAGTGGCGGTTTTGGCGGGCCGCGGGGGCAATCTATAAATATGTCTTTTTTCTACTTATTTATGAACTCGGGAAAGATGTTCCTAGCAGTTATATTTGCCGCATTGATATATGCACAGGGTGTGCTTACTGTACAAACGGCCACTGACCCCACTGAAGACTACAAGGGGCCTGGCTGGTTTACACCACCTCAGAACCCCGTTTTTAAAAACGGCACGGTATTCGACTTGACTAAGTTCGAGGTGCTTTACAACGCAACGGCGGATGCCCTCGTCTTTAGAATAACCTTTGCAGATCTAGGCGGCAACCCCTGGGGCTCCGAGACTGGCTTCTCGCTCCAGTACGTCCAGATATACATAAGCCGGGGGTTCCCGGGCAACCCCTGGGGCACCGTGTCCTGCTCCGTGCTTAGGCCGGACGACGGCGATGTCGCGTCTGGCAACGCCTTCTTCGACGAAGCCACCCGCTTCTTCTGTCCGGATCCGGCGAATCTAACCCAGTATAAGTACACGCCCGGCGTGAGATTTTCGGGGCAGGCTCCGTGGGATGTTGCTATTTTCATTGGGCCTAAGTGGGGTAACGAGACGGTTAACTATGTGGCTGTGGCGGACGTCACTGGCGGAATCATCAGCGTGTCTCCGCTACCCCGCGTATACGCCCAGGGCAACTCCATAGTGGCTGTTGTGCCGAGGGAGCTCATACCTCCCACCACTAGGCTGATGAGCGACTTCCCACAACCCACGTGGAGATACTACGTCTTAGTTACGTCATACGACGGCTTTGGCCCCGGCCGGATCAGGCCCTTCGGGCCGGTGGCCCAGGAGTGGACTGTGGGCGTCGGCGCGGCTAACGCCTCGGCGGTGCTCTCCGGCACCGTGCCAAGGGTCCTAGACATACTAGGGCCAAATACGCCACTCAGGACATTCACGAGGAATGCCTCCGCGGTTTTGGAGCCGCAGTCTTTGAGCTGGGGCAACTTCCCGCTGGCGTACACCACCACCACTGTGAACAGGATTGTGCCTCTGACTGTTACGAGGACCGACACGTTAACCATTACAGAGACATCCTACGTCACTACGACGTCCGTCAGTACTGTTACGCAGACTCATACTTCATACGTCACGCAGACGCAGCAGATATATGTGGAGAAGCCGTATGTCGATCCGACTAGCTACGCCGTGATGGGGCTTGGCGTCGTCGCTGGGCTGGCGGGGGCGCTTGCCGCGGCGAGGCGTAAGTAGGATAGGAATCCTAATAGCATTAGGTTTTTTACTGCTCTTTTTTTCTTTATTTATCGCATTCCAGCAGTCGTATCGGCAGGCTCACTGTGGCGAGGGGCGATGTGTAGATCCTCTGTTTGTTCTCGTGGCTCTTTTTCTACTTATTGCGGGAGCCGTTATTCTTCTCTATTCGGTTACTATTTTTATAAATGTAAAAATAGAGGAAAATTTAAAAAGGACATGAATCGTGTAACTTATGAAAATCAAAATAGTCCTATTGGCGATAATGATACTAGGCGCGGCGCTTTTTGCCCAATACACGCCTCCCACCACAAGCCCAGGTCCAGCTGTTGATAAAATCATCGGTAAATCTGTACCGATTGCCCAGGCGGCCGCCGCGGTTAAGGCTGGCGACATAGATGTCTATATATTCGGCATGAGAGCGTCGCTGGCGGCTCCGCTTAAGGGAGATCCGACTGTCGCGCTCTACACAGCTGCCGCCGGCTTCAACGACATAGTTCTCAACCCCGCGCCGACAAATCCGCCTTGTCTCAACCCGTTCTCCGACCGCGAGATTAGGTTCGCCATGCAGTTTGTTGTGGATAGGGACTACGTGGCGAATGAAATTTTCAAGGGGTTCGCCGTGCCGATGTACATCTGGCTGTCCCCCTACGACCCCACATATTCTGTGGTGGCTGACATAATTTCACAGCTTGGGATAAGGTACGACCTAGACTACGCCAAGTCTGTGGTGGATAGGAGAATGCCCCAGCTGGGCGCCACGAAGGGCGCCGACGGCAAGTGGTACTGTGGGGGTAAGCCGGTGACGGTAATAGGTCTGATCCGCATCGAGGACGAGCGTAAGGACATCGGCGACGCCTTCGCCTCGGCCCTTGAGCAATTGGGATTCACAGTGGATAGGAAGTATGTAACGTTTGACGTGGCGATACAGACTGTATACGGAACCGATCCCAAGGAGTTCCAGTGGCATTTCTACACCGAGGGCTGGGGTAAGGGCGCACTTGACAGGTGGGATACAAGCTCTATTTCGCAGTACTGCGCCTCGTGGTTTGGCTACATGCCCGGGTGGGGCACCACTGGCTGGTACAACTACGCAAATGAGACAATAGACAAGATTACGGACACGTTATATAAGGGCGCCTTTAAGTCCTTCCAAGAATATGTAGATCTCTATAGACAGGCCACTTTAATGTGTGTCAGTGAGTCGATAAGGGTGTTTGTCAATACAAATCTAAACGCCTACGTAGCCTCACCCAACCTAAAAGGTGTAACTGTTGACCTAGGCGCCGGGCTGAGGGCTTCTGTGTACAACGCAAGGAACTGGTACGTGCCAGGTAAAGACGTGGTTAACGTGGGCCACCTGTGGATCTGGACCGCGTCAAGTGCCTGGAACCCGGTTCCGCAGGGCGGCTTCACCGACGTCTATTCGGTTGATTGGTACAGGATGATGTACGACCCAGCGATGTGGAACCATCCGTTTACCGGCGAGCCGATGCCGTTTAGGGCCACCTACTCTGTGGAAACTAAGGGGCCAGACGGGTATTTCGACGTTCCGGCTGATGCCTATAGATGGGACGCAAAGCAGAAGGCTTGGGTCAGCGCTGGCGGCGCCAAGGCCAAATCAAAGGTAGTCATCAACTACGCTAAATACATAGGTGCCAAGTGGCACGACGGCCAGCCGATAAAGCTGGCCGATGTGTTGTATATCTATGCATTCCTGTGGGATATTTCTAACGATCCGAAAAAGGTGGCCCGCGAGTCTGGCGTTGCTTCATATGTGAATAGCACGATGGCGATAATTAAGGGGATTAGGATAATAAACGACACGGCGATTGAGGTCTACGTCGACTACTGGCACTTCGACCCCAACTACATAGCGGCGCAAGCCGTGATAACTCCAGACATGCCTTGGGAGGTCTACTACGCGGTGGATCAGCTGGTCTACGTGAATCAGACATACGCCGCTTCTAGGGCTGGGGCTACCAAATACAATGTGCAGTGGCTGTCGCTGATTTTGAAAGACCACGCCAAGGCGGCCGCTACTGTTCTACAGTCGGCGGCTGATAAAGGCGTTTTCCCAGAAAACTGGTTTAAGATCGGGGACAAGGTCCTATTTACGAAAGACGAAGCTTTGGCGAGGTACAGGGCCGCTGTGGATTGGTACAACAAGTACAGCCACATGGTGATATCCCAGGGCCCGTTCTATCTCTACGCGATAGACACAGCTAAGCAGTACATCGAGCTTAGGGCGTATAGAGATCCCACCTACCCCTACAAGCCAGGTGCATTCTACTTTGGTACCGCGTCACCTGTGTCTGTCAAGGCGATTAATGTTCCCACGATCGCCGTGGGCCAATCCGGCTCTGTGTCTATTTCGCTGGAGGTGCCGCCGGACGCCGGTAAGATATACTACAAGTGGGGCATTATAGACCCAACCACTGGGAAATTTGTATACATATCGGATTTAGCCTCGGCGAGCGCCGCACCTCTTACAGTTACGATACCTGCAGATGTGGCGTCGAAGTTAACGGCTAACAAGGCGTATAAATTCTGGCTACTGACTTACGCGGAGAACGTGCCGGTGGTCTCCGAGGCGACTCAGGTATTCATACCAAAGACCGCGGCCCCCACCACGCCAACCACAACGCCTACCCCGACCCCATCGCCCACGCCTTCTCCAACTCCATCGCCACAGCCCACTTCTCCGCCGCCTCCGACCGTGGTGACTACCACGACGGCTTTGCCTGCCACCGGCACTACAGAGGCTCTAGCCGCCGGTGTAGTTGGTTTACTCGCCGTGTTAGGTGCTTTAGCCTTCGCGCTTAGGAAGAGAGGCGGGGGTAAAGAGGAGACGAAGGTTAGATAGATCTATATAAACCTCCGATAGCTTTTTTAAACTTCTTGTTTTTTGGATCCATGGCTTCTCTTGCAAAAACGCTTATCGTAAAGGCCGTAACTCTCATAATTGTTTTAATCGGCGTACTGTTTCTATTAGCTATTATAATGGGGGCAACAGGCCTGTCTGATAAGGTACTAAACTCCACATTAACTGCCGAGGTGCAGGAATATAAACAACAGCTTAGTAGGCAGATAAAGGACCCTACAGTTTTGGAAAGGGCTGTTGAGGAGTATAAGAAGGAGAGGGCCGCGGCGCTGGGTCTCGACAAGCCTTGGTACGTGAGGTTGCCTCAGTTAATCTACAGGTTGTTATTTCTAGATTTGGGGTATTCCAGGACATTACAGTCGTCTTGGGGATCTAACAAGATATCTGACCTAATCATAGATCGGCTACCTAACACCATCATACTCACCACCACGGGTATACTCTTCACCTCTCTTGTGGGCATATGGATGGGTCTGTACATAGGCTCTAATATTGGAAGCAGATCTGATAGGGTTGTCTCTATCTCATCGGCGGCTTCCTACGCCCTCCCGCTGTGGTTTACGGGCCTCGTTTTAATACTGGCCCTCGCCTATGGGCCTAAGGTGTTGTGGGGTGTGCAGATATTCCCGCCGGGGGGTATGGTGTCTGTGCCCCCTCCCAAGGAGCCGCTGGCGTATGCCCTCGACTTGTTGTGGCACCTAGCACTGCCCCTCATGGCCTCATTCATTGTGTTCTTCGGAAGCTGGGCGTATACCACCAGGAACATAGTCTTTAACGTGTCGCAAGAGGATTTTGTTAACTTCGCCAGGGCTAAGGGCCTCCCGGAGGGTGTGGTGAGGAGTAGGTATATTCTCCGGCCATCTCTGCCGCCTATATTGACAAACTTAATTCTAAGCCTTGCATATTCCATTTCTGGCTACATAATTACCGAGAGGGTCTTCAACTGGCCTGGGATGGGGTCGCTTTATTACCAAGCGATTACGGCGCTGGACGAGCCGGTGATTTTCGCCTTGACGTATGTCTTCACCTTGGTTTATATCGTGGCTAGGTTTATCCTGGAGGTTCTCTACGTCGTGGTGGATCCGCGTATTAGGTTGTCATGATTAGGGAGTTTTTTAAGAGTCCAGCGGGGCTGGCGGGAGCGGCGATTCTGATACTGTTCTCGCTGATTTCGATATACGTGGTGTTAACCTTCCCGCTTGACTACGGCACCAAGTACTGGTCAAATCCGAAATTCTGGGAGGACTATCCGAAGCTTGTCCCGCCTGTTTGGTACAACTACTTCGTGCCGTATAGATTACCCCAGCATTATGTTAAAAATATGTATAGGCCTAGTGAGGTGTCTGAAAATGTGAAAAGGTGGGTGTTTAATTATACCCTAGACTCAGATAAATTCCCCACTGGGATAATTTTCAAATACTCAAATCTGACCTTCTACGGAGATGTCCCAGTGATTTCTCTTAAAGTAAAGAGGCCAGACGGCAGAGAGGTCGTCTTGCTTGACTACGATACAGGTATACCTCCGCCTAGGCCTGGAGAGGCGGCGCCGTATGTTAGGTTTGTGGAGAACCCCAGATCTATTATCCTCAGCGCAGATCCCCAAGCTATAAGGAAGGTGACAGCCTTTGCTAACGATCTGGGGGTTGCCTGCACCACCTCGGACGTCAGAGAGGCCTCTTTGTTGCCCTACATAGTCTTTGGCCAGCCCCTTTCCAAAAACTGCGTAGCTGAGTCGTTTAAGACGCTGAAGGGCACCTATGTTTTCGAGGTTGAGATGGTGGGAGACCCGAGAGATGAGATCGGTCTCGTCCGCCTCGTCATCCAGGGCGCTGTCTACGGCGCGATGGGGTCAGATTACCTAGGCCGCGACCTCGCCCAAGGCCTATTATTTGGCTTCCCCGTGGCTCTCTTCATCGGCGGCGTGGTGGCGTTGCTCTCCACCTTGGTGGGGCTGGCTTTGGGCATTCTCAGTGGCTACGTCGGCGGTAGAGTAGACGAGGGGATTCAGAGATTTGCAGACGTCATGAATAACCTGCCCACCCTCCCACTCCTTATTCTATTTGTCTTTGTGCTTGGACGCAGTATTTTCAACATAATACTGGTGTTAGTGGTCTTTGGCTGGGCTGGCACCGCGATTATTGTCAGATCTATGGTGTTGAGCATAAAGTCGAGTCAGTTCGTCGAGGCTGCGAAGCTGGCTGGGGCTAGTAGCTGGTGGATTATGAGGAGGCATATACTGCCGCCGGTGTTGCCCTACGCCTTTGCCCTCATGATATTTGCAATACCGGGGGCCATATTGTCTGAGGCTAGCCTCAGCTTTCTGGGGCTGGGCGATCCCTCGATACCCACCTGGGGCCAGATTTTGCAACAGGCTTTCGACAACGGCGCACTTCAGAACTTCGCGTGGTGGTGGATCCTGCCGCCCGGCCTGTTGATTATCGTGACGGCGGTTGGGTTTGTGCTGGTGTTCTTCGCTCTGGAGCCTATTGTCAACCCCAGGCTCAAGCGGCAATAAAAATTTAAAAACTCTGCCGTCCCGCCTTCTGTGTCTCAGGAAATGAGGGCCATCGTACGTATTGGCGATACGGATCTTAACGGGGGGAATGAGGTGGCTTACTCCCTGGCTAAAATCAAGGGAATTGGCATAGCCACTGCCTATGCGATTTGTTGGAAGCTGGGTATAGATCCCCACGCCATCCTAGGCGCGCTCCCGGAGGAGCAGATTAACAAACTTGACTGGGCGGTGCGGAACCTCCACGAACTGGCGCCCGCCTGGTTTTTAAATAGAAGGAAGGACCCAGAGACGGGTAGAGATATCCACTTGATTGGCTCTGAGCTCGTGCTGGCGGCTAAGAGAGATGTGGACCTGGCGAAGAAGTTGAAGAGCTGGAGGGGTGTCAGACACTCTCTTGGCTTAAAGGTTAGAGGCCAGAGGACGGTTACCACTGGGAGGTTTGGGGCTACTGCCGGCGTTACTAAGAAGAAGGCCGCCGCTGGGGGTAAGTAAAAACTTATAAAGTGTGCAGTGCTGAGGCGGGTGTATGGGTGGCTTGAAGAAGCCTAAGAAGAGATACCTCGCCGGTAAGCCGAAGAAGATCTGGAACAAGTCTCTTTTGCTAGAGGAGCTCCAGCTGATGGGTGAGTACGGGCTTAGGAATAAGAAGGAGCTGTGGCTTGCAAGGGCGAGGCTGAAGTGGATTGTGAGGCGCGCCCGCTCTCTGCTTTCTATGACTGCCGAGGAGAGGGCGCCGCTTGAGATGCCGTTTAAGGAGAAGCTCTACAAGATGGGGTTTATCGAAGATCCCAACGTCTCTCTAGATAGAATACTGTCGCTTGATGTGAGGGCTGTATTAGAGAGGAGGTTGCAAACAGTTATATACAGGATGGGGCTGGCGAAGTCTATATACCACGCTAGGCAGTTGATAGTACATGGACACGTGGCTGTGGCGGGGAGGAGGGTTACCTCCCCGGGCTTTCTAGTGCCCAGGGAGCTTGAGGATAAGATTTCTCTCATCCAGTGAAGCCGGTAGTCGCCGTCCACGGCGGGGCTGGGCAATGGAGGGTTGATGAACAGCGCAGGAACCGCGTTTTGAAGATCCTCGCAGATGCAATAGTAGAGGGCTTGCACGCGGCTGAGAGGGGTAGCGCCCTCGACGCCGTGGTCGCCGCTGTGGAGTATATGGAGAGGAGCGGCGTCTTCAACGCTGGGTATGGCTCGGTGTACGCCATAGATGGGAGAATCTACATGGACGCGGGGGTGATGGATGGACGTGTTAAGAAGGCGGGCGCCGTCGCCGCCGTCGACGGTGTTAAGAGCGCCGTGAGGCTGGCGCGCTACGTCTTAGAAAACACCGACCACGTAATAATATCTGGCGAAGGCGCGAAGCTGTTGGCTGCGAGAGCCGGCCTGCTGGATCACAGCCATAAATTCTACACCGAGGAGAAAAACAAAAGGTTCTACGAGGTGCTCCAGGAGGCTAGGCAGGGGAGGTGGTACTACAAGAAACTTGTAGAATTTATGGGGGACACCGTCGGCGCCGTCGCTGTGGATAGGGACGGCAACGTGGCCGCCGCGACCTCCACAGGAGGGGTGTGGCTGAAGTGGCCTGGGAGGATTGGCGACAGCCCGATCCCCGGGGCTGGCTTCTGGGCGGAGAACGGGGTGGGGGCCTTCAGCGCCACCGGCGTGGGCGAGGTCATAATAATGTCTGCCCTGTCGCTGAGGGCGCGCGACGAGCTTTTAAAGACGGGCGACGTGGCTACTGCTCTGGAGACTGTCGTGAGACGTGTTACCGAGATCTACGGCCCAGACACCGTGGGCATAATTGGAGTAGACTCCAAGGGGAGCCCGGCCTACGCCTATAACACAAAGGGGATGGCGAGGGGGTGGGGAAAAGGAGGCGAGATTTATGTAGATATTTAAGCCCTCTTTCTCCAAGTCTTGGTGTCTGGGTCAAATTTAAAGCCCATCTTCTTTAGCTCGTTGATAGTTTCTCTAAACTGGGACTCTGGGAGCCTCTTCCCCTTGCCCACCTTAACCACAATCTCGCCGTCCTCTTCCGTGTAGTCTACAGGGAGCCTACGAAGATTCTCCTCGACGCTTCTCCGTTTATCGCTCATTGGGCCATGGGGCTATGGATATATAAATGTTTTAGAAAAGCCGCGATATCTTCACAATCTTCTTCATGGCCATCTCCAATGCCCACTGCGGTAGCTCGTACTTCTTCAAGACGTGGTTAACTAGACGCTCCACCTCGTCGCAGTCTGTCCCCGTCTGCTCTCTGCATAGTTTGACTAGGAATTTAGACCTAGCCTCGAATAACTCAGGCGTCATTTTAATACGTCGGCACTCGTGGTCGTATGTATAGCCCCTCTCTAGATCTCTCATATGGAGGTAGAGGTGGGCCGCCGCCTTTGCTAAGTCCATCTTGCCCCCCTCTACATACATGCCCTCCGCCGTTGCGTAGCAACTCTGTACTCCGGAGTATATTGACTTCTTATCCACGGCACTGCACTGTTAATAAGTTAAATAGGCAGTATCTATGTGAAGGTGTTAGTTGGCACGTGCGGCTTCCCCAAAGCCCGCCGCGTCGTGTACGAGACCTTAGACGTCGTGGAGTTGCAGGAGACGTTTTACAACATGCCCCGGCGGGAGAGGATGGCGGAGCTTAGGCGGGAGGCCCCAGAATTCCGCTTCACGGCCAAGGTGTTTCAAGGCATTACACACCCCCCCGACAGCCCGACATTTAAAAGGACCAGGGGCTTCAAGCCGGGGGAGGGGCACGGCTTGTTAAAACCGACTAGGGAAAACCTTAGGCTCTGGGAGGAGTTTCTAGAGGCAGTTGCGCCTCTGCGCCCCGAGGTGTTGGTCTTCCAGACTCCACCAAGCCTCAAGCCGTTGCCGCACATCTACGACTTTTTTAGGTCTGTAGCCGGTGGCTGGAGGCTGGCGTGGGAACCCAGAGGCGAGACGTATAGAGATCCCGGCCTCATAAGGAAGGTGGCCGACCTGGGCATCCTCATCGTAGTAGATCCGTTGAGGAGGGAGCCGTTGCCCGCCGATTTATACTACTTCAGACTCCACGGGCTTGGCAAGGGCGAGGTTAACTACCGCTACAAATACACCGATGACGATTTAAAGAAAATAGCCGCGGTTATAAGAAAGCTCCGGGGCGACGCGGTATACGTCATGTTTAACAACATCTATATGTATGACGACGCAGTTGCGTTGAAACAGATGCTGAGCCGCGAGGCGCCGGACACATAGGCTCTAAAAGACGCCGTCAGCGAGATTTGCCCCCGGGGGCTGGGCGGCGGTCAGTTGCGGACGGCCGCTTATGGCTTTACCTGCAAAACGCCTTATGCACTAACTCGCTCTGCGCACGTACGCTAATGAAACGAGTTTCCGGTGTGTCAAGGGCGTCAGAGGATGTGGTTATCGGGGAAGGCAGTTGTGTTGGAGCCGCCAGGGTCGTTCAGAGGCGTTGAGAGGTATTGTAGGGCGCCGCGTGGTGGTGGACAAACTTTTTAAATGTGGCGTTGAACGCGGCTTATGCGTGTGGCTTACAGCGTCGAGGAGGTTGAGGTGCCGAAGGGCGTCAGCGTCGCTATTGAGAAGACTGGGCCCTTTGACTACCTAGTGAAGGTAAAGGGGCCTCTTGGCGAGGTTGTGAAGGAGTTTAGAAACACGCCGGTGGTGATGAGCCTCCAAGACGGGAGGATTATCCTGGAGGTTTTCAACGCTAGGAAGAGAGACTATGCAATAATTGGGACGTATAAGGGTATTCTTAAAAACATGTTTCTCGGCGTGACTAAGGGGTGGAGGTATAAGCTCAAGGTTATATACACGCACTTCCCCATGTTGGTGAAGGTGCAGGGGAACCAGCTAATTATTGAAAACTTCCTTGGCCGCAAGTCCAAGATAGTGTTAGAGATCCCCAAGGGGGTGAAGGTGGAGGTGAAGGGGAAGGAGGATCTAATTGTCGAGGGTATTGACAGGGAGTTGGTGAGCCGGTTCGCCGCCGCCATACAAGCGGCCACGGAGCTACACGGCGAGGAGAGGCCGTCACCCCACGGCCGCGAGGGTGGGCTGGGCGTGGTGGATGGGATCTACGTCGTTGGACACGAGCACATTAAAAGCTGATCTCAGGGCGTATTCCCTACTCTCCACTCCCTACTCCCTCGTAGTTTTCCTACTCCCATTCTACATCCTGGAGCTCGGCGGCGGGGAGCTGGAGATTGGCCTCGCGTTCTCAACGTACGCCCTGGCGGTGGTAGCGATACGTCCTGTTGCGGGAGCCTCCGCCGACCTTCTTGGTAGGAGGCTTACCAACATGGTGGGAGCCGCCGTGTTGGTCGCCGCCATGGCTTTGCTAGGTTGCTCCAGCCAAATTTTGCATATATACATGGCGCTGTTCCTCGCCGGGGTTGCCTCAAGCCTAGTCAACGTGGCCACAATAGCCTATATATCTGACATTGGGGGCCTGGAGAATCCCAACTTGTACTCCAAAATGAGGATTGCGGCGGCTGTCGGCGCAGTAGGCGGCGGCGCGTTTATACCAATCACATACCTTCTAGACAAGCTGTGGGGCTACGCGCCGGCCTTCAAGACATCTGCCCTAGCCCTCGCTATAATATCTGCGACCTCTCTCCTACTACTGCCGAGTGAAACTGTCCACCTGGCGGCCCGTCACAAGGAGGAAAATATCAGAGTTGCGGGTTGTATAGTCGCCGTGGCGTTTCTCCTGGGGCTAGCCACCGGCTTGTACGGACCTCAGATTCTGCCATATCTACACGGTAAGTTCTCTCTCTCGCCGTTTTCAGCAATTCTAGTCTACCTCCCAGCCGTCTTCTCGTGGCTATACGGGCCGAGACTCGCCAGGCCAGACGCGCCCCTTTTATTGGCTGGCGGCGTCTTAATGGCCGTCGCCTTAGTCGGCATGGCCACGGCGCAGAGCCCCGTCGTGTTTTCCCTATGGTGGGTGTTGGAGAGCCTGGGGACGGCGATCGCCTCTACCTCGCTTGACCAGTCACTATCGAGGTACGTGGCTGGCGCCTACTGGGGCAGGGGTTACGGGATATACCAAGCTGTAAATAACCTCGGCTACGCCATGGGGGCGGCGGCCTCTGGAGTGCTGGCAAATCCCTTTTTCAGCGCCGTCGCGCCGCTTGTCGTAATGATGCTCCTCGCCGCTATATGTTCAAAACTCCGATAAATATCCCTAACGGTATCAGCAGTCCCACCGACAGATTAAGGTTGAATCCTGTGGCTTCCTGCCCCCTCGCCCCGAGCACTGCTGAGTAGACCTCAAGAGCCGCCCCTACGAGAGTCACCGCAAGCCCGACGGGCCCCAGACGGTGGACTAGGTAGTTGAGTATGTTCAACGCCGCTGAGGTGGCCAGTAGTGCAAACGCCGCGTAGTCGGCAGCCCTCAAGCCGAAGCACGCTGGTATGCTACCGAGGCCGTGTGACTTGTCGAATTCACAGTCGTTTTTTGAGTACATTACGTCAAAGCCGGCGACCCACAGTGCTGCGGCGAGTACGAGAAGCCAAGGCGTGTTGGACAGGGCGGCTACGATGTCTGAGGGATACACGGCGATGCTGGCGCCCAGGGGCACAAGCGCGTAGACCGCGCCTAGGTGTATATGGGGGAGGCAGTGGATCCTCTTCGCGTATGGGTACGAAACGACTACCAACAGGTATGGGATCGACAGCGCCAGGGGCCACGGCCCCAACGCGGCCGCCGACAGGACAAAAGTCAAGGCGCCGAATAAGAAGACGCCGTACGCCTCCTTGAAGCTGACCTTCCCCGAAACCAACATGCGGCGCTGTGTCCTGGGGTTGAGTTTATCTATCGGGTAGTCTGCTATGTTGTTCCACGACATGCCGGCGGTCCGTAGGCCAAATACAGCAAGCCCTATAAAGAGGGCCCTCCAGAGATCTAGTTCGCCTCCCGCTAGCAACGCGGCGGCGTAAGCCATTGGCAGTGTGAAAACCGTGTGCTCAACCCTAATAAATCTAAGTATTCTAACCGTCGTCGCGCCGACGACCTCGGGGTCAAACGACACGCCCCGCCTTGGAACAAGTATAAAAATTTAGATGAGGAGCCGCGGCCGCTATAGTTTTAAAATGGGATTCAAACAAAGCCCTTGATGGATGAAATCGACAGATTGCTGTGGAAAAAAGCTCTGGAGCTCAGTAGTGGAGACAGGAAGCCCAGATGTTGCACAGTCAGCTACGCGCCAGGCCACGTCCTAAGAGGCGGGGTCCAGCTAAAAAACGCACTTTATGGATGTAAAGTGACTTTTATTATGTTCTTCGGAAAGACATGTCCATACTGCCAGATGTTTGACCCAATCTTCCGACAGGTAGGCGAGCGCTATAGCGACGTCGCAAATTTCGTGAAGGCAGATATAGAGGAGTTCTACCAACTAGCCGCCTCCCTAGGCGTCATGGGAACACCCACGACAGTGGCTTTCTACAACGGACAGCCTGTAGATCTCGCCCCCGGCTTCATGACGGCCCCGCAGTTTAAAATATTCGTCGAGTCGGTGCTCTCGAGAGCGGGCTGTAAATAACTTAAAAAACGGAAAAAGTGTAGCTCCATGGTACGTGTAGTAGTAATTGGCGGGGGAGCCGCCGGGGCCTCGGCGGCGGCTAGGGCCAGAAGGCTAGACCCAAGCGCCGAGGTGACGCTCATCGAGCGCGGATCAATGATCACACATGCGCCCTGCGGCATGCCGTATGCAATCGGGGGGCTTGTTAAGAGCCAAGACGATCTGATGACGTACAGCCCCGAGGAGTTTGAAAAAGAGCGTAACATAAAGGTACTCATAAGATCTGAAGTCGTCGATGTTGATGTTGAAAAGAGGAATGTCACAGTTAAACGGGGCGGATCCATCGAAAAGATTGCGTGGGATAAGCTAGTCATCGCAACAGGCGCCAAGCCCCTAGTCCCAAAGATACCGGGGGTGGAGCTGAAGGGCGTCCTAACCATGAGGCACCCCGACGAGGTCCCCAGCTTGAAAGGACACCTAGAGAAGGCGAAGACTGTGGCCGTCGTTGGGGGTGGATACATCGGCGTCGAGATGTCGGAGGTGATGCTTGAAATGGGTAAGAAAGTGTTGCTTTTTGAAATGTTTGACCAGGTACTGCCCGCGGCTTTGGACCCCGACGTGGCGGCTCTCGTGGCTGAGGAGATGAAGGCGAGGGGGGTCGAGCTACACCTGGGGGAGAAGGTTGTGGAGTTTAGAGGGGACGACCACGTCAACAAAGTGGTCACGGAGAAGGGGGAATACTCCGTCGACGAGGTCCTGCTGGCCGTCGGGGTGCGGCCCGACGTAGATCTCGCAGTGAGAACGGGAGCTAAGCTTGGGGAGACCGGGGCCGTCTACGTAAATGAGTACATGGAGACGACGGTTCCCGACGTCTATGCCGCCGGCGACGTGGCGGAGAAAGTCCATAGATTAACCGGCAGACGTGTGTGGATTCCGCTGGCGCCCACCGCCAACAAGGAGGGGCAGGTGGCGGGGGGCAACGCCGTGAGGAGCCGCGTGTTGAAATTCCCCGGCGTCGTGGGCACCGCAGTCACCAAGTTTTTCAACCTCTACATAGCCCGGACAGGTCTAAGCGAGCGGGAGGCAGCTCAGCTGGGCTTCAAGACGCAGAGCGCGTTGATAAAGGCGAGGACCAAGGCGCACTACATGCCCGGCGGCGGGGTGGTTCACGTGAAGCTGGTAGCAGAGGAGTCCACCGGTAGAATTCTAGGAGGCCAGATAGTCGGGGGGAGCCAGGTGGTTGCCTCCTACGCAGACATATTAGCCGTCGCTCTGCAGTCGGGCTACACAGTCTCCGACCTCTTCTTCTCAGACATAGGCTATATGCCAGACACGGCGCCTGTCTGGCACCCCTTGATAGTGGCCGCTAGGGTGCTCAGCCGCGGTAAATTATAATTTTGGCTAGTACTCATTCGACTAGATAGGAAAGAAAGCATTTTACCTAGATTTATTTAGATATCTATGATAACAATAATTGGAAGTGGGAGGGTGGGCGCGGCGGCCGCCATAATTATGGGCTTAATGAAGATAGATACAAAGATCTTGCTTATTGATATTGTAAAGGGGTTGCCACAGGGCGAGGCGTTGGACATGAACCACATGAGTTCTATACTAGGGCTAGACGTAGAGTATGTGGGTTCCAACGAGTACAGGGACATGGAGGGGAGTGACCTGGTGGTAGTCACCGCTGGGCTCCCCAGAAAGCCCGGCATGACGAGGGAGCAGTTGCTAGAGGCAAACGCCAAGATAGTGGCGGAAATAGGCAGGGAGATTAGGAAATACGCGCCTAACTCCGTGGTGATATTAACCACAAACCCACTCGACGCCATGACGTATGTGATGTGGAAAGCCACAGGTTTCCCGAGAGAGCGAGTTATTGGCTTCAGCGGCGTCCTCGACGCGGGAAGACTCGCCTACTACGCGGCCAAGAAGCTGGGCGCCTCCCCCGCCTCAATACTGCCAATAGTCCTTGGCCAACACGGCGAGAGCATGTTCCCAGTGCCGAGCAAGAGCTTCCTCCACGGCGTTCCGCTCAGCAAGCTACTGACAGAGGAGCAGCTGAGGGAGGTAGTTGAGGACACCGTCAAGGCCGGCGCGAGGATAACCGAGTTGAGGGGCTTCTCCTCTAACTGGGGTCCCGGCGCCGGGCTTGCCATCATGGCAGAGGCTGTGAAGCGCGACGCCAAGAGATCGCTCATAGCCTCCGTCGTCCTACAGGGGGAGTACGGCGTACGCGACATACCCGTCGAGGTGCCTCTAATCCTCGGGAGAGGCGGAGTCGTAAAAATCCTAGAGGTGGAGCTCACAGAGGAGGAGAAACAGAAGTTTATGCAGAGCGTAGAGGCTGTGCGGAAGCTCGTGGCCTCAATCCCGCCGGCCTACCTCCAATAATTTTTTAACTACATCTTTACGTGACCTTCCGTGGACAAGGTTCTGTTTGAAGTCGCAGGTGAGAGGGGTAAGGTGGCGGTTTATGAAGACTCTGAGCTAGGCCACGTATTCGCCGTCATGCCGTTCAACGGAAAGGTGAATCCGACCATTTTAAGAGAGGTGAGAGAGATGACTCTTGATCCGTGGAGGTATGTAGAAGGGATAGGCTTCCTGCTAGACTTAACCGCATGGAGGCAGGAGTCCCAAGTCGATGTCGACGATATTAAGAACAAGGTTGAAGGTAAGTACAGAGAGATTATAGATCAGATATTCCAGTACCTCGAGACGGCCCCCTCTAAAACTGCCGAGGAGAAGAAGAGAGCTAAGAAGAAGAGGAAATCCAGGAAAAAAACCAAGAAGGCTAAGAAAGGAGGGAAGAAGAGGAGGCAAGCTTAATATATACTACTCGTTCATCAGCTCATGGCCGTCCCTATAGGAGGTCCAGAGGAGGTGCCTCATATCGAGGTTGATGAGGAGACTCAGGAAATAATTAAAGAGATGTTATCACAGATGGAGGGCTCGGTAGATATAAACTTCTTTACAAGTTCCAACTGCGCTGGGCGCGACACCAACTGGTGTGTCCCTACGGAGGAGTTACTAGACCTACTCGTGAAACTGGCGCCTCCAGGTAAGCTCAATGTCAAGAAGTACCACGCCGAGAGAGACATGGAGGCGTTTAAGAGGTTCGGAGTGGAGCCTCAGAGAGTCCCAGCGATATATTTCGGAGACGGGTTTATAAGGTACTGGGGGGCCCCCATGGGCGAGGAGGTGAGGGCCTTCATAGAGACTGTGGTTAGGCTCAGCACGGGGAAGACTGGATTGAGGCAGAAGACCAGGGCCGAGCTCTCGAATCTCGCCCAGAACGCGCCAAAGAGGGTATATATCTTAACTTTCGTCACGCCGAGTTGCCCCTACTGCCCATACGCGGCGTTGTTGGCCAATATGTTTGCTTTCGAAAGCAAGGGGAAGGTCGTGTCGGTGGTTGTAGAGGCTTATGAAAACCCGGATCTGGCAGATATGTACGGAGTAACTGGAGTCCCCACGGTGGTTCTACAGGCGGAGGACGCCGCCGTGGGAGATGTGGAGTTCGTCGGCGTGCCGCCGGAGCACGAGCTCCTGGCCCGTGTCAGGTACCACATGGGCCTCTCTTGATGAAAATAAGGCTTGCGACAAACAACCCCCATAAGCTCGCCGAGGTTTCTCAAATCCTCGCCCCCTTCGGCGTTGAAGTAGAGAGGCTGGACGCGGAGAAGGTAGAAATTCAACACGACGATGTGGAAGCCGTCGCGCGGAGAGCCGCAGAGCTCCTATGCAGTAGATACGGCGACTATGTAGCCGTGGAAGACACAGGCCTATATATAGAGGCTCTAGGCGGCTTCCCAGGGCCCTACGCCGAGTATGTCTACAGAACCATCGGCCTAGGCGGGGTTCTGAAACTCCTCAAAGGGGTGGCCAATCGGCGGGCGCTTTTTAAATGCGCAGTGGCTATATGTATAGGGGGTAGGGTCGAGGTTTTTACGGGGGAGGCCAGGGGCTACATTGCGAACGAGCCGAGGGGCCGCGGCGGGTTTGGATACGACCCGATCTTCATACCTGATGGCATGTCCCAAACCTTTGCAGAGCTCGGAGAAGAGGTGAAGAATAAAATTTCTCACAGAGCGAGGGCTTTCTCAGCGCTGGGGGCTTGGCTGACTAAAAAGAATTTATTTAAATAAGGCCGTTTGTAAAGTTGTGGATCTCTTCAGCAGACCTGTAATTGAGTTCGCCACAAAAAATGTAGTGACTGTAGGAGAGCGGGAGAAAGTCCTAAACGCGATGAAGACAATGGTAAGTCTCGACATTAGGAGGCTCCCCATTGTACGTGGAGATAAGCTAGTAGGCATAATAACAATGCTGGACATCTTAGATGCGATATATTCATGGGTTAGTGATAAAAACGCCGAGGGCTCTCTCTACAGCGACATCTATATGAAAAACGTGATTGAGATAGGCACGAGAAGTGTAGTTTCCGCCAGGCCCGAGACCCCAGTGGCTGAGGTGATTTCCCTCTTCCTAAGACACAACTTCGGATCTATGCCCATAGTCGACGAGGCCGGGAGGCTTTTGGGAATATTCACAGAGTGGGATGTGTTAAAAATCGCCTCCCAGCTAGACTTCCCGCACAGAGTTAGAGACGTGATGACGCGCATTATCTACGTCCTAACCCCGTACTCCACGGTGATGGACGTCCTGGAGGGGATCACCATTTACAAATTCAGACGGTACCCCATTGTAGACGAAAGCGGACGAGTTGTGTCAATGTTGCACGCCAAGGACGTCTTGAGGTACTTCGCAGACGATGAGACAGTTGAGAAAATACGCCAGGGGGCTGTCGAGGAGGTGGTAAACAACTACGTCATCAACATAGCCAAGTCCCCAATTTTCCTCACAAAGCCAAACGACCCGGTCATAGACGTTATTAGAAAGATGCTGGAATTTGACGTAGGTGGGGTCCCCGTGGTAAACGAAGAGGGCACAGCCGTGATCGGCATGGTTACAGAAAAGACCCTGATGCTTCTTTTTGAAGAGGGGGCGTAGTAGCAACACGCCCACGCCGCGGGTTTTTAGCACCTCCTTACGAGAGCCGCCGCCGACGTAGCGCACAGCCTTCGCCTTTGTGTCTTTTTCAACCTTTTTGGCATATGCCCAGGGCGGCGCATGTGGGTTCTAGGCGCATTAGGGCGTCTAGGGCGCTTCCGGTGAGGCGTATCCGTCTTTCTTCTCGGTCCCACTTCTCCACGCCTAGTGCTTTCAGCACCGCCGCCGTCCTCGCGTAGTCCGCCTCGTGTCCTCCCTCGGCGCCGGCGTGTATGTTGACGTAGCCGTAGACCCTGCCGCCGCTTTTAAAGAACCTGGCCTCCTTCTCCATAGCCGCCTCCCGCCCATCCTCCTCAACTTTTGCCTTTATCTTGACGACCAAGTGTTCCGTCTTTTCGCTCTTCTCTGTCCACGCCTTCACCTCCTCGACGCGTACCTTCATCCTCCTGCCCTCTACCTCGACCTCCTTCTCGACGGGCGGCTTTACGGAGCCCCACATCTCGCCTTCGCGGAAGTACTGCTCCAAGCGCCGGCGCACCTCCTCTCCCTTCGCCTCGGCCTCTTTTAGGAGCATTTCCTTCAGCCACTGCGCCCTCTCATCGCCGCGGCTGGCCAGCCAGCCGATGTATCTGAGGCCGTCTGCCGTTATGTGTACGAAGCCCCTCTCGCCCCCTCTCGGCTCTTTCGCTGTGAAGTGCACAACGCACCACTCCCCCTCGCAACTGTCCCTCATGCCCAGATCCCGCAGAAGCTTCACAGCTTTATTGTAGGACTCCGGGTCGCTGGGTTTGTACTCCACAAATACAGCGGCTTTTTTCTCAACGTCACTGAGAATCTTATGTCTCCCCACTCCGGCACGCCCCTCTCGAACTTCGCGGCGAGGCGTCTGTATGTCTGCGCTTCGATGGCGCCGGCCTCTCTGCACCGCTGAAGGAACTCCGCCACTGCCTTTCTGACCGCTTCGTGGACCGACTCAGCGGCGAGGGCGTTGGTGGTGACTACTATACGCCATTCAACGCGGCCGCCAACTTTCTTCACCTCAGCCCTCACCCCCACAGCCCTAAGCACTGCCGCCCTCCGCTCAGCCTCCTCGCGGTTGGTTGTGCGGAAGTGGAGCTCTACCATGTTACTCTCATGCAGGCTTATTGAGAACTCAGCCGCTACGCCGTCTGCCTCGACAACTAGCCTAGCCCTCGGCCTCTCGCCCTCTGTGGTGAAGTCCTTTATCCACGACTTGACCCTCTCCGCCTTAGCCATGTCAATCATCTTTACAACTTTAGAATAAATCTGTTCGTCGCTCTTCACTACCTCAAGCATAGGCTCAAGAGCCGCTAGATACGGCAAAGCATCCCGGGCGAACTTCACCGCCTCCCCGCCGTAAAGCCTTATGTAGACTGCTCTCTCGGCTTTTGTCATCTTCGGCTGGTACCCCAATCTCCTCAGCAGTGCGTTGTAGAGATCTGCCTTGTCCTCCGCCGACATCTTATCGCCCTTGCCGACGTACAGCGTAATCTCGTTTGCCCTCACAGTCCCGTCTCCCAGCACTGCGTGTAGGAGCATACCCACGGCGCGCTTCCTAGCCTCCTCACCGCCGCTCCCCGCCAGCTCTCTAAAGGCGTTTATTAGGGTGTGGAGTATGCGGGATTCCTTATCAAATACGGTGATCTCCGGCGCCTTGTTGGGCCACTCGCCGAGCCACTTCTCCAGCTTCTGCCCAAGGCGGTCGGGGTCGAGTTCGCGGCCGCCTATCCTAACCTCCCTCAAGCCCTCGACCACGAAGTCTATGACGGCCCTCCTCTCCTCAACGGACATGTTGGAAGCCGCCGAAAGCCTATCCCAAACCTCCTCGGCGTATTTACCGTGTAGCTCTACACGGTACACAGGCCTCAGCCCCTCGCTAGCCACATCAAAATACGGGACGTAGATCTTGACTGGCTTCCCCTCCCTCTCGCCGCGGCCCCAGTGTATCTCCTCCGCCCCTACGCCGAAGGCTGGGGGCTCGCAGGCGCCTTTCGGCGGCGCCTCGCGCCGGGCCGCGTCGCTAGGCGCTACAAACGTCTTGGCGCGGTGTCTTCAAGACATCGGCGCCGCGGCCTCTAGAGGCCTTTCTGGAACGGCTCTTCTCGATTTCGCCCATGGGGTCTGCGTTTAGAGTGGCGTACGACATCTGTGGGGGTAGCGGTTCATGTATTGAGACTATACACGGCGCTGTGAAGTGGGCCCTGGAGGGGGGCCTCGTGGTGGGTGTGGTTAAGCTGGCGGGCGGCTGGCTGGTGCCAACAAGCCAGCTCTAAAAGCCGCAGTCCTGATGTACAAAGCCGTGGCGGAGGGCGAGGGGGAGCTAGGAGTCAAGAAGAGAAGGGAGAAGGGCTACACCTCAGTACGTAAAGATGTGTAGCGTCGCAGACGCCGAAAAGCGGCTGGGAGGCGCCGGGTGGCGCGCCGGAGGGTTGGGCGAACTCCGATATACGGGCGTTGGGTTGTAGTCTGCCTCGCCGCTGTGGGTTGCTACAGTCGCCGGCAGAAGCCCATATGCTGGCGTAGCGGCGGCTTGCGCCAGCCCCCGCACGCCGCCTCAGAAGCGGGCTCTCCGCTACCTGCGTTTTGCGCCACGGCTCCATCCCCGGTTTACACCACGGCTACGGGCGCCGGGGGCTCCGCTGATTGTAAACGGAGCGGCGCGTCCCCCTACCCAGTTTACATCTCCCAACCGCTCGCCAGGTGTTTTTTCGCCGGATGTAAACGGGACAGTCTCGGCATGAAGCTAAAACGCCGCCCTCAGAAATCCCCATCAGAGCCGACGGCACCATGATGATTTCGATCACAGGTCTGCTGAAGAGGTCCATAACTTTACACATGGTCTTAATTTAATTACTAGCCAGCCAAGCCCCTAGCGCTGAGAGAGCCCTCGCTCTGTGAGAAATTAGACGCTAATGCTCCTTTTTGAAGAGGGAGCGTAGTAGCAACACACTCATTACAAGTAGTAGCGTCGCCGATGCGCTGGTTATCCCAGCCAGTATCCCCAGCAACGTGCTGGGTGCCGAAGCCACCGCTGGGTAGCCCGCTTCGCACTCTATATACAGCCCTTTGGTTTGGTATATCTCCACGGTGGGGGTTGCCGCCGCGGGTTTTAGCACATCTTTACGAGAGCCGCCGCCGACGTAGCACACAGCCCTCGCCTTTGGATCTTTCACAGCCACTACTGTGAAGTCGCTACCTGTTGAACACGCCACGTAGAATTTGGGCTGGTTAGGCCATGTACCCAACTGGCACTGTGGGTTGGAGTAGTCTATGCCGAAGACGGTATATGTGCCGTTGAAATACCAGGAGAGTCGCTTCTGAGGTAGAGCTACCTCGCTGCCGTTTATAGACAAGACGCTGTCTTTCGCAACTGCCTTGAAGGGGATCGTGCCGTTTACCACGAGCACCACGCTCTGCGCGGAGGCGAGGGCCACGGCCACTAGCAGGATCAAGGCGCCTCTAGGCATGTAGGACGGTGTTAGATAATTTAATAAACCTTATGCATTGCGTGGTTTTTCATCTACTTCACCCCGCCGTGAGGGAGGCGTTGAGAGAGAGGGGGATAGAGGAGCCGACCGAGCCTCAGATGAAGGCGATACCCGAGGTGCTGGCTGGCAACAACGTCCTCATAATAGCCCCCACGGGCAGTGGGAAAACCGAGGCGGCTCTGTTGCCTATACTTTCTATGATGCTTACGACGGGTCTGGAGAACGCCGGGATTTATGTGCTCTACATAACTCCGCTTAGGGCGCTTAATAGAGATCTGCTGGAGAGGATTAGGTGGTGGGGCGAGAGGCTTGGGCTGAGGGTGGACGTGAGGCACGGCGATACTGACAAGGCTGATAGGCAGAGGCAGAGCAAGACGCCGCCTCACATATTGATAACGACGCCCGAGATGCTCCAAGCCATCATGACTGGGAGGAGGCTGTTGAGCCACTTGAAGGAGTTGCGGTGGGTCATAGTCGACGAGGTTCACGAGCTGGCTGAGGACAAGCGGGGGGTCCAGCTGAGCCTCGCGCTTGAGCGGCTGAGGTACCACGTGGGTAGGGACTTCCAGATAGTGGGGCTCTCGGCCACCGTAGGTAGCCCCGTGGAGGTGGCGAAGTTCTTAATCGGGGCTGACAGGCCCTTTAAGATCGTGATGGTCAGCGTCACTAGGTACATGAAGCTCGACGTTGTGAGGCCTAGGCCAAAGGAGGAGGACGTGAAGCTGGCGGAGGCCTCCAGCCTGTTTCCAGACGTCGTGGCTCGGTTGCGGCTGATAAAAAGGCTTGTGGAGGAGAACCGTAGCACGTTGATTTTTGTCAATACGAGAAGCATGGCGGAGCTCCTCGGGTTCCGGCTCTCATACCTCTTCCCCGACCTGCCGGCCGCAGTTCACCACTCCTCGCTGTCAAAAATGGTGAGGGTTTCGGTGGAGGAGAGGTTGAGGAGGGGTGAGTTGAAGGCTGTGGTGGCCACCTCCAGCCTAGAGCTGGGTATCGACATCGGGCACGTGGATTTGGTAATTCAGTACATCTCTCCCCACCAGGTGACGCGGCTTCTACAGAGGGTGGGAAGAAGCGGGCACAGACTGACCGCGGTGCCGAAGGGGGTTGTGATAGGGGAAGACGTCAACGACGTCATGGAGGCGGCTGTCATCGTCAAAATGGCCAGGAGCGGCTTCATAGAGCCGACGCAGATACCCAACAAGCCCTACGACGTATTGGTGAACCAAGTAGTGGCGTTTTTAATACTAAAGCCGCGGTGGAAGCTTGAAGAGCTCTACGGCGTCATAAAGAAGGCGTATCCATATAGAGACCTCGCGCTGGACGAGCTGAGGAGGGTGGTGAAATTTATGCAAGACCTCTATCCGAGGCTGGCTGTGTATTTTGAGGACAGCGACACCGTGGCGAGGCCGAGGGGGCGCGGCTTCTACCGCTACTTCTACGAGACCCTGTCTATGATACCTGACGAGAGGCAGTACGCAGTTATAAACGCCCAGACGGGCGAGCTCGTCGGCGCCCTCGACGAGTCGTTCGTGGCTGAGTACGGCAACGTGGGGGTGAAGTTCATATTCAGAGGCAGGCCCTGGCTTATTACAGCCGTCGAGGATAGGAGCATCAAGGTGGTGGAGGTCTCAGACCCCTCCGGCGCCATACCGAGCTGGATAGGCGAGGAGATACCTGTGCCATTTGAAGTGGCGCAGGAAGTTGGAAAGTTGCGGAGGATGGCCAGGAATGGGCTTGATTATGGGGCCATAGCGGAGGAGTACGGCATAAACGAGGAGACGGCCAGGTTTATTGTAGAGGAGATGGAGAAGCACCGGGGGCCTCTGCCCGACGAGAGGACGGTCGTGGTGGAGCAGTACAGAGACAACGTGGTTATTGTACACGCCGCTTTCGGCACGCTGGTCAACAGAGCACTTGGCAAACTTCTGGGCGAGTTGTTGATAAAAGTTCTGGAGAGACCCGTCGGCGTCCACCAAGACCCCTACGGGGTGATAATACAGTCCGCAGACAAGCTCCCGGCGGAGCTCGTCGTCTCGCAGATTCGTAAACTCTCCTCAATGGATGTGAGAGAGCTCGCTGAGTTGATAAAGTCGGCGTTGGTGAAATCCGGCTCGTTTAAACGCAGAATTCTCCACGTGGCTAAGAGAATGGGGGCCGTGGACAAGGAGGCAGACGTCTACAACATCAGCATGTCGAAGCTGGTCGACGCGTTTAGCGGAACGCCCGTTTTTGACGAGGCTTTGAGAGAGGCGCTTGAGAAAGACCTAGACCTTTCGCACACTGTGGAGATCCTCCAGAGGATAAAGACGGGCGAGATCTCGGTGGTCTACACAGCGGCGCCGACATACCTAGGCGACGTCCTCTACGAGAAGCTGTCCCATAGGCTGGAGATTATACCGCCCGAGAGGCTGAGGAGGCTGGTGCTAGACAGCGCAAAAGCCAGGTTGCTAAACTACGCCATGTTAGCCGTGTGTCTAGAATGCGGGTGGTACGGCATGGTGCGCGTCGGCGAGGTCAACGAAGTGGCATGCCCCAGATGCGGCGGCAACAACATAGGAGTCGTGCGCGTGGTGCGTAGCGACAACCTGGAGAGGGAGGTCCGGCGCAACTACGAAGAGGTGAAGAAGACCGCCGAGATTCTGCGCAGACACGGCTGGGCTGGGTTGTACGCACTAGCCTCGCGTCTGCCTATCGAGGCCGTGGAGAGCCTGCTGGCGGAGGCCGACGGAGCCGATATCAACAGCTTAACCGAGAAGATACAGGAGATGGAGAAGGAGTATCTAAAACAGAGACTTCTTGAATAGGCGGCGTAGGTAGGAGGCGTAGAGATCACCTCTGCCGAACTGCGCCAAGTCTCGCCTCACGTACTCCGCCGCCTTTTCTGCATCCATAGCTACCACCTCCCCGTCTTTGTATATCGAGAGCGGCGGCACGTCTCTATCCACAACGCCGTAGAGATGGGAAAGCGGACCTATGAACCTCCCCCCGTATATCAAGGTGCCTATCGCCGTTTTGACAAACTCGCCGATTACGGGCCCGAGCTTCCTGTAGCTCTTCGACGTGTACGAGGGCCTTATCAGCCCCAGAGTGTTTTTTAGGTTAGACACGTTGGTCCCAGCTCCGAAGTTTACAAAGGGGGATACGTAGGAGTCGCCGAGATACCCGCCGTGTTGCTTACGGGTGTAGGCGTCTAAGACTGCGTTCTTGACCTCGTCCCTGGCCTTGGAGTCGTAGTACAAAACGGTGCCCGGCCGGACGTAGGTAAACGGGAGTACTGCGGACGACGGCCCCACGACCACAGGCCCCTCGATATAAGTGTGCTCGTACACCCTCCCCCTGATGTAGGCGTCGCCGCGCACGTCGCCCCTCACGTCGCCTCTAACCAACTCCACTCCGAGGTCCCTCAGCCGTGCAAGCGCAGTCTGCATAATTTCCACGTTGTTCTCTATGATATCTGCAAGAGATTCAAGAGGCGTGGCCATCTGCTCCGCCCCGCCTAGATTAATTCGGGTACTTCCACAAACCAAATTCCTCGTCTTAAGTAGATGAGGCACGCAGCCAACCTCCACCTTAGGGACGTCGTGAGGTATGCCCTCTCTAATTTCAAATCTGCAACCCTCTAGTATAAGTGGGAGGTCTATCTTCTCCTCTACGTATATGACCACCTTCCCCGCCTCGCACAGCGACAGCGCCGCCAGCTCCACGAGCCTAAACCCACCAGCGATTAAGTACGGCGGCGGCGCCGCGAGCTCAGGCGCGATGGAGCCGGTCAAGGCGATCTCCATGAATAGACTTATTAACACGTTTTTAAAAAGTGGCGGGGCGATGATCGAAAAAGCCGTGAAAAAGATCCTGGGGATAGAAGACGCGCCTAAGTGGCTGGAGAGAGAGGTGTTGAGAAAAGTGGAAGAGGGCCTAGACGTGGACAGCGCCGTGAGCTACCTAGCCCCGTTAATTACGGAGGTGCACAGAACAAACCTCGCCAAGTTCCGACCCGGCGGCGCCAGCATTAGGAAGGCATCGGTTTTTCTAACGGCGGAGTTGATAGAGCGTCTAGGCTACCACGCCGAGTTCATAGAGCTGTTCGGCTCCACGCTCCCCGCCGCGGCGAGGGGCGGGGGGACGTACACACCTGTGGTGCCTATTTTCGACAAGAAGAGGAAGTCGCAGTACCTCGCATCCAAAAGCAGGAAATACATGCGTAGCGTTATACAAATCACAACCACGCCAGACGCGGAGGGCGTATTAGCCGAGGTGGTCAAGACGCAGAAGCCGCCCTACTACTACCTATACACATCGGCAAACGTCGGGAAGCTCATCGAAGACTCGGTGCCCATCTCAGCCACTGTAAACAAAAAATTCAGAGACCTCTACTTCTACTGGAGGTTGTTCAGAGAGCGCGGCTTCCTTGTGCTCGTGGGGAGGGAGATCGGCGGCGTGTCGGTGGACATCCTCGCCGTGGGACTCGGCAAATACGTCGTGGTAACCGGCGCAAACTCCAAGAAGTTAAATAGGTTAAAGAAGGTGGTAGATGCGGTTTACCTCGTCTGAGCCGCGGCTTTCCTCCTCTCTCTGATTCTGGCCACCTCCTTCTCGATGAGGGAGAGGTGGAAGCCGAGCTCCTCAATGGCGAATTTCTTAGCCACCTCCCTCCCGTACTTAACAAGCTCCTCCGCCTCCTCCAGCCTCTTCTTCCTCACCTTCTCATACGCAGTATACACGACGCACTCAACCAGCTTCTCCCTGAACTCAAGAGCTTTAGCGGAGTTCCCCTCCTTCTCCGCCCACATAATGAGCCTCTCCCACTTGCCACAGATAGGCATAGCGCCAACTCAAAACACGGTTAATAAAGTTTACTCAATTACAGACAACTGAGCCTTGAGCCTCATAAGCTTCATGTACTCCTCCTCCATCCCCAGCCTCTTAGCCGTCTTCAAAGCCCTGGCAAGCTTCTTATTCAGCTTCATAGCTATTTCGGGATTCCTAGGAATGACCCCAGCCCTTACCTTTCTCAAGTAGTCCTCCACGTCTCTAATTATAGACGCCACCTCGTCTACAGCCAGCTCGAAATCCACGTCGTCTACAGATGAGGTTTTCTGCACATTCACCGTGAGGACAATAGGCTCCACCACGACCCTCTCCCTAGGCCTCTCTATGTTGTACTTGCCCAGAAGGTAGCCAGCTATGAGGTAGCGGACTAGTTCAGAAACCCCATCGAGACCCTCCCTCTTCGCCAGCTCCTCCAGCACAGACTTCACCTTTCTGTGCACCCTTACGGATACAATCGCGCCCTCCTTGTCCGGCGCCCTGAACAAGTCGTTGTACGTCAAGTCAAATTCCCTAACCTGGCCGCTCATATCTCAAAAACTCCCAGAGTTATATACCCCAAACGCCTAAATTCAATATTTACACCAACTTGGATACACCCACTCCACGGGGTAGCCATTGCCCTTATAAATCACGTTTTTTAAACCCCCAGCAAAACGCCGCCGTGTTGGAGCTGTTGGTAATAATACCCTTCGTGCTTCTCGCCGCGGCGGGCCTCGCCAGGGAGTACAGCTTCTGGAAGGGGGGAGGCGGGGGACATGTACAGACCTGTAGAAAAATCAGCGTGGTGATCCCCATGAGGGGGGTCCATGCAGCCACCGAAGAAAATCTGAGGGCGTTGACCTCGCAGAAGGTAAGCACAGAGGTTGAGTACGTTTTCGTCGTAGACTCGGCGGCGGATCCCGCCTATGAGGTCGCCAAGAGATACGGGAGGGTTCTCCACAGCGAGGGCGAGGGGAAGAGCGCCGCCCTGGCCACCGCGCTTAGGAAAGCAACCGGCGACTGCATAGTATTTGCAGACGACGACATCAGGCCGGGGCCGCATTGGCTCGAGGAGATGACGGCGCCGCTCTCCAGCTACACAGCAGTGACCACCTACCGCTGGTACCTCGGAAGAGGCCTCTGCCACAAGGTGAGGCTGGCCATCAGCAACATGGGGTTCCCAGCGATGCTAGACAGGAGATCAAGGTTTGTGTGGGGAGGCTCCACGGCCTTTAGGAGGGACTTCGCCGAGAAGACAAGGCTCGCCGACAGACTGCCTAGATACGTAAGCGACGACTACGCGGTGTACTCAGCCATTAAGGAGTACGGAGGCGGGATCTGGTTCGCAAAAGGCGCCATAGCCCCCACGCCGGACCCGGACTGCAAACTGGGCGAGGCATTCTGGTGGGGAGTTAGACAGATCCTAATGGTAAAATGGCACGCCCCCGCGGGGTGGTACGCCGGGCTTGTTATATACACGCTGGGCTTCCTACTCTCCGTGGCGCTACCGGCGGCCGGCCTCCTAACTGGCGACAGATGGCTACTCGCCGGGCTCGCCCTCCACCCAATTAATCTGCTTAAAGACGCCGTGAGGGCGCGGGGCGTGAGGAAACACGCCGGCGTGCCGATCAGCCCCGCCACAGTAGTCGCGACGTGGGCAGTGGGCAACTTCGTAATCCCACTCGCAGTGTGGACCTCTGCGTTTGTCAAGTGCGTCAGCTGGAGGGGGAGGAGGATATGCCGGCAATAGACTACTCTGCTCTGTGGGCCGTCATAAAAACTATTTTCCACGCGGCGGCATCTATACTGGCCGCGCCGGGCCTCGGCGAGGCGGGCGGCCGGGTCATGGCCGCGCTTCTATTCGCCGCGCTATTCTTCATATCGGGGGCGTTTAAAAAGACGCGGAGGGTAGTGGGGCCTCTACTGGCGATAGCCATCATAATTTCAATACTCCTAGCGCTGGTGTAGCCCCACCTAAGACGTCACGGGCCCCTGCCTCACAGCTACGCCGCGACGAGACAAACCTGTCACAGATCCACAGCCCCAGTATACGTCAAGGCCGTCGCTGAGATTAAGACAACGGGCCCTACATCAGTTACCCACGCGGCCGTGGAGAAGGAGGCAAGATTCTATAAAAAGGGACGAGTCAGCGTGCTACGCAGTCATACACGCCGGCGCTGAGGGCGGACTCGAGGCAGACTACACGAGAACAGCCACAGTGCTGAAGACGCTGGGAGTAGACAAGTGAACCAGAAAAGAAAAACAGATACTACTCACCGGAGGCGCACTAGACGCCCTCATGCGCCTAGAGCTCATATACGCCGCCATAGGCCAATGCCAAAAAACTTAAAAACACGTACTGTATATGTAAAGGGGCCCGTAGCTCAGCCCGGTTAGAGCGGCGGGCTTTTAAAGGGCTACGGCCCGGGTAACCCGTAGGTCGTGGGTTCGAATCCCACCGGGCCCGCCAGTATTTCCGTGTCATCTGATATGGGAACGTTCGCGCCTTCGCCCTCTGTAGATCTCTAGGCCTGGCTGTGGTGCGCCTTTGGCTCTGTGCCGGGTGGCGAGTTGGCTGAGGTGGAGAAGATCTTTTCGGCGCTGTCGGAGGCTTTGTACAGAGCGATGACGAAGGCTATGCCTAGGACGGCTGAGGCTATTGGGATGGGGGACAGGACGGCGCCTAGCACGTGTAGCCAAGCCACGACGCCGAAAGTCCCCACTCCCGTGTCGGCCTCCAGTTGACTCCATACCTTAAACCAGAAGATCCCCAGGGCTACGCCGATGAGCCACGTCAACGCCGCGAGGCCGCCGGGTATCTCCAGCGTGGCGGCCGGCACCCCCGCCATCACCGTGGCCGCGAGGTGCAGTACGTAGATCGCTAAGCCCAGCCCGGCGGCCAGCGTGAAAATTATGCCGGCGAGGAGGAGGGAGGAGGCGTAGCCGTACAAGTTGCTTTCGAAATTTTTCTGTAGCTTTGTAAAAGCCTTCCACATCAGATACAGGGGGTAGGCGGAAGCTGCGGCGACGGCGACAAGCCACGCGGCCAGCGCATACGGCGAGAGGAAGATGACGACAGCTGAGGGCAGGGCGAAGAGGAGGACTAGAAAGCCTATGACTAACGCCTTCTTTATCAACCAAAAAGCGTCTGCAACCTCCCCATAGTCCATGTACATACCTACTCGGGTATAAATTTGATGTGCCCCAGCCGGCGCGGACGGCTATATTTATAAGTAGACCCCTCTGCATCAGTGTGTGGTGGCGGGTCTTCCTTGCCGCCGCCGTGTTGGCCGCGTTGATAGCCGCCGCTGAGGTTAAGTGGGCGGTCTTTTCCAACCCGAGCGGCGGCCCGGATCTTCCGTGGGGGCTGTGCCTCGCTGGCGGCTACGTCTACGTGGTGGGGTACGAATATGGGGCTCTGGGCGGCGGGAGGTGGCGCGTCGAGAGGCGCGACGCAACTGACGGGAGGCTTGTGGGCGTGTGGACGTGGGACCCCACGCCGCTGGACGATTGGCCCACTTCGTGCGTCGCCGCAGGGGGCCGGATCTACGTGGTGGGGCACGCGGGCGGCAGGTGGGCGCTGGCGGTGCTAGACGCAGACCTCAAGCCCCTGGCGCAGTTGATGGAGGAGGTGGAAGGCGCCGCGTACTCCGCGGCGGCGGACTGGCTGTACCTCTACGTGGCCGGCTACGAGAAGGTAAATGAGCGTGACTGGCAGTGGCGTGTCGAGAAGAGGCGCCTCGGCGACCTCTCCCTAGCGGCCGTCTACACGTCTAACCCCACCAGCTACGGCGACATGGCGAAGGGCATCGGCGTCGACCCGGCCACGGGCCGTCTGTGGGTCGTGGGGAGCGCCCTAGACATCTGGTGGGTGGAGATACTAGACAGAGAGCTACGGCGGGTCAAGGCGCGGGCGCTGGGCGGCTGGTTCGGCCCCGCGGTGGGCGTGGCATTCGACGGCGTGGGCAACGCCTACGTCTACGGCGTAGGCGGCGTCGTCAAGTTTGGCGCAGAGGGGGAGCCTATCTCCGAGGCAAGGATACGGGACCCCACCGGGGCCGTGTACGCAGGTGGTCGGCTCTACGTCGTCGCTCTGGACGGCGGGTACAGGTTGGCTGTCTACGGCCCCAGCTACGGCTCCCTACTGGCCAAAATCAACGAGACCGACCTAACGCCCCAGTTGTTGAGACGTGTATACGTAGGCGAGGCCCCCTACAGAGTTATCCACCAGAGGGCCGCCTACGAGAGAGGCGTCGTGTACGCCGCCGTGGAGGCCGGGGTCTTTTCAGACGTCGGCTGGCTCATACTCTCCATCTCGCTGACGGCCCCCGTCACGGTTGCTGTGGTGGACGGCTCAGGAGCCCCGCGGGACTGGCTGGTAGAGGTGCTGGACCCGGCGGGTGCGGTGGTGGCCACAGGCAGGGGAAGGGTGGAGGCCCAGCTGTTGCCCGGGGAGAACTACACAGCCAGGGTCCACGGCCCGTGGCTGTACAACGCCACCTTCACAGCCGCCGAGGGCTACGTGGCTATCCAAGTCCCCACCGCGGTGGTGGAGGTGGCCGTGGTCGACGGCCGGCCTGCGGGGCCGCGCGTAGTGGTGCTCCGCGGCCCCGTGGAGATCAGCCTAGACGCCCCAGGAAGGTCTGAGGTGCCCGCTGGGAGGTATACTGTCGAGGTATACGCCGGCGGGAGAGCCGTCAAGGAGGCGGTGGAGCTGAAGCCCGGAGAGACGCACGTTATTGTGATCACGGCGCCAGAGGAGCGGAGGACATTTGCATACCTGCTTGCCGCGGCGTTGCTGACTGCCATCTCCGTGCTGTATGTCGGGATGCGGAGAGCCACAAGACGCGGCGGTTGACCACAAGCTACCTGCTCATCTACTTTCAAATCCGCCGGGCGCACGGGACGAGGCGTACGGGATATATACACCCCCCACCGCGGGACGCCTCTAGGCGGCTGGGTGCCACGAGCCGCGAAGCCCCTCGGCGAGGCCAGGCGTGTAGCCATTGGTTACGTATCAGCCTCCGGGCTGAGTGAGACAAGTTACGGCAACGGAGGTGGTGGGCCCGCCGGGATTTGAACCCTGTCCCAGACCCCCTGGCGGGGGCCTGACGGGACCTCCCGGATGCCCGGGCGGATGCCCTTTATCAGCCGGGCGCTCTAACCGGGCTAAGCCACGGGCCCCATCTGCATATATCATACGCCTTTTTAAGCTTTTCTCTATCCCCTGGCTTTTTAGACGTTGAACTTAGCCCCCTCAGCTTCCACCTATATCTCCACGACGCAGGTTCCTTATGACTAGCCAACTGATGTCGTCACCGCCGGCTCTACACACCTAGAGTCTACGAGCCTCACGGCGTATCCGCGGAAGTCTGAGCCTTTCGAGGCCACGATGTATGTCCGGCCGGCTAGTTGCACCTCGTCTCCCACCTCGGCGTTTAGAATGGCCGCGGCCTCCCCGGCGATTTTCTCCAGCTCGGGGTCAGGGTTCACCCCCCTCTTGGCCGCGGCGCAGCACAGTAGCACGAGTATGTGAAAGGAGAGGTAGGCCGCGGCGAGTCCCAGGGCTATGGCGGCTACGTAGGCCAGCGACCCGAGCCACGTGCGTAGAAAGACATACGTAAGCACTGCAACGGCGATGCCGGCCGCTCCTGTGGCAAGCGGCGACTTGGAGAGCCTCTCCTCTCCGCACATGCCGGCCGCTCTTACGTCGCCGGGCCCCACCTCCCACCTATTGAAGCCAAGGACCAGCCCATCATGCGCCTTCACCACGGCCGAGCAGAGCGCCCCCCTCCTATACACCACATACACATAGCACCAGGAGCCGAGCCTCTCCCTCAGCCAGACCGCCGCAGAGCCCACGTCTCGACGACGCCTACATTATAAATGCTTTAAGGCGCCATATACCCCGAGGCGGCCGTAGAGCAGCGGCCTCGCGGCTTGTCGCCGTTTGCCGACGGCCGCGGGGCACATTCGGAGAAGCACGGCGCCGGGGCCTCGGCGGGCAAAGACAAGGCAGGTCGAAGAAACCGCCCCTCGAATATGTCCACGGCGGGCGAAGCATTGGAGAGGCCATGCGTAAAACTATGGAGGTGGGGTGGTGGGGCCGCCGGGATTTGAACCTTATCCCAAGCCCCCACGCGGGGGCTTGACGGGATCACGTGGGTTCTCGCCGCCTCCGGTCCCAAGCCACGCATCCTACCAGGCTAGACTACGGCCCCCGTGTCTCGTATGGCGGGTTTTTAAAAATTTTAACTGGTAGCTCTAGCAACTCGTGTAGGGTGTGTATCACGTGTTGGGCTTTTCTGCAGGGGGTCTTGCGGGCGATGCAGACGGCGGCGGCGCCCGCGGCTTGGGCCATTTCCATGTCGTAGTCTGAGTCGCCGACGACGACCATGTCGCGGGTGTCTACGCCGAGGCGTTGGCTCACTAGGTAGAGGGGGTCGGGGGCCGGCTTGCCTCTGGGGACCTCGTCGCCTCCCAGCACCAGATCTACGTGGGGGGCGAGCCCCACCGCCACCAGAACTCTTCTCGCCACGTGTCCGCTTGAGGACGTCACCACGGCGATTGGCCTAGGGAGCAGTCTGAGCACCTCGGCGTCGCCGTATGCCCTCACCAGGGGGAGGTACTTCTCTAGAAATAGTTTGTTTTTTAAAGCGGCGAGCTCCCCGGCGCGCTCAGGCAACAGCGCTCTGGCGATGTCGTGCGCCGGGAGTCCCATGAGGGGCCTCACCTCGTCCCAGCTCTTATTAACACCGAGGGCGCGGAGGGCCTCTAGCCACGCCGCCATGTGCGCTTCCACGGAGTCCACAAGCGTGCCGTCCAGGTCGAAGACGTACACGCCGGCAGATACCACAGAGATATAAATAACCCCCCGCTGGCGCCCCGGCTCGCCGCCACGCTCATGTCAGCGCCTCGCCAAGGATGTACTTTGGGTAAATCAAGTTTATAGGGGGCCGCCTCTCCGTGGACACGCGGCTGAAGACTTTTGTCGACTTGGCTCTGCTCGCCGCCACCGCGGCGCTGTTGCTAATGCTCCTAGCCGCCCTAGCCGGCCTCCGCCCGCCAGCCACATCGCCGTGAAGCCCGCCCCCTCAGCGACGCCACAACACCCCCCAGGGGGCAGTACAGGTATTTCCTTCGGCAGTCTGGCCGAATAGCCCCTATTCTATTACCGCCCCATACACCGCGTCTATTCCCAGTTGCGCCGCCCTCTCCAGCGCCTCTTTGTCTATGTTTACGGCTACTATTATGAGGCGGTCTGCCTTTCTGCCGAGTATCTTCTCCACTGCCTCCGCCTTTTGGGCAAACCACTCCACGTCTTCAAGCTCTGCATGCGACTTAACCTCCAAGAGATAAGTCCTCCCGTCGTGGATATGGACGTCAACCTCAATACGGGCGCCGGGCTTTAGATAACGCCCATCCACATCCGTATAGACAAACTTATCGACGCGGCCAGGCTCAACGCCCCTCTTCTCAAGAGCGTCTCGGTAAATTTCGAGAACTGTGCGCTCCAAATCCCGGCCCCATCTGCGGCCAAGGGAGCCCATGGCAACCTTAAGCTCAGCGACGGCCTTTGTCAGCTTTTCCAGCCTCTCGCTGTGCTCTGCTAGAAGCTTCTCCTGCGACTCCAGCCTCTTATTCACCTCCTGGAAGCCCGTCTTCATGTACTCGGCGAGGGTTTTCACGGCGTCGGCCATTTCCCTAAGCTCATCGGACCTAGCCCTCCTAACAGCCCTCTCCACAACCTCCTCAAGCCTACCCCAGTCGAGACTCACCGGGTTAATACGTCGCTGATATTTAAAAGCCTTTCCGGCTTGTGCGGAGTCGGCTAGATCGCCGTGGCTGTCTCAGTCTGAGAAGAGTGCGCTGTGGCGTATCGCCACGCCTCTTAATCTCCCCTAGCCGCATACCGCGGTTTCCCGCCTCTGCGCCGGATTGCCAGCCGCGGCAGGCGGTATGTCTGTGGTGGACGTGTGGGACGGCGTCAAGATCTGTTGAGGAGCGGCGGCCCGCCTCCGCGGGGTTACGTGTGGATCGCCGCTGGTGTGTTTCTAGATGTGGCGGCTGGCTTCCACGCCGGCGATCTGGCGGGGGTGGAGTAGAAGACTCGATGTCGACGGGTTGCGGCTGGCGAGGGTGTGGAGGCCGGCGGCCCTACTCGATGTGGCTGAGTCTAACTAAATCCTGTGTCGCGGCTCGTGGGGATTACAAGGGTGCTGGATCGAGGTCGTCCCGCGCCTCAGCTGAGTTATACTCTTAAGTTGTAGTTGGGTAGCCTTATTGTAGATCTGCCACTATGGCTAGTATATCTGTGGTGGGCCCGCCGGGATTCGAACCTTGTCCCAAGCCCCCACGCGGGGGCTTGACGGGACCACCCGCGTTCTCCGGCTGTTGCGGGTGTGCCTTGTAAGGCGGGCATCATAACCGCTAGACTACGGGCCCGTCCCCCCTTACTCCACTATTTTTAAGTTTTTTGCAGGTTCCGCCGCTTAGCGCTCGGCCACGTATGCTAGGCCGTCCCAGCCCCGCAGGTCTTCGCCGCTCTCCTCTTGTATCCTGTCTAGCTCGGTAGTAGGGTTTTCAGCGTCTCTATTGAGAGGATGTAGATGATGGCTGGCGGGAGCGCCGCGGCGGCGAGAGCGGCGTAGGTGTATCTCGCGGCGCCTTCTACGCACGTGGCGGCGTATATCCAAGATGCCATGGAGATCGTCGTCTGGAGGAGAGCGAGGTACAGCGCGAGGATGCCGAAAACGATGTGTGTGGAGGTGGTCAGGAGGGCCAGCGGTGTGGCGGTGGATGCGAGTACGTAGGTAGTGGAGTAGTTTATGACTAGGGTTAGGACTCCGAAGAGCTGGTGCGCCTTGACTAAGTCGCCTCTCCCGCCGCAGATCCTCCACGCAAATAATACATTGTCTAGAGCAACGAGGGCAAACACGGTAAAGAAAATGTAAATCACAACCCAGACTACTCGTCTATATAAATCTGGAGAGCCTCCGTCTGGCTACGCCCCATTTAGCTGGAACCCCACATGTAGGCCACTTGAATCTAGACGCCGATAGGAGGCGTCTGCGGCTATGCGCGGCGGCCGCCGTCATAGGGCTCGCCGTTGGGGAATTTCGGTGAATGCCCTGTGGGGGAGCGGTCCGCTGTGCGTCTTGGTTTGGTGTCTGTGGTTTACATGGGTTCCGCCTTGTTGTTTATTTGGCTTTACTGGGTGGGTTTTATAGGTATGTGTACTTGTTGGTATGGGTTTCGTGGTTGGGGTTGGTCTTAGGAAGAGCTTACTGTGGTGTTGCTGGCCATCGCGTGGTATGGTGGGGATTTGAGAGAGGTGGCGAAGGTTGTCTTCTGGGGGAGTGTGGTGTTTACAATATTCCCGGAGGGGACTTGGAGTGCCGCGGCATTTAGCAACTACGTGAGGAGCGGGGTGATGGACTACGTGGTTGCCTCCCCGGCGCGTCTCCACCTCTACCTAACCGCGGCCTCCCTCGCCTCCTCTCTGCTGGCTCTGCCGGCGTTGGGGATTCAAGTTGCCGTGTATTACCTACTATTCGGCGAGTCGCCTCCGATGGCCCAGCCGGCGTATTTCGCCGCCTCCCTCTTAATATTTCTGGCGTCGTCTTCTTTCATAACTGCGGCTGCTACGATGTTCTTCGCGAGGTTTAGAAACCCCAGCCTCGCGGCTAATGTTGTCCAGTGGGTCGTCCCCCTGTCGGGGGGCATGATCCCGCCCACAGCCATGCCGCCGGAGGCGGCGCGGTGGTTCGCCTACTCGCCGCTACACTACGTGGTCGCCCCCGTGACTTACTCAGCCACGGGGCGCTGGTTGCTGGACCCGGTCTTCACCCTGGCGGCGGGGCTCCTCGTGGCCGCGGGGCTTGGCCTGCGGTCTCTATACGCGGCGGAGTCGGCGTACGAGAGGTTTAGGAGGCTGGGTAAGTGGGCGGCGGAGTAGCGCTACTGCTGGCCTCTGCCGCCGGCCCAGACGACGGAGTCTGTCTCGGGGTCCCAAACCACGGTGTAGCCGTCCACCCGCATCCTCACCCTGCCCTTCCGCACGGCGATTATGTAGCCCCTGACCCGCCCCGTCTCCACGTCTACGAGGAGGCGGTCCCCTACTACCTCCACCCGGAGCGCCTCTGCCAGCTTAGATTTTCTAAACTGCTCGGCGGCTTGGGAGAAGTCGGCCGCCATTACACGGCGGGTATCCTCTTAACCGTCGGCGACCTCACCTTCATAATGATCTTGAAGTTGCAGTACGGGCATCTTATGCCGGGGAGGATCTCCATCTCGGACTTACTAAATATTCTGCCGCACCGCATGCAGACGTAGAGCTTCCTCTCCTCAGCCACGTTTGGTAGGTTTGGTAGCTTTATAAAAATTTTAGGCTTGGGGAAAAAGGGGGGTTGGGTTTAGGATACTATTATGTTTATTGTGTGGTATTTCGTCACGGATCCGCTTGTAGCCTTAATCACCACCGTGTATATGCCGGGGACTGCGGTCGCCGGGATGTTTATGGTCACGGCCGCGGAGAAGTCGGGTATGCCGCTACTCGGCGAAATGTTGACGGTCCATCCGGCGGGCGCCGACTGTACGCTTAAGTAGACCCGTCTAGGGGTGCCGGTTACAACTCCGATGTACAGCTTGGCGTCGACGGCCCCTCCCGGCTTGCCAGTTAGGTTGCCGGGCGGCTCTCTCTTAATTACGAAATCCCACTGACTTGCCTGGATCTTAAGTAATATTTCGGCGCACGTCTTGTTGGGCTTTACGCCCGGCCGATCGCCGACTAACAACCTGCCTGGCAGTAGGTAGGTGCCGGGTCCAGCGGCTTGCATCGCAAAGTCAAGGATTCTGACCGGCGGCACAGGTGTGGGCACCACGGCGGCCGGTGGCGTTACATAGAGGCCGGTTGGCGGGTCCCACATCCACATGGCGGTGGGGTAGGTTATTACGCCGCCTATGTACAGCCTCAGGAGGTACGGGGCGCCGGGGTCCACCACTATTGAGTATGTGTTGCCTACCACGTCGACTACTGTGGCGTTGGTTTCCAGCTTGATTTCCGGTTTGCATATCATGGACGTGGCGTTGCGCCTTATGGCGGCAACGCAACGGGGGCCATTGGGGGTGAATTCCGACTCGTATTTGAACTCTACGGAGGTGGTGCCTGACGTCGGTCTTAGGTAGAAGGTGAACTGGCCGTTAAGCGGTCTGGCCGGCGACGGCGGCTGTATATCGAAGTACGCGGTGGTTCCCATGGTTCCTGGGGTCACCGTCACAATGGGGATCGTGGTGTAGGGGCCTGGGGTTACCGTGCCGGAGTTGACCGACATGCTGAGTCTCATGTTTGTGTAGGCCCATGGAACTGCCAGGAAGACTACGAATTCGTAGACTTTGCCGGGCTCCATGTAGTAGACGCCGCCTATTTCGGTGGCGTTGGTTCTAATGCTGATTCTGGGCTGGCACGGGGGTTTGCCTACCTCCACGACGAGGGACTGGTTCAAGCCGCACCTCTGCTGGCCTAGTGGCAGTAGCTGTATGTTCAGCGGGGAGCTGGAGCCCTGCGGCGCCGACGGCTGAACTTGGAAGACGTATCTCAGATCCACGGGTAGCGCCGGGACGGTGAAGTCTCTGTAGTCGGTGGTGGGATCTATCCAGTTGACGTAGCCGCTGAGCGGCGGGCCGAAGGCTAGCCGCAGTCTGTATAGCCCGGCGGGTAGCGATCCGCCGACTCTAACTATCACCTCGTAGAGGCCGCCTGGCAATACTTGGTATCTCCCCCCGCCGAGATCTGTCATGTTTGTCTTGATTGCTATGCTGGGTTTGCACGCCGCCTCTTCTCTCGGCTTTATGGTGGCGTTGACGGTGGTGCGGGCGCCGCAGTACTCAAAGGGTGCCTCGGAGTGGACTGTGAATATGAAGTTGGCTGTGCCGCTGGCCGTCGCCGTCACTCCGAAGTAGTAAATCCCGTCGCTGGTTATTCGGGGGGCACCTGGCCACAGCGGCGTGATTGTCGCCGTGCCGGGCGGCGCCACTGAGGCCTGAAGCCGTGCTGGGTACGGCGCGCCGGAGACCGCCACCGCTATGACGTAGTTGCGCCCTGCCTCCAGCACCAGCGGCGTCTTGTTCAGCACCTCTATTTTCCACACGCATCTAGACACGTTTATGTACGTCACCGCCCTGGCGACGCACTGATAGCCCTGCCCAGACGCCGAGAGGCCGTACACCACGCTGTAAACACCCGGCGCAGTGCTCTGCGGTATATTTATGCCAACATTTACCACGAAGTCGGTGGTGCCGGTGTGCGGCGATGCTGGAAATGCCAGCGATAGAGGACTCTGCGGGGCGATTGTGAGTTGTGCGTTTAGGCCGTCGGGGGTGGTGTCGACGCCCACGTCGTATGTGAGCAATAAGGAGCCGGGGCCTCCGTGTGTCCAGACGAGTATGCTGGTGGGCGCGTTGATTCTGGCCTCGCACAGCTTGGCGGGGGGCGGCTTAATTATAATCGGCAACGAGATCGATCTGTTGCAGGGCGGGAGTTGCGTACCTGGACTGTACATAGTGGCTCTGATCTCCAAGTTGGCGGATCCAGAGGCTCTCGCGGTGACTAGGAAGCTGACCTCGGCCTCGAAGGCGCCCGTCGGCAGTGGTCCGAAGCTGAAGTAGTCTGACCCTACGTTGGCGGCGACGCCGCTAGGCGGGTTAATCAGCGTGTAGCTGACAGCTCTTATGTCGTACATAGCCGTGCTCACTCCTCTTACCTCTAACATCCCGTAGGCGATGGGGATGTAGATTCTGTATATGAATAGATAGCTTTTGCCCTCCTCCAGCACGTATTCGCCGCCGCTCTGGGTGGCGTTTGTCTTCACCAGCTTGATGACGATTTCACATGTCCTATTGACGACGCGGAACACAGGCCCCTCCGTCTTTACGACGCAATCCTTTCCGACCGGCGTAGTGCTCCACCCCTCTAGCAATACGCTGAAGTAGTGGCCCGGCGGAGCCGCTGGCGAAACCACCAGCTCAAACCTGGCTATCTGGGGCGGGGGGGGCGTGGCCACTGTCTTTGGGTTGGGCGGCACTACGGTCACGTATGTGTTGGGATTGGGGGTTAGTTGCACGAAGTAGCTGGCGTAGGGGGGATTGGGTATGTAGCCGGCAACCTCGACGTCTATGTAGTAGGCGTGTCCCGGCTCTACTTGGTACTGGCCTGGGCCCACCGCCGTGGCGTTCGTGCCTATGAAGCGCAGGGCTGGCTCGCACTTCTTGGGTGATGGTCTAACTGTGAAGTTTAACCCCTTCACTGTGCAGGGCTCTATACATGCGCTACCTACATGAGCCAATGTTGTCAGTGTGAAGGCTATGGCGCCGGGGCCGCTTGCGGTGAATTCGAAGTGGTAAGGTCCGTGCGCACCTGCTACTCCGGGTACTATGTAGGGAGTGGTGGGGGTGTTTTTAACCACGGCGCCTGTCGTGACGGCGTCTAGTGCGGCGTCGCATCCATCGGCGGTTCTTACCACCTGTACGTCTATGTAGAAGGGGCCTGTGGCGTATACCGTTCCGCCGGAAATGGTGGCGTTTGTGCCCACTATGTTGATGAATACGAAGCATTTTCTGCCGTCTGTCTGGTTTATGGGTAGCGGCTGTATGGAGGTTTGGGTGACTGTGATCGTGGTGGTTGTGGTTTCTGGCGGCGGGCGTGTTGTTACTGTAACTGTCTGGGTGGATGTGATTACTTCTTTTGTGGTTATTGTGATGGTGTTTGAGGGGTTTCCTATTACAACTATCATCACAGCTCCTGCGATTATGGCTGCTATTATGCCCAGAATTGCAGCGTATGACACGGGGGACATCGCCTTTGTTTTTAGGTTTGGTTTCATGTACGCCCTGTGTGCGGGTTTTAAAAGAGGTTTTAGTTCAACTTATGTAAAGCGGTGCCTCGTGTGCATTCTTATATATTGATACGCATCTATCTCTATGTATCTACCGAGTGGATACCACGAGGTCTTTATTGGATACTGGGCCCCGGGCTTTGTCTATAAGGTGGTCATCTGGGTCAATGGCTCGGCAGATGTTGAAGTGTTTGCTAGAGGGTTTTCAATTTACGCCGGTGTGTCGGCCCCTGCTCCTGTGGAGATTTCTTTTAGTGTTATGTATTTTCCACTGGTGCCTCTTGCGGTGCTTATATACCTGCTCCTAAGCAGAGAGAAAGTGGCTGAGAAGCTGGCGGCGGCGCTGGCTCCGCTTTATACTAGATTTATAAGGCCTGCTGAAGTCTTAACTAATGCCAAGAGGCGCTCTATATATGACTACATTAGAGAGCGCGGCTACTCGTGGCCTAGAGAGCTGGAGAAGATCTTTAACATGGCGTACGGGGAGGTCTGCTGGCACCTCTCACTGCTGGAGAGAGCGGGTCTTATCTACAACTTCTATGCCCTCCGCAGGAGGTTTTACGTGGATCGCCAGCTCCCGCTGGAGGACGCCGTTAATAAAATCTTTCGTGATCAGGCAGGCCGCCCGCCTACGGAGGAAGAGGTTTTACAGATACGTGAAAGTCTTAGATTTCTACTGCCTTTTTAAAAGCGCGGCGACCCGCTGGGGGCCGCCGATCTCTTTGAGGTAGTCGGCCACCGCTGGGGGCACCATCTCGGCCCACCTGGGGTTGCCCTCGGCCATCAGCTGGCGTATGGCGGTGGCTGAGTAGTCGCCGTAGTGTGGGTGGGGCCTCACCTCGACGCCCCAGTAGGCGAGGGCGGCGGCTACCCACGAGTTGTTTGAATATACTACGTGGTGCTGGGGGCACCAGTGGCGCAGGTGGGAGCCCCAGTGGCTGGAGGGGCCGTTGGTGTCTGGCACTGTGCAGTACAGCAGGCGGCAGTTGGCGCCGAAGTGCCTCCGGAACATCTCAAGCCGCTCCCCCGGGGTGAAGGGGTTGTCGGGGGTGAGGGCCTTGTCGGCGGAGCCTATGGCCACCACCACCTCGTCGTAGTGCGTGAGGAGCCACTCCACCACCTTTACGTGTCCCCAGTGGAGAGGCTGGAAACGCCCCACGTAGAGGGCCCTCATGGCTGGGAGGACGTACCTTTTTTAAACTCTACACTCTGTTAAGTAGGTGATGTGGTAGCTCGCGGCTGACCGTGACGAGCGGCATACTGGCTGACAAAAACACGCCACGCAGTCGCATATCAGTGCCTCGGCACACACCTCCGAAACACTTTATACCCTGTAATACAGTAAGTAGTGAAAGCCCACATGAAGCTTAAAACGCAGGTGTAAACGACTGCGGCTCCCACGGCAATTTTCCATATTAATGATTTCCTAAGGCTTATTGTAATTAAGGCGTTATATTATGAAGCGGCACAGAGCAGTAGGGAGGCACGGTGTAGCTCGTATTCTTCTTAAAAAAGTAAAAAAGTTCCTATTTTTATTACTGTTTAATGGTGTATCAAAAAATTGCTCCAATATATTTCCTGAGTTTTGTCGGCCGGTTTTTCTCTGCCTTTGTTTTTATGTCTGCGTTGTTTGCGGCGGGGGCTGACAGCGCCAGGTTGCTGTTTTTCTCTGTGGCGTATTCTCTGGCGAGCTTTGCCGTTTTTATAACGGCGAGGTTTAGGCTTGTGAGGCTGTACTACCCTCTGTTGTTCCCCCTTCTGTTTATAGATATACCAGAGGTGCGGCTCTTCGCTGTTACGTATATTACGGGGCTTCTCGGCGCCCACATCTCCTCGGTTCTGCCGACGCTTGTCGAGAAGGAGGCTCTGGGGCGCGTAAACTCCAACAGATCGATAATAGGCGCCGCTGGGGACTTGGCGGGGATTGCCGCGGCGCTTTTCATACCGGCGCTGTGGCTGTACCCGGCCGCCGCCCTTTTCCTGTTGGCTTTTCTCCTCCCGCGGCCTCAGAAGGCGGCTGGCTGGAGGTGGACCTTTTCGAGAGCCCGCCTGATATATGCCAACGCGCTTCTCCTGGGCGTGGCCTTCGGCTTAACGCCGGCGTTGCTGGCTAAGTGGGCCTCTGGCGACGCCTTCCTCCTGGCTTTTATATACACGGCGCCTTCGTTCAGTAGCCTCGCCGGGGGCCTCTTCACCAGGGTTCTGCTCAAGCCCGGCCGGGAGCTGGCCTTGGCCGTCCTAAGCAACGTCGCGATGGCGTTCGCCACAGGCCTCCTCGGCTTTGTGAGGGACCCAGCCGCCGCGTGGGCTTTGGCTCTCGCCCGGTGGCTTTTTATGATGTCTTTCGGCGTTTCCCTCGCCACGTTTATACAGACCAGATGGAGGGGTGATCTAATGGCTATATTCACCACCGACGGCTTTATGACAGAAGTGGGGAGGTTGGCGGGGGCTTTTCTGGTGTATCCCGTGGTGTCTCTTTCGGTGGAGGGGGCTTTTGCCGCGGCCGCCGTTGTTATGACCGCCGCGGCTCTGGCCCTTACGCCCTATTTTAAGCTCGAAGTGGGTAAAGACAACTAGGCGCGGCTCTGTAGCATAGACGCGACGTGGAGGAGTAGCCTCACCACCTTAGTCGCCGTTATGTCCGACACGTCGTTCGGTGGGGAGTACTCCATTATGTCGACGGCGGCGGGCCTCAGCGTGAGTATGAGGTCGGCGAGTAGGTACTCCAGCTTGCGGAAGCTCAAGCCCCCCGCCTCCGGCGTGCCTACGCCGGGGGCCTCTGAAGGGTCTAGCACATCTATGTCTAGGGTTAGGTATACCCTTCCCGAGGCTGTAGACACGGCGTCTGCGATCGCCTCTCTGGTGAAGTCTCTCCCCTCTACTACGTAGAAGCCGGCTTTCTCTGTGTATCTCCTCTCCTCGTCGTCGTAGGCCCTCACGCCTATGTATATGGCGTAGAAGCCGAGCTTCTCGTGAGCTCTCCGGGCGAAGGTGGCGTGGGAGAGCCTCTGCCCGGGGGGCCACTCGTCGCGGAGGTCGAAGTGGGCGTCTATGTGGATATACACGTCGGGCTTGACGACGCTCAGCGCGGCGAGGGTGGCGGTGTGCTCACCGCCGAGTATAATGAAGGGCGGATCTACCTTCTGGAGTGTCGCCTCTATCCTCGCCAGGTTCTCCTCGGGCCTGCCCTGGAGGAGATCCACGTCGCCGAGGTCGCATAGGGGCCTGGCCACGTTGCCGAACAGCGTGGTGTACTCTAGGTAGGGGAGTATCTGCCTAATTTTCTGGGGGGCGAATCTGGTGCCGGGTCTGAAGCTGAGCGTGTCCTCCATGGGGACTCCCACCAGCTTGACGTCTCCTTCGCGGCAGGCGTGCTTAAGCACGCCTTTCTCTTTCGACCCGTTTATACTCTTTGCGCCGCGGCACGATTTTTATGTCGACGTGGACTATGAGGGGGTGTAGTTTGGAGATGGCTCTAATCGCCCTGGTCCTCAGGGCGTGTATCCTCCCCATGGTCATGTCGGGGCTGACCCCCACAAGCGAGTAGACGACGAGGAAGCTACCCGCTCTTCTAATTTTTACATCTAGGGGGGTGCCCAGCTCGGCGAGGGCTTCTCTTATCTTTTCCTGTAGGGAGGCGTCTCTGTAGAGGGCGCCCACGATGCCGTAGGCGGCGTCTTTAGCTAGTTTAGAGAATTCGTAGAGGACGTAGAGGTATATGGCGACGACCGCAACGGTCTCGGCTACGATGAGGCCAGAGAGGTTGCTTACTACGACGGCGCCAGCCGCCGCTATGGAGAGAGACGCGTCTACCTTGGCGTGGACCGCGTCCGCCTTTAAAATCTCTAGGCGGAGTATCTTGTAGTTGTGCTTCTCCCAGAGATACATAATATACGTCACGGCTCCCCCGGCTAGGAGAAGGAGGGTCATCCAGAGCGGAGTGGGTTCATGGCTCAACTCCAGTGATGTGGCTAGTATGTAGGTGTAGAAGCCCAGCACAGCCAGCACCGCGAGCAATGTCACGAGGCTTTCTACTCTATATATTTCCCAGGGGAAGGCCCTCCCTCGCCGCGACGCGTAGTAGAGGCCGAAGCCTGAGATAAACGCAATGGCCGAGTCCATGAAGCCGTGGAGGGCGTCGCTGGTGACCAGCAGGCTTTGGTATATGACGCCGAGGAACAGCTCCACTACTGTAAAGGCCAGGGTAATTGTCCCCATTATGAAGAGGTAAAGCGACGCCAGCCACAGCCTGATGTAGGGCCTCACGCCTCCCATTTGTAAAGACTTAAAAAATTAAGTAATGGTTTCGGCAATGCGCCGCGCGGAGTTGTTGGAGGAGATTGTGAAGCGCCGCCTGCTGTACTGGCCGTCGGCGGAGATATACGGAGGGGTGGGGGGGTTCTACGACTACGGCCCCCTGGGGGTCCAGCTGAGGCGTAACATAGTAGAGAAGTGGCGCCGGATGTTCGTCCTGCCGTATCAAGACATCATTATCGAGGTGGAGACGCCAATCGTGATGCCGGAGCCCGTCTTCAAGGCATCGGGCCACCTCGACCACTTCACCGACTACCTAGTGACGTGTACAAAATGCGGCAGGAAGTACAGGGCTGACCACCTCGTGGAGGAGGAGCTGGGGAGGAGGGGGCTGAAGATCTCCACCGAGGGTCTCTCCGCCGCCGAGTTGGAGCGGCTCATCGACGAGCATAAAATCGTGTGTCCCAACTGCGGCGGGCCGCTGGGCCGGGTGGAGTCGTTTAACCTACTGTTTAAGACCACCATTGGGCCATACAGCGACAGCGCCGGCTACCTCAGGCCGGAGACGGCGCAGGGGATGTTCGTGGCGTTTCCCCGCCTCGCCGAGTATGTGGGACGGCGCAATCCCTTCGGCGTTGCTCAGATAGGGAGGGTTGCGCGTAACGAGATTTCGCCGAGAGGCGGCTTGATGAGGCTGAGGGAGTTTACCCAGATGGAGATTGAGCTGTTTTTCGACCCCCAGAACCCCAGGTGTCCCTACTTCGCAGAGGTTGAGAACATGGAGGTGCCCATAGTGCCGGAGGAGCTGGTGGCCAAGGGCGTCACGGACCCCGTATTTGCAACGGCTCGGGAGGTTGTGGAGAAGGGCTACGCCAACGAGTGGATGGCTTTCTTCATGGCTCTCGCCGCTAGGTTCCTAAGGGAGTTGGGGGTACCTCTTGAGAGGCAGAAGTTCCTGGGCAAGTTGCCGCACGAGAGGGCCCACTACTCTGCGAAGTCTTATGACCAGATGGTGTTGACTGAGCGCTTCGGCTGGGTGGAGGTGTCTGGCCACGCCTACCGCACGGACTATGACCTTTCTGGGCACGGTAAGTACAGCGGCCGGGAGATGTATCTGGAGAGGCGGCTCCCAGAGCCAAGGGAGGTGGAGGTGGTTAGGCTCTACCCCAACCCCACGGCGATTAGGGAAAAGTACGGGGACAAGATAGGGGAGGTGGTTAAGGCTCTTAAGGAAAACGAGGAGTTGGTGCTGGCGGCTTTTAGGAGGGGGGAGCCCCAGGTCGAAGTTGGGGGATATGTGGTGACGCGGGACATGGTGTATATAAAGACTGAGCGGCGCAAGACCGACCTGGAGAAGTTCATACCCCACGTCGTAGAGCCCTCCTTCGGCCTCGACAGGATTATGTACGTAACGCTGGAGTCGGCAGTTGTGGAGGAGGGTGGTCGTGTCTACCTCCGATTGCCCCCCGACGTGGCGCCGGTTAATTTATGCATCCTGCCGATTGTGAAGAGAGGCGACTACGTGGAGATCGGCCGCTCGCTGTGGAGGAACTTGGCTGGTGAGGGCTACGTAGCCATTTACGAGGACGAGGGGACGATCGGCAGTAGGTACGCCGCGTGCGACGAGATCGGAGCCCCCCTAGCCGTCACAATAGACGAGAAGACGCCTGTGGACGGGACCGTGACTGTTAGGGATCGCGACTCCCGTAGACAGGTGCGCGTCAAGCTTAGAGACGTGGCGGCCTTCGTCTCTATGGTGAGGCGGGGGCTGTCTTTCGACGAGGTTGCCAGGGAGCTGAACGCCGCGCCTGTTTGACGCAGGTAGGGCGCCCTCGGCGCGGGCTTGGGGGAAACGTTTTATAATCTGTGGGTATTGAGTAGCTATGGCTGAGAGGAGGGAGGTGGAGAGGGGGAAGAGGTTATTGATCCCTCCATACCTGTCGCCGCAACAGGAGAGGAGGGAGCAGAAGAAGTCTGAGCGCAGGGCGAAGATAAGGCACGCGGAGGGCGTTGAGGATGGCGTCGCTAAGCTGGCTCCCGACGTTTACGAGGAGTTGGACAAGCCAGCCGAGGTGGAGATAGTGGCGCCTGGGGGGTCCTCCCACGAGAAGAAGAAGGTCTTTAGGGCCGTTCTGGGGGAGAAGATCCCGAGTGGGGAGATCCACGTCTCGGCTGAGGACTTGAGGGCCCTGGGTATTGCAGAGGGCACTGTGGTGACTGTTAGAAAGAAATGATTGGGATACTGCGGGGGCTTGCCGTAGTGGTTGAAGACGTCGAGTCGGCCAGGAGTCTTTACAGAGAGGGGTTCTACGGCCGGTTTCTAGGCTACGACAAGGTTAAGAGAGATGAGGTAGATCGCGTAAACGCCCCCCTCGTGCTCGCGCTTTACGAGGCGCTGTACCTCGCCGAGAGGGGGAGGCTGAGAGTCATGGCCGAGGGGGGAGAGGAGGTGCCGCCGGAGAAGCTGGCGGAGCTGGGGAGATCTAGGCTGAAGAACTTCGACGAGATTTACAAGATATATAGATACTTCCGCGACTTGGGCTACGTGGTGAAGAGCGGATTGAAATTCGGCGCGTTGTTCTCTGTGTACGAGAAGGGGCCTGGGATTGACCACGCCCCTATGGTGGTTGTCTTTCTAGAGCCGGACAAGGGGATATCCGCTACGGACATCACGCGGGGGGGCAGGCTTGGGCATAGTGTCAAGAAGACGTTTACCCTAGCCACAGTGTTGAAACAGACGGGCGAGGTTACGCTTCTGGGGTTTACCTGGGCGAAGCTTTAGAAAACTAGTCGATTTTAAGCTCAGCGACTCCGTACTCCCCCGCCTTGCTCACCACGATTTGCAATACCCCGTCTCGGTATACCGCCTTTGCGCTGTCTACCCTCAGCCGGTACGGCACCTCTATCCTCCTCGAGATGGGGAAGTTGGATATCCTCTCCCGCCTAATCGGCTTCCCCCCGCCGTCAGGCTGGGTGGGTGAGGCTAATACCTCCACGGCCTTGTCGTAAACCCTGACCTTTATGCTGTCTTTCCTCACCCCGGGCATGTCGATGTAGAAGACGAGGTTTTCGCCGACGTCGTAGATATCGACATCCGGCTGCCTCTCTACCTTGCCTGCGTTGGAGTCATACAGCTCTTTTAGCCCCTCTTCGATTTTCTTAATGGGTTCCATGTGAGTCTAACCTCTCTTCTAAAAAACTGGCATTGGTATTACCAGAAGATTAGCGCCGGAAAGCGGGTAGCCGCCGTCTAAAAGGTGGCCTTTAAAAACTATTTTTGGCCAACTACCCCTATTACCTCTCCGTAGGCGTTTATGGGGAACGACCGGCCGCACTTAGGGCAGTTAATCGAGAAGCCTATGTTGTACCAGCTCTCGCCTATCTCTACCTCGAATTTGTGTTTGCAGTACGGGCATGTTGCCCGCACCTTCAGCGTTTTCTCCAGCTCCCCGCCTGAGTATTCCCAATCTTCTGGGAATTCTTGGGCTACCATAGGCGCCCTAGTTAATATTAATATAAATGCTTTTACCCCGCCGTGGTGGATTTCTTCGAAGCCATCTACAGGAGGAGGTCGGTGAGGAGGTTTAAGCGGGAGAAGATCCCCGAGGAGGCCGTCAGGCGGATTATGGAGGCTGGCCGGGCCGCGCCGACAGACGCGACTCTACACCTCTGGAGCGCCGTGTGGGTAAGAGACGAGGCAAAGAAGGCGGAGATTGCGAAGTTGATTAGCCAGCCCCACGTCGAGGAGGGATCCGACTTCTTTGTATTTCTAGCAGATCTCTACAGGCTAGAGGAGTTGCTGAGGTACAGGGGGCGCCAGCTCGCCTCTAATAGACTCGCCCTTTTTGTATTCGCGGCGGTGGACGCCGCGCTGGCCGCCGAGAATATGGCCCTCGCCGCTACGGCGATGGGCTACGGTAGTTGTTTCATAGGCGCTGTGCAGAACGCGGTGGAGGAGCTGGTCGAGTTGCTACGTCTTCCCCGCCTCGCCTATCCCCTCTTCGGCCTAGTCGTCGGCGTGCCCGACGAGGAGCCGCCGCCACGCCCGAGGCTCCCCCTGGAGATGCTGTTTCACAGAGAGGAGTATAGGCCGTATTCAGAGGAGTCGCTGGCCGCGGCATACGAGGTGATGGCTAGGGTGACGAGATCTGGCGACTGGCTGAGGTTACTGGAGCGCTACGCCGGGGCTGGTGGTTACTTCGATAGGCGTAGCGAGTTGATGACGGCGGTGTTGAGGAAGATGGGGGTTATGTAAATATTTATATCTGGCCCATGTCTCGGGTCCGTGGTCGTTATTAGAGGCGTGGTGGTGTCGAAACAGTTGGTGTACGACCCCACCGGGACTAGGTATATAAAAATCGATATTATCGAGGAGAAGGAGCTACCCGGGCCGGTTGCGGCTTTCTCGGCGCAGGACGAGCAGGCGGCGCAGTTGATGAGGGAGGTTATGCCGCTGGTTACTCAGATAGTGAGGTCGTTGCCCTTCGGCGGTGGGAAGATATCTGTGCCGAGGGTCACCTTGTGGCTCACCGACGAGGAGGTGGAGATCTTCGGCGACGTCGACGTGGGGGAGACTATTACTATTAGCGTAGAGGGCGGGGTTATTAGTATAAAGCCGGAAAGTTAAAAAAGTGGGTCGCCGCCGCGTTCGTGATCACGGACGCGTATAGGTTGAAGTTCACCTTCGGCGTGGATTACGGCACCAGCTATGTGAAGTACGGCCCTATTTCGCTAAACGAGCCGAGGGTCGTGCAGACCCGCGGCCTCTTCTTGAGAGATCTCCCGGAGTCTGTAAAGATGAGGATCCCCCCCGACGTCTTGTCCAGGGGGCTGGTGGTGGGCGACGAGGAGGTGAGGAAGTACCTCTCCAGCGTCAGAGACGTACAACGCAATTTGAAGTACCCCCTGAGAGACGGCATCGCTAGGAGAGACGACGAAGACGCCTGGCGCGTGTTGAGGGAGCTGGCGCGCTACACCCTGGCGCAGTTCCCAGTATCGGAGCCGGACTTCAGGGGGTGGATAGTGTCAATTGCCCTCTCCGCCCTGGCACCTGACTATATGTACAAGTCCTTTTTCGACATATATACAGAGCTCTCAGATGAGTTTAAAATACACGCCGTGACTATACTCCCCCAGCCCCTGGCAGTCGCCATTGCGGAAAACGCTGTTAACTGCATCATTGTGGAGGGGGGCCACGGCAATATACAAGTGGCTCCCATTAGCTTCGCCTTGATTAGAGAGGGGCTGGTGGCACTGAACAGAGGCGGCGCCGAGGCCAACGCCATTACGCGGGAGATTTTAAAAGACATGGGGTACAGCGACATAGCTAGGGAGGAGTACGCCGTGGAGGTGGTGAAGAGGGCCGTGGGCCTCGTGCCGAGGAATTTAAAGGAGGCCGTGAGAGCCGCCAAGTCTAACCCAGACCGCTTCGTCGCCAAGGTCAGGCTGTCTCCAGTCGTCGAGGTGGAGTTCCCGAGGGAGTACGCATGGACGCGGTTTCTCATCGGCGAAATAGTCTTCGACCCCAATCACGAGGAGATTAAGAGCTATATCGAGCAGTCGCGGCTGAGCATTGAAAACGCCGTCATCGGCGACGTTACCCTCTACGGCGAGATGGACATAGCCACTGCTGTAGTAACCTCGCTGAAGAACGTCTCCGTGGAGATACAGGAGAGGGTGGCCTCCCAGATAATCTTAAGCGGAGGGGCCTTCAGCTGGCGGGTGCCGCCGGGTCTGGAGGACGTCGCTGTGGACAGCGTGACGAGGGTGAAGATCGCGCTTGAGGAGAGGAACCCCGTGCTGGCCTCTAGAGTCAACGTGAGGCTGGTGTCCGAGCCGCAGTACTCAGTCTGGAGGGGCGCGGTGATTTACGGCTACGCCCTGCCGCTGACGCTTGAGTGGTCAGACTCGACAAGGGAGGGCTGGTACTACCCAAAGAAAAATATATAGCAACATAGACAATCGTGGAATTCCTCAGAATATTGGTAATCCGCCACTTCACTGAGGTACTCGGCATGAGGTACACCGGCGAGCAGGGCGAGGTACTGTGGTTCGATGATGGATTGAATAAAGTGGCTGTGGGGCTCTACCTTTCTGAGCTTTATGAAGAGGGGGAGCTCTACAAGCGGGTAGCCGCCCTGGCCGGGTTGGAGGCCTCTAAGGTCTACCTCGCCGTCCTGCCGGAGGGGGCCGTGTTTGTAGATCCCCGTTTTTTCAAAAGCCAGGGGGTGGGGCTGGTGGTTGTGGATCCCTCTAGGGGTCTCGACGGGGTTGAGGTGAGGATATACGCAAAAGCCCGCCAGTTCCAAGCCGCCGGCGTCGACGCCGGGAAGCTGGCGGAGGCTGTTAAGGCATCGGTGGCGGAGTACTTAAGAGAACAACTTAAGGCTCTCGAGGCTTCTATTATGGAGAAGGTCAGGAAGTATTTGGATCAGAGGCTTGAGGAGTTTAGACGCGCCGCGCCGCCTGCGCAGGAGCCCCCAAGGGCCGTGCAGGAGGCCGGCGGGCCCCCGGTGCTGGATAATGAGTGGGTGAGAATATTGAGAAGCCGGGGGAGATAGGAGAGAATTTAAATTACCCCGCTCCAGTGGTGGTGTGGATATCTTGATAGAGGAGGTTAGGAGGGTGTTTGGCAACTCTGACGAGGGTAGGTTTGCGGAGAGGCTTATACAGTCGTATAGGGAGGGGGGCGCCCGCGCCGTGAGGGCTGTTGTCTTGGAGTACCTCAAGAGGCTGGGGGTAGATGTGGAGGATAGAGAGGATTGAGCTGGAGAACTTCCGGTCATACAGGGGGAGGCATGTAATTGCTTTTGGAGATGTAAACATCTTGTGGGGTAGGATAGGCGCGGGGAAGACCTCTGTGCTGTACGCCATCGAATACGCGTTGTTTGGGAGGCAGCTAGAGGTTAAGGAGCGGGTAGCTAGGCTGGTCGATTTGATCAACACAGAGGCTCATGAAATGTCTGTGGCCTTGACGATGCGTGGCGGGGATAGGGTGTTGCGGGTGGAGAGGAGGCTGGGGAGGAGAGGCGCCGAGAGGCTCCTCCTCTACGTCGACGGGTTGGAGGTCAGGGGGAGGGAGGCAGAGGAGAAGTTGATGGAGCTTGTGGGGGCCGACGAGGACGTCTACGAGAGGCTGGTCTACATGTCTCACAGATCTCTAGAGGGGTTTATCTACGGCACATCGCAGAAGAGATCTATCGCCATAGATCGGCTATTTGGTATAGACGTGGTAGACGGCGTCGTTAGGGCTATCTCCGGCGTGGATAAGGCGCTTATGGAGAAGGCCGAGGAGTTGAGGAGGAGGCTGAAGGCGTATGAGAAGTATAGAGAGGTGATTAGGCGCTACGGGGGGATTGCCAATGTGAAGTCGAGGTTGGAGGGCTTGGCCAGCGAGGTGGAGGCGTTGAAGAGTAGGGAGGAGGCGTTGTCAAAGGCCGCGGAGGAGCTGGCGAGGAGGAGGGCGGAGCACCTCTCAAAGCTTAGGGAGAACGAGGCTCTCCTCCTGGAGTACTACAAGACGAAATCTGAGCTGGAGGTTCTGGAGGAGGCGGCCGCCGGCGGCGAGGTGGACATCGCCGCCGTAGATAGGCTTAGAGGCGCGTTGAGGGAGGCGGTGGAGGAGTTTGAACACATGCTAGGCGGGGATTTGGCGGAGAGGCTGGAGAAAGCCGGCGATCTCGAGGTGCTGTCTGCAACCATGGCCGAGGCCTACGACGCCCTTGTGAAGTTGCAGAGGGAGCTGGAGGGCCAGATACAGGATGCGAGGCGGCTCTATGAGCAGTACCTCGCCAGGGCTAAAAAGCTGGAGGGGGAGGAGGCCGAGGCTGGTGCTAAGCTGAAGAGGCTAGAGCGGTCGTATCAACGCTTTAAGGAGTTGCAGAGGGCTTTCCAGTCGCTTGAGGAGGCGAGGTCGGCCTTGGCGGAGCACAGAAGGAGGCTTGAGGAGGTGGAGAGGGCCGTGGCCTTCTCCTCGGCGCTTAGGACCGTGGCGATGTACGCCGCCGAGGCGGACCTCAAGAAGTGCCCCGTCTGCGGAGGGCCGCTGAAGAGAGACGACGCCCTGCGGGTAGCTGAAGAGGTGGAGGCAAGGCACGGCACCTTGATAAAAGAGGCGGAGGCGCTTAGAGAGAAGATGCGGGAGTTGGAGAGAGCGGTGGAGGAGATGGAGGCTCTGAGCGGCGACGTGGCTGAGTACATGGCTACGAAAACCAGGCTGGAGGAGCTGAGGCTGGAGAGAGAAGAGGTGGTTAAGAGGGCTCTGCAGGCTGAGAAATCTGTTAAGCAATTGGAAAAGAAGTTGGAGAGGTTGCGGGAGTTGCTGACGCGGGTGGATAGGCGCACCATCTCCGAGGCCTTGTCTAAATACGGGAGGGCGCTGAGGGCTAGGGAGCTACGCCGACGGCTGAGAGAGCTGGAGGACGCTCTGAGAAGGGCCGGCGTCTCTGGGGAGGTCCTCGACCTCGACATGAGGTGGAGGGAGGTGGCGGAGGAGCTGGAGAGGGTCTACGCCAAGCTGTCTGAGGCGTATAGAGAGAGAGGTATGTTGGAGGAGGTGGTTAGGGAGGTGGGGGAGGACGCCGACGTGCTTAAGAAGAGGTTGGACGACGTGCTCTACGCCTACGGAAGGTTGCAAGACTTCAAGGCGAGGCTTGAGTTGGTGAAGGTGAACGCCAGGGCGAGACTTCTAGAAGTGGCGAAGACGCGGTTTAACGAGGTCTTCACCTCCCTGTACAAATATGGAGATATTGTGAGAGTAGATGCCGATTTAGAACAGCGAAAGGGCTACTACGACTTCGTCGCCGTGACCCCCTCCGGCGATAGGTACGGCATTTCTAAGCTAAGCGACGGCCAGAGGCTCTCCATAGCCCTGGCCCTAGCCCTAGCCCTTAGGGATATCTCCAAGATTAACCTCGGCTTCATCATATTCGACGAGCCGATACCGTATGTCGATGTTAATATTAGAAAGGCTTTTGTAGACCTCGTGGAGGAGCTGGCTAAAAAGTTCCAAATAGTCATAGCGACGCAGTCGAGAGAATTCGCGGAGATCGTAAAGGCCGCGGTGCCGAGGTGCAACTTGTTCGCCATAGAGAAGGGAGAGAGCTCCGTGGCGAGGCCGGTGTCCGAACTACCTCAGTGAGTCACAGCTCAGTGCTCCAGACCCTCCTCACGGCTCGGTGGCCCCACTTGGAATTCATCACATGTGAGTGGTGCCACCTATATTTTAGCTCTTTGCCACACGTTGTGGAAGTAGGTCTTGGCTATCTCTATTATGAAGCGTTCGTTGGAGTACACGCCGGAGATCTCCCCGCCGTATTTTACATATATGAGGACGGAGTTGCCGATGGCACCCCCGCCGAACATCTCCGGCAGAGTCCTTATCTCGACTCTCGGCGGTAGCTGGAATCTGTCCTTCAGCTTTTCCGTGGTCAGCACCATTATCTTGATGCGTTTCGACTCCTCAGCTATGGTGGCGAGTAGGCGGTAGGTAACCAGCTCCGGGAAGGGCACCGCTAGGTAGGCCTCCCCGTCTGATGCTGACAGTATCTCGCTTATTAAATCAGTAATTCTCTCCGCCCCGCGGATGAGGGTGAGGAAGGTCGGCGCCGCCGTCGCGTGTTTACTCTCATATATCAGCTGGAGGCTGTCGAAGAGAGGCTTCAACGACTTGAGGATCTCCGAGGCGCGGTTTACGAGGCTTTTGTAAACCTCCGCAGGCGGCGTTGCTCTGTACTTCAGCGGCCTGCGTCCCCCTACTGGCGCAATAAGGCCCATTTTATGCAACTTTTCTAGGTGTGTGTAGATCTTTGTGTAGGGGATGCCCAGCCTCTCGGCTAGCTCACGCGCCGAAAGCTCGCCGCTCTCCACCAAGGCGGTGTATATATCCACCTCCCTCTTACTGAGACCCACGAGATCCAGTAGGTTCTCCACGGCGCCTCCACGTCTCTGATTTTTAACGTTTTTCTCAGAATTTTGTTAAAAAACTTAAATATTAGTGCGCAATGGACCGCATGAGCAAGCAGGTTCTGGAGGTGGCTGAGGCGCCGAGGAGGCTGGTGGATCTCTCAAGGTATAACCTAGCCGAGAGGTACAAGTCTACTCTTCTCAACGAGAAGTGGCAGACGGCTTTGAAGAAGCAGTTTGGGCTTCACGAAAATACGAGAGTTGTGAAGGCTACGCTCTCGCTGTGTCCTGTCTGCAACGCGAGGATTCCAGCTGTGGTTTATGAGGAAAACGGGGCTATATGGTTGAAGAAGAGGTGCCCCGAGCACGGGGTATTTGAGGATCTCTACTGGGGCGACGCCGAGATGTACTACTACTTCCTCCAGTGGGACAGGCCTGAGTACATCGCCAAGGGGCTAGCCAACCCCTATACAGACTTGGAGTTTTACAAGGACATGGGGGCGTGTCCAGAGGGGTGCGGCCTGTGCCCCGTGCATAAATCAAATACGGTGCTCGCAATTATTGACGTAACTAATAGGTGCAACATGGCCTGCCCGGTGTGTTTCGCAAATGCGGGGGCCGCCGGCTACGTCTACGAGCCGACGCTGGAGCAGATAGAGTACATGCTAAGGACGCTTAGGGCCCAGAAGCCGTGGCCGCCAAACGCCGTACAGATATCTGGCGGAGAGCCGACGCTGAGAGACGACCTGCCCGAGATAGTGCGGATGGCTAAGAGACTTGGCTTTACCCACATAGAGATAAACACCAACGGCATTAGGCTGGCGAACGACATAGAGTACTACAAGGCCTTGCTAGACGCAGGCATCTCGTCGCTATACCTCCAGTTCGACACTATCGACGAGAAGAATGAGGGAGTTTGGAGACACAGGCTGTACCACCCCAAGGCCTATAGGCTAATTAAAGAGAGGGTTATTGAAAACGCGAGGAAGCTGGGCCACCGCTCCATTGTCCTCGTAGTGACGCTGGCCCGGAACTACAACGACAAGGATCTAGGCTCCATCATTGACTTCGCCATCCAGCATAGAGACGTGGTTAGGTGGGTTAACATCCAGCCCGTCAGCTTCTCAGGACGCGCGAGGCTTTACTCAAAAGAGGAGCTGAGGAAGTACCGCATTACAATCCCAGACACAATTATCGAAATTGAGAAGCAGACCGGGGGGGTGATCAGCAGGTGGGATTGGAGGCCCACTAACTGGCCGGTGGCGGTGGCGAAGATGGTGGAGGCTCTGACGGACTCGCCGAAGCCGCTCTTCTCAATGAACCCAATGTGCGGCGCAGCCACCTTTATCTACTACGACGAGGACGAGAAGAGGATATACCCCATTACGAAGCTGGTGGACGTAGACGCCTTTGAGAAGGGGGCGTGGGATGTGTACTACACTGCTGTGAAGGGAGGTGTGTATAAGCAGGCGGCTAAGGTTAAGGCGCTGAAGCTGTTGAAGGCAGTTAAACACAAGAGGGTGAAGGACCTTATATACGACTTCCTAGTCAAGAAGGACTACGACTCGCTGGGCCGCTTCTTTTTCAACGTGGTCGGCATCGGCATAATGCACTTCATGGACACCATGAACTACGACGTGGAGAGAGTCCAGCGTTGCGATATCCACTACGCAACGCCAGACGGCCGCGTGTTCCCCTTCTGCACATACAACGTGGTAGGCCACCGTGAGAAAGTAGAGAGCTCGTTCAAGGTGGATCCCAAGACGTGGGTAAAGGTCACCGGCCTGTCGCTCACTGGGTGGAGCAAACAGAAGTTCGCAGAATTAAGCAAACAGGCCTAGGGCCTTCCCCAGTTTTTCCTCTGGATTTTTCTGGACATTACAACACCGGCCGCGGCTGTGGCAATTATCAGCGCCACCGCATACGGCGGAAAGGCGCCTTCTAAACCCACTCCTTTCGCAGACAGACTCTTGGATCTAGGGCTTAAGGTTATGGTCACGTTTTTCACAACTATGGGTAGCTCCACGAAGTAGCGTAGCTCGATTTTACTACTGTTAACGGCGGCGTAGTATATCTCCAGTGCCCTCTTCTGCATCTCCAGCTCCTTGATCTGTGCCTCGACGGTCTGAGTGTAGTTATCTACCACGGACTTAACCGCGCCTAGGCGGGGAAGCGCCTTCACCTGATCCGCCCTCAGCTTCTCTAGCGAGGCGGCGGCCTCCCTCAGCTTCTTACCGACGGCCCGTAGTGTCTTGCTGGCGTTGTACAGCGGGTTTGCAAGACGCGTCACCTCGTCGCCGGTCTTGTTGAGATTCGCCGAAATCTGGTAGAGGTTTCTTGAAGCATTTAGCAAAACCCTAGGCATATCCCTTCTTAGCACTGTGGCGTTGCTTCTCGTAGACGCCGCTGTGCTGTTTAGAAGGGGGGCCAGCTCGCCAAGGCTTTTACTCGTTGTCTCCAGCGTCTGCGTGGCCGAGTCGACGGCGCTTATGGCGGCCTCCACCGCGGAAATCAACGAGTCAATCGTGTCGCGTAGTGAGCGTAGCTGGCTGGCGGCTGTGTCTAGGAGCGAAACGGCGCCGTCAATCGCCTCTCTGGCTAGGGTAGCGGTCGCGTTTATGCCCGCCACCTTGCCCCTAGCCTCCTCTACGCTTTTCAGCGCATTATCTACCGAGTAGCGGGCTTTGTACAAGCTGTCTCTAGTTGCGGCGAGCTGTCTCCGTATGTCGCCGAGACTCCTCGCCGCATCCCCAGCGGCGCGGCTGTATGACGTAAGAGCCGCCGACTGGGTCTCTAGGAGATTGGCGGCTGTTATCAAAGCGGTGTATTGGTAGTCTACGAGAAGGAGGCTCTGGTTAATCGTCAAGGCAACACCTCTCGTTGCGTCGCCAAGCGCCAGTAACTGCCGGCGGAGCGCCTCAATAGCGTATGTGGAGGCGTTCAGCGCCGTGGCGCCTTCATCCATGGCAATGCCTGTGGCGTTTAGTATTTGCACGAGCTGGGTTAGGTTCTGGACGCCTTGGTAAACAACGTCGGTAAAGGTTGACACGGCGTTTGACAAGTTGCTTAGCTGAGCCGCGGCGAGCCTGTAGCCCCTAACCTGGCCCTCCAAGGCGTTAACTGTCCTGTTTATATCAAGAGCTGCGGTGGCCAACACCGTGGGCATCCGCACGGCCCCGAAGCTGCCAAACTCCCTGACCTTAAATGTCAACGTGAACTCAGTGTAGTTCTTTACCAAAAGAGTCCAGTAGTAGACAGTAGCGCCGGATACCTGGGATATTGTAGAGGGAGGCTCTTCGTAGAGCACAGCCACCTTGTCGTCGACGGCGACCGAGACAACGACAGGCGTGGATATGGGGAGAATCTGCCACATTTTTAAAGTCAGTTTCACAGCGACGCCCCCCTTGGCGTAAAGCACACCGCTACTTAACGATCCGTTGACGTACTCTAGCTCTGTCTCTAATCTGAGGAAGGGTGGGAACACGTTACGAACACCAACCTCTCTCACAACGGCGGAATAGGGCGGCAACAAAACCCCTGACTTATTGACGGCAACAGGCGAGTTGTTTATCAACACCTCTTGCAACTTTGCGGAGGATTCGACAGTGCCGTCTGGCTTCACTATGTATGTCACCACCACCATGGGGCCGGCGGACGCCGACAGCGCCGCTAGCAGAACGAGGAGGGGGGCCCAGCTCTTCATAGACCTATGAGCTCGTCTATGAGTCTTAGCTTTTCGTATATCTCCGCCGCGCGTCCCATGTCGAGTTTAAACTCTCTCCTAGGGGGCTCCGCGGCTTCATAAGCCTTGCCGCCTCGCATGTAGACAATCCTCGTCGCCACGCGGGCGACGTCTGGGTCATGCGTCGCAATGAACACAGTGGCTTTGAAGATCTTGTTTACCGCTGTGATTAGGGCAAGGACCCCAGCTGCGTTTTCGAGGTCGATGTTTGAAGTGGGCTCGTCTAGCACAATCAGCGGCGGGTTCGCGGCGAGGGCCCTGGCGATTGCGGCTCTCTGTTGCATGCCCCCAGACATCTGGTGTGGGTAAAGCCCAGCGGCTTTTTCCAAGCCGACGAATTCCAGAAGAGCCCTGGCTCTTAGAAGCGCAAGCTCCTTCCTAATTCCCAGCGCTATCAGCGGCAGAGCTACGTTCTGCTCGGCTGTTAGGTACGGGATGAGGTTGTAGGACTGGAAGAGGTAGCCTATATTCCTCAGTCTAAACCTCTCCAGCTTGCCCTCCGGCAGTCTAGTCACATCTACGCCCATTATGTAGACCTCGCCGCTGGTAGGCCTGTCAAGCGCGGCCACTATGTTCAGGAGGGTTGTCTTGCCGGAGCCCGAGGGCCCCATCAGCACTACGCTCTCCCCAGCCGAGATAGAAAGCGACACGTTGTCGAGGGCCACCGTCCTCGCCACGCCGTTGCCGTATATCTTCGTGACGTTGCGGAGCTCTACCGCCATAGTTGCATAATCTCCAGAGGCCTCAGCTTAGCCACTCTGTACATCGGCGACACGGCCCCCACCAACGCCACAGCAGCCGAGGTGCCCAAGCCCAGGAGGAGGTAATACGGCTTGAAGACTATCTCGACGTTGAAGTTTATGCCCATGTTTAGAAGCACCTGCTTCACCGCGTTCGCCCCGAAGTAGCCAGCCGCCACGCCCCCTACGCCGGCGGCGACGGCGATGGTCAGCACCTCAACCATCACCGATATTGTTATGTCGCGTGAGGAGAGGCCAATAGCCTTCAGCAGGCCGAATTCCCTAAGCCTCTCCCGAACCGTTATAGACATCACAGCAAAAGTGGTCACTGCCGCGGCGGCCAACCCGGCGCCCCCAATCGCCGAGAACACAACATTCAGCGCGTTGAAGACCTGAGTCACCGTTTCCAGGAGGCTTTCCTGCGTGTACACTTGGGCGTCTCTAAAAGTCCCCTTAAGCGCCGCCTCCAACGGCTTTACCTGTGTCTTGTCCTTGACTGTAATCAAGACGGCATTAACGAAGGGCCCTGCGCCGATGTTCTCCTGCAACCAGCTGAGAGACACAACCACCAAGTTCAGTCTAAAAGCACCCACAAAGCCCCTCATGAAGCTACGCATCACCCCCACCACCTTCACCTGGAGCGCCCTCTCGCCGCCGAGCGCCCCGGAGTATATCTTAATGGTTATGGTGTCCCCCGGCCTTACCCCCAGCGACTCCTCCACCACCGCCTCCCCGCCCGCCTCGGGCAGGCGGCCCTCCTTGAGATCTATGGCGAAGTAGTCCACATGTCTCAGAGGGATTCCCACTATCGACACCACCTTACCCCCGTATACCCCGGAGGTGAGGATTATCCCATTTGCAGACTCCACGTAGGGAACTCTCCTAATGGCGTCCAACACACCCTGTGGGATGTTTATCGATTCTGAATACATCAGTAAGTCCGCGGGGTAGACTTTGTAGAGCATGTCCTCGACGTAGCTCCTAGTGGCGTCGCTCACCGCGTACAAGGCAACGAGTAGGGCGACTCCTACGCCTATCGCCACGCCGGTGAGCAAGTAGCGTAGAAGCCGGGCGCGGAAGTCGCCAACGGCGATCATTAGGATGTGCTCCACGCGTGACCCGCCGCTCTGGTATATAAAGTCTTCACGACAAGCCGCTTGACTAAACTATTTATACCAAGGCGGGCGGCCCCACGTGAGGAGGCTCGTGGCGGCCGCCGCCGTCGCGTTGGCACTTTACATATATCTCGCATTTATGTCGGCACAAGTATTCAACGTACTTGTGTACGATGAGTCGCAACTCATGCCACGGGACATAGAGCCGAAGTTGGTGGAGTCGATAGTTAAAAACATGTCGAGCCACGGAGGGGCTAAGTTGGTACCAGTGGTGATATCCGGCCCAGGCCTCGAGGACAAGGCGAGGAGCCTGGCGGCACTTTTCCCAAACACCACGTCGGCGTGGAGCATCCTCGACGAGGCTCTGCGCTTATATAATGAGAGGGTGGCTGAGGTGGTTAACAACGCCACGTCTAGGTTCCGGGAGGGGGCCCTGGAGATCTCCAACGCCACCGCTAAAATATGTGGAGATTTGACGAGGTTAGTAGAGGGGTATAGAGAGGCTAGGGAGAAGGCAAGGCTTTTAATACTGGGCACCTACGGCGCGGCGGCGCTGGGCAAGGCTGTGGATAACAAGACGCAGCAATTCCTAGAGCACTTCCGGCGCTACGTGGAGAAGTACGACGTTGACGCCGCCATTAGGCTGGCGGCAGACGAGGTATATGGAAACGTGTCGCGTTATTTGGCAAACGTGACGTGGAGAAAGTGGGCTAGCCAAGCCGCCCTGGACTCAGTGACAGAAGCCCTCCTATCTACCCGCCTCAACAGAAGCGCCGTTGAGCTCGCCCGCGTTGTCGACGCAGTGGGCGTGAGGCAGTACGTCTACCTCCAGCTACTCAACACGACTCCTCCAGTTGTGCGCCCGTACCTGCCGTATCTCGTCTGCGGCGGGGATGTGGATAGGGCTGTGGAGATGTTTAGAGAAGATCTCATACGCAACATAACCAAAACGTTGCCGCCCCCCACCATCAGCTCGCTACCCCCCGCGGCGGCTCTTATCTACCGCGATAGATACGCACTAGCCCTCATTAAGACCTCGGGAGACTCGCCGGAGGTGCCTCCCCAGCTGGGCGTGCCAGTCTCTACATCCTTGTTATTGAAGAGCTTTACCAGCGTGGTGACCGAGGACGTGTCTAAGATAGATAGATCCACCGCGGCGGCTCTCTTCACGGTGTTGCTCATGGTAATGGGGACATTTCTGACGCCCGTAATCATCGTGGCTACAGTGGGCTTGACATACCTAGCAACGCTCGGCTTCATATATCAAATACATGAAATACAGAAGACGTACTACCTAACTGTCTACATGGCAGCGCCTGTGATCTTCGCCATCGGAGTCGACTACATGCTACTCATGGCAAGTAGATACGCAGAGGAGCGCGCCGAGGGCAAAGACAAGTCAGAGGCCCTGGCCGTCGTTAGGAGATACGCAAACAGAGCCATCGCGGCCAGCGCCGCCGTGGTGGCCACCTCGCTGGGCTCCTTCGCCATATCCCGCCTCCCCTTTATGCAGTCCATAGGCATCGGCTACCTCATAACTACCGCCTTCGTGGTGCTTACGGTATTCCTCGTCTTCCCCGCCATACTCGCCGCACTTGGCGACTTCATATTCTGGCCTAAGAAGACGGTGGCCCTCCACAAGGGGCGATCCAGGCTAATGGAGATGGCCGTGACCACAGCGCTGAGGAGACCTCTTCTAGTCGCGGCGATCTCCGCCTTGGCTACGCTGGCCTCCTTCGCATACCTGGTAACCACCCTCAAGGTGACGACCAACCCCGTGGTGGCGATGCCAGAGACTCAGTACAAGCAAGCTCTCGAAATTGCTGTGAGATATTTCCCCAATGTCACAGCCCTCTCCACCACCTACCTAGCGATGAAGAGCCCCCCGCCGCCGGGGCTACTAGACGCCGTGGCCCACCTACCACATTTCGTAAACTACACAGTAGAACAGAGCGGCGGCTGGTACGTGGTATCAATTAAACTCTCGGTGGAAGACACATCCGACGAACTCCTCAAAATCTACCATGAACTCGACAAGCTACGCCAGGTATACGGCCCCTTCCTAATAGGCGGCGCCGCCGCGTGGAAAAATGTAATATTCAGCGAGATATATGTAAAGTTCTGGAATTTACAGATATATGTAATCATAGGCGCAGTCTTCGTTATACTCTCCCTCCTATTGAGGAGCTTTTTAATACCGCTGAGGCTCATAGCCACAGTGCTCATGTCCATATCCTGGAGCCTAGCCGCCGAGGTATTCCTATTCCAGGAGGTGCTCGGCGAGCCCACCTACTGGCTCGTTCCTGTCGTCCTGTTCTCCTTCCTCATGGCCGTGGGCACCGACTACGACATCTTTATCATTACGCGTATTAGAGAGGAGCTTGAAGGCGGGCTCGACGAGAGGGAGGCGGTGAGGCGCGCCATAGTCACCACAGGCCCTGTAATCACCGGAGCCGCCATGATCTTGGCAGTGGCCTTCTCCACCCTAGCACTCTCCCAGATTTTAGTACTTAGGGAGGTAGGCTTCACCATTGCCCTAGCCGCGCTCATAGACGCCTTCTTAATTAGGCCTCTCGTAGTCCCCGCGCTGATTGTGCTAGCCGGGAAGTACAACTGGTGGTGGATCACCGGCTACAACATCAAGCCGCCCGCCCAAACCAAGACCGCACCCTTGTGACACACGTCGTTTAAATAACTTAACAGATCCAGCATAGGTCCTAACACCACGAGCCCTTGTATATTTTTTTCCGTTAGGTTTTTGTCGAATTGCTACGCGTTTTATGGCTAGTGGGAGGTGTTTTTAAGCTCGGTGGTTTATCGTGCACGTGGTAGGCGTATATGAAATTTTGAAGAGGCTGGGCGAGGCCGATCTGGACGATCTGGTGGAGGCCGCGTATAGAGAGGGCATTCCGCCGCCTGTGGCCACGAGGGCGTTGATGAGGTTGATAGAGCGCGGCGAGGTGGAGGTGATATGCGGCATGACTATTCGATACAAGCCGAGATGAATTTCATAACTAGCTTCTGGGGCTTGGTTGTAGAGCGGATTAACTTCTGGGATGTCTGGCGTGAAATTGTAGATGCCCATGTGGTGGATGAGGTGGCTTGGGTTGTCGAGAAGATACAGAGCGCCGGGTACGAAGTCCCTCTTGGAGCTGTGGCCCGTGCCTTATCCCACAGGTCTGATCTTGACCACAGATTTCTGGCGGCGAGGTTTATGGATCTCGTGAATAGACGTATGAAACCCGCGCCTTGTGTACATGAGTTCTTCTCCGCCCTCGCCAGCAGGGGGAGGATCGCCGTTTTGTCCAACACCCCCTGTAGGTGTTTTATAGATAGTTTCCTGAAGGAGAGAAATCTACATGTAGACTTAGTTCTAACCTCGGACATGTTGCTTAGGAGAAAGCCGTCGAAATCTGTGTTTAAATTCGCCTTGTCAAAGTTAGGGGCTGAGCCGCACAGCGCAGTCTACATTGGCGACAGCGTAGAGGACCTGGGGGCTCTGGGCCTTGGCATTTTGACGGTTATAGTCGGCGCAGAAGGCGGCCATTTGAACTTCCCAGACCTCTGTAGCGCGGCGAGGTGGCTGTCGACAGGGCTAGAAAGATTATAAATACACAACTAGATGAGGCGGTGATTACATGTCCACGTTGCGGCTTGCCGGAGTGGGAGGCTCTGCCGCCGCCACATACATACCGCCACAAGGGTCCTGAAAATACGATAATGATCGCTAGGTGTAGAAACTGTGGAATTGTGTTCTACATATTCCGCACCTCGCTGGAGACCTTCACACTGGAGATGGAAAAGGCGGAGCGGAAGCACGGCGCCATACCCCACATCGACTTGAAGAAGTAGCGTGAGCCTCTGCCAGCGTTGCGGCAAGAGGCCTGCCCAGTACCTCCGCGTGGTTAGCGGCGAGAGGCTATGCCTCCGTTGCCTATTCACCTCGCTGGAGAAAAAAGTCCTTGAGACGATTAGGAGAGAGAAGATGATTATACCCGGGGACTACGTCGCGGTGGCGGTCTCCGGGGGCAAGGACAGCCTCGTCCTTCTCCACATCTTAGGCAGACTGAGGGAGAGGGGGTTGCTGAAAGAGGTGAAGATGGAGGCTTTTACAATAAACGAGGGGCATCCCTACAGCTGTTTCTACCGCATGTCGAGGAAGGACTACGTGAAAGAGGTGGCGTCTAAATTCGGCGTTGAGTACAACGTTTACCACTTTAAGGATATCTTTGGCGTAACCGCCATGGAGCTCTCCGAGAGGCTCGCGAAGGCGGGGCACGAGGTCCACATGTGCACTATCGACGGCGTGTTAAGGCGCCGCGCCATGAACATCATTGGGAAGAGGAGGGGCTGGACTAAGATAGCCACAGCCCACAACCTAGACGACGAGGCCCAGACGGCGCTTATGAATGTTTTGATGGGCAACCTCTCGCGGTTTCGGTGGTACGGCCACTATGAAGACGCCGAGGAGAAGGACTTGATACCCCGGATAAAGCCGCTGAAGTACGTGAGAGAGGAGGAGGTGGCTCTCTACGCCTACTACCACGGCGTGCCCCTCATGGAGCTGGAATGCCCCTATGTCGTGGCGAACCCACGCTACCAGCTCAAATTCACACTGGCGGAAATGGAGAGGGAGATGCCGACGGTGAAGTACAGCCTAGTTTCCTTTGGCGAAAAGCTAGCTAAGTTTCTACAAGCCCAACCCCCCCAGCCCATGAGGAGGTGCAGGTACTGCAACTCGGTGACGTCCAGAGAGGTATGCCGTGTATGTGAGTTATTTGAAAAAGCAGGTCTCTTGGATACATACCTCGGTAGGGCAGGAGGGGGGCAGACGGCCTAAGCCTCCAGCGTCAGGCAGATCCCCTCGTCACTCAGCTTAGCCTGCGCCCCCAGCTCTTTGACAAACACCTCGACGTACCTCCTGGCCATTGGCTGCGCTAGGCTACAAAGCCTAGCCGAGAGCCTCCCCTCCCTCACCTCGGTATTCTCCACCGTGTAGAGACCTCTGAGTTGCGCAATGTATATAGCCTCGTCTAGGACGAGTGGGTCGACAGACGCCACCAATTCCTTAACGGTCTTCGCGTCTCTCCTAGCAAGCTCCTCCGCCAGCTTGGCGGGTTCCTGCAACAGCGGCATCAAGTCCCGTTCTATAGATATGCTAGACTTCCCGTTTATAACGTGGATTATCCACCTGGGGACGAAAATCGACGTCGTGGACACCCTATACCTCACTTTTTTCACAAAGGCAAACATCTGGAGGCTCTTGACAATGTCCTTGATCTGATCATCAGAGACAAGGGTAAGGTCAACTATGAAGTGCAGATTCTGGCGGTCTGCGTCTATGGCTATGTTGATAATATTCACATCGTGTTCTGCGAAAATATTGGAGAGCGTGGCTAATATACCCGGCTGGTCAAAATTTAGCTCGACGAGGAATTCCCCAAGCCTAGATCCAGTGCCGTCTGCAATTAGGTAAATCTCACGGTTAAGCATTGAGGCACAACACCCGGATTATTTAAATCTTTATCCTCACATAAAAATCCAAAGAATCACAACCCGGGCGGCCGTACATGTCTCAAATACATAAAAACCTCGTCATGTCACCCTCCGTGGCGCATAGACTTCCGCCTCGCTGGGACTTGAAGTGGGAGACTGAGCTCCTAAAGACGTGGGAGGCTGAGGGGAGGTTCAGGACGAGGATCAGCGGGACGCGCCCGGTATTCGTAATAGACACCCCGCCGCCGTATCTGTCTAGCAACAGGCCACACATAGGCCAGACGGCGTCGTACGCCCACTTCGACATGATTGCGAGGTTTTTGAAAATGCGGGGGATCGACGTGGTCTTTCCCTTCTACCTTGACAGAAACGGCCTCCCAATAGAGGTACAGGTGGAGAAGAAGTACGGCATAGTGGCCCACGAGGTGCCCAGGGAGAAGTTTGTCAAGATGTGTAAAGAGGAGTTGGACAGCTACGAGGGGGAGTTCGTCTCCTCCCTCAGGCGCTGGGGCATATCCTTCGACTACTGGCCCCAAGGCACGGACAGCCCCGAGTACAGACAGATGACGCAGAACACCTTTATAGAGATCTGGAGGAGGGGGCTTGTATACGAAGCTGAGCGGCCTACGCCGTGGTGTCCCCGTTGCCGCACGGCCCTGGCGGAGCCGGAGATAGAGTACAGGGAGGAGGAGACCTACCTCAACTATATTAAATTCAGGGTGCGGGAAACCGGCGAGGACATTATCATAGCCACCACGAGGCCCGAGCTGTTGCCCGCCACTGTGGCCGTCATTTTCCACCCAGGCGACGACAGGTACAAAAGGCTTGAGGGGATGCACGCCGTGGTGCCGCCCGAGGGGCAGGTGGTGCCCATCCTCCCCCACAGAGCCGCCAATCCAAACTTTGGCACTGGGCTGGTGATGATCTCCACATTCGGCGACACGAGGGACTTGATGATTGTCAACGAGCTCAAGCTCCCCATTAAGATAGTCGTGGACGAAGGCGGGCGGATCAGCGCTGGGAGATACGCCGGGCTTTCTATAAGAGAGGCCCGCGCCAAGATAATCGAAGATTTGAAGAGGGAGGGCCTCCTAGTGAAGCAGGAGAAGCTGGTGCACAACGTGCCCGTGTGCTGGAGGTGTAAAACCCCCCTGGAGATAATCGTCACCAGGGAGCTCTTCATAAAACAGATAGAGTTCAAGGAGAAGCTAATCGAACTCGCCAATAAGATGGAGTTCAAGCCGCCGGAGTACCGCCAAGTCCTCATAGACTGGATAAAGTCGCTGGAGCTGGACTGGCCGGTGTCGAGAAGGCGCTACTACGCCACGGAGATCCCGCTGTGGTGGTGCGTAAAGCCCAGCGGCGAGAGGACGCCGGTCCTGCCGAAGGGAGACCGCTACTACGTGCCTTGGAGAGACGAGCCGCCCCCCGAGGTAAAGGAGGCGTGTAAAGACGGGAAGCTGGAAGGTGACACAAGAGTGTTCGACACCTGGTTCGACTCGTCGATTTCTTGGATGTACGCCTCCGGCGTCACCAAGGAGCACAACGTATTCCCAAAGGTCTACCCCCACTCTATTATGAGGCCCCAGGGATACGACATCATAAGGACGTGGCTCTACTACTCACTCCTAAGAGCCTACCTCTTGTACGGCGACGTGCCCTTCCGCTACGTTAGGATAAACGGCATGGGCCTCGACGAGAAGGGGGAGGCGATGCATAAGTCAAAAGGCAACGTTATCGACTTGCTGGCCCCCGTGGAGAAGTACGGTGCAGATCCCGTGCGCTTCTGGGCCGCCGCCGCCGGGAGGCTCGGCTCAGACTACAGATACAACGAAAACATAATAAGAGAGGGCAAGGAGTTCCAGACAAAGGTCTGGAATATCTCCCGCTTCGTCCTCTCATTCCCAGAACCCCAGCACAAGCCTCAGCTAATGCCAGTGGACACGGCCATACTGGCTAGGCTGTACGAGGTGGCTAAGAGAGTCATATCGGCTTACAGCGACTTCGACGTATATGAGCCAGCGCACGCCCTTTACAACTTCATATGGCACGACTTCGCGGATCACTACATCGAGCTAGTTAAATCCAGGGCCTACAACAGAGAGGGAGTGTACACAGATGAGGAGCAGAAAGCCGCCATCTGGACCCTCTACACGGTGTGGAGATACAGCCTCAAGTTGCTTGCGCCAATCATGCCCTTCGTGACGGACAAAATCTGGCGCGAGGTCTACGGCAAGTCAATACACGACGAGACGATAGAAGACCCCCCAGAGGAGTGGAGAGGAGGCGACGCCGCTCTATTCGACCTCGTCAAGAAAATAAACAGCGCCGTGTGGCGCTACAAGAATAGAAACGGTATGAGCCTTGCCGATCCACTAAACGCCGTGCTGTACGTACCCGAGGCGGCCATGGCGGCGGCCAAAGATCTCAAATACATGCACAAAGCCACAGACGTGAGGCCGGGCCGCGGCACCCAGCAGATAGACGAAGAGGGAATAGTGTGGCTAGGCTAGCTAATCCGTAGTCTAACTTCCTGCGTGAGTACAACTAGAAATTCGGCATATTGACAGAATACTAACAAGAGGCGCCCTCGACGCGCTGATGTGCCCCAAGCCGATCTTTAGGGCAGTGGGGCTATGTAACAGATCTATGTAACTAGACGAGCCCCCTCACGCCCTTTGGTACCTCTCTGACAGAGGGGGCGCCCCCTCCCCCGAGCACTATTTCAAGTATCCTCATGGCGTTTTTCCTTGACAACATTTTGTTGTTGTTGCCGCAGTACGGGCTGTAGACACATTTGGGGCATCCGTCTACGCAGTCACATCCCTTAACTATTTTATACGCCACCTCGGCGACCCTCCTGAAGTTTTCTATGAGGAGTTTGGTGGTGCCGTTGCCGCCTACGTGGGAGTCGTAAATCACCACGACTCCGTCTGGATAGCTGATGCCGCCCAGGTCCGTCTTGGCGGCTCCAAGCGCTATCTCTGTTGCAGATATCAAGACGTGCTCGGCGGCGTGGTAGCCCTTAGCCCGGGCTTCCCAGTCTAGGGCATCGTTAGCGCTGAAGCGGACGTGCGGCATGTAGAACACGGCGCCTCTAGTCTCGAACTCATAGGTGAGGGGGTCGATGCTGTATTCGCCCAGGGTCTCCTCTGTGGTGAAGCGCTTGAGGGCGTAGCCGTAGACCGTCATCTTTATCCTAAGCCGCCCGTACTGGTACGGAACCCCTTCCACAACGCCTTCGCGTAAGACCTCCACTATCTCGGGCTCCATGTCCTCCAGCGCCTGGGTCATTAAGTCTTCGGCGTCTGCCGGCTCGACGACGGCTACGCGTCTCTCCAAATCAAGCGACCTCGATACGTACGTCCTCCCGCCGTGCATGTAGATAGCCTCTGGGTGTAGCTCGTACAGCGCCAAGGGTAGCTCCCTCTCCCCCAGCACCCTCCCGTCCCCCGTCTTAATCTTGACCACGTGGGGGGATCCCCTGAGGCTGAGCATGGAGAGGCGCTCTCTGCCGCGGGGTGTAATTCTGTAGAAGCGGCCTACCCGCGTCAGAGCGCCCTCCGCCTCCAGCCTCTCCGCCAGGCGGCGCTCGAAGGAGGTGAGGTCTCTCTCCCTCAGGGGGGCATCAGCCGCGGCTGCTAGCACGTGTAGAGTGGCTACGTCCTCATTCTCCTTCTCGAAGCCCAGAGGCTCTGGGAATCTGGAGAAGAATTCGTGGGGGTAGTTCCGGTAGTACTGGGAGATGGGGTCGTTTCCCAGAATCTGCACAACGTAGCCTGTCTGGCCGCGTCGGCCGACTCTGCCTATGCGCTGTAGGTACCTGCTGTACGAGGGCGGGATTGAGGCTAGCACGGCGGCGTCGACATCGCCTATATCTATCCCGAGCTCCAAGGTGGGGGTGGATATGACGACGTCTACCTCGCCTCTTTTAAAGGCCTCTTCCACCGCCTTACGCTCCTCGGGGTCTAGGCCAGCGCGGTGTACAGCTACTCTATCTCCCCAGCCGCTTATTTTCAGCGCGCGGTATATAATCTCGCTGTAGCGGTGGCTGTCGGTGAACACCAGACACTTCATGCCCTGCTCTATACACAACGCCGCCAGCCGCGCCGCCTCCGCCCACTTAGATCTAAAACGGGGCCTCGCCAGCACCTGCACAAGCCTCCCGCGCCTCCCCAAAGGTCCCCACACCACGTTCACCCTGTCGCTGTCGAAAAGGGCCTGGGCGAACTCGGCGGGGTTCCCCACAGTGGCGCTTGTCGCTATAAACACCGGCCTCACGAACCTCCTCACCCTACGGAGGAGGTAGTACATGTGTGAGCCGAAAACCCCTGTGTATACGTGGAAGTCGTCTAGCACGACGTAGCGGACTCTCCTCAGCATCTCTCTAAACTTCGCCACATGCATCAAGGCCTGGCTCACCATGTCGGGGTTGCTTATGACGACGTGGGGAGGCATCTCGTAGAGAAGGCGCCTCTCCCTCGGGGGCGTGTCTCCGTCGTACACCATAACCCTCACCCCCAGCCTATCTCCGTACCTCCTCAGCCTCGCCAGCTGATCCCTGGCCAGGGCTTTGGTGGGGTAAAGCACAAGGGCGACGGGTCCGCCCAACGCCTCCATGGAGGCTTCGAGAATTGGGATTAGGAAGGCCTCTGTCTTCCCCATGCCCGTGCCGGCAACCACGACTGTGTCCCTCCCCGACCTAATGCTCTGCACCGCGTCGTATTGATACCTGTATAGGCTGGAAATGCCGAGAGATGTAAACACGTCTGCCACCTCCCTCCTCGCCACGTCCCCGACGCGGCAACACACCTCGGGGGTCTCCGCGTCGTCTGTTTTTATATACACCACCTCCCTGCCGGGATCCCCGAGCAACGCCTCTAGAAAACCCACGCCTCTACCTGCGGATGGCGTATAAAAACAGGACGGCGATGTCCAGCGCCATGACCAGGGGGATTACGTGCAGTGCCGAGTAGCCCAGGGACTCCACCAGAGCGCCGCCGGCGATGGGGCCTATTATCGACCCCAGGTCCCAGCCCATGGTGTATATCGAACTAGACAGCCCCGCCCTTTTGCTACCGGAGAGGGCGAGTATCTGGTACGTCACCACCACCGCGCCTTGCCCAAGGCCGTATACGGCCCCAGAGATCGCAAAAGCCACGGGGTCCTCCGCGTAGGTGGCCAGCAACATCCCCATCAGGGTCACCGCCGTGGCCACAGCCGCGGTCACTGGATTCACAAGCCCCGCCTTCATTAAGAAAGCCCGGGGGAGAAGACTCAGGAGCGCCGCAACAGAGGTGAAGAGCCCCCAGTAGGTGAGAGGCATGCCGTGGTCTCTAAGCTTAACCGGAATGAAGGTGGAGATGCTCATATAAGTCGCCGCGTAGAGAGTAAGGAGAGCCATGAAGAGAAATACACGACCCTCCACTCCGAGGCCCGGCTCCCGGGAGCCGCCGCCCGCGGCTCCGCCGCTCGCCCCCCGGATCAAGATCCAGTTAGCTGCGTGTATCGCCAAGGCGGTTGTGAAAGACAGCTTGGCGCCCCCAACGTCGTATATTACGGAGCCCGCCAAGGGACCTAGAACGTTGCCGACGCCTACAGCCAGCGAACGGGTCGCGATGGCCCTCGCCCCCTCCACCACCGACAGCGCTATAGACATGGGGAGGAATGTGGCGATGGACAGTCCGTGGAACACCCTCCCCACCTGCACCCACCCCGGGCTTCCCAATAGGTACATGAGCTGCGCCGCGATCGCCAGGTTGACTCCGATGCTCATGAGCCTTGTGTAGCCTACCCTCTCGCCTAGAAACCCGCTGAGGGGGCGGGCTACTATCGACACGAAGAACGCCGTCGACACAACTGCGCCTATTACCGACTCGCTCCTCACCCCTAGGTCGCGGAGATACGGCGGGATTGCTACAATAGCCACTCCATTAGCGGTAAAAAAGAGAAGCGTAGCGAGGTTTATAGATCTCAAAGCTTGTACTTCGTAACCTCTCTAAGGAATTTCTTCCTCTCCTCCCTGTCGTCCTCGGCCTCTACGCCGAGCGGCGAGTGGCCGTCCACGACGCCTACAACTCCCCTCCTCTCGGGCTCCACCTCGGCGACAATAATCTTTAGGGGGTTCGCCGTGGCCGCGTAAAGCCTGACAACCTCCTGCACGTTTTTAACGGCGTTCAGAACGTTAATCGGCCAGGCGTTTCGTATGTATATAACAAATACATGTCCAGCCGCTATTCTCCTACATACATCAATAGCAAGTTTTCTCAACTCCTCGTCGTTGCCCTCGTGTCTAATCAGCCGCTTCCCAGACGCCTCGCAAAACGCAATGCCGAACTTAACCCCGGGGACAGATGTGACGAGAGCCTCATATAGATCCTCGACGGTCTTAATGAAGTGCGCATGCCCCACAATCACGTTGGTGCCCTGGGGTATGGGGACTTCAACTACCTCAAACCTAATCGACATACCTCTACCTAAACCACGCGTTTTTATCTATAAACCCCGTAGCGCCACGCCGACGCCAGCCCCACTGCGCTGTTGCAAGAAAGAGAGCCAGGTAGGCACAACACACCTAGATAAACCACCTCGCCACTACCGCGGCTCCTCTGCCTCACTAAGTATAGCTATGTAGTCTATTTAAATAGGGAATTAGATTTTTATACCAAAACGAAGGATGTAGCTGATGGAGTCAACACAGGTGGTGCAGGTCTTGAGGGACAGGGGGTACAGGGTGACTCCTCAGAGAGTTGAAGTTATAAATATTGTACTTGAAAAGCTGGCGAAGAGAGAACACCCCACGTTCAACGACATCCTGAATGAGGTTAAGCAGAAGATGCCCTCTATAAGTGCGAGCACCGTGTACTCCATACTTAGGCTCCTCGAAGACTCGGGACTCGTGACGTCTTTTGAACACAATGGCAGGACCTACTACGACAGCGTGTCGCCACATATAAACGTGGTATGCGTAAATTCAGACAAGGTTATTGACATAGTAGACGAGAACGTTGTGAATCTACTGAGGGAGAGGGGGGTCCAGCCCTTGGCGATTACAGTCAAGGCCCTCTGCGCCGGGCAGTAAATCAGCTGTGGATTCAACTATCACGGCTCATCGGCGCGGTTTACCTCATCACCGCCTCTGACCTTCGCCACACGCTTTAAATCAATTGATATATAGATCTACTTACATGGCCCCGATGTACGATTTTCTCGTGGTAGGGGCGGGGATAGTCGGCATGGCCACGGCCTACCACCTACAGCGCCTCTCCCCCAGCTCCAAAATCCTCGTAGTGGATCAATACGCCGGGGTGGGCATGGGCGACACGGCGAAGTCCGCCGCGGCCTTTAGAACAGCCTTTACGTCATGGATCAACCGCGTGCTTGCGAAAACCAGCGTAGACTTCTACCGAAAGGTTCAAGACGGCGGCGTGGATCTAGGCATGAGGTTTGTGGGTTATTTATTCATGGTCCCCGAGGACAGCGTAGGGTTGATGCAGAGAGTTGCCGGCGAGTTGAGAGAGATGGGCGTAGCTGTGGAGATATACAAGGAGCTCAGCGTGCCGGTGAGGTTTAGGGTGTCGGGCGACGAGGAGGCGAGGGAAATGGAGTTGCCAGACATCGCCTTTGGGCTGTTGGTAAAGGAGGCGGGGATTATGGATCCAGAGAAGTTGGTGAGGTTCTACTACGAGGAGTACGTGAAAGGCGGAGGCGAGGTTATGTTCAACACGAAGGTGGAGACTGTGCTCTTCTCGCCTAGGAGGCCCCTCGGCATACCCGGGGAGCCCTTCACGTGGCAGGCGGTGAGGGCCTCCGGCGTCGAGACGTCGGCGGGGGTGATTGAGGCGAGGAACGTGATTATAGCTACCGGGGCGTGGAGCGAGAGGTTGATGGACGCCATGGGGTTCGGCCTCCCTCTGAAGCCGAGGAAAAGACAAGTCTTCGTAGTTAAGGCAGACGGCGAGATGAGTAGATTGCTCCACATGGGGCTGGCGGATAGGGACTACGGCCCCATGATCATCCTACCAAAAGGCGTCTACCTCAGGCCGGAGCCTAGCGAGGGTACCTTCTGGATCGGCGTGGCTGACAGAAGGCCCTTCCGGTTTGAGGAGGTGCCTGAGGCCGAGGAGCCTCTGTGGCGCTTCGGCATATACCCAGTGTTGACGAAGTACATCCCCGCGGCGGAGGGGAAATCGCCTCAAAACGCGTGGGCTGGCCACTACGACGAGAACGTCGTCGACTATCAGCCGGTGGTGGATAGACTCGCCGAGGGGCTATACGTAGCCGCCGGGACAAGCGGCTCGGGGATAATGAAGGCAGACGCCATAGGCAGGATTGCGGCGCACCTGGCGCTTGGACATGAGCGGGCTGAGCTCTACGGCGGCACGGTGGTGGATAGCAACATTCTGAGACACAATAGGTGTTTCGAGGAAGAGCGCTTGGTGATATAGAGCATTGGAGATGTCGGGTGGTGGGATAGAAAAGGAGCTCTTGAAGTGGGTTGAACTGGCGCGTAGGAGTGGGAAGAGGGGCTGGGTTCTTGTTAGAGACGGGGAGATTATAGGCGTGTTTAAAGATCGTAAAGACGCGGTAGTAGCCGCAAAGGAGCCGGGCATATATCTTTTGGCATTTGTTGATTAGATTTATCGCGTTAGGCTAATACTCAACATTTTAGATCGACTAAACTTGTATGTGGTATGAAGCTACATGAGTATGAAGCTAAGGAATCGTTTTCAAAATACGGGGTTAGAATCCCGCCGGGCAGAGTTGCGACAACGCCTGAGGAAGTCCGCAGAATTGCCAGCGAGCTGGGGCCGCCTGTTGTTCTCAAGGCGCAGGTCGTGGTGGCGGGGAGGGGCAAAGCCGGCGGTATAAAGACGGCGAATACGCCGGAGGAGGCGTACGAGTTTTCACAGAAGATGTTTGGTATGAATATCAAGGGGCTTGCTGTGAAGAAGATCTACGTCACGAAATACGTCGAGGTGAGTAGGGAGATGTATCTATCGCTGATCATTGACAGGGCAACGCGTAGATATCTGTTTCTCGTGTCGCCAATAGGCGGCGTGGATATCGAAGAGATTGCCAAGACCGCCCCTGAAAAGATTAAGCGAGTCTACGTGGATCCCTTTGTGGGGCTGAGGGATTACCATGTAAGAGCTATAGTGTCTTGGCTCGGCTTCCAGCAGGGCACCCCCCAGTGGCAACAAGCGGCGTCTATTGTAAATGCTATGTATAGAATAATGGTGGACTACGACGCCGAGTTGGTAGAGAGCAACCCGCTGGCGCTTACAAAAGACGGGGACGTCATACCCCTCGACGCCAGGGTGATAGTCGACGACAACTCGCTGTATAGACACCCAGATTTAGAAAAAGCCCTGGAGGAGGATCCCCGAGACGTGACGGAGTTCGAGGCGTATGCGAAGAAAATCGGCTTCCACTACGTCGAGCTCGACGGGGACATCGGTATAATTGGGAACGGGGCCGGGCTCACGATGTCCACCATGGACCTTGTGTACCACTTCGGCGGGAGGCCGGCGAACTTCCTAGATATCGGCGGCGGGGCTAGCAGAGAGGTGGTGAGGGAGGCGGTCAAGGTGCTCCTCAACCACCCCAGAGTCAAGGTGATTTTTATAAATATCTTCGGCGGCATAACTAGGGCGGATGAGGTGGCCTGGGGGGTGAGGGACGCCCTTGCTCAGACCGGCGGGGCTGGCAAGAATATTGTGGTAAGGATGAAGGGCACCAACGAGGAGCTGGGCAAGGCCATACTTGCCGAGGTCGGGATTCCGCTTTTTGAAAGTGCAGAGGAGGCGGCTAAGAAAGCTGTCGAGCTGGCGGGGGCATGACGGTGCTTGTGGGTCCCAACACTAGAGTAGTTGTCCAGGGCGCCACCGGGCGCGAGGGCTCTTTCCACCTCCAGCGGATGCTAGAATACGGCACTAAGGTGGTGGCCGGCGTCACGCCGGGTAAGGGAGGCTCCACCGTCCACGGCGTGCCGGTCTACGACACTGTGGAGGAGGCTGTGCGTAAACACGGAGCAAACGCCTCAGCCATCTTCGTACCTGCAAAATTCGCAGCCGACGCCTTGATGGAGGCTGTCGATGCTGGTGTCGAGCTCGCGGTGGTGATAACAGAGCACATACCTGTGCACGACACGTTGCGTGCTGTGAATTACGCCAGGGCGAGGGGGGTGACCGTAATTGGGCCCAACTGTCCCGGGATAGTGGCGCCCCCCGTGCGGACAAAGATAGGCATAATGCCCAACAGCATATACCAAACCCCCGGCAAAATCGCCGTGGTGAGCAGGTCGGGCACGTTGACCTATGAGATATCGTACCAGCTGGTAAGGGCAGGTTTTGGCATCAACGTAGCGATAGGCGTCGGCGGCGATCCAATAGTAGGGCTCGACTTGATGGAGGCCACTCTCAAGGTGGCGGCAGACCCAGAGGTGGAGGGGATTGTGGTCATCGGCGAAGTAGGCGGCGACGCGGAAGAGAGGCTGGCGAAGCTGTACGCAGAAGGCGCGATAAACAAGCCCATGGTGGCGTACGTAGCCGGCCGCACCGCCCCGCCGGGCAAGCGCATGGGACATGCAGGGGCCATCGTCATGTTGGGCTCCGGAGACGCCAAGAGTAAAATCGAGGCGTTTAGATCAGCCGGCGTGCCGGTCGCCGAGACGCCGTTTGAGGTGCCCCAGTTGCTGGCAAAGCTACTAAAGAAGTAGTGCGGTGCCAAATCTGCGGATACGAAGAAGCTGAGCGCAGATGTCCGAGATGCGGCCGCTGGGCGTGCCGCCACGACTGGGCCGGCGAGCACTGCGCCGCGTGTGAGGCGACGCTCTGCAGAATCTGCCGCCAAAACTTTTCAATATCTACATGCATAGTCTGCGGCAGGCCGGTTTGCGAGAAGTGTAGCGTCCGCAGGGGGCTTGGCAGGATATGTATTAACTGCCTAGGAGCATCTAACTAGCGGCGCTATATATATAAATTAAGTTTATATAGGGACTTTAATGAATATGGCGGTATGAATATCGAACAGCTCGTCTCCTCCCGCACACAGTTTATGACAGCGAGCGAGATTAGGGAGCTCTTGAGGTGGGCCACGGCAGACGTCATATCTTTTGGAGGCGGGATGCCGGACCCCTCCACGTTCCCCATTGAGGATATTGCCAAAATCGTCGCCTACGTTCTGGAGGCGTATCCGCACAAAGCGTTGCAGTATGGCTCCACCGAGGGCGTCCTTGAGCTACGCCAGGAGATTGCCAAATTCAGCGAATCTTTTAGAGGGATCAGAGCCAGACCCGAGAACATAATTGTCACAGTCGGTAGCCAGGAAGCGCTGGAGCTCCTCGGCCGCGTCTTCATAGACCCAGGCGATGTCGTTATAACAGAGAACCCCACCTACCTCGCGGCGCTCCAGGCGTGGAGGGTCTACCAGCCGAGGTTAGTGGGAGTGCCAATGGACGAGCACGGCATGGTGGTGGAGATACTCGAGGAGAGAGTAAAACAACTCAAGGCAGAGGGAGCCCGCATAAAATTCATCTACACCATACCCACGGCGCAGAACCCCTCCGGGCTCACCATGTCCCAAGACCGGAGAAAATACCTGCTGGAGGTCGCAGAAAGGTTCGACCTAATGATCGTAGAGGACGACCCATACTCATACTTCCTCTTCGAGCCCATCGAGGTCTCGCCAATAAAGGCGCTGGACAAGAACGACAGAGTCATCTACCTATCCACCGCCTCTAAGATCTTCGCACCCGGCTTCCGCCTAGGCTGGGTCATCGCCAAGGAGGATGTAGTCAAGTGGTTCAACCTCGCCAAGCAGTCCCTAAATCTCAACACTTCCAACTTTGTGCAGTACATCTTCGCCGAGGGCCTGCGGCGCAACGTCGTGCTCAAAAACCTACCCCACGTGAGGGACCTGTACAAAAGGAAGAGAGACGCTATGCTAGCGGCCCTGGAGACCTATATGCCTCCGGGGGTAAGCTGGACTAGGCCCAGCGGCGGCATGTTTATCTGGGTCACCGCCCCGCCGCATATCGACACAAAGGAGCTTTTGAAAACCGCCGTGACGCAGTACAAGGTGGCCTTCGTGCCCGGCCACGGCTTCTTTGTAGACCAGTCCGTGAGGAATGCGATGAGGCTAAACTTCACCTACCCATCGTTTGAACAGATAAACGAGGGGATCCGGCGCCTCGCCATGGCTATCAAAGGCGCATGATTCTGCTTGAAGAGGCCACCACGGTCATAAAAGAGAAGCAGAGGGAGGGTAAGATACACAGGACGCCGACTTTGAGATCTGAGTCTCTGTCTAGAGTCACGGGTGGCGAGGTTTTCCTAAAGCTGGAGGCTCTGCAGAAGACCGGCTCATTCAAGATAAGGGGGGCCTACTTCGCCATGCATAAATACATAAGGGAGGGGTACCGCGAGTTTATAACGGCTTCGTCGGGCAACCACGCGCAGGGAGTGGCGTACGCCGCTCAGCTACACGGCGTTAGGGCCACTGTGGTTATGCCTGAGACTACGCCGTGGTTGAAAGTAAAGAAGACGCAAGATTATGGTGCCACTGTGATTCTGCATGGGGAGAGCTACTACGAGGCTGAGATGAAGGCGATAGAGCTCGTGGGCGGCGGCGCCAAGTTTCTACATGCCTACAACGACTGGTACGTAATCTCGGGCCAGTCCACACTTGGCGTCGAGATTCTTGAGGATTTGGAGAGTGTGGATGTTGTGGTTGTGCCGGTGGGTGGGGGTGGGCTTATATCCGGCGTCGCGTACGCTGTAAAGAAGAGGAGACCTGGCGTGAGGGTGGTGGGGGTGCAGGCCAGCGGGGCGCCTGCGGTTTATCTCTCGCTGAAGGAGGGCGGGCTGGTTACCATTGACAGGGTGGACACAATCGCCGACGGCATCGCGGTGAAAAGGCCGGGGGACATTACGCTGAAGCTTATCCAGGAGTATGTAGACGACATTGTCTTGGTTGATGACAACGAGATTGTCGACGCCATCTACCTACTGCTGGAGAGGACGAGAGTGGTGGCCGAGGGCGCGGGGGCGGCAGCTGTGGCCGCCTTGATGTCGGGGAAGGTCGATGTGCGTGGGAAGAGGGCTGCGGCGGTGGTGTCCGGCGGCAACATAGACGCGCCGATTCTCATGCGGGTGTTGATGAAGGCCTTGGCGAGGCAGAGGCGTGTTGTTAGGCTCGTTGGGGAGGTGCCCGACAGACCTGGCACGCTGGCCAAGGCGTCGTCGCTACTGGCTTCTCACAACGTCAACATCTTGGAGGTGTACCACGAGCGTTACGATCCTGAGCAGAGGCCGAACTACGTGAGGCTTATATTCGTCGTGGAGATACCAGGCACTCTCGACATGTCGAAACTGCTGGATGAACTGGAGAGGAGCGGCTTCTACTTCAAGCTGGCTCCTCACTAAAGATTAAAAGTAGGGTTTTTCGCCTAATCTATGAAGACCAAGTTGCTGTACCAAGAGGACTCTTACGTCAGGGAGTTCGACGCAACTGTGCTCGACGTGTCTGGGAACGAGGTGGTGCTGGACAAAACCGCGTTTCACGACGGGACTGGAGGCGTCGAGGCCGACAGCGGCTTTTTTGTGTTTGGAGGGGAGAGGTACAGCGCCAAGGCGGCTCACAAGGGTGGGGAGGTGGTGCACGTCTTGGATAGGCCGCCTGTTTTTAAGCCGGGCGACGTGGTGAGGGGCGTGGTGGACTGGGAGAAGCGGTATAGGAAAATGAGGCTCCACACGGCGGCGCATATACTATCTGCCGTTCTCTACAACAGGTACAACGCCTTGATTACAGGCGGCGAAATTACGCATGAATACGCCCGCGACGACTTCAACGTGGAGGGGGACATGGCCGCTGTGAGGAAGATATTCGAGGAGGCGGTTGCGGAGGTGAACCAGATAGCGCAACGGGGTATCGAGGTTAGGGTGTACTGGTTGCCGCGGGAGGAGGCGTTGAAGATCCCGGGGGTGGTGAAGCTGGCGGAGAAGATGCCGCCCGACCTCCCCACCCTCAGAATTGTGGAGATCCCCGGCGTGGATATACAAGCGGATGGGGGGCCCCACGTTAAGAACACGAAGGAGATAGGCACTGTTAAGATTATCAAGGTTGAGAACAGGGGGAGGGGGAAGAAGAGGCTTTACTACACTGTGGAGTAGTGGAGTCTCCGCTGGGCGCCGCCTCGGTTTCGATACTCCTCGGAGTTTTATTCGCCTATCTCCTCGACAGATTAGAGTTCCCGCCGTTTCTGGGTTTTTTCATAGCCGGCGTCTTGACTAAGTATTTCCTAGGCGTCGACTTGCCCGAGATATATCTCCAAGTCCTCATATCGCTGGTTGCGTTTGAGGTAGGGCGCCAGCTGGGGGCGAGCGGCATGTCGCCGGCGGCTTTCTTCGCGGTCATTCTAGAAACTGCGTTTATCGTCGGCATCTCAGTTTTAATATTTAGACTCGCCGGGTTTAAGACTATAGAGGCCCTGGCTGTGGCTTTAATGTTGCTGAGCTCGTCTAGCCTGCTCGTGCTGAAACTTACCCAAGGCCTCCCCACAGAGGCTAGGAACATCGCCATATCTCTCACAACGCTGGAGGACACAGTGCTCTTTTTTGCGCTGAGCCTCCTCATCGGCGGGACGACCGTGGAGAGCCTCCCCGTCAATCTCGTAGTAATAACTATCCTCGGTGGCGTATCCCTCGCGTTGTTCTCCTATATAGATAGGTTTATAATTGGACGTGACTACGCCCTGCCTTTTGCCTTAGCTACGGCATTTGGTTTTGTCTACGTGGTGCAGTACTTCCGCATAGCCTCTCCCTATCTCGGAGCCTTTCTAGCTGGTTACGTTTTTTCCAGGACGGATACGCGCGGCGTACATACAAAAGAGGCGGCAGCCCTCTCCAGCCTAATAATCTACACATACATGCTAGCCGTAGGCGCCTCCCTCCCGACGTCTGGGCTAAATTTGGTGTTTTTTGCCCTCAGCATAGCCGTGGCGTTGCTAGCCGTGTTTATCAGATCAGTATCAGTCTTCTTCGCCTCGTTATTTATAACAGGCAACCCAAGGCTCTCCTCAAGCGTCGCCATCTCAACTGCCCACCTCTCGGAACTCTCCTTGACGATCCCCGTTCTTGTTCATAAATTCGGCGTTGTGAAAGACCCAGAGCTTGTATTTGCCCTCTCCATCGCTCCGATATTTACGCTATTTATAGCCCCCTTTGTATGGCGGCAACGCCACCTCATTGAGAGATACGTGGGAAGCCGCATGAAAGAATTGAGATCCACTGTGGCTTATGAAAAACTCTACAAGGTGATTACCCGCGCCTTTACAACCGCGGCCAAGCTGGCGATTCTTATGGTGGTCGTTGCGCTTGCCTTTAGTTACATGGGCGTGCTGTCTCTTATAGTCTTGATACCCTTATCCTACTTCCTCTCAAAGTACTTTAGAGAGATTTACAACGATCTATTGATAGCACTGAGGGAATACGAGGGGGCGCGATACGGTAGCGCGGCTGTGTTGATCTCCACGTCAGCCCTGGCGCTCTACGTGACAATTGCGCTACTGTCTCCGACACTGGAGGCACACGTCTACGTCATTGGGCTGATAATCGCGGTGCTCACCTATACCCTCTACGTAGTCTACCGGGAGTTACAGAGAGAGCGCGATAGGCGGTTGAGCTCCTCGACGACTACGCGGTAGAACTCATCTACGGGGGGCGGAATATCGGCGCACCTCTCCCAAGCCTCTCGGAACGCCTTAGCCAGCCTGTAGTCTATCCCGGTGACGCTCTCCGGGTCTACCTCAACCTCGGGGAGGATTAGAGACATCAGCGCTATGTGGTGTGCATGTAGCCTGGCGGCTCTCTCAAGCTCTTCTTTTGAATACTCAGCGTCGGCTAGGGAGAAGGCTTTCTGTTTATGCACCTCGGCCAGCGCGCTCCGGGCCAGCGACAGGTCGCGCCTCCTCAGCACCTCTAAGACATCCACGTCGGAGACTCCAGGCGGTGTTAAATACTTTGTGATATGGCGGTGGCAAACCCCACCCTTCAGGTCGGGGTAAGGTTTTTAGCCGGCGTTTATTTAGATATGGTGGTTAGGCGCTCCGTGGCGGTGCCACTTCTGCTGGACGGAAGCCAGCTTCTGGACTACCTAAAGCTGGAGAGAATATATAGGCTGGCGAAGAAGGTCGTGGTGGAGTATCTAGTCCAGAGTTACAATGGTAGAAGTGCTGGCTGCTTCCGCGTGTGGCACGAGGTTAAGGAGACGGTGAGGCGGCTCGGCCTGCCGTCTGCATACGCCCAACAGGCGGTGAAAGACGCCGTGGAGACGTACAACGCCTGGGCAACGGCTGGAGAGAGGCCACCAGAAATCAGAAAGGTATCCCCTTACACAGACGAGATGGCTTGGCGCCTCGACTCGGCGACTGCCTTATCTATAAGGCTCATGTCCGGGAGGCACATCGCGGAGCTGTGGCCGCACAAACGCTTCTGGCTCTAGAGTGGCTTGTCAGGACTGGGAGGGCCAAGAGGGCGTCCACGATTAGACTGAGGCGGGTGAAGAACAAAGTGTACGCCGTCTTCACTTACGAGGTGGAGCCAGAGCCGCCGAGGGAGCCAGAGGCAGTAATCGTCTTCGACGTGAATGAGAACACAGTCGTCGCGGCCAAGGTGGATCTGATAGCCGCTGTCGACAGAGTGGCTCGGTGGAAGAGGATGGATCCAGCCCCCCATATCCATCTACATCTTTAGAACCGACTTCGGCGGACTGGCGAAAAGATACGACGCGGTCAGAAGGAGGTGGGCTGAGGAGCTCGCCGTCGAGATAAATGGCAAGAGGCTCTCCGGCGTCCACACTAGGGAGTTCAGAAAGAGGGTCAAGAGGCTTAGGGAGAGGGATAGGAAGCGGGATAGAGTTAACAAGATAGCTCACGAGCTTACGAGAGAGCCGGTGATCTTCGTCACTGAGGATCTAGGCGAGAAGCCGCAGGAGGAGATGGTAGAGGACAAGAGGAGTCCGCAACTCAAACACCGCATAAAGCAGACGCCTATGAAGGCAGTAGTCGACAAGACAGCCGACAAGGCCGCGGAGCGCGGCCTGAGGCTAGTGCTGGTTTCTTCGTACAGGAACTCCAAGACATGCCCAGTACACGGCGAGGAGATGTCGTTCCCCCTCGGCTCCAAGACAGGCCTCTGCCCGAGGGGGCACTGGGTTCACCGAGACGTCGCGGCCGTCCTCAACATCATGAGGAGAGCCGCGGAGAGGCTTGAGCCTAGATACGCAGAGGCGGTTAAGAGAGCCCTATCCGCAGTAGACGTGAAGGCGCTGGGGGAGTGGTCCAGATCCGCGCTAGAGGCTGAAAGAGTGTCCCAAACCAAACGGCCCGCCGTGCTGGCCCGGGCCAGCCCCATGACCCCCGTCCACGAGGGCGGGGGACGAGGGTGCCGATGAGCCACCCCAAGGGAACACCGAGGGGCGGGGAGGAGATCAGATGAATAGTACCAAACTGATTTTTAATTCTGCACTGTGATCTAGACGTGGTTTTGATCCGCGTAGACGGCCACGAGGAGGTTGTCGCGACTGTCGACGACCTCGAGAGACTTTGCAAGAGGCTTAGGGAGGAGTTGCTGAGGCCCGAGTGTCAGTACAACTCTTGGTACATCAGGGTGCCCCCCGACAGGCTCCTCGCCTTGCTGAAGAGGGTATACGTAAAGTACGCACAGGGGGTGCTCGGCGTCAGCGACGTCATATCCGAGTTTCTAGATGAGTTCAAACTCTCTAAAACCTTGTCGAGGGTGATAACCCCTACCCTCAGCTCCCTCGGCTTGACAGCCTCTGGAAAATTCACGGCGGCGGCCGTGGAGGTTGGCAAACTGCTCCATGAGGGTAGGCTTGACGAGGCTAGGGAGAGGTTGCGTTCAATATTTGCAAAAAACTGCGTGCTAAAGGAGATTATGGAGAAGGCAACCGACTGCGCAGAGATAGAGAAAGCTGTGGTGTCTGTGCTGACGGCGTATGGAAAGAGCCTCAGATTCGACGAAGTTAAGTACACCGTGGAGCTCTTGAAAATTGCCCACCCACGTTGCGAGGATTGCAACCTGTCATGCGTGACGCCTAGGAAAATCGCCAACTGCGTCGAGAGGATAATTCAGCTAGCTGCCCCCCACACGAGGGAGCTTTTTGAGAAGCTGGACATATCACTCCTGCCAGAGCACTTAGAGTACCTCCGGGCCGATCCGTCCACCTTTCTAATTAGCGTGAGGGGCACCGACAAGCACATAGGCAAGATAATAATTGGGGAGCCTATTGAAAGCGTCCAGCTCCCTCAGTTGAAAAATTCCCTGGCCAAACTCGACGAGAAGATTGTCGAGGGCGTGTATGAGGTCTATGTAAAGATCATCCCCATACTCGAGGGAGACGACAAGTGCAAAACAATGAAGCTACTGCTCGAAGTAGTACGAGGCGACTTAGAAAAGGCGTCGAAAATCGTCAAGCTGACATCCAGCTGAGGAGCTGGGTCCTCAACCCTCAGTTGAATTAGCACGCCTCTCCTACCACCTCCACCCCGCCACGGCGGGTGTCTAACGTCGGGACGAGCTAGTGCAATTACCGCCGCAACCGCTTTATACACATGGGCGGCCACTCCTCCGCGGCGAGGAGGAGTCAAGCGCCGACGTCTTTGCTGTTCCGGCCAACTCCCGTGGCGGGAAGCTGAGATGCGGCAGGAGTGGCTATACGCCCTATACAAACCTGCTTTCTACAGAAGGAGGCCCCGGGCCGCCCCCGCCTCTACACGGAGAGGAGTAGGACGGCGTTGCGCGGCGGGCCGATCGCTGAGCTAGACCCCCTCTATAGGAATTCTACTTTACCGTTGGTCTACTATCTATTCGGTGCGTGGTTTCAAACGTCCTGACTGCAAATAGCTTTCCTTTTGTGAAGGCCCTCACCTCTACGTAGGGCGCCAGGCCGGAGGTGGCAATTTTCTGGCCCAGAACGGTGTCTATCTGAAATATACCAGTCTCGTTTGTCATGTGTACGTTGATGGCTAGGGGCCTGGTTTCGTTTGCTACGAGTTCTACCCGTTCTATAGCCAGGGCGCTCAGCGCGTGTATGTCGTTTTTCCCAGCTCTGTAGGGATACCTAGCCCTGCCGCTACTCATATCTGTCCCGTCTGCAATCTTGGCGCAGGCCGCCTCAAACGTGAGGCAGTTGTACGCCTCGTCGTGGCAGAACACGGCGTGCATCACCTCTTGCTTGAGCATGTACATCTTCTCTGTGTTGCCGTACACCTTCGACAGAATCTTCTCGGCAATTCTGTCTGTCAGCAAGGCGGAGTAAATGGGGTGGTGGGTTCTGTGTACCGAGTTTCCAATGTCGTGTAGATAGGCGCCCATCAGAGTCACCACCATGGAGTCCTCCCAGTCGCCCACGCCGTCGGCGACGACGCTGGGCTTGAACCCCTTGTCGGCGAGAATTTTGTATATAGCCAGGGCGCTGCCAGCCACAATTCTCGAGTGGACTGGGCCATGGTCGTTGTACCGTAGCCTCTGTACGGCGAAGACGTTGGCCATTTTTAGATACGCCTGGACCTCCACATCAGACGTAAGGAGCTCCCACACCTTTCTAACCCTATCGCTGTCTGGGATAATTCTATCGATCAGCTTCACGCCAACTTCATATACAAGCTCTTTCTCCACTCTAATAGGGAGATTGACCCAATTTTAAATTTTTAATACAATCCAAAACCCATCCCCTATGTATACAACTGTATTTATTACAGCTCCAGATAGGGAGAGTGGTAAGAAAATAGCTAGGCATATTTTGGATAGGAGGCTTGCGGCTTGTGTCAACATGTCGCCGGTGAGTTCAATGTATTGGTGGGATGGAAAGATTGAGGAGGCCGACGAGGTTCTCCTAATAGTCAAGACCAGCGCAGATAAGTTGGAAGAGCTTATAAAAGAGGTGAAGTCTGTACACCCCTACCAGGTGCCCGAGATAATAGCGTTGCCCATATCGGGGGGCTACAGGGAGTATTTAAAATGGGTCGAGCGGGAGACCCATGCCTAGCGTCTTGTGGATTCTATTCGACGGCGGGGGGGACAGGCCGAGTGGCGGAAAGACGCCGTTTTACGTAGCCTTCAAGCCCACGATAGACTACCTAACATCTCTCGGGTCGTGCGGCGTGTTGGATCCCGTGTCTCCCGGCGTCAGGCCTGGCTCCGACACGGCGCATCTAGCCCTATTTGGATACGACCCGTATAGGTACTACACGGGGCGCGGTGCCTTTGAGGCCCTCGGGGCAGACGTGGCGCTGAAGCCCGGCGACGTGGCATTCCGGACAAACCTAGCCACAGTCGACGACGCGGACGTGGTGCTGGATAGACGTGCGGGCCGCTACATAGCGCCCGAGGAGGCCAGGGCCGTGGAGGAGTTGATGAGTAAGATAGGCGAGGAGGTGGGGCGGAGGTACGGCGTCGAGGTGTTGTACAAATCCACGGTGGAGCACAGGGGGGTTCTGGTGCTGAGAGGGGCGGTGAGCCACAAGGTAAGCGATACGGATCCGCACAAGGTCGGGGCCAAGATTATGCAGTCGGTGCCTCTTGACAACAGTAAAGAGGCGGCCCTCACGGCGGAGGTTGTTAACGAAATTACGAGACGCTTCAGAGAGGCGTCGAGGGAGATGGAGGTGAACAAGGCCAGGAGGTTGCAGGGACGTCTGCCGATAAACGCAATTCTCCTCAGGGGCGGCGGCTACATGCCGCATATAGAGCCCATCAGGGAGAGGTACAACATCAGGGCGGCCGCCATCGCGGGGGTTGCGTTAATCAGAGGCGTGGCGCGGGCGGTGGGCATGGATGTATACACAGCGCCCGGCCTCGGCGGGACGAAGGACGACGTCTTTGACAATGCGGTTAAGCTCGCCGTGGATCTCATGTCTACGTATGACCTGGTGTTTCTACACGTCAAGGGGACAGACAGCACCAGCCACGACGGGGACTTCGGCGGGAAGGTGTCTGTCATCGAGAGGCTGGACAAGGCGCTGGCCCCGTATCTAGACAACCTGTTGAAGAACTACGTCGTGGTCACCTCAGACCACGCCACTCCAGTCAGCGTGAGGGAGCACACAGGCGAGCCCGTGCCGATACTTCTCTACGGACCCGACGTCGTTGCCGACGACGTGGGAAAATTCTCAGAGCTCACGTGTTGGAGAGGCGCCTTGGGGAGGCTGAGGGGCATAGACGTCATGCCGATTCTAGGTAGCTACCTAACCCTAACTGAGAAGTTCGGCGAGTGATCGATCTAGGCATCATCCCCATCTCCAGGCTGAGGAGGGCAATCGAGGAGGTGGGCGGCCAAATATGGTTCTTCATAGACTTCGATCCTTTCCGAACTGTCTACACCCTGGCCCTCTGCGGGGGCTCTCCCTGCGTCGTAATTTCGGGGCAGGACATGTCGCCTATACAACTTACGCTCGAGGAGTATCTGAGAATTGAAAGAGACGAGAGGAAAATCGCAAGCCTCCACTACACCATTCAATATCTTCTAGACAAATCTTACGGCGACTCTCCGCGAGAGTCTATTGAGTAGATGGCTCGCCAGAGCCAGCTTCTTCCTCTTCACCAAGTCGCCTCTCTTGACGGGGGCCTCGGGGTTGAAGCCCGATATCGCGATCTCCCGCGCGCCCATGTAGTAGGCCAAGTAGACGGCTCTGTCTCCGTCGGTAAATCCCGAGACGTTGGCGGTGCAGCCCATTGGCCACGTCTGCACTGTGTAGACATAGGGGCCGCTGGGGACTAGCCAGTAGTTATCTCCATGTACGTGAATCACCGCAATCCTGCCCAGCCCTACGCCCTGGGGATTGAAGTCGAAGTCGCTGACGACCACGTCCGGCTTGACGCCGCGCCTCGCCAGCTTCTCTGCTGTGTATCCCTCTACGGCGACGGTAACGCTACCGCTTATCAGTCGCTCAAACGGCGGCATGTAGATAGCAGGGCAACACCAGTCGAAGTCCCTAAGCGCCTCTATAGACTCGCCGGGGAAGCCAGCCGCCGCGTGGGTAGCCTCTAGATCTCTGTCGAAGGAGAGCTCCGGCAGTAGCCTCTTGGCTAGGGTGTAGACGTAGGTCCACTCAAGGGGGTCGAATATTACGGGCCTACACGACACGGCCCCTGGTCTCGGGGAGGAGCCAAATGAGCGCCGAGGCCGTTGCCCATACGGCGGCGATGATTATGAGGGCCGAGGAGGAGTAGAGCGGGTAGAGCATAGGCCCAAGTATCATGCCTACCCTCGCCGCGGAGCCGGACATGCCCGTGGCGACTCCTCTCACAGCTGTGGGGAACAGCTCAGGCGTGTATGCGTATATCACCCCCCACACGCCTAGGTTGAAGAAGTTAAGTGCGAGGGCCCACACGACGAGTTCCCCCGGCGCCCCGCTGTAGGTAAACAACACCGCCGAGACAGCTGACAGGAGGAAGTACAGAGAGCCCACAGGCCTGCGGCCTAGCTTCTCCACTAGATACGCCGCGGAGAAGTAGCCGGGTAGCTGCGCCAGGGTTGTTATAAACATAAATTCGTACGTGCCCACGTAGGTAAAGCCCCTCTCCTTCACCAACATGGTGGGTAGCCAGAGAAAAGCCCCGTAGTATCCGAAGGCCAGCATTAGCCAGATGGCCGAAACAATGGAGAGCCTATACAGATCGACTTGAGGCACCGCGGCGGCCCCCGGCGGTTGCGCCCCCCTGGACTCGATCCATCTCTGCGATTCGGGCAGGGCGAGGCGTATTACAAAAACGTAGAAGGCGGTTAGGCTGAGGAGGACAAGCGACGCCCTCCATCCGATAGACGTGAAGAGATAGAGAGAGATGGCGGCGGCTAGCACCGCCCCCAGGGACCAGAAGCTTTCTAAAAGCACCACGTTCCTCCCCCTCCTCTCCGGCGGGGAGTTTTCCGAGACGTACGTCGCAACCACCGGCAACTCGCCGCCGAGCCCCAGCCCCGCGAAGAACCTCACTACGGCGAATTCCAGCCACGACCTGGCCAGAGCCGCGGCGCCGGTGCCCAGGCTGTAGAGGAGGAGAGTCGCCATGAAGATTTTCCGCCTGCCGAATCTATCGGCCAGACGGCCAAACAGCGCGGCGCCTATCAACATGCCTAGGTTGTTGGCGAGTATAATCAACGTCTTTCTCTGGGTATCAAGCGCCAGCTCCCCGGCGGCGGCAACCAGGAGGTAGGACAGTATCAAGACATCCAACGCATCAAACATCCAGCCGAGGCCGCTTAAGATGATCAGCCTCGCCTCCCCCATCACTCCGCATTCAAAAGGCCGCCTTTTAAAATAACTGCCGTACGGTGCGACCTAGATTAACCCTTGAGCACCACCTCCACGCCGCTACCCCTAAGGAACTCGACGATCTCCGCCCTTGCCGGGTTCTTCACATTCTTCCTAAATAGGAAGACTTTTTCTACAGAAGTGACGTGCTTCCTAAAGGCGGTCTGCACAACCCCCAGCGATATCTCCACGTACTTAGGCACCACGTGGCCTATGTCCACGTCGCCCCTCAGCACCATGTCCGCGACCGTGACGTAGTGAAGATCCCCCACCACCATCGCCGAGGGGCGCCTCTCCAGCTCCCTACCCGTCACCTCCTCAACCACATAGACAAGCGTCTCGACGGCCTTTCTATCTCTCCACTCCCTCTCGGTGCTACCAACCTCGATGAAGGTAGCCGACACGGCGCTGGTGTTTGGGGGGTGGTGTGTCGCCTCGAACGCGCAGCTGAAGGGCTCGTAGGCGCCTCTACATAGAGATCTGTACAGCGAAGAGACGAGGTGCGGGTGCGCCACCGAGACGTCGGGCCAGCCCCCCGGGGTGTGTACAGTAAATAAAGGCCTTGGATTAGCCATCTCGTGGCGTGAAATAAATATGGCGTGTCTGCCGAGGGATGCCAAGACCTCCTCATTACCAAACTCGGTGGGATCGCCCCTGTGAACCACGACGGGGACGTCTCTAAATTTCCTAATTTCTAAACCACCCCGCGTCTCAACCAGGGGCATGTCCGGAGCAACTTCTAAAAACGTGCGGGAGACCGGGTCGCCGAGCGAGATGACCAGGACGTACACATTGGGGAGATCTCAGGGTATTAAAACTGCTCTGCCCACCACCATCTCTCTCTCCATATCTTCATGGGCCCTTGCCGCGTCTTGCAGTCTGTACTCGGCGTAGAGCGGTTTTATAAGTCCCCTCTTTAACAAGTCAAGCGCCTCGTATATATCCCAAGGCCGGAACGCCATACTGCCTAGGACCTTCAACTGCCTTAGTATCACCAGGGCGGGGCTTAGCGACGCCCTCTCCCCAGTCACGTTGCCTATAACCACCACACTCCCCGCCCTCCTAGCCAGCTTTAGAGAACGCTCCAGGGTGGGGCTACCCACCGTGTCGATGACTACATCGAAATCCTTGTCTCCCTCCGCCGCCACCTCTAGACCCAACTGCCTCAACGTAGCCGCCTTCTCGGGCGACCTCGTGGAGATGTAGACCTCCCCGCCCCTCACCTTGGCTAGCTGTGCTATGTAGACGCCGGTGCCCCCGGCGCCTACCACGAGCACCCTCCTCCCCTCCACGTCGACATGCCTAAGCGTGTAGACAGCCGTGGCGAGGGGACACGTGGCCACCACCGCAACCCTCGGGTCGACGCCGTGGAATGGGTGCACGAACCTCGCCGGTAGCACCACATACTCGGCGTACGTGCCGTTGCGCGACTCGCCCAGTAACTCGGCGTTTCTACACAGGTTTTCAAACCCCCGTCTGCAGTAGTCACACGTCCCGTCGTAAATCGCCGAGAGGAACACCCTGCTCCCCACAACGTCTCTCTCAACGCCGGGGCCCACCTCCACAACCTTGCCAACCCCCTCGTGTCCCGGCACCACCGGAGGCTTCACATGTGGAAAGGCGCCCTTTCTCACGACGAGATCTCTTCCGCAGACGCCAGCCGCCTCTATTTTAACAAGAACGTCGCCGGGCCCCGGGGCCGGATCTGGCAAATCCGTATAGCGTAGCGCCTCCCGCGGCTCTCCAAATTTGACTAACTGAACAGCCTTCACCTCAACACCTCTTTATACTGCTCTCTTAGTACTTTTTTATCTATCTTGCCGGTGCCTGTGAGTGGGAGTTGTGTTGTGAAGATTATCTTGTCTGGGAGCCACCATTTAGGTATCTTCCCCGCCTCTACAAATTTCTCTAGGTGCTTAATTATGTCTTGCTCTGTGGCGGAGGCCCCCGGCTTTAGAACCACCACAGCCACCGGACGCTCGCCCCACTTCTCGTGCGGCACACCCACGACGGCCACCTGCGCCACGGCCGGATGTGTCATTATCAAATCTTCAAGCTGAAGTGAGGAAATCCACTCCCCACCCGACTTAATTACGTCCTTCGCCCTATCTACAATTCTCACACGGCCGTCCGGCAGCCAGACAGCCACGTCGCCTGTGTGGAACCACCCACCACGCCAAGCCTCCCGCGTCTTCTCCACATCGCCGAGATACTCTGGAGTAACCCAAGGAGCCCTAACCACAATCTCGCCTACAGACCTCCCATCACGAGGAACAGGCCTCAAACCCTCGTCAACCACCATCAAATCAACAAGAGGAATAGGCAGACCCGTGGCTGTCAACAAGTCGTAGTACCTATCTACCTCTTTTGGAATTTCCTCGGTGGGTCTGAAGAAGCCCAGCGTTAGTATAGGCGCTGTTTCAGTCATGCCGTAGCCCACCCTCGGTATGAAGCCGGCCTCGGCGGCTTTTTTGGCCAGCTCTTTGGGCAACGCGGCGCCCCCCACCACGAATATGGGCCTCACCGCCTTGATCTTTTCGGCGTACTTCGGGAATTCGGGCGCGGTTAGCAACATGTAGAGCATCGTGGGGACCCCCGCCATAGTCTTCACCCCTTCCTCTGCGATGAGTTTAACTGTGTGGTTTGGATCAAAGCGGCCTGGATAAATCTGGCGCCAGCCCAACAGGGCAAAAGTCCAGGGAGTGCCCCATCCATGTACGTGGAACATTGGAACGAGTTGCATAAAGGCGCACTGCTCCTCTGTGCACTCAGGCCTTGCAAAGCCTCTAAAGCCGGCGAAGGCCACCGCGCTTACCAAGGTGTGTAGAGTCAGCGCTCTGTGCGTGAAGTACGCCCCCTTCGGCTTCCCGGTGGTTCCACTTGTGTACCCAATAGTGGCCACCGTGTCTTCGCCTATCTCAGGGAGAGGTTTGGGCTCTCCCTGCTTAATTACGTCTTCAATTTCTGGATCTCGCGTAGCTGTGCCTAAACCGTCTGATATCTGTATATACAGCTGAACAGACTTTAGATGCGGCTTTAGCTTCTCCACGAGGGGCGCGAAGTCTCTGTGGTAAATCAACGCCTTGTCCTGCGCATGGTTTATTATATACACCAAGTCCTCGGGGGCGAGCCTCACGTTTAGCGGGTGGAGCACAGCCCCCATGCCGGGCACGGCCCAGTACAGGTCAAAATGCCAGATAGTGTTCCAGTCCAGCGTGGCGACTCTATCGCCAGGAGCTATGCCTAAACGCCTCAGCCCATCGGCGAGGCGGAGGCTTCTCTCATATTCACGTCCATAGGTAGATCTGATGTTATTCCCATGGGGAGGTAGATAAGCCACTTCAACATCCCCATATATCTCCTTTATATATTTCCATAAATTACTTAACGTAAGTTGGTACTTCTCCATGTGCTAAAGATTAGGCTGTTTTTTAATTATTTCTTTAGACACTAGGCTAAGACATCACTTTTATTAACAACTCGGTCTGCAACAACATGGAGTCAAGAGCCGTATCTATCCTAAGCAAGCTCATATCAATACCCACAGTCAACCCACCCGGCGAGAAATACGCAGAGCTGGTTGAGTACGCCGAGAAGTTTTTCAAATCCCTCGGACTAGAAACAGAAATCGTAGAGGTTCCTAAGGCGGAGGTGTCAAAACGCTGTGCGGAATGCGCCGACTATCCGAGGCTGATTCTACTGGCGAGAAGCGGAGAGCCAAAAATACACTTCAACGGCCACTACGACGTAGTGCCGCCGGGCCCACTGGAGAGCTGGAGAGTAACAAAACCCTTCGAGCCTCTCTACCGAGACGGAAGGCTCTACGGAAGAGGCGCGGTAGATATGAAAGGCGGGCTGACCTCAATTATGCTGGCCGTGGAGAAGGCCGTGTCGGCTGGGCTGAAAAACTTCGAGATATCATTCGTCCCTGATGAGGAGACAGGCGGCGAAACCGGCGCCGGCTACTTGGCGAAGTCGGGCAAAATCACGGCGCCGTGGGTCGTAATCGCCGAGGGCTCCGGCGAGGATAACATATGGATTGGCCACAGGGGATTGGTGTGGTTTATAGTCGAGGTGTATGGAAAACAGGCACACGGCTCTACCCCATGGCAAGGGCTGAACGCCTTCGAGGGGGCGGCGTACATCGCCTACAGACTACAGGAATACGCCAAGTTGATAGCCGCCAGGTCTAGTAAATATGAATACGACGACCCGAGGGGCGCCACCCCCACCGTGACAATAGGAGGAGAGGTTCGCGGCTCCGTCAAGACCAACGTGGTGCCCGGATACTTCGCCTTCTCCGTAGACCGCAGAGTGATACCAGAGGAGGATTTAGAAGCGGTGAAAAAAGAATTTATAGATTTCGTCGAGCGCGTGGCCAAGGAACTCCCCCACAGAGTCGAGGTGAAGGTGACCAACGTCTCCGAGGCCGCGTTGGTGGAGCCCAGCCACCCACTCATCGAGGCCCTCTCGGCGTCTGTAGAGGAGGTAATCGGGAGGAAGCCCAGGAGGACGGTCTGCATCGGCGGGCTAGACGCGAGGTTTTTCATAAAGCAGGGGATTCCCGCCGCGACCTACGGGCCGGGCCCCATAGGCCTCGCCCACGCCCCAGACGAATATGTGGAGGTGCGCCAGGTGCTAAACGTGGCCGAGGCGTACTACAGGCTAATAAAGCGGCTGAACGCCAAGACCTAGCGCCGCCTCCGCCGCTCGAAGTATCTGACAAGCTCATCCTCTGCCAAGCGGTATCTCGTCAGCGGCCTCCCAATCGGCATTATGTACAGCGGCGTCTCCTCAGCCGGCAGGTCGAGTATCCTAGCCACCTCCTCGTCGTAGAAGGCGCCCACCGCGACGGTTCCAAGACCCATGGCTGTGGCCTGGAGGTAGACGTTCTGGCCGGCGTGGCCCAGGTCCATGGGGACATACCTAACGCGCCCCCTCTCGCCGTAGACCCTCGCAGTGCGGCTGTAGACGGCGGTGAAGACCAGCGAAACCGGCGCCGTTAAGACCCAGATCTGGTCAAGCGCTGCGTGGTAGAGCTCCCTTCTATAGTCACCCTCCTTCCTCAGCGAAATGGTGTGGGCGTGGGGATCGTAGTGGTACACGCCGGGGGTTAGGAAGCCGCCCTGCGCCTCGACGCCGCGTTCTCCCACCACGGCGTATAGCTCCAGGGGGTACTGCGCCCCGGCGCTAGGCGCAGTCCTCAGCCCGTAGGTTACTTCAGAGATGCCGTACGCCGCCCAGAGGATCTGCCCCAGCTCCTCTAGCGTCAGCGGCTCCTCCCTAAACTCTCTAACCGATCTCCTATTCGCAAGCGCCTCCTCGACAGACACGGAGCCGCGTAGCCTCGGGTAGGGCAGGGCAATTACCCTCTCGCCTCCCGCGGCGCCCCTCTTCACATCTGTATGAGATACATGGAAATAAATGGCTAGCGAAGACGTCGAGGCGGCTAGGACGCCGGATAGAAACCTGCCGAGAGGCGTAGCCACGAGGAATTTTAAGAAGCCGCGCCTCAACACCTCTATGTCTGGGAGAATAGCTATAAGCTTTTACGTCATGGACGTAACCGCGGTTTTACTCATGGTGTTTGGCCTCCTCTCAGCCCTCTCAGGCCTGTGCCTCGTGAAGCCCGGGCTCGTCGAGAGGGCCACCCTCGGCCTCCTAAGCGGCTATGCCGCGTGTACAAGACTTCACCTAGACTGGCCAATCCTCGCCACGATCCTCACCGCCGTCATCCACGGCGTCGCGGGGCTGGACGTCTGGCTATTGAGGATGGGGAGGGACTCCTGGTGGCTCTGGCCCCTCGGGATGGCCGCGGCGACGTGGCTTATATACATCTACCTGGGCTGAGCCATGGGGCTCCGCGGAGAGTGGCGCGCCGTGCAGGAGGCTTACAGAAAAATCGCCGAGGTGTACGAAAGGGCCAATAAAGTAGCCACATTTGGCAACGTAGACAGGTGGCGGAGGGAGGCGGTCACTCTCTTCCTAAGCCTAAATGGCAAGACGCCGCTCAAAGTCCTAGACGCCGGCGCGGGACCTGGAAACATGGCGGCCCACCTAAAGACTGAGAGATACGTCGTCGCCCTAGACGCGACGCCAGAGATGCTCCGCCCTAACGCCATTGCAGACGACCGGGTCGTGGGGATGTTTGAATACATGCCGTTTAGAAGCGGTTGCTTTGACTTGTTGCTAGCGGGCTACTCCCTACACGCCGCCACAGACATTGAGAAGGCCGTCGCGGAGTTTAGCAGAGTGGCGGAGTTCCAAGTGGTGGTATCGATAGGAAACCCCAACAACAGGTTTGTGAGACGCCTCCTACGGCTCTACGCCAGGTATCTACTGCCTAGGTTGGTGTGTCTAGTGGCGCCGCCTGAGGTGTGTAGGGAGTATGGGAAGATCTATACAATCATAACCTCAATCCCGCCAAATTCAAAACTTAGAGAAATTGTAGAGAAATATTCCTCAATAATTATCTTTAGAGAGAAGGGGCTTGGCTCGGTGTACATATACATATCGAGGTCTAAAATCGCCTAGGCTCCCACACGGCGATGTAGTACGGCGTGTATCTGAGGTATCTTTTCACTAGCTTATACCCGGCTGCCCTCAGAATCTGCTCGACGCCCCTCCAACTCAACACGTGTTTAGCACCCATGGCGGTGACCATTGCCACCAAACCTGGAGTTGACTCAACCACCTGCTGGCCAATTAGAAGCTTCCCGCCAGGCCCCAGTAGCGTAGATATGCAACTTAGCTCTTTCACGGGGTCTATCAGCCAATACAGAGTATGAAGTAGAAGAGCCGCCTCGACGCCGTTGGGGGCGTGACGCCTCGCTATTTTTACAGCGTCGCAGGCGGTGGTGGCGTGATAGATACAGACAACCCCACTGCACTCCCCCGGCTTAACGCGTAGCGAGCCGGCGGCCATCTCTATGTTATCCCGCCGGTAGTCGAAACCCAGATAAAGCCTAGGCGTGTGGATCTCCAGCACAGCCATCGCCGTCTGTCCCTCCTTAACCACAGGCTCAAATATAGTGTGATAGTTCTCAATGCCGACTAGTTTAAGAAATGTATGCCTCAAGATCTTGTACCAGCCCTGGCTCAGCATTGTCGAGTAGAGGATACCTATTGAGTTTTCATCTACTCTATTGGTGGCGACGTTCACCGCCCCGAGCCTATCAAAGGATTCGTGGAGCTCCACGAACTCTATAGCGTAGCTGTTTGTGGGGTAGTCAGGCTTAGGCGGCCTCTTCTTGATATGCCCGTCCTCTCTTATGTAACCCCTCAGCCTCAGCGATATAAAGAGAGCTCTTGCAAAAACACTCCCCCTAATCGACGACAGCCCAACCTCGTTGAAAACCTCCTCCCACCACTTCACAGCAAACCACTCACTCCACCCCAGCGCCCTCCTAACCTGCGCAACGCCGCCCCCAGCCTCGATGAATGGCTTGTAATACCGGAGAACGTTAACCTCCTCAACGAACTTCATGTACACACAACCACGCCGGCGTCTCTCAGGCGTCTCATCAACGCCTGCATATCGGGGGGAACTCTGCCGCTTTGAATTACTTCAAGCACTGCCTGCTGAGTCGATTGCGGAAGGAGGGAAAACCTCTCCCAGTCGCGGATCTCGCAGTCCAGCACAAAGTCGCTATTACTAATCGATATTGTGAAAACGTGTCCATTGGGACACGCCACCTCAGCCTCGTCTCCCACCACGGACTTAATCGAGGCGTTGAACTCAACACCACAAAATGGGCACCTTGCCTTTTGATATAGGCTGTGCATCAAGAAGCTCTCTAGGGCGTGTTATAACTTGTCCGTTATGGGACCCTCTAAATACTAAAAGGCAAGTTTATACGTATAATAAATATAGTCAGGTCTGTAGGCCATGAAGTCAATTGTGTCTAGGTGCCCCTCCCCAGTAGCCACGGAGACGTACCTCCCCCCGAGCCTCCGCGCCTCGCAGATGGCGCTCTCCACCGCGTCGTCCAGCTGCTCTATGTTTTTCAGCCACATGTAGTCGATGTTGAAATTCCACCTATTTAGATATACTATATACCCCGCGTCGGAGAGGCTTGACGCAATCACCACGTGGTCCGGGCCAGGCTCCGGGTGCCCCCCGGCCGGTCTTTCGATATATATACCGGTGGCGCACGGCCTCGACGTGGAGTAGATATACAAAGCCCCCCTCTCCCGGTACAACTCCCTATCCACAACCTCCGACGTGATCAAGATCTTGGTACCCCGAAGCGGGACCAGGAAGTCGAGTCTGCGCATCTTCTTCAAAATAGCTACGTACGCCTCCTCGAGCCTCGGCTTCTCCGAGGCCCACCGCGCCTTCAGTACACACCCCTCCGCTATCTTATACAGAGGCAGAAGCTCCACCAGAGGCTTAGCCCAGAACAGCCTAAGCCTCCCCAGGTGGCGGTACCACAGCGCAAACTCGTCCGGAGTCAGCGGGTCTAGGCAGACCATTAGGAAAACAAGGAGTTCCGCCGAGTCACCAACTTCTCCAAGTCGGACACCACCGGGAGTATAGAGGCGTAGTCCCTACTAGCCAGCAGAGACAAGACGGTATTCATCTTATCGAAAATCACGGCGTCTATCTGCTCAATCTCCCTCTTAGACGTCACCCGCCCCTCTATAGACTTCACCCTCACAGCAATCATATTCACCGCCTTCAAAATCCTACCCAACTCCTCCACGTTATCCGAGTTAAGCATCCTCTTCCTAATCTCCGTCTCGATCTCCTTCAGCCCTCTGTAGATCAGCTGTCTAATCTTCGGCTCATCTTCTACACTTCTATACCCTGGAAACACAAAGAAACGAGGTGCCACGGATAGGCGTTACGTTCCATTTAAATATCTTTAGACCTATAGCCGCCCACCCACAAAGCGCGTAGCATATCAATCCAAGTACCCCCACCACCCAGCACCGGCCCCAGCGTCCACTTGCCCACGCCCCGCCTACATATAGGGCACCGTTGACCGGGCAACGGCGACGCGCCACACGACGCCGTGATGCCCACAACGCCCTGTACCCCACCCCCAGGCAAGGAGGCGCAAATACGATAGAGAGCAGACACACAGCCAACTACAACACAGGGTGGGAGCGCTGGCAGGAGCCCAAAGCACCCCCTCCTGCACCTCTGCCAGCGGCCGCGAAGGTTCCTGCAGTCGGAGGGGGCGTTGCGCGCTTAAAAACATTTTATAAATTTCACTACGTCTTCCCGTGCTTGGCTGGGTTGACCATCCTGAGTACTACGGACCTCTGAACGTCGATATGTTAGATAAACCGGAGGTTGTGCTCTCGGCAGTAGTCATAGAGCAGTCTGACGAAGGTTTTGAGAAAGCCATTGGCGCGTGGTCTCGGTTCGGCACGTTGAGCGTGGTCGAGGCGGTTTACGCCTACGTATCTCAGGTGAGGAGGAGGGTTATTGGAGAGGGGGAACTTCGGATGAAACTTCTTGAGATTTTACCCGCCGCCACCGAGTTGGATATATTGGCGATGCAGAGGGTGCTGAAGCTGGGCCTCGGCATCACCACCTGCGACCTAGGCTTGGTGTTGCTATCCTACGTGCCTGTTGGAGACGCCGGGCATCCCCAGAGGCCCCTAGGCACCATATACGAGCTGATGAGAGGAGAAGCCACAATCTACGTCGCGCGCAACGCGGGGAAGCGGGGCATCTACGACGGCGAGACCATGTGCGTCGTTCCTATATCGAGTCAGCCTCCACTACACCCCCTATATGAGGCCTATCTGAGGGGCTTTAGAATAGTCACAGAGGGGGTGCCCACCGAGGATACCCCGTGCGTCGTTCACAAGAAGCTGGGACTCCGTTGCCTAGATGCGCGGCTTGTCCTGTCTAACCCGAGGTAGCTCCCACCCCCTGGCCAGCGACGCAATTCTAATGGCGGTAACCGCCACGATTGTAACCAGCATGGCCCCCTCCCTCCCCAGCCCCGAGGCGGCTAGGTATATCAGGCCGCCCACAGCCGCGGCAGAGGCGTAGATCTCCCTACGCAACACCGCCGGCACCTCCCCGGCGAGGACATCGCGGACGACGCCCCCGCCGGCGGCAGTCACCGACGACAGCATCATCACCGTCAGCCAGCAGTTCCCCAGCCCCCGCATCTGGCAGTAACTCGCGGTCAAGTCGGCGCCGATGGCGGCGAAGGCACCCAGACCCACCGCGTCGGGGTAGAGGACGTAGTCCCTAAACCTCTTCACATGGGGATAGAGAAAAAACGCCGCCAGAGAGGCGGCGATGGCCGTCAGCGAATACGGCATATACACCACGTTCACTGGAGGGAACCTGCCGAGCAATAAGTCTCTTATAATCCCCCCCGCAAGCGCCGTGGAGAACCCCAACACCACAAACCCCAGCAGATCCATATCCTTCTCCCCCGCCTTCAACGCCCCAGACAGCGCGAAGGCCACAATTCCCACGTAGTTCAGCAGCTCTACAACATCCTCTGCCCGCATAGCCCCAGCGCCTCTGCCACGTGCACGTCCTCCACCACCGGCTTAACCAGCCTCACAAACCTCTCCACGTCACGCCTCTCGTACAGAACAATGAAGCGCCTGACGTCCGCCTCGTCGGTAGTCACAAGGGGGGCCAGCCCCAGCAACCTCAGCGACCTGGCCACCTTCCTGCTTCCCGTCTTGAATATGACCAGCACCTCGCGCCCATGGGGGTCCCCCATGAAAAACTCGCCGTGCGTCTCAAAGGCGCCCTTTATGAAGTATATATACTCCAGCAGAGACGCGGGCGCGTATCGGCAGTACGTCTTCGGAAGCTCCACGGCGCCGTCTGACGTCTTGAAGCCGAGCGACCCAAGCCACCGAAGCAGATACCCCCTCACCCCCCTCACCACGCATCCATTAACCGCCATCCCCCCAATATACGCCCTCGCCAGCCTATCCATGCAGGACAAGCGTGTAGACAGGCATATAAGCGCCCCCCGTCGTGTCGATGAGATGCACCGCCTTAACCTCAAAGGCGGTACCTACATACCTGGCGGCCTCCTCCACCGCCGGCCTGACGTCATCCGGCGACGGCCTCTTAACCCGAACCGAGTACAAGGTGAGATGCGGCTTAAACTCCGCGTACCGCTCCCTAACGACTCCACCCAGCGACGCCATGAGCAGAGTCCTCAACGCGGCGAACTCTCCCAGAGGCTCCACCCTCAGCGCTATGTACCTAGGCCTCGACTGCGACGGCAGAAGCACCACGGGCCCCAGAGAGGCGACGAACTGGCGGTACCGCACCTCAACCCTCAACGGCCTCTCCAACTTCACCAGAGTAATGTGGGGCTTCACCGGCACCACACCCTCAAACGGCCTCAGCGGGTGAATCGGCGGGAGTACCCCATATATGTACGACATACTACACGTAGTACAGCTCCCCCCTCTCCTTCTGCTCCCTGTCGAGGGCAGACCCCGGCTTGTTCAGCCTCGGCCTCCCAGACCTCACGTCGCGTCTAAACGAGGCGTCTGCCCACTTGAGGAACATATTCATGCCCGTCCTCATATCCGTCGGTCCAGGGGAGCCCCCCCTGACGCCGGGCTCTCCGATAAACGGCATAATAGCGTTAGACATGTAGTCAAGCATAGCGATGTCGTGCTCCACGATGAGGGCCGCCACCTCGCTCTCCTCAATTATCCGCCTAATTGTGCGGGCCACCGTTATCCTCTGCTCCACGTCCAGGTAGGCCATCGGCTCGTCCAAGACGTAGAGATCGGCCTTTTTCAACAGCGCCGACGCCACCACAACCCGCTGGAGCTCCCCGCCCGAGAGCTCCCCCATCCTCCGCTCGAGGAGGGGCGCCAGGTTGAAGCCGCTGTTCAAATCTGGCCAAATCGGGTTCTCCGAGTAGTCCCCCACCTGCTGGGCCAGCCAGAGGCCCACCGGGACGTCCTGGCTCTTCACGGCGATGTCGCGGATGTACTGCGGCTTGTAGCTGACGCGGGGGGTTGCGTTGACAGCTCCCCTGAGGGGCTTCAGCTCTCCCACGAGCACCTTTAGGAACGTCGTCTTGCCGATGCCGTTTGGGCCCACCACGCCGACCACCTCGCCCTTAGCAATGTATGACGCCGACACCTCCAGCTGGAAGCCCCCCAGGTCCACGTAGAGGTCCTCCCACTCAACCAGCCTCGCCGCCTTCCCACTCTTCCTCTCAGGCGGACGTAGCTCGAACTTAATGGGGCGGTCCCTAATCCGCATGTTTTCCGACGAGATGTAGCCCGCCAGGTATTCGTTAATGGCCTCGCGGGCCCCGGAGGGGTGCGAGACGATGCCGTACGCCCCGGGCTTCCCATAGACAATTACAATGTTGTCCGCAAGGAAGTCGAGAACGGTCAAGTCGTGCTCCACCACAAGCACGTACTTGTTCTGGGTGTAGTCCCTGACGGCGTCCGCCACCTTCATCCTCTCCACTATGTCGAGGTGCGTCGCCGGCTCGTCGAATATATACACATCCACGTCTTTGGAGAGGGCCGCGGCGATGGCCAGCTTCTGAAGCTCCCCGCCCGACAGCTTGTCGACCTCCCTCCCCGCCAGCTTGTCCAGCCCAAGCCTCCTGGCCAGCTCTTCCTTGACGCCGGCTTTTTTCAATATCTCCCCCACGGTGCCCTTGAGGTACAGCGGAATCAGCTCGATGTATTGAATCTTGTGCACAGCCTTCAGCTTGCCGCCGTAGAGCTCCGAGAAGTACGTCTGGAGCTCCGTCCCCCTAAACTGCCTAACCACCTCCTCCCTAGACCCGCCGCCCTCCCCACACAGATTCGGGACAAGCTCCCCGGCGAGTATCTTAGCCATAGTCGTCTTCCCCAAGGCGTTCCTCCCCAGCACCCCCACGATCTTCCCCCTCCTCAGCATGGGGAGGCGGTAGAGCTTAAACCCACTCGGCCCGTATCTGTGGACACAGTCCCTCTCCAATTCGTCCGGCAGGTTGACGATTGTAATGGCCTGGAACGGACACTTGTGCACGCATATCCCACAGCCAATGCAGAGAGCCTCGGAGATCACCGCCTTCTTCAACTGGTCATCGATCCACACCACCTTCCCCGTCCTGTTCACGGGGCAGTACTTCACACACTCCTGGCCACACTTCCTAGGCTGGCACGCATCTCTGTCAACAACTGCGACGCGAACCACGCGCCACGTTACGACGTGCTATAAATCTATTCTCTCTTCAAACCTATCGACATGCGCCCAGCGCGGCGCGCACCGGCTCTAGGTACACCTAGCCGTCTAGAGCGCCGCTATGCGCGCCAGCGCGGGGCGTGGGAGGAGGTTTATAAGTCGGTGTATTTGTCTGTCTGTGATGTGCTGTCCCTTGTCTGATTGGGTGACGATGTACGCCACAGCCTGAGGGAGTAGGCTTTTATGCCGATTTTGCGTAGGCTTTCGGCTACGTCTAGGCTTAGTCCTCCGCTGTAACAGTAGAATACGTATGTCTTGTCGCGCCCCAGCCTGTCTACCAGAGTGAGGACGTCGTCGACGTCTGTCCTGATGGCGCCGGGGAGGTGCCACCCCCTGTACGCCTCCTCGTCTCTCAGGTCCACCACTACGGCATCGCTGGGGGGTGCGTCTATTTCCAGGTCGCGGGGCGGCGAGAGGCTCTTCACGAATTCCTCGAGTTCTCTCTTCTTCACCATCCTTGCGCTGTTCGCAACCTCGGCTATGGCGTCGTGGAGGGCTAGGTCGATCTCCTCTATCTCTTCCCTTCTTGCCCACTTTCTCGGCTTTCTGCTGAACACGGCGCAGTACTCGGGCATCTTGACCGAGGCTTCGTAGGTGCCGATTCTCTGCGCGATCTTTACGATTTCGTCTTTGTCCATGCCGATGAGCGGCCTCAGCACCGGCGTGCCGATCCCGGCCTCCACGGCGGCGAGGGCCTGGAGCGTCTGCGAAGAGACCTGGCCCAGCGACTCCCCCGTCACAAGCGCCGTGGCCTTCACTCTCTTCGCCGCCTCGGCGCCTATTTTGTAGAGGGCGCGTTTAAACGCTATGTTCCACAGCTCCTCCTTGACACCTCTCCGTAGCGCGCGGGCGACGGGGCCGCAGTCGGCGACCACGACCCGGGCGTTGTAGCCGTATGACCAGGACAGTAGGCGCCTGACCACCTCCAGGGCGTGGAGCAACGCGAGGGTGCCCCCCAGGTTGCAGTAAAAGACATCAACGTGGGCCCCTCTCCGCATCAGCATCCACGCGGCGACGGGGGAGTCTATCCCGCCCGACACCAGCGCCAAGACCTTCCCCTCGGAGCCCAGCGGCAGACCTCCGGGGCCCTCCAAAACCTCGGTATAGTAGTAGGCCCTCTTCCCCCTAACCTCGACGTAGAGCTCCACCTCTGGCTTCTCCAGGTCGACTGAGCCGCCGGAGGTCGCGAGGGCGGAGCCGACCGCCGCCGCCACGTCCAGCGACTTGAAGGGATGGTCCCCCACCCTGTGGGCTCTGACGGCGAACCTCCTCCCGGTGACCAGGTCCCCCCAGATCTGCTTCGCGTGCGTCGCGATGTCGCTGAGTTCCGTGAACTCCGCCGCGTGGGCTGGGCTCACGGACTTGACGCCGAATACCCTCGACAGCGCCTTCTTTAGGCACTCCACGTCGCCCCGGGCGTAGAGCCTGCCTGGCTCTTTTTCGAATTTGGCGCCTCCGCACTCCCGCGCAGCCTCCTCCGCCGCCCTCGTCAGCAACCTCTCCATCTCCAGCCTGGTGTATCCCCTCTTTACGGTGAGCTCGCCGAATCTGACGATGACTAGTTTCTCCACGTTTATTTCCCCGGTGGCTGGTTATATTTATAGGTAGCCGTAGTCGCGGAAGAGGCGCTCCATCGAGAAGACTTCTCTAAAGCCTCTGTAGGCGTTGAAGGCCACCTCCCAGTACCTCCCGCTTGCGTAGGCGTCGAGGGCCTCCTCTACCTTCCGCCTGAATTCGCCGTACTCTCTCTGGTCTATCTCCGCGCTGTCGAGTGGGAGGAGTCTGTCTCTGTCTTCGCCGAAGAGCCAGCCGTTCCACCCGTCTCTCACGGCTTCGGGCACCGCCCCGTCGCGTGAGGCCACCGAGGGGACTCCGTTGACGCCGGCTTTCATGAAGGAGGTGCCGCTGGCCTCCCAGCCGCTGAACGGGGTGAAGAGCCAGATGTCGGAGGCCCAGATGATGAGCCTGGCTTTGTCGGCGTCGAGGTTGGGGAAGTAGTACACGTTGTCCATGGACCCGGCCGCCTCCTTAAACCTCTTCATCATCTCGACTCCGTAGTGATCGGCGGGGTGGGCGCGTCCGCCGAGTATGAACAATACGTCTCTGTCGACGTCTTCTATTAGCTGGAGGGCGTAGTGGGGCCTCTTGTAGTGGGTGAGCCTCCTGGCCCAGGACATCACCACCTTCCCCGTGGCCTCTATGCCGAGGGCGCGCAGGGCCTCTCTCTTGACCTCCTCCCTGGCCCTCCTCAGCTCCTCGGGGCTCTCTACGTGTCTAAGCCTTGGGTGCTCCCAGCGGGGTATCTCCACGGCGTTTGTCACAGGCTTTATCTTGTGGCAGTGGTGGGGGAAGGTGTTGCAGGCGAGCTTGACCATTTTTCTAGACACCACCACCCCGCCGGAGGCCATGGCCAGGCCGAGCTCGGTGAGGATCACGGGCTCCATGGCCATGTCGAAGCCGAACTCCTCTTTGAAGAACCTTCTGGAGAAGGTGGGGTGGCCCCAGGGGGCGGGTGTGTGTATCACAAGCCTCGCCTTCTCGTGGCGCCTGAAGAAGATGGCCAGCACCGTGTACGCCTCCTGCAGGTCTAGATGCGTAACCCTGTCCCAGCCGATGTGCCTCTCCACGTAGTCGACGGCGGCCTTCGCCAGTATGACGTATTTGTAGAACCTGTCCGCCTCCGTGTCCTCCTGGTAGAGCCTCCGCGCCGCCTTGGCGGCCCACTCGGGCCCCTCGACGTTTACAAAAACCGCAGTGGCGGTCCCCAGCTGGTATGTGAGGTAGGATAGGGCCACCTTGTCGCCCCTCACCTGGATCTCCGCGCCGCCTCCGCGTCGAAGCTCCTCCGTGGTGTTCCCCTCGGGCGTGGGGACCAGCTCGCCGTTCTCCTCTCTGTAGGTCACGTAGCCCTCTGGGTAGTACAGCGTTATCGCTGTGTAGGGCACGCCGAGCCTAGCCGCTGCGTAGAACTTGTCGCCTTCCAGCACGCCGAGGCCACCGGCGAAGTTCCTAAAACGCCCGACCGCTAGTTCGGGTGTGATAGATACTATCACGCCCCGGGGCGGGGCCCCCCTTTTTAAAACTTACAGCTCGATGAACTTGCTGAGTTGCTCGGCTACGTAGCCCAGGCCGAGCCTCTCCAGCGTCTCCCGGGTGGGTACGCCTCTCGCGTCCCAGCCGCGGATTTCGTAGTAGTAGTCGAGCAACTTGTTGTAGCCGTCGTAGTCCAGTCGGGCTCCCTTCAACGGACCCTTAGACAGCGGTTGCTTAAACCACTTTTTGGGCGGCATGTCCATCTCGCGGCTCCACCAGCCGTATTCCCTAATCCAGAAGGCTCTTATCAACGCGTATATCCTGTCGCCCACCTCGTTGAAGTAGTCGGGCGTGGCGTCTAGGCCGGTGGCCGCTTTGAAGATTTTTGGATACCAGTCGAGGGACAGGCCGACCTCCACCCAGGGGAAGCGGCAGCCGACGAAGGTCTCGAACCAGCCGCCCCTGATCCTCTGGAGCTCCACTACCTTAGCCGCCTTCTCTTTCGTATAGCCTAGGCGGTCTGTCTTGACCTCCCAGGATATTACCCAGGCGTCTTTGTGGTGGGCGCCGATGGGCGACGTGGCGTACGCCAGCGCCATGGCGGGGGCGGCGTGGCAGTCGTAGGCGCTCACCTCGAGGCCTTTTACATGTATCGCAAAATCCTCGCCGCCTATCCTTTCAGATATCCGCCTCACGCCCTCGGCGAGGAGGTCGCCTACACCCCTCCTGTAGGCCGTGTCATACGCCAACTGCCTCGCCGCCTCGAAGTCCCCCCACTCCACCACGAAGCCCAGCCTGTCCCCCAGCCCCCTCTCAGAGGCCTCCATTACAAAGCCGAGGACGTTGCCCAGCGAGATGGTGTCCATGCCCAAGGTGTCGGCGATTCTGTTCAACTCGGCGACCTTCTGCAGATCTCCGATGCCGAGGTTGGAGCCCAGCATGGCTATGTTCTCGTAGTCCACCTCCACCGTGCCCGACTCAGCCGGGACCCAGTGGCCGCAGGCCATGAAGCAGAGCGGGCAGGACTTGAGGTCGGTTTCGAACTTCTCCACCATGGCGCCCCCTATTTTGCTGAACTCGTCGAACTGTCCCTCCGTGAAGTTGTAGGCCGGCAGTACGCTGGCCTCTTGTGCCCACTCCACAGTCGAGTTGGTCCCCTGCCTCATCCAGAAGCTGTAGCTGGGGCTGGAGGACCCCTCCTTGACGGCCTCCACGGCCAGCTTCTGGTACTGCGCCTTGTCGGCCAGCGGAATCTCCCCCCGGCCTCTCACCACCACGGCTTTGAGATTTTTGGAGCCCATCACGGCGCCCATCCCAGGCCTGCCACCCGAGCGGCCCTTCTGCGAAATCACAGTGGCGAACCTGACGAGGTTCTCGCCGGCGGGGCCGATGGTCACAACCGCCGCGTCCCTCCCGTGGATTTTCTGCAACTTCTCCTCCACGGCCCACGCGTTGAGGCCCCAGTACTCTCCAGCGTCTAGAATCTCCACCTTGTCTCCGTCTATGTAGATGTAGACCGGCCTCTCGGCCCTGCCCTCCACGACGAGGGCGTCGTAGCCGGCCTTTCTGAGATTAACCGCCGCCCAGCTCCCGATATTCCCGTCGCCGTATCCCCCCGTGAGGGGGCTCTTGGCGGCTACCACAAGCTTGCCGAAATTGGGCCCCGGCAGGCCTGTGAGCGGCCCCGCGGCGAATATCAATTTATTATGTGGCGAAAGGGGGTCCACCCCCGGGGGGAGCTCATCCCATAGAATCTTCGCCGCCAGCCCCCGCCCCCCTATGAAGTCCCTCGCCACAGCTGGGTCGAGCCTCTGGACAACCCACTTCCTCTTTGTAAGATTAACACGGAGTATCAAGCCCTGCCAACCTGGCATAGGCCCACACACTAATGTAATTAATAAGTGTACCTCTATATAGAGGCTCGACGTATTGAAAATATATTCTGGAGCCAGATACCAGACGCCCAGACAAACACCGGCCCGAACCAATCAGCAGAGCCCCACGGCTCTGCATACAGGCTCCACCCCCATCAGCGCCTCCAGCGCGCCGCTCGTGAGGCGTATCTGTCTCGGTGCCCTATGCCACCTCTCCACCCCCAAGGCCTTCAGCACCGCCGCCGTCCTCACGTAGTCCGCCTCCCGCCCTCCCTCCGCGCCGGCGTGTATGTTTACATAACCACTAGCCTCGCCGCCGCTGGATTTGTAGAACTTTGCCCACTTCTCCACCACAGCCTCCCGCCAGCCCTCCAGCACCCTGGCCCGCATCTTTACCATAAGGTGCTCCTTCGTGCCTACGCGCTCCACGCCAGCCTCCACCGCCTCGACACGGACCCTCAGCCTCCTGCCCTCCACCTCCACCTCCCTCTCTACGGGCGGCTTTATCGTGCCCCACCGCTCCCCCTTCCGGAAGTACTGCATTAGGCGACGGCGCACACCCCCTCCCTTTGCCCCCGCCTCCTTTAGGAGCATCTCCTTCAGCCACCGCGCCCTCTCCCTCGCCTCGCCCCCGCCGTGGAGGGCCAGCCACCCTATGTACTTAAGTCCGTCCACGGTTATGCGTACGTAGCCAAGCCTACCTCCCTCGGGCTCCCTCGTCTTGAAGTGCACCACACACCACTTACCCTCACAGCTGTCCCTCATCCCCAGCCCCCGTAGGGAGTTAGCCGCCTCTCTAATGGACTGAAGATCTTTGGATCGGTACACCACAGCCACGGTGCCGCTTTTCGTCAGCGCCGCGGAGAACCTAATCTCGCCCCACTCCGGCACGCCCTTCTCGAGTTTTGTGGCGAGGTATCTGTACGTCCCCACTCCGATGGCGCCGGCCTCTCTGCACAGTTCGAGGAACTCCACCACCGCCCTCCTCACCGCTTCATGCACGGTCTCGGAGGCAAGCGCGTTGGTGGTTGCGACTATGTACCACACGTCGTGGTTGTGGTTTTTGTCATATGTCTTCTTCACCTCTGCCTTGACGCCGACAGCCCTCAGCACCGCCGCCCCCCTCTCGGCCTCCTCGCGGTCCGTTGTGACGAAGTGAAGCCTTACCGTGTTGTTTTTATCTAGGCGTATTGAGTACTCCGCCTTTGCGCCGTCCGCCTCGATAATAAGCCTAGCCCTCGGCCTCTTGCCCTCCGTGGTGAACCTCTCCACCCGCGCCCTCGCCATCTTGATTAGCTCTTTCACTTTTGGATAAATTTGTTGCTCGTTCTCCACTTTCTCAAGCAGGCGCCCAAGGCCCATGAGGAGAGGCAGAGCCTCCCCCGCGAGGCGCCTAGCCTCCACGCCGTGAAGCTATATGAAGGCGGCTTTCGCCACCATCGGCCGTCGTCACGGCGAGTGAACAAGCTGGGCATAGCTAGGCGGTTTTTCACGTGGAGAGATCCGCCGCGCGGCGGGTGGGCGCCGAGGAGCCACATCTGGCTTTAGCATGGCGAAAATCCGGCGTCTATGCGCCGGGGGGGGGGGACACCGTAGATCGCCGCCGAGAACTTAAATACATATGTCCCCGGGGTTGTATGGACGTTGTATTTTTCTTTGAGGTGCACCAGCCGCGTCGGCTTAGGCCCGACCTCCACAGGGTTTTCCCCAGAAGGCCTCGGGAGGAGGAGATTTTCTACGAGGAGCTCGACGGGCACATCTTCCGCCGGGTGTCTGACAGGGTTTATAGAAAAGCTACTAAGATTCTAATCGACGCGTCGAGGGAGATCCCCGGCTTTAAGGTCACATTCAGCGTAAGCGGCTTGGCCTTGGAGCAGTTCCGGAGGTGGGCGCCGGACGTGCTGGATCTGTTCCGGGAGCTGGCGTCGAGAGAGGTGGCCGAATTCGTGGCGCAGACCTACTACCACAGCTTGGCGTGGTTTGTAGACCGCGGCGAGTTTAGAGAACAGGTGGAGATGCAGGTTAAGGCTGTAGAGGAGTTGATAGGCTATAAGCCCCGCGCCGCTGAGAACACCGAGTTTATCTACAACAACGACGTGGCCTGCTTCCTCCACTCGATGGGCTTCTCCACAGTGGTCACAGAGGGGGTGGAGTGGGTGCTGGGCTGGAGGTCGCCCAACTATCTGTACAAGTCATGGGGTTGCGGGGCCAACGTCTTGGTTAGGAACTACCGACTGAGCGACGACATCGGCTTCAGGTTCGGCGCGAGGTGGTGGGATCAGTGGCCTCTGACCGCGGATAAATACGCCGCGTGGCTGGAGGCCACGCCGGGGGACGTGGTTTTGATAGCTGTGGACTACGAGACGTTTGGAGAGCACCACTGGCCGGAGAGCGGCATCCACGAATTTCTAAGGTGGCTCCCCCGGGAGATCGCCAGGCGGCCCCGGCTGAGGTTCGCGACGGTTTCGGAAGCCGCCTCTAGAAACACGCCGAGAGACGTGCTGGAGGTGCCTCCGTGGGCCACCATCAGCTGGGCCGACGAGCGCGACCTCTCGGCGTGGCTGGGGAACGAACTGCAGAGAAACGCCTTTGCCCTATTGACGTGGCTGTACCCCTACGCCAGGGCCATAGGCGGGGATGTGCTGAGGCTGTGGAGGCTCCTCTCCACAAGCGACCATCTGTACTACCAGGCCACGAAGGTGGGCCCCGCCGGCGAGGTCCATTCCTACTTCAGCCCCTACGGCTCGGCGTATAAGGCACATGACGTGTACATGGCCGCGCTGTCCTATCTCCTGCTCTACATAAGAGAGGCATGGAGCAGAGACGCCGCGGAGAGGCTCGTCTTTACAGACGAGAGGTGCTTCTACGGGGGAGGTGTGAGGATCTGTTCACTTAAAGAGCTTAGGCAGATGGACAAGTCCTTCAAAGAGCGGCACAGGGAGGACCTGTTCAAGTGGCTTGTCGATGTCTTCATGCTCAGGGCCGAGGAGGCCGCCGCTTTACTGTCGGATTGATTTATATTGTAGTTCTGCGTTGGCAACGTGTACGCGCCGGAGCGGGTGAGGCGGGTGTGCATCGTAACTATGGAATACGGCGGCCTTGTCAAGATGGGGGGGCTGGGAGAGGCTGTGAGGCAGTACGCAGTGGGCCTGGCGTCGAGGGGCTACGACGTGACTGTGCTGATGCCCAGCCACGGGAGGCACCTAGACCCCAGCCGCGGCTTCGACCTATACCCCCTGGACTTTAGGGCTTGTGGAGAGAGGCGTGGGCTAGACGGCGGGGTGTACCCCTACTGCCTGGGGGCCGAGATGGCGTTTGTCGACGGGGTGAAGGTGGTTATGTTCAAGGGGTTTGACTACGCCACTGGCCACGCATTCGACAGGTGGGGCGTCTACGAACAAGCCGAGGAGAAGGCGGCGTTGCTGGCGCGAGGAGTGGCGGCTTTCGTGGAGAGGTTCGGCCTCCCCGACCTGGTCCACGTCAATGACTGGCCCACCGTGCTAGCGGGCGTCGCCGTGAAGGACATAGGGGAGAGGAGGGGCGTCGCCGTGCCCCTCCTCTTTACCATCCACCTGTCGTGGGGGTATTCCTTCCCGTGGCACTACGCCGAGTGGGCAGGGCTGGCCGACAGGCCGCACCCAGTGTGGCGGGTGTGTTGCCACCGTTTTGAGCACTACAGCTCGGTGTGGGACGAGGGGTGGGGGGGCGTGGAGAGGTTCGGCGTGGTGGAGGCGGACGCCGTGTCGACAGTCAGCTACGGCTATCTGGAGGAGTTGCTGAGGAAGTACGGCGGCTGGATTAGGGAAAAGTCGTGTGTGGTGTACAACTCCACCGACTGGTCGCTCAAAGACGTAGAGGGCGTGTCTGAGGGGGACGCGTGGCGCCTCGTCGAGGAGGTGGAGAGGTTGGGGATCGTCGGGGGGCTGGATAGAGGGGGGTCTCTCTTCCTCGCCGTGGGGAGGGTGACGTCTCAAAAGGGGCTTGACCTCGCAGTGAGGGCTCTTGACTACGCCCCCAGCGCCCGGCTTTTGATACTCGGCATCTCTGCGGGGGAGTGGGGGTACGAGGAGTATGTGAAGAGGCTTGTCTGGGAGAGGCGGGGCAGGGCGGCTCTGAGCTTCGCCAGGGTCGGCACCAGGCTGTACAAGGCTCTGCACTACGTGGCTAGGGCGGTGGTGATGCCGTCGCGCTGGGAGCCCTTCGGAATTTCCGCCATAGAGGCCATGGCCCTGGGGACGCCTGTGGTCGCCACGAAGGTCGGCGGCTTGCCGGAGGTTGTCGACGGCTATGGAGTGCTGGTGGAGCCTGAGGACGTGGAGGGGCTGGGTAGGGCCATGGAGGCCTTGGCCACGGGCAGGCTAAGGCCGCCTAGCCGCGCCGCGGTGTCGCGGTACGTGGACGAGAGGTTTAGACTTAGGAACACCGTGGAGATGCTGGAGCAGTGTTATGAGAAGGCTAGGAAATTTGCATACTACAGAGCCGTCAGTGGATAGGCTGGAGTATTAAGATTTAATAATATGGTTAATCAATTACATGGTTAGAATAGCTATTATTCCAGTGGGGGGAGAGGCTGTTAGGCTGAGACCTCTCACAGTGGAGACGTCTAAGGCGATGGTACGCTTCTTGAACAGGCCGCTGGTGGAGATGTCTATACTACACCTGGCCCGCCAGGGCGTTAGGGAGTTTTACTTCGGGGTGAGGGGGTACTACAACTACCGTGATATATACGACTACTTCCAGGAGGGGAAGTGGTTTAGCGCCAAGTACGGGGTTGACGTGAGGGTGAGGTATATGCCCCGGGTAGAGACGCGGGGCAACGCGGAGGCTGTGCTGGCTACGCTGGAGTACTACGACATAAATGAGCCGGTTTTGGTATTCCAAGGCGATAACATCTTTCAGCTAGATGTGCAGGGGATGTACAACTTCCACAAGTCTAAGAAATCCTTCATAACTATAGCCCTCAAGGAGGAGGCGGGCGACTTAAGCGAGTTCGGCGTCGCGGCTGTCGACGAGGAGATGCGTATCCTCAGATTTGTGGAGAAGCCTAAGAGGAGGGAGGAGGCCCCCAGTAACTTGGTAAACACCGGCCTCTACCTACTCTCAGAAGACTTCAGGGCCTTCTTCAAGGGCGAGGTGGGCGTGAAGCTGTATTCAGAAGGGAGGCTGGACTTCGGGGGGGACGTCATCCCCACTGTGATTGAGACAGGTCTGCCCGTCTACGGCTATTTAACCCAGGGCTACTGGTTCGACGTAGGGACGCCTCAGCGCTATCTAAAAGCTGTGAAGCATTTACTAAAAGTCTTGACGCCGGCAGACCTGGAGGCCGAGGAGATAGCCCCCTCGGTCTACGCCCAGGGTACAAGCGAGCAGTCAAAGGCGTTGAAAAGTAAGATTGCTGAGGATGTGAAAAGCGGCGTGATAAAGGCGGAGGGCAACGTGTTGCTGGGGAGGCACGTCCAGGTAGGGATTAATACCTACTTGAGGGACTCGGTCGTAGACAACTACGTGGTTATAGGAGAGGACAGCATCGTCGAGGACTCGGTCATAATGGACCGCTCCCATGTTGGAAAAGGCGTGGTTATAAGGAGGTCGATTATCGGCCGCCACGTCTACATCGGAGATGGGGCGGTTATTGAAGACGCGGTAGTTGCAGACGACGCGGTGGTGGGCGCCGGAGCAGCCCTTAGAAATGTAAAGGTGTGGCCTCATAAAAACATCGAGAAAGGTGTAAAGCTCGAAGGCTTCTCGGTATTATAGCCCCTATCCGCATTTCACAAGGTAGTTCAAAATCGCCAATACGATGAAAACAGCCTCCTCCGTCCTTATAGTCTCAACACCCTGCCCAGGTGCGAAGTTTATAAACTCCCCCGCGAGCTTTACGCCTGTCTCTTCCATAATTTCGTCTACCCCCTTCCGGGGGCTACCGAACACCGCCAGCGTCTTCTTTCCTATCTTTGACTTAACCTCGCATATGGACTTGCCCTCTCTTCCTGTCAAAATTAGCGTGTCAAATCCCTCTGCTAGGCTCTGCACTGGCCTCACCTCCACTCTGTAGCCTGGGTAGTAGGGGGGCGGGCCTCTGTATACAGAGGCGCGGTAGGTGTCCCGCCGCGTGGTGGGCGCCTCAATCTTCACATAGAGCCGGGTGCCTATGGGGTAGGGCTTCGGCACCTTGGCGTACTTCTCCGCGCCTATGTACACAAGTGAGTAGTACCCGTCCCAGCGCTCTACTATACCCTCGCGCACTTCCCCCACCCTTGGCTCACTTGGCGCCCGGTGGCTGGGGATTTTAAGCGGAGGCAACAAGCCGGCGAGCCTCAGCCTGCGGTCGATTTTGAATACCTTTTTTCTTAGATACGGGGGGGTTACCAGGTATTCAAGAACTGTCTTGGCTAGGTCTATATCCTCGGCTAGGGGTCTGCCGTAGTGGTAGATCACTACATACTCAACTCTAAAAATAGCGGCGGCCCTGGCCAAGTAGCCGAGTTTCCTGACTTTACTAGCCTCGTCTGGCGCCTCTGAGAGAAAGTCGTGGGGGATTGCAATTGAAAACACCTACTTCTTTTTCTGAGTCTTCTCCTCTTTTTTCTCCTTCTTCTTTTTCTCCTCCTCGGCTGTTTCTATGCCGAGTTTCTTCGCCTCTTCTTCGCTTGTCATGAATAGAGAGGTTCTCTGTCTGCCGCCCATGGGGGTTGTGTAAAAACCCTGGTTAATAAGCTTACTGGCCCAGTACCTGTTTTAGGCCGGGGTACATGTCTAGCATCTGTTCGCGCATGACAAGCGCGTAGTACTGCAGTGCGATTTCTACAAGGAGTATGAGTCCGGCTCCGCCTCCCCACACCCCCAGTATGTTTCCGAGTGCGGCGAATGAGCCGGCTATAAACCCGCTGATTATCGTGAGGGCGTTTATAGGCCTCTCCAGTATCTTCGCAAGTATCTTCTCGCTCTGTCTGAAACCTGGTACGTGTAGTTGCGACTGGGCAAACTGCCTCGCCTGGTCCTCAGCGCTGAGGCCTGCCAAACTCACCCAGATCCAGGCAAAGACGGTGGCAAGTGCCACGTAGATTATGTAGTGCAGAACTAAAGCCGGTACGTCGTAGAAATACCTCAACGGCGGGAATATTACCCGCACGATCTCCGCAATTACTGGGCTGGTCTCGTAGAAGGGGAGTAGTAGTTGCCCCACTAGAAGTAGCGAGTAGGTGGTGAATATAATGGGGAGAACCGAGACGTATACGAATCTGAGTGGTATGGTGAACTTAATACCTCTATACTGCCCGGCGGTGACTGGGATATTAACCTTCATCATTTCCAAGTAGAGAATTATGTAACCGAGGAGAAGCGTTGTGAATAGTCCGATAAGATCTGGGAGGGTCGTTGGTGACGTCTGGCCTTCTAGAATTACCCGCCGGTCTATGAGGCTCAGGATGCCTGCCGCGTTGCCCGTGGTGAATAAGTCGTACAGCGCAACGCCCAGCGCCGGTATTAGGCCAACTAAATGGAGTTGGCCGGTGTTATCCTTAGCCACGTCCCAAGAGAAGAGGCTGAGGAATATCTGTCTCGAGACGCCGAGGAAAATAATTAGACTAATGGCGCTACCTATGCCCCAGCCCTTTGACATCAAGTCGTCTAGTAGCATGATAATCACTGTTGCGATTAGAAGCTGGAGTATTACGAGGAGGCCGCCGAGAGGCCCCGTTACGTTGAACTGGCCGCCTAGCACGTACGCGGTTGCCTCCACGGCGGCTATGCCGAGGGCTACCCACTTTAGCAACAGGGTGAATTTTAACCTATCTTCACGTTTATTCAAGTCGAGGTTTAATAAGCCGGAGAAGGCGAATACCTCTAGCAAAATGCCGGCGATGACTATTGGGCCGATACCTAGGTGCGCTAAGGTGCCGTAGGCAGTTCCGAAAATTATCGAGAGCAACTCCTGCGCCGGCTGGGAGCCTTGTCTAGTTTGATGTTGTATTCCATAAAGCGGGGTGATAGTCATCAAGATGTAGACGGCGGCTACGACGGCCGTCCAGAATAGTCTTCTGGAGAGTGGGAGGCGGCGGGGCGGTCTGGAGACGGTCGGTAGGAGAGTTAGTAAATCCATCACCTGTGTATGGCGGATAGAATCCTAACTTCTCCGCCAGCCTTTTCAATCTTTTCCACAGCTAATCTACTGGCCACTGGGGTGTATACAATCACCGGTATATCTATCGAGCCGCCTCCGAGGAGCTTGTTGTAACCCAGATCGAGGAGGTTTACGACATACCGGCCTCCCTCCTCCACGGCCTTCCCGCTTTGTTTCATCTCTCTAATTATCTCAGACAGCGTGCCGACGTTTATAGGCCTCCACTGGATTGAGATGGGGAGAGGCTGTTTAAATCCGTGTTTGCCGTAGAAAGGCCAGCCGGTGCCGCTCTCGCCGTATTTCATGACGAGAGACCACTTGTGTTTATGGAACCCCACCATGCCCTTGCCTCCCGAGCCTCCGCTTTTTCTGTGTTGCCCCACTCTGCCCCAGCCGTGGGTGCGCGAGCCCCTCCTGTACTTAACAGCGCGTTTAAAGCGCCTCACCATACTACGCACCCGCTTCTGGCCAGATTTAAATTTTTCTATCTAGGGTATCCAAACTTCCTCAAGCTGTCTGGTATCTTGTAGGCGAGCGCGGCGGCGCCGATGGCCACTTCGTCGTCGCCGAAAGAGGCTTGTTTTATCTCAGGCGGCCTCACCCCTAGGTATTTCCTAAGCCGTCTTGGCAACTCTTGTGATATGAGGTCCCAGTTGTTCAGCGCTATTGAGCCCCCCATTAGCAACAGCTCTGGGTCGTATGCGGCCACCACGGTGGCCACGCCTGCGGCGAGTGCCTCGAGCCACATGTCGACGAACTGCCTCGCCTTTGGATCCCCCTCTCTGTGCCGTCTAAATATCTCTGCCGGCTCAGCCGGACCCTCTCCCGTCACCTCGTGAAACCACCTGGGCATGTTGGCGCCTCCCACGTACGCCTCGAAGTGTCCGACTCCACCGCAGCCGCATGGCCGTCCCTGGCGGAAATCGATAACTGCGTGTCCCAGCTCGTGTGCATTTCCGTCCTTGCCTAGTAGTAGCGTGCCGTTGACGATCGCCCCTATCCCCACGCCGGTTGACAGTGTTATGTAGACTAGGTTATCTACACGGTGTCTAAAGACGTATTCTCCCCACACCGCGGCGACGCAGTCGTTAGCAACCACTACGGGTTTTCCAAGTCTCTTCAGCGGATCTACGAGTGGGAACTGCCTAGAGGGCGAATTAGGCGAATTAACCACCCAGCCGCTTCTGAGATCCATCGGGCCTATTGACCCTACTCCTATACTGTCAAACTCCCAGTTTTCCACCGCCGCGGCCACATCGGCGAGCGGGTTGACGCCCGTCTTTATCTTTATTCTATTTAATACACGGGCATTAGTGTCTACAAGAACGGCTCTAGTCCACGTGGCCCCGACGTCAACGCCTAGATACAACGCCACGTAGCTACATGGAGCTGTTATTAAATTCACGCCCCCGGTGTGGGCCACGCCGGATATATAGTTCTACATTCTTTTTATGTAAATTAAAATTTTTAAATTGAGAAAAAGTGACTCTTGATGAGCCACACTGGCGGTGCTTATATAACAACGGCTTTTCTAGAAAACACCTTATATATGATAAAACGCGGCGTGGAGCTGGGGGGTCTGCCTGTGGAGTTTTACGAAGCTCTTTCTAAACCTAAGCGCATCCTTATCGTCAACATCCCCGTAAAGATGGATAATGGAAAGATCCAGTACTTCGAGGGTTATCGTGTTCAGCATTGTGATGTTCTTGGTCCTTTTAAGGGTGGTGTTCGTTTTCATCCTGAGGTTACTCTTGCCGACGACGTGGCTTTGGCTGTTTTGATGACGCTTAAAAACAGCCTCGCGGGTCTTCCCTACGGCGGGGCTAAGGGGGCTGTTAGAGTTGACCCCAAGAAGCTCTCCCAGCGGGAGCTTGAAGAGCTGTCGAGAGGCTACGCCAGAGCCATAGCCCCGCTGATAGGCGACGTGGTTGACATCCCAGCCCCAGACGTGGGGACAAACGCCCAGATAATGGCATGGATGGTAGACGAATACTCCAAACTAAAGGGCTACAACGTACCGGGGGTATTCACCTCCAAACCCCCAGAGCTCTGGGGAAACCCAGTAAGAGAATACGCCACAGGCTTTGGTGTGGCTGTGGTGACAAGAGAGATGGCAAAGAAGCAATGGGGGCAGCTAGAAGGGAAGATGGTGGCGATACAAGGCTTGGGCAACGTGGGGAGGTGGACTGCATATTGGGTGGCTAAGCTCGGCGCTAAGGTGGTGGCTGTGTCCGATATAAATGGCGTGGCGTATAAAAAAGATGGTCTGAATACGGATATAATCGCGGAGAATAGAGGCCTAAGCGGCCCCTCGTTGCTCGAGACGTTTGTGGCAAAAGACGGCGCGGAACATATACGTAACCCAGACGCCATCTTCTCCCTAGAAGTCGACGTGCTTATTCCTGCTGCTATTGAGAATGTTATTCGTGGGGATAATGTGGGTGGTGTTAGAGCTAGGGTTGTGGTGGAGGGGGCTAATGGCCCTACTACGCCGGAGGCTGAGCGGGTTTTGTATCAGCGTGGTGTCTTGGTGGTGCCAGACATCCTTGCAAACGCCGGTGGGGTGGTGATGTCCTACTTGGAGTGGGTGGAGAATCTCCAGTGGTATATATGGGATGAGGAGGAGACTAGGCGCAGGCTGGAGTCTATAATGACTACCAACTTCAACCGGGTATACCAGAGGTGGGAGAGAGAGAAGCAGTGGACTATGAGAGACGCAGCGATAGTCACAGCCCTAGAGAGAATATACAAAACCATGAAAACAAGAGGATGGATCTAGGGTAGTCGACACCTCCAGCGCCTGGGGTCTTATACATCTCCGGGGTTTCGGCTGTCGGCTTAGGTTGCGAGGGGTTTATGGTTGCCTGGGGCCAACCCCCAGCGGCGGTTATGTATTGTGGGGTAGGTTGAGAAATTGATGTAGGTAGTCTGTAATCGCCTCGGCGCATTCTACACATGCAGACTCTTCGCCGAAGTACCCCTTTTCAAGTCTGTCTGCGCACTTCTCGACGTCTTGTGGAACCTCCTCTGAGACTTTCAATAATAGAGACTTTAGAGTCTTCATGACAGCTCCCGGCGTATCTGGGTCTAGGCCCAGTATGCCGCTTAGCAGGGCCGTCACCGCCTGGTAGGCGTGGTAACACGCGGATCTTCCATCGCCGTCTTCAGCCGCCTCCAGCGCAGATGCCATGTGTGAAATATGTCTCTGATACCACTTCAGATGTACGCCGGCGAATCTCTCCATTACTTAAAGGCGTCTAGCACAGTCTCCACGGCCTTTCCCACGTTGGCGGCGATGCCCATATCCAGCAACGCGGCGCCTAGCACCGCCACGGCCGTCGCCACCTGGTCAGCCGAGGCCTGGATGCCCATGTGGCCTATGCGCATCACGTCGCCCTCTAGCGGGCCCCAGCTCCCGGCGAGGAGGACGCCGTATTTCTCCCATATATGTCTACGGAGGCGGGGGGCGGGCACCGGCGTCTTGAAGGCCGTGGCCGTCGGGCAGTTGCACTCTACACGCTCCACATAGGGCTCCAAGCCAAGCGCCTCCACCCCCCTTCTAGCCGCCTCTCTGGCGGCTTTGTGGCGCTGGTAGACAGAGGCCAGCCCCTCCTCGTGTATCCTGCGGAGGCTCTCCCTCAGCGCGTACAGCAACACGTCTGACATGGTGTAGGGGAAGCCGCCTTTTTCAAGCCAGTCGTCCCAGACGCGGTAGCTCATGTAGAAGGACTGGCGGCCAACATCCCCGGCCTTCTCAAACGCCTTCTTGCTCACCGCCAGTATGGTGAGCCCAGGCGGCGCGTTGAGAGCCTTCTGAGAGCCGCCGATAAGCACGTCCACGCCCCACTCGTCCATCTTTATCTCGTCGGCCGCAATGGAGGACACCGCGTCGACTATGAGCAGGGCGCCGTGGCTCGACACCGCCTTGGCGATCTCCCTCAGATCGTTGTACACGGTGGAGGGCGTGTCGCAGTGGACCAGAGTCACAACCTCCACATCCCTCTCCCTCTCCAAAACCCTCTCGACGGCGGCCGGGTCGGCGCCCCTCCTCCAGTTAAACCCCGGCGTTACGGGCACGCCGCCGTACATCCGTACGAGGTCGGCGAACCCCGCGCCGTAGACGCCGTTGTCCACCACCAGCACCTTGGCTCCTGGCCTCACGGCGTTGGCCACAGCTGCCTCGAGGCCGAGCATCGCCTCCCCCACCCACACATATACACGGGAGCGCCACGCCCCGAGGAGAGGCCTCAGCATCTCCACCACCTCCCTATACTCCTGGAAAAATCTGGGGTCCAGGTCGGGGTTTGTGGTTTCTCTAACCAAGGCGGCTTTTACGCTCTGGGGCAACTCGGTGGGGCCGGGCGTCAGTATCCGCCGCTCGGAGAACCTCCTATACATCACCTCCTTCTGCCACCAATTATAAAAACTATCAAGGCAATGCCTAGAAAAACCACCCCCAGAAACGCCAGGGCCCACGCTCCTCGGGTCGATTTCCCGGACAACGCTCAGCTCGGTCATGGTGTAGGTCCGCGTCAAGGTGACAGTTTCAACTCTTGTAACAGTTTCCCTAGCGGTTTCTCTTTGGGTGACGGTGGTTGTTACTGTTGAGGTAACGATCTCAGTCTCTGTGCGTGTCGCTGTCACGGTCTTCGTCACTGTGACGGGCGGGGATGAGATGTTTCCGGCGAGGTGTATCCGCCATGGAGAGGCCTCTTGCATGTAGAAAAAGAGCTTTATTACATAGTCGTCGCACGGGTTGAGCCCCCTTACCGAAATCAATCTGGTGGCTGTATAGTTCAGGCTTTGAAATACGGCGCCTACAGAGCTGAGCATGGTAGATCTAAGCGTGACCACGGCAAGCGGCGGCGAGGAGGAGGTGGTTCTGTTGAGTATATTCAGCGCGGGGGCCGCCGTGCAGGTGGCGTTTTCCACCTTGACGCCCCAGATCTCTATTCTGTCGACTTCCCGCCCGTCTTGAACAAGCGCGATGGCGATGCCCCGGGACGTGTATGGGATGGAACATGTGTTGTAGATATCCACCCCGCGGCCCAGGCGGCAGTACCCCCTCCACCCGTTGTCAAACCAGTACAGCACCCCCTCGGCGGGCGCGCCTCCACCTGCCTCTACGTGAATCCACACGTCTAGGTACAGCCACTGAGGCGCCATGCAGAGGCACTGTTTTAGCGAAACCACGGCGCGGTCGACGTAGGGCGTGGCCGATAGAGCTAGAAAAGCCAGCAACGATAAGACTAAGGCCGCCCTCACGCTGGGGGAGCTGTCTAGTTTTTAAAAACTTGAAGCGCGTGCTCTACTTGATCTTCTAGAAACCACTCCAGTATATAGTCGAGTTTGTTGGCTATGTACACAGCTTTTCTATAGGCCTTTTCCCAGCTTGTGTGTTTGGCGATCAGCACCCACCCCTCTCCCACAACCTTGATTTTTGAGACGAGGACCCTCTCCTCTTTGGGGTTTAGATAGACCCGGTACATGTACGTGTACGTATACAGGTATAAAAAGCCGCGGTAATACAGCTTACAATTATCCTCTAAGTACGTTAAAAGTTACTGTCTACTCCTAGCGCGCCTTATCTATATCAACGGCGTCGTATATAGCCTCGGCGAGCACGCCGTAGCTCCTCGCCGTGGCGGCGAGGTCCTTCGCCACATGCGCCGCCATCGAGAGAAGACCGGCCTCTACATACTTCAAAAACTCTTCTCTCAGCGCCCCCACGTCCCCCGCCTCCAGCCACTTCACAAGCGGAGGCTGGGGCCAGCGAAGCACATAGTCCTCGACGAAGATCCTCTGCCTAATTTCTACAAATCTCCTTTCCAAGTCGCCGGGTCTGTTTATGTTGATAAACCAGCTTGGATCTACGCCGCGCCTCTCCATTGAGAGGAACGCGGTCGGGACAATTCTAAACAAGTCGTCAACTCTGCCCCTCCTAAAACGGCTTAGGAAATCGAGCGCGCCCCTCGCCGGAGCTGGCTGAGCTTTGAAAATTGTCGACTCCACCCTCCCGTTGGGGAAAACCCAAGCGGCTAGCGGAGCCTCGGCGTCTAGGAGGGCTTCAAACACCATAGCCTTTAGATACGGGGCGTCGCATGGCGCGAACAGCAGTACATCGTCTATGGAGTTTGCCGCGGCGTCCACCGCCGCAAGCGGCCCCGAGAAGCGCTGGCTGTCTAGAAGCACCTCCTCGCCTTGGTACAGCGCGGCGTTGTGCCCCGCCGCAATCACAACGCGCCTAGCCACGCCCAAACCAGCCTCTATCACGTAGTCGATCAGCCGCTTCCCTCCCACGCGGTGGGTGCACTTATCCCGTCCAAATCTAACAGAGCGGCCGCCCGCGAAGACGACAAGCACCGCCATCTGGCATAGGTACTCCACGTATATAAAGATGTAGATAGAGAGATGTATGAGGAGGGTTTTCTACATCCTCTTTTTGGCCCTACTGCTATCCGCCCAGCCCGTAAACCTCGTCTTCATCTTCCACAACCACCAGCCCTGGTATATAGATTTTGACAGAAACGAACTTATACTGCCGTGGGTTAGGATGCACGCTGTTGGCAACTATCTAAAGGTCCCCATGTTGATAAACGAAAGTGGGGTCCCCGTCGCCTTCACCTTGTCGGGTAGCTTGATAGAGCAGTTGAATTGGTACGCCAACGGCACATATACAGATTTTAGATACCGCATATCTGAAAAACTAGCCAGCGGGGAGCCCTTGACTCCGGAGGAGAAGTACGCGATGCTGAAGGTGCCAGGCGGCTTCTTCGACATCAATTGGCAGAATATTCTCTACAGCCATCCGCGGTACGTCGTGTTGCTTGGGATGAGAAACGACGCCTTTAGCAAATGCCCCCCGGGAAACGTAACCTGCGTCGTCTCGAAATTCAGCGACCAAGACCTTCTAGATCTCGCCACGTTGTTTAACCTCCTGTGGATAGACCCCAGCATAGCGAGGAGGTATCCCGACATATGGGCTATGAGGAACAAAACCTCATATACACGCGACGACCTTAAAAAAGTCCTCGAGGTACATACACAGCTCATAAGGCAGGTGCTTCCTCTGTACAGAGAGCTGGCGCGGCGGGGCGCCGTCGAGCTCGTGTCGGTGCCCTACTCCCATCCTCTCATGCCGTTGCTAGCCGACATGGGAGCCCACGACGACTTGAAGATACACATAACCCTCAGCAACGGGCTATTCCAGAGGTATCTCGGGGTTAAGCCGCTCGGCGTCTGGCCGCCGGAGCAAGCCGTCAATGACGAGGTGTTGAGGCTATTCGCCGAGTCTGGCTACACGTGGACTGTGACAGACGAGGACGTCTTGAGGGCGACGTGGCCCGGCGCGAGCCACTTTGGCCTATACTACGCGGACTACGGCGGACACCGCCTCTACATATTCATTAGAGACAAGACGCTGTCAGACAACCTAGGCTTTAGATACTCGTCGCTTACGCCGGAGGCCGCCTTGGCTGATTTTGTCAACTACCTGAGGCGAGTCCCCAGGGGGGACTGCTCCGTGGTGGTCGTGGCCCTTGACGGGGAGAACCCCTGGGAGAACTACCCCAACTTCGGAGACGACTTCCTTATACACTTCTTCAGAGGCTTGTCTCAGCTGGAGAAAAACGGCACTGTTAAGATATGGAAGCCAAGTGACTTTGTAAAGGCGTGTGCGGACAAGGCGGTGGAGCTCCCCCTCAAGGAGTTTAAATACTTCGACCTTGGGTTCGACCTCTCGTTCTATAAATCAATACGCGACTTACCGACGCGAAGCGTTAAGGGCAGGATAGCGGAGGGCTCGTGGTCGGGAGGGGGTAGTCTCGCGGTGTGGATTGGCGACCCAGACGAAAACGTCTGGTGGATGTGGGTTAAAAAGGCGCGTGAAGACGTTGGGATAAATCGCACGTGGTCTGTGCTCTTCCCACTCCTCGTTGCCGAGGCCAGCGACTGGCCGTTTTGGTACGGCAACGACATGGGGTCCCCCATCACCTTCGACCCCGTGGCTAAGTCGGCGCTGAAGGCGTACTACCAGCGCGCCGGGCTACAGCCCCCGCCTTACCTTCTGTCTTCCGCCTACCCCGCCGGCACTCCCCGGGAGGATAAGCTCGTGGCTAGGGGGGAGGGGAAAGTTGTGACGTATCAGGGAGCCACGGTATATGTAAACACGACGCATATATGGGTGGAGGGGGGGCCATGCGGCGTGTTTTACATCTCCAACCCCGACGTGCCTAGATCTCCCTACATCTATAGAGGCGCTGTGAGGGGCCTCCGCGGCGAGCCTCTGGACATCGTGGCGGACATGGCTGTGGACACCTGCACGGGCTCTGTGTACCTCTCAGACGGGGGGAGGTTCTACCCCGTGGGCCGCGCGGCTCAGATAAGTCTCATCGGCGTAAAGCCCGGCGGCAGGCTCTACGTAGAGCACGGGGGGCTGGTGTACCTCCTGGGCGTCCCCGAGGCCCAGGCGGCGCAACAACTGCTCATAAAGGCGCGGGACCCCGTGGGCGACGACTTCGGCACGGGGCGCTACCAGTACCCCAAGAACCCAGTGTTTAAGCCCGGCGTCTTCGACTTAACGGAGTTCGCAGTGTACGACATGGGGGACAAGCTGAGGTTTGTATTCGGCGTGAGGGAGCTGGGGGGCAACCCCTGGGGCGGGCCCTCGGGCTTCTCGCTACAGTTCTTCCACGTCTACATAAACAAGGGCCGCGGCGAGAGAAACGACACACTGGGCCTCAGAGTGGCGCTGTGTAGAGAGGCGGCTTGGGACGTGGCGCTGTTAATAGGGCCGGGGTGGAGCGGGGGGAATAGAATAGTATACCCCGACGGCACCTACATAGACGACGCCATGTCCATCAAACCTGGGCCTAACAACACCGTTGTGGCAGACGTGCCGAAGAAATACGTCGGCGACTTCGGTAGAGACTGGAAATTCACAGTTTTTCTCACCTCGTGGGACGGCTACGGCCCCGACAACATTAGAAACTTCGGCGTATTAGCCGACGAGTGGACGGCGGGGGGCGCCGACCCAGCCGCCGTGCTGGCCGGCGTGGCGCCCAGAGTTTTCGACCTGCTGGCGGACACGGCCGACCAGCAGATCAAGGCACTGACGTCGTACAAAGTCGCCAGGTTGCCAAACGGGACTTACGTAGGTAAGCCGGCAGTGGTGTGTACATACGTCTCCGCGTCTAAGCCGCCGGAGACACAGACGGCGACCATCACAGTCACCGTCACGCAGACAACACGTGAAGTCTCAACCACAGTTGAGACGCGGATTGAGACCCGGACAACCACGGCTGCGAGCACAGTCACCAGCGCCGAGAGGCAGATTGTGAAAGAGGTTGACTGGGCCACTTCACTAGCTATGGCGGCCGTAGCCCTGGCCGCTGGCGTCGTTGCTGGGATTTTACTAAGACGCAGATAATCTATAAAAACTACAATTATCTATTTAGATATGAACAGAAACCTCCTAATAGGTCTAGCGGCAGTTGTTATCATAATCGCCGCGGCTCTTGGCTACATAGCCTCACAACCCCAGATCACAACCACCACCCCGTCTACAACGCCTTCCCCATCCCCCCAGACCACGCCGACAGCCACTCAGCAACCGCCTACCACAACCACCACGACCCAGACGCCAACAGCGACGCCGAGCCCAACGACGCCCACTGTCACAACCACTACAATTACCACGGCTCCGTCCCCGACCCAGACGCCCACGACTACGCAACCCCCAGCCCAGAAGGTCACGGTGAGGATTTGGCACGCGCTTAATCCAGAGGAGGAGTCGGTGTTTAAACAAATTGCGGCGATGTATATGCAGAGCCACCCCAACATCCAGATAGTGTTTGAAAACAAGGCTCCTGATCTCCAGACGGCGGTTCTAGCTGCCATATCGACGGGTGAGAAGTTCGACTTGTTCATATGGGCCCATGACTGGATTGGGCTGATGGTGGAGGCCGGCGTGTTGAAGCCGGTGGATAACGAGGTCGCTGACGTCTTGCCGAAATTCGCCTTGTCGATGCCGCAGTACAAGGGACACATCTACGGCCTCCCGTTCACTGCGGAGACCGTGGCGTTGATATGCAACAAGAAGATGGTGGCAGATCCTCCCAAAACCTTCTCCGACTTGTTGAAGATAATGCAGCAGTACAACAAGCCGCCTCAGAGCTACGGCATAGCGTACGTTGTAAATCCCTACTTTATCTCTGCGTGGATACACGGCGCTGGCGGCTACTACTTCGACGACAAGACAGAAAAACAGGGTCTGACAAATCCCATGTCTATCGCCGGGTTCGTATTCTTCAAGACGTACATCATGCCCTACGTAGGGCCCAACCCCACCGACTACAACACACAGGTGAGTCTATTCCTCAGCGGCCAGGCGCCGTGTATGGTAAACGGGCCGTGGAGCATCGGCGCGGTGAAGCAGAAAGGGCTTGACATATTTGTGGCGCCGCTACCCCCCGTAAACAGCACCTACGTCCCGAGGCCCTACGGAGGGTTGAAGATGTTCTACGTCACAATCTACGCGTCTAGGGAGGCCATAGACTTCATGAAGTGGGCCACCTCAGATCCGCAGGTGGCCAAGATTCTCGTTGATAAGCTGGGCTACGTCCCGGTGCTAAAAGACGTACAGGTGCAGGATCCCATAGTGCAGGGCTTCTACGAGGCGGTGAAGAACGTGTACCTCATGCCCGTGTCGCCAAAGATGCAACCAGTGTGGGGAGCTGTGGATTTGGTAATCCAAAACGCCATTGTCTCCGACCAGAAGTCTATTCAGCAGGCGGTTAACGACGCGGCGAAAGATCTCTGCGCGAGAGGCCTCTGTTAAATGAGGCCACAGTTGTTAATAATACCGGGCCTCCTCCTTTTCCTCTTCTTCAATATATGGCCCATTATATACTCCATCTACATTTCCTTTACGAATGCGAACATCAGAAACTTCCCCCCGCCGCCCCCCTGGGCGCCTGAGGAGCTGAGACAGGCAAGGCAGCCACCCGACTACGTGGGTCTGTCGAACTACGCCTCGATATTCGCCGGCCCCGCCTCTGCCGGCTTCCTGGGGGCTGTCTTGTGGACGCTGGTCTTCGTTATCCTCTCCGTCCCGGCTAAGGTTGCTCTGGGCACTTTTGTGGGGTTGCTTATGTCCTCCGACAAGGTGTTGGGGAGGTCCTTAATGCGCGCCTTGTTAATAGTGCCCTGGGCCCTGCCCCTTATCCTCTCCGTGGTGGCTTGGCGGTACGTCTTCGACCCAACCTACGGCGTCGTCAACCAGTGGCTCTACTACCTCGGCGTGTCTAAGCCGCCCGACTGGTTTGTAAACAAGGACTACGCATACGCGGCCATGGTGGTAATAGAGGCGTGGCTCGCCTACCCCTTTATAATGACCGTGGTGATAGGCGCCTTGGCGAACGTGCCCAGAGCCGCCTACGAGGCCGCCTACATCGATGGGGCCGGTAGATGGACCATATTTTCGAGAATTACCCTCCCCCTCATAAAGAGGCCTCTCATATACGCCACGGTTATGACAACCGCCGCGTCGCTACAGTTCTTTCTAGTTGCCTACCTCTGGAACTTTATCCAGCTCTACGACCGCTTCGTACTTGCGTATGGATTCTACTGGGCATTTGGCTCCCCCTTCAGGGAATACGGCCTCGCCGCCGCGGTCTTGACCACGTCGGCTCTCATAATTTCTGTGTTTATGATCCTGGCGATTAGACTAACCGGCCTCATGAGGGGGATGTATGAAAGCTAGCGCCGCCCAGACCCTCGCCGCCGCCGTGGCCACTCTGTTGCTTTTCTACCCAGTGCTCCAGATAATTCTCCTCTCGGTGAACAAGCTACCCTACTTCAGGCTGGGGGGCGACTTCGTCCCCACGTTAGACTCATTCCAATGGGTTTTGCAACAGCCCGAGTTCTGGAGAGGACTGGCAAACAGCCTAGTCGTGTCCCTCTCCACGGTGGCCATGGTCATCGCTCTTGCTCTGCCGGGGGCCTACGCCTTCAGCCGGTACAGATTCAGGGGTCGGGACCCCCTCCTCTCTTTTTACGTGGTGTTTACACAGATGGCCGGGGGGCTGGGGATCGCCGGGTTGATAGCTCTATTTGCCATAGTCTCCGCCCTCGGGCTTAGAAACAACCTCCTGGCGCTCGCGGCGATTTACGCCGCCGGGGCCGTGCCCTACCACACGTGGTTGCTCAAAACCTATATAGACACCATCCCCAGATCCGCCGAGGAGGCGGCGTTGATAGACGGCGCAGGCGTCGGGACTCTGCTGGCGAGGGTGGTGCTCCCCTTAATGGCGCCAGCCCTGGCCGTGTCTGCGATACTTTCCTTCATCGGCGCGTGGGGAGAGTTGATACTAGCCAACCTCTTTCTCTCTGGTGAAAACAGGACGTTAATACTCTGGATATACTCCCTGATGTCCAACGTCTACTCTGTCCAGTGGAACCGCTTCGCCGCGGCCGCCCTTCTGTACGCCGTACCGCCCGTCGCCCTCTACGTAGTTCTGCAGAGATTTATCAAGAGGGGGCTCGCCTTCGTCTACTAGCCCCACTCCATCACGTATTCAAAACGGTCGGCGTACCAACGCGCGGCCCTCAGCGCCAGCGACGGGCTTCTAAACTTCGCCACGGGCTCCCACCCCTCCTCAACCAGATCCAGCTCCTCCTCCCTCAGAGCCACGAAAACCCTCCCAGGTTTAATAAATAGAGTGGGCATAGGCACCTCCACAGCCGTTTTTAAAAGCCTAACAGGCAATTTAACCGAAAGATTTTCTAATAGGCTGGATCGAGGCCGACTCCACCACGGCGCTGTCCACCGCAGATCTGAGCGCCGCCTCCACCTCCTCCCTCGAGGCGCCTGGCACAGCCACCACTGCGCCCCTCCCAGAACGCGGATAGTACTCAGCGGCTACTATCAAGGGTTGCCCCTCCAGCCTCCTAACCACCACTCTGTCGTCTAGGCCTTTCTTCGCCGTGAAGACGTACACGGGCAGGGCCAGCTCGTGCCCCATATCCAACACTGTTCTCACCACCTCTGCCGGCGACTGCCCCTCGGCGAGCTCGATAACTATATTCCTCCCCTCTCTATACACGTTGTACACCCCTCCAAGCGCCACAAGGAAATTAGACAAGATCTCCACGTCGCCGTAGCTGTCGTAGGTGGGGGTTAAAACAATCTTCCTCACGAGGGAAAAAGCGGTTTGTATTTTTAAAGCTGGAGCTCGTCTAGGAACTTGAGCCGCTTCGGGATTGGCGGGTGGGTTGCGAAAACCTCCTCAAAAACGGAGTAGCTAGACCTCTTTATCGCCTCTACGTCGGATCTAGTCACCGTCACAAATGGGTTCGCCACGGCGTTTACCAGGGCGTAGATAAACAACGCCCTAAACTTCTCGCCCCTCACCGCCTCGTGGGCCTCCGGGTTGGAGAAGTAGAACTTGTGGATCTTGGCGAGGGCGAACTGCATAGCCTCCTTACCCGCCGCCTTGGCGCCTGCGGTGTCTGCGTAGTACTCCCTCAACCTGCTAAAGGCCAGGACCAGCAACTGCACCAGGAAGGACACGACGACGGCCAGAACCCCGACGGCGGCGAGGGCGGCCGCGTTGTTGTTCCTACTGCCTGAGGAGGCCATCGCCATGCGTACAGAGGTGACGCCTAGGTAGTAGAGGATTGACGGCAGGACGCCGAAGAGGAGCATAATCGCGTTGTCTCTGTGTAGGTGGTGGCCGATTTCGTGTCCGATGACGGCCTCCAGCTCCCTCCTGTCGGTGATGGCCAGCATGCTGCTAGTCACCGCCACGTGTCTGCCCGATAGGAAGTTGCCGTAGGCGAAGGCGTTTGGGGGGCCGTCAACCATCACGGCCTTTATTTTAAACGGCGCGCCGAGCCTCGTCGCCACCTCGTCAACTATCTGCTGGAGGCGGGGATCTGGCCTCGCGCCGTAGGCGGCGTTTATCATAAAGGGCGACGCCAGATACGTCAACAAGTTCATAAGAAGGACGAAGAATATGAGGCCCATGAAGAAGCCTACGCCATAGGCGCCTAGGCTCGGCAAGGCCACTATCGCGATCAGGTAGATTACGAAGGCTGTGGTGAGGATAATTAGGACAGCTGTCAGCGCCATGGCGCCGAATAGAGTTAGGCGGCCGGATACGGAGCTGGCGAGCTTAGGCGCCACGGTGGCGGCCACTATAAACATGGCGATGTACCCCAGTACGTATAGACCCAGCGCCACTGGGTCGAAGAGGGGGATCATGACCCGGTTTTGAGAACCGGATTAAAAACTTTTCCGCCGGTACGTGAATTCGTCACCTTTCGGAAACGGGGACTCTCTTCACTCTCTGGGACAGTTTTTAAAACCTTTAAGTGTATATAGCCATGTCTTGTGTAGATGAACAGACGGCGGAGAAGATTGCGAAGAGGAAGGCCTTAGGGAGGCTGGGGGGGTTGAGGAGGGGGGTTAGGATTATTAGGCTGAGAGTCGGTGAGGACTGGCTGTTCGGCTTCCTGAAGATGAAGTTTAGAGAGGAGGGCTTCCAAGTCGCTGTGAAGTTTGCCTATGTGGATTGCAAAGGCGCGGCTTTTGAGAAAATCCCGCCGTCCGTGGAGGAGAAGGTGAGGCGGTATCTGGAGGACGGCCTCGTGGCTTTGTTTGAGAGGGAGCTTGGCAACGCTGTTAGGTAATGACGAAAAGGGTTATTTTCCACGACTTGGTGACTCTGGAACAGGCTTCTGAGGTGCTGTACAAATTCGCTAAGCCGCTTGGCGAAGAGGAGGTGGACATATCCCAGGCCTATGGCAGAGTCCTGGCACGCGACGTCGTGGCGCCGGTGGACGTCCCGCCGTTTGACCGCTCTACTGTAGACGGCTACGCGGTGGTGGCGGAGTCCACATACGGCGCCTCTGAGCTGACGCCGGTGGATTTAAAGCTGGTCGGGAGGGTGGACGCGGGGGGCTGGCCGGAGGGCGAGGTCAGGGGTGGCGAGGCGTATGAGGTGGCCACGGGGGCGCCTCTGCCTAGGGGGGCCAACGCGGTGGTTATGGTGGAGTACACCCAGGAGAGGGGCGGCGTGGTGAGGATATTCCGCTCCGCGGCCCCGGGGGAGAATGTAATGAGTGCTGGGTCTGACATATCGGCGGGTGAGGTGGTGTTAAGGAGGTGCGCCAGGCTCACCGCTAGGGAGGTGGGCGTGCTGGCGGCGCTGGGGATTAGGCGGGTGCCCGTGGTGAAGAGGCCTAGGGTTGGCATAATTTCTACGGGCAACGAGCTGGAGCCGCCGGGGTCGGAGCTCGGCCCTGGCAAGCTGTACGACGTCAATAGCTACTCCCTCGCCGCCGCCGTGGCGGAGGCCGGAGGGGTGCCGGTGCTGTACGGCATAGTGAGAGACGAGGAGGCTAGCTACAGAGAGGCGATCACCCGCGCTCTCTCGGAGACGGACGTTGTCTTAATCAGCGGGGGGACGTCGGCGGGGGTCGCAGATTTGACGTATAGAGTGCTGGGGGAGCTGGGCGACGTCTTGTTCCACGGCGTGATGGTGCGCCCCGGGAAGCCCACCCTAGCGGCGACTGTGGGCGGGAAGGTGGTGGTGGGTCTGCCGGGGTACCCCTCCTCCGCCTTGATGATATTCCATACCGTTGTTAGGCCGTTCCTCTTGAGGCTGCAGTGTCTAGAGCCCGCGCCTCCTGCCACGTACCGGGCGAGGCTCGCCTACGGCGTGGAGGGAGCGAAGGGGAGGCGCGCCCTGTATCCAGTGGTGCTTATAGCCAGAGCCGGCGGGTACAGGGCGTATCCGCTGTACGCGGAGTCCGGCGCCATTTCCGTGCTGGCGAGGGCCGACGGCTACATTGTAATACCGGAGAATGTGGAGTTTATGACTGAGGGGGAGGAGGTGGATGTGTTTCTCTTCGAGAAGTACAAGCCTGCGGAGCTCTACTTCATCGGGAGCCACGACCCCCATCTAGACGCCGTACTGGCGAAGCGCAACGTCAAGACTGTCTACGTGGGGTCCATGGGGGGGCTTATGGCGCTGAGGAGGGGGGAGGCCGACATAGCGGGTACCCACATGCTGGACACTGAGACAGGCATTTACAACGTGCCGTTTGTACAGAGGCTGGGGATTAAAAATGCCGTGGTGATAGGTCTCTACAAGAGGGAACAGGGGCTAATTGTGCAGAGGGGCAACCCCAAGGGGGTTAGGGGCGTCGAAGATCTGCTGAGGGAAGACGTGGTGTATGTAAACCGGCCGAGGGGAACCGGCACGAGGGCTCTGCTCGACATACAGCTTGCGAAGCTCGCGGAGAGGCTCGGCACGTCTTTTGAGGAGCTGACCAGGCGCATAAGGGGCTACACATACGAGGTGAGGACCCACACGGCGGTGGCCGCCGCGGTGGCCCAGGGGAGGGCGGACGTTGGGCTCGGCGTGAGGTACGCCGCAGAGCTCTACGGCCTAGACTTCATACCGGTTGGCTGGGAGGAGTACGACCTAGTGGCTAGGAGGGAGGCGCTGGACAAAGCGCTGGAGATTGTGGAGGAGGCGCTGAGGGAGCTTCCGAGGGGCTACCAGAGGTATGAGATGTCGGGGAGGATTAAGTGGGAGGGCTAGCCCTCCACAGGACCCAGTAGTAGCACCTCCACCTCCTCCCCCTCGTCGTAGCCCTCGCGGTTTTCTGGAATAATCAACAGCCCGTTGCCCCTTGTCAGCGTCGACAAAACGCCGCTGCCGGTCACCGCCAGCGGCTCTGCGTACAGTCTCCCATCCCGCCTCACTACTCTGACACGTACGAAGCTCCTCACATTTATCGGCGTGGTCACCCGCCTGGTGAGCGTGGCCTTGACTACCGGTGCCGGCTCCTCCCTAGCCCCCACCATGTGCAGAATTATAGGTTTTACAAAAACCTCAAACCCAACTATAGACGCCACTGGGAAGCCCGACAGCATCACGACAGGCTTCCCGTTCACGACGGCGGCGCTGTTGGGCCTCCCGGGCCTCGCGGCTATTCCGTGGATTAAGACCTCCGGCTTGAGGCGGGCCACGGCCTTGACCACGTAGTCCGGCTCCCCCACCGAGACTCCACCCGTGGTAATCACTATGTCGTGGCTTGACAAGGCTTTCGACACGGCGTTGCGGATCTTTTCCTCGTCGTCTGGCACAATACCCATGTAGGAAACCTCGACGCCCATATCTCTCAAAAGCGCCGTGATGACGTGCCTAGTGCTGTTGATTATCCTCCCCGGGGGCGGCGGGGCCTCCTCAAGCTCCACCAGCTCGCTACCGGTGGAAATCAAGGCGGCTCTCACCCTATACACCGAGACCTCCCGTATCCCCAGCGACGCCAAGACGCCGACGTCCCACGGCTTGATCCTCCTCCCTCTTTTCAACACCACCTCGCCAGCCGTCACGTCCTCCCCCCTCCTCGACACGTAGTAGTACTGGGGGACCGGTCTGTAGACCTCGATGTAATCCCCCCTATCCGCCGCCTCTTCGTAGGGCACGACGGCGTCTGCGCCTCTGGGCAGAGGCGCCCCGGTGGCTATCTCCACCGCCTCGCCAGGTCCCAACGCTCCTTGGTACTCCCCGCCCGTGACTACCTTGCCCGTCTTTTTCAGGGTGATGGGGTTTGTACGGGAGGCCCCCAGGGTGTCGGCTGACCTCACGGCGTAGCCGTCAAAAGCCGCTCGGTCAAACGGCGGCACGTCGACGGGCGCCACCACGTCTTCAGCGGCGTAGAGACCCACGGACTGGGGCGTCGGCACTCTCCCCGCCGCGGGTTTGTGCGCCGCCGCGTTGATTATAACTCTCTGGGCCTCGGCGATTGGCGTAAGTGCCTTGAAGCCCTTCACACAGGTAGGGACAGCTTTGATTTAAATACTTGGCATGGTGGCTACGTGGACATTTTGCTCGTGGAGGCGCGGTACCAGCGGGCTGTGTTCAGCGGAGATGAGGACGTGGCCGTTAGAGATTTTCAGCTGAGGTATGGAGACCGCTGGCAACAGCTGTGGGAGGCCTCAAGCGGCGCCGCTGAGGAGGACGTCAAGGCGGCTGAGGATCACGCCGCTGAGCTGGTGGAGCTCGTGTCGTCGAGGATAGACGATCTTGAGACCGCCTCCCTATACGCTAAATACGGGAGAAACTTCTCAGTAGAGCAAGAGCTCAGATTGGGAATGGAGTTGCTGGGAAGATCTCAGGCGGTGGATGCGTTGCTCAGGTGGGGGCTCGTGATGCATTTCAGCGACGAAGTTGTATCCACCCCGCCCTATCTAGCCAGGCTTATTCTGGAGCTAATGCAGAGTGGAGGCGCACAGGTGGCAGATCTGTGGAGCGAGCTGGAGGCGCATTCACGAGACCCGGCGTTGATGGCGCTTTTCGAAGGGTTGCTCACAGGGGAGCTTGATGAAGATCTCCACAGAACTTTCTACGGGCCGGCGCCGGGCGAGTTGAGAATAGGAAGGGCGGCTGTGTACAAGGCTGATGTCGGCTTAGTTATAAACCCCGCGTACTCCCCCGAAGAGGTTCTAGACGTCCTGCTACAGTTAAAGAAGCGCCGGGCAGACGCCTTGGCCAGGGCGCTGTCGCTACACGGCGAGTATGAGTTCTCTAGCGAGTATAGATGCGGCGCGCATTACATATCACTCGACGGCTCTGCTGAGAAAAGCGGCCTCGTTGTGCTGTGCCCCTGGCTGTCATACTCACGCCGCCTGTGGAAAAGAGCCAGAAACATAGTCCTCGTAGTCGAGGGCCAGAGGCCGCCGGAGATGCGGCCTATGAGACACGGAGTGATATTTGTAAAGGGAGGTGAGGCCGAGGTGGTGAAGCCCCAGACGCCCTCGAAGCTATTTGACTACATAATAGATATCCTCTACAGCGCCGGTTTTTACGTATTAGAAGGTGAGGAAAGTGCCGTTTTCTAACTCCACCCTCTGGTGGTCGAGATGTCTCAAAAGCGTGGAGGAGATCACGGCCCTTGCGCCTCCGGCCCTGACTTCGTACATGGCGTAGTACTCACGGGGGCCCCGGTAAAACGTATAGACGTAGGCTCTGAGCGTTGGGTATTCCAAAACCGCTAAGTTAAGCGCGGTCTTTACGTAGTACGTCGCCTCCTCAACAGCCCTCCTCGGATCGTCCCAGTACCTGGCTAGGAACTGTGTGAGCACGAAGCTGTCGGTGAAGTAGCTGGGGTTTAAACCCACCTTGGCGCTAAGGGCGTGCTTGTCTACCGACCCGTTGTGTGCCACAAATATAATTCTGCCGTCGCCCAGATACGCCATGTATGGATGGGAGTGCTCCGGTCCCCTGGGCTCCCCCGGGGAGGCCGCCCTGGCGTGGGCCAGCACCGCGTCTCTCATAGGCACCACCGTGGGGTCCTCCCAGGCGGGCAGGACAGATTTATAGTATACAAAGCCGTGGGGCGACGCGGCGACGAAGCCCCAGCCGTCTCCATGTTGCTTCCTCTCGCTGGGCATGTAGGGATCGTGCCTTGCCGCCAGCTTCAAGGCGTTGGACAGGTCGATAGGCCCCTTAGAGATGTATAGTCTGCACACTACGAGTGGGGCGGCGTGGCCTTGACGTGGGATTTAGCCACCACCAACGTGGTTGTGGATCTAATCCCCTCTATCTTCCTCACCTTGTCTCTTACAATAGTTCTAATCCTCTCGATGTCCGGGGCGTCGATTTTTACAACTATGTCGTAGGGCCCATAGACGAAGTACACAGCTTTTACCTCGGGAATAGCCGCCAGCTCTTCAATAATTCTGTCCTCGGCCCCTATGTCTACATTTAGAAATACCACCGCTTCCATAATCTAAATCATTTGACACAATTTTAAATTTTACCTACTCCGAGACTCTAAGTACCTTCTCACAACAACCGCCGCCGACAGGTCGACGCGGTGTTTCTCGGTGAGGCCCGTGTCGGTGTCTGTAAACTCAACCACGTACTCTCCCCCCTCCCCCTCACCCTTATACACCTTGATCAAGGTGTTGGGCTTGCACATCGCTGTGAGAGAAGTGGGGCTCTTCTCCACCACTGAGCAGTCGACGTATTTGAAAACCTTCGTCTCGGCGGGCGTTCTGCTTATGGGGCCTATGGGGGCCTCCTCGTAGTAGTACATCTTGCGCCTCCTGCTCACGACTAGGTGGGTTGAGACCCTTTATAAACTTTCACTTTAGCTCGTTGAGGCAGGTGGCATCACCCGCCTCCTCCAGTCCTCCACAATTTCCAAAACTATCAAAGTCTCTGTCCTCTGGATGTCTGGGTTTGAGGCTAGGTACGTGACGAGGAAGGTGGAGAGTTGCTTCACGTCGCGGGACCACACCTTAAACAGGAGGTCGTAAGGCCCTGTGATTACATACGCCTCCTCGACGTAGGGCATGCCCCCCTCGCCTCTGCACTCCGACAGCACCTTCTCGGCAACCTCCAGCTGTAGAGGCTTCGCCTCCTTCGGCGCGGCCCCCCTCCTTACGCTTACAAGTACAAAAGCCAGTAGTTTATATCCAAGAGCAAAGGGGTTCACCACAGCCTTGTAGCCCATGATGACTCCTTCAAGCTCGAGCTTCTTTATACGGGCGGCCAGCGTGGTTTTGGGCTTTCCAATCTCCTCACTGAGCTCCTGTAAAGTTTTTTTGCCGTCGATCTGGAGGAGACTTATTAATTTACGGTCGGTCTCGTCCATGGAGTGGTAAAATATTCACATTATATAGATTTGCCGCGGCTATCTGCGGCTGTGGATGGTAAAATTTATAATACGCACCATACAGCCCCATTCAATGGCCGAGAAGCAGAAGGCAGTCGCCAAGCAGGAGAAGGCAGCCATCTCTAAGAGAGATCCGTGGGCTTTAAAAAAGTGGTTCAACGTCCACGCCCCCTCGTACATGGGCGGGGTGCTCGTCGCCGAGGTGCCCGCGTCGGAGCCGCAGAAATTATTAATGAGGACGCTCGAAATCTCTCTTTACGACGTAACCAAGGACATCTCTCACTTGCCCATCAAGCTGAGGTTCCAGATACACAGAGTCGAGGGGTTGAGAGCCCTTACGCGGTTTAAGGGGCTGGAGCTGACGAGGGACTACATCAGATCGCTGGTGAGGAGAGGCACGAGTAAGGTGACCGCCATCACCGAGGTGAGGACAAAAGATGGGATGGTCATGAGGGTAACCGTCATGGGGATAACAACCCACCGCGTAGGCACAGCCCAGAAGTCGGCAATGAGGCAGAGAATAGTGGAGACGCTGACGAAAAAGGCGGCCGAGATGGACGTAGGTCAGTTCCTAAAGGAGGTAACTGAGGGCACCCTGGCCGCCGACCTCTTCATAGCCGCGAAGAAGATAGCGCCAATGAGGAAGGTGGAGGTGGCCAAGATAAAGGTGCTGAAGTACCCACCCGAGGAGGAGGAGGTGGCGGTGAAAGAGGTAGCCGCCGAGGCGGCCGCCGCCTCTTAACGCCTTTTCAAGCTCTGGATAAAGTTATAGACGGTGCTGTGTTTCTTCCCCTCGATTAACATCTCTACAGCCCTCTTGGCGACCTCCACGTCGTCTAGTCTGCCGAGTATAGCGACGTAGTTGTCCCCAACCACCATGGAGACCTCAGCCAGGCTCTCTATTGTCCTCTTCGCCCTGCCCCCCTCGCCGATTATCCTCCCCTTTATCCGCCTCAAATGGTTCGGCTTGTCTGTATATTCCTTGAGGTCGACCACCGCCAGGATATACTCGTCGTTTTCCAGCGCCATGGCTTGTTCAGCCGAGAAGCCGAGGGCCACAGCCCTCGCCATCTCTCTAATTTTGAGAATGCCGTCCACAGAGGCCTCGGGGCCCGGCGTAATTTTGATATAGAGCTGGCCCTCGTCCAGCTCGAGCCGATGCCCAAACTTTCCATCCACAAGCTTCACAAACTGCCTCGCCGCCCCCAGCCTCCTCCTGTCAATAGGCTGGAGAAACGTGCCCCTCAGATATTCAGACGCCACGGCTTAAGGAGCAAGGATATATAAAACCGTTTGCCTACCACCACGTGAGGCGTGTGAGGAGCGAGAAGGACAGCGACTACTACAAGGTGGTAGACGACGCGATAAACTCCTACACCTGGGCGGCCCTAGTGAAGCTACAGGAGAGAGGAGTGGTGGGCGAGGTGCTGGGGCCGGTGGGCCAGGGGAAGGAGGCTAAGATAGTGCTCGCCAAGCGGAGAGACGGGGGCTACGCGGCGTTGAAGATTTTCTACCCGGTGCCCGTCCGATTTACAAAAAGCCGCTACGGCTACATATTGGGGGATCCTAGATTTAGGAACGTCAAGATAAGCGACCAGCTCCACCTGGTGGAGCTCTGGTGTAGGAAGGAGTTCGGCAACCTGGCCCGGGCGTACGAGACGGGGGTCCGCGTGCCGAGGCCCTACGGCTTCTATAGGAATGTGCTGGCGATGGAGTTTATAGGCGTCGGCCGCGACCCTGCGCCGACCCTCGCCGACGTGGGGTTGGAAAACGTGGAGGATCCAGAGGCGCTGTTTCACGAGGTTTTGAAAAACCTAGAGAAGATCTACGTAGTCGCCGGGCTGGTACACGGCGATCTAAGCCCCTTCAATATACTATACGACGGGGAGCGGCCGTGGATAATCGACTGGGGATCCGCAGTGAGGCGCGGCCACCCCAAGGAGTATGAATACCTCAAGCGGGACGTGGAGAGAATTCTCGAGTTTTTCCAAACCCCCCTCGACCCCCACGACGTGTTTAAAAAACTAGCGGAGAGGGGAAGCCAGCGGGGCCCGGTGGAGGTGGACGAGGAGGGCTGGGTTGTTGTGGGGGGAAAAAGAATACTAGACGAATAGCCGCGCCCCCCTTCTAAACGCCTCTCTATTACGGTCGTCCAGGCTGGGAGGCATGGGGAGCCCCAGTAGCTGGGAGAGGAACCCCAGCATGACGGCGTTTTCATACAAAACGGAGCCCAGCTCCCTAGCCACGTCGGCCGCGGGCACTATGTAGGTCTTGACCCCCGACCTCTGAAGCGAGCCGAGGAGCTCCTCCTCGCTTATCCACCTGCCAGGCGGCTGTATTACCCTCTTGTTTACAACAAGCACCTCACCGGGTTTCAGGTATTTAAAAGCGCGCACAGCTTCAACTGCCTCTAGAGCCACGACGTAGTCAGCCCCGCCCTCCTCGACGATTGGCGCGTATACCACCTTCCCAAACCTCACGTGCACCTCCACAGAGCCGCCCCGCTGACTCATTCCGTGCACCTCGGCTATTCTCACGTCGTAGCCCTCGGAGAGCGACGCCTCGCCAATCCACCTCGCCAGCGTCAAAACCCCCTGGCCCCCGACCCCCACCACCACTATGCTTGTTGCCATAGCTCAAGCCAAGCCTCCCTCCTCCCCTCCGGCTTAAAGGCGTTGAAGGGGCAGACCTCAGCGCAGACGCCGCACCCCACGCAGAGAGCTGGATCTACATAAGCCTTCCCATCTGGCCACCTGTATATCGCGCTACACCTCAAAAGGTTGTAGCACAGCCCACAGCCGGTGCACCTGCCGGGGTCCACCTGATACCTAGGCAACTGGAGGCCCGCCCTCCTCGCCTTCCTCACAGCCACCAAGGCGCAGGGCCTCCTGGATACCACGACGGCCGGCCTCCCGCTCTTCACAATCTCAACAGCCTTCTTCACGACCTCTACCGACTTCTTCACCTCGACGGGGTCAATTACGAAAGTCGGCAACCCCAGCGCCTCTGTGATCTTCTCAACGGGGATGGCCCTGCTTGGGCTGGGCTGTCCGCCGGTCATCGCCGTGTAGGCGTTGTCCATAACAACGATGAGCAGAGGTATAGATTTCGAGGCGACGTCAATCAGCTGGGGGATCACCGCGTGGTAGAACGTGGAGTCGCCCACCGTGGCCACGACGAACTGCTTGCCGGCCACGGCGATGCCGGCCCCCAGACCCACTGACGAGCCCATGTGGGTAATCAAATCCTGTTGCCCCAGGTTGATGCCCAGGGAGTAGCAGCCAATATCCCCCGACCACACGGGGCTGAGCCCGGCGGTGGCGAGCCTCAAGATGTAAAAGGTGGCCATGTGGGGGCACCCAGGGCACAGCGACGGCGGCCTCGGCGTCGGCTCAATAGGCGGCTTTGGGGGTTGCGGAGGGCTGTAGGGCAGACCCAGCGCCTTCGACAGGCCCAGAGCAGTCTTGCCGGTGTCGAGCTCGCCGTATCTGGGGAAGTACCCATCTAGCTTCCCCCTGGTAGCCACCCCCAGCGACCTGAGTTGAACCTCAACCACGGGGTCTCCCTCCTCCACAACCACGGCCTCTCCGCCCACGAGATTTCTCAAGCTCCGCGGCACGGGAACTGACATCCCCAGCTTCACAACCGTGGCGTCCAAACGGAGTCTGCTCAACGCCTCTTTTACATAGTTGTAGGCGACGCCCGTAGTCACTATAAAGACGTCGCCCGACCCCTCCACAGTTATGAAATCTGCGGATAACTCGGCGATTTTCTCCCACTTCTCCACCAGCGCTTTTCTCAACTCCCTCGCATTTGCAGGAACAAGGTTAAACCTCTTTACGTCTCTAGTAAAACGCCCCCACTTAGGCGGGGCCGGGGGCTCCACCTCCACCGGGGCCCTCACGTGGCTCACCCTGGTGACGCTCCTCAAAATGACGGGGTGCCTCAACTTTTCACTCAAATCAAAGGCCAACTTGACGTATTTATACGCCTCCAAGGGATCGGAGGGCTCCAGCACCGGCACATAGGCCTGGACGCCGTACCACCTGGTGTCCTGCTCGTTTTGCGAAGAGTGCATCCACGGATCGTCGGCGGCGACTATGACAAAACCCCCCTCCACGCCCGTGTACGCCGCGCTGTGTAGAGGGTCGGCGGCCACGTTCAGCCCTACGTGTTTCATGGCGGTGAGCGACCTGGCGCCGGCCACCGCGGCGCCATACGCAAGCTCAAACGCAGATTTCTCATTAGAGGCCCAGTGTACAAACCTATCCCTAAACTCCACGAGGGTCTCTACAATCTCGGTGGAGGGCGTGCCGGGGTAGGCCGTGGCGACGGCTAGGCCGCTGGCGAGAGCCCCGTAGGCAATGGCCTCGTTCCCGAGGAGAAGCAACCTCACATATATGTAATATTATATAGGATATAAAGCTTTCCATAGATGTGAAACGATACACTTAAAAACCTCAGACACGAATCTTGGGGATGCGCTTCTGCCCGAGAGACGGGACGTTGATGGTTCCGCATAAAAAAGACGGCGTTACTGTGTTGAAGTGTCCAAAATGTGGCTACGAAGTGAAGCTCTCGGAGAAGGCCAAGGAGGCTTACAGACAGAGAGCCGAGGTCGCTGAAGAAAAGAAGAGAGGCGTCATGGTCGCTGAGGAGAGGAGGCCTGAGTACGACCAAGAGGAGATGGAGGAGCTGAGGAGACAGCTTCTGGAAAACCTACAGGAGGCTGAGAGGGAGACCGATTAACTCAGCCTGGTTTAGGACGCTTCACCGCTCCGCAGCCGCTTCTCATCACATCAATGGAACACTACATGTTTATAAAAGCGCGCCCCCGAGGGGCGGGGTTCGGTGCGTGAAGACATATAAAGGCGTAACATGGCTACTGCAATGGCTAGGTATCTAAAGGCGGAGATCGTGAGCATTCTAGAAACCATGGACTCCTACGGGCAGATTGTGGGCGTCATGCTGGTCAGCGCCGAGGAGTGGGGGGACAGGGCGGTCCCCATCATAATTGGGGCCGCCGAGACGCTTTCTATAAAGAAGGGCATGGGGGAGGTCGACTTCCCCCGCCCCCTGAGCCACGACCTCTTTATGGATATAATCGAGGCGCTGGGGGCCACCGTGGAGAAGGTCACAATCGACGCCTTGGTGTCCAGCACATACACCGCCACTGTATACATCAAGGACAGAGACGGGAAGACGCTTTCATTCGACGCCAGGCCAAGCGACGCGGTGGCGCTAGCCGTTAGGGCAAACGCCCCTATTTACATAGCAGACAACTTGGAGAAATACGCCGAGGATGTCCGCAAGTATCTACCGCCGCCCGGGGGCAAGGTTACTGAGGAATAGACTTTTCAATAACCTGAAGGGCTCTTACAATGTCGTCGAGGGTGTTTTTCAACGTTAGGATGTCGTCGGGCCGGCGCACTACATAGCTGACTCGTATCCGCCACCGGCCCCCTACGCACTCGTGCACTATCTCCATCCCCTCTGGGAGGCCTACGTCGTCCGGCTCCACGGCGCGCGCCAGATGGCAGTCCAGCGGCGTCTCTATACTACTTACCAACTTTTTCATAGGCTTGTAGAAACTCGGCGTATTTCCCCGCCTCTACGTATACCAGCAGGTGGGTTGGGTACTCCAGCACCTGGCCGAGCTCGGCGAAGATCGCGGCGGCGCCCTTCAGCTGGGCCCTCTGGCCGTGGGGGGGAATCAACGCAATTAGATGGCCTCCCGAGGCGTCGTACCTCAAGGCAACCCAGTTAACCAGCTTCATGTAGTGAGAGATGTACGGAGGGAGTTTGTGTATATAGAAGGGATTCTGCACGGCCACCACGCCGTCCCTTGCCCTTTTGATAACTGTGTAGAAAGTCTCCGCCAGGTTAGACACATACACGTCTATCTCCTTACCTATGAAATTCGCCAAGTCGGCCTCCAGCCTCTCGGCGACGTCGGGGGCTTTTATGTCGGGCGAGTAGTACCTAATCGCCTTGTCCAGCAGGGCCGTGTGGAAACCCTCGCTGGCGACGACGCCCAGCACCCAGTCAAGTACCCTCACGGCGTCCCCCGGGAGGGAGTCAAAAACACGGCCAGTTACGCCGGGTATTATGGGCAACGTGGAGAGCGGCAACGCCCTCTCTATAGGAAGCTCCCCCATGAAGGGGAAGACTATGGAGAGCCTCTCGTCGCCTCTCGACAGCTCCCGGGGGAGCTGACACTTGTACTCGCAGTAATCCACACTCCACGCGTAGTGGCCGACGAAAAGCGCCCTGTAGATCTCCTCCTCGAGGGGCAGTAGCGACGTAATGATGTGAGCCGCCAACTGGCTAATTGAAGAGAACTCAGTCCTGTAGATCTTGTCGTCGACGCCGATTTCCCACTCAGTTATGTACATACCCTGGCATTTGAAGCCAACACACACGCCCTCCCGCGGGGGCCAGTCTAAGACGTCTACATGCACGGTCTCCCCCAGGGCGTGAGCCAGGGCGTATGCGGCTAGGTAGGCGTCCACCGTCCTCCTGCTGTATATCCGCAACGGGTTCTGCTTCAAGTACTCCAGGAATCTGTCGACGTGGTCAATAACAAAGTTTCTAATATCCACGTAGAAACAGCTACAGTATATATTAAGTTGCTAGGTGGGAGAGCTCCTGCGGGTTGTACACAAAGTCCCGCGGTAGTTTGCCCACTCTTTTGTAATACTTAACGAGGCGGTGTATCTTAGACTCAACGAGTTGCAGACCTCTCCTCGACGCTGAGTCCTTCGGGTGCTCCTCTAGATGTTTCCTAATTCTCAAAGCCCGCCTCACGAGGTTAAGCAAATCCTCGGGGAGCTCCTGCTTGACGCCGCGCTCCTCTAGAATTCTCGTCAGCTTCTTGCCGGTAATCGGCTTCACCAGGGGAATCCCGTACTGATCCCTCAGTATTATGCCTATCTGCGACGGCTTGAAGCCGCGCCGGGCCAGCTCCACGGCTAGCTGCTCCACCTCCTCTGGGGTGTACTGAATCCAGTTGGGGACAGTTGGACGCGCAGGCCTGACAGAGCTAGACCTCCCCCTCTTGTCGCGTGATCGGTGAGGCACGGCGTCACAACTATACGCAGTTTATAAGTTTTACCGCTAACAGTATATATACCGGAGCCGGACGCTGCGGGACGTGGGCGAGCCCCCTCCATGGCTCTGGGACCTCCCGTTGATAAATTTATATAACACAGACGTCATTGGCTTTATGTACGACGTGCCTTTCGTCGCAACTCCCGAAGTCGTCGTGAGGAGGATGCTACAGCTAGCCCGGGTCCAGCCCGGCGAGGTGGTCTACGACTTGGGGTCCGGAGACGGGAGGATTGTCATCATCGCCGCAAAGGAATTCGGCGCCAGATCCTACGGAGTAGAGATAAGGAAAGACCTCTACGAGCAGTCAATGGCGCGGATAAAAGACATGGGGCTCGCCGACAGGGCCACCATAATTAACGCCAGCTTCTACGACGTGCCGCTTACAGACGCAGACGTGGTGACCATGTACCTACTCACAAGCGTAAACGAGAGACTCAGACCGAAGCTAGAAAAAGAGCTCAGACCAGCCACCCGTGTCGTGACCCACGACTTCGAAGTCCCCGGCTGGAGGCCAGTCGTGGTCGAGGAGGTTTACGAAGACTGGAGAAGCCACAAGCTGTACCTCTACAAGATACCCGGCAGGGAGATCCCCCTGCCCGGCAAGCCCGTAACGGTCGAGGACAGGTGGCTTAGACAAGTCGCCGAGCTAATCGACGGCAACAGGTCGCTGGAGGAGATAGCCGGGAAGCTGGGGGTCCCCATTAGGAGGGTCAGGGAGGCCGTGGAGCAGTTAAGCAAAATCGGCGCCGTCGAGGAGGTGAAAATCATTAAATGAGAGAGGTCGTAGAGCTCTACAGAAGGATAGGGGGTTTCCAAGCTCTCCACGTCGCCGAGGCCTACGACATATTAAAAGAGGCTGTGGAGAAGGCCGACCTCCGGTTCCTCTCGTTTACGGGTAATCTAGCGGCCACGGGGCTGAGAGAGGTCTTCGCAGAGGCAATAGGCAGAGGGCTGTTCCACGCCGTGGTAACTACGGCGGGGGCTCTAGACCACGACATAGCCAAGAGCATGGGGGCCGCCTATACGCCCGGCTCCTTTGATCTAGACGACGTGGAGCTCTCCACGAAGGGGTACCACCGACTGGGCAACGTGGTGATTAGGAAAGAGGAGTACGGCCCCCTTGTGGAGAAGTTTATACTACAGCGGTGCGACAAGCTGTGGGGGAGGTCGCTGGCTACGTACGAACTCGCGGAGATCCTCGGCGCCGACATGCCCGAGAGCTCCATCCTCGGCGCCGCGGCGCGGGCAGGTGTCAAGATCTTCGTCCCCGGCATAGTCGACGGGGCCGTGGGCACCGCCCTGTTGACCTGCAACGACATCGCCAGGACTAGGAAAGGCGCCTCCAGGTTGTTTATAGACGTGTTAAAAGACGAGGAGGAGATCAGAGAGATGGTGTACAGAGCCGGGAAACTCGCCGCGCTCATTGTAGGCGGCGGCATTAGCAAACACCACGTGATATGGTGGGCCCAGTTCAGAGGTGGCCTCGACTACGCGGTGTACGTCACCACCGCCGTTGAGTACGACGGCTCCCTCAGCGGGGCCAGGCCGAGGGAGGCCATAAGCTGGGGCAAGATAAAGCCCACCGCCAAGTCTGTGTATATACATGCAGACGCTACGCTGGTTCTCCCAATACTCCTAAAAGCCGTAGTATGATCGCCGAGGCGGCGCCTCCCCTCCTCGCCTTCTCTACAGGAGCCGTCTTTGGCTGGTGGTGGGTCGGCTTCCAGAAGAGTCGGGGGATAACCTCCCGCGACGTCTACAAAGGCGTGGAGGGGGTGCCGAGGGCCGGCGGCCTCATAGCGCTGGTGGCAGCCGCCGTGGGCTACGCCGCGGCCACCCCCATCAGCACAAAGGCCGCCGCGGTCCTGCTGATATCTCTCATAGTGGGCTTGCTGGGCCTTCTGGACGACTTGAGGGGGGTCAGCGAGTACGTACGGGTGCTGGTGCCGGTGGTCCTGGCGCTGGCGCTGGGGAGGGCCGTGGACGGCGTGAGGCTGACGATTCCCATGGTGGGCCTCTTCTACGGAGCCACGGGTTGGCTCGCGGTCTTGGCTCTGCCCATTATGACCAACGCCTTCAACATGCTGGACCCGGTCAACGGCTACCTACCAGCCGCCAACGTGGTCATAGGCCTCGCGCTTCTGGCAACGGCGGCCGTGAAGGGGCAGGCCGAGGCGTCTCTCCTCCTGGCGGTACACACAGCGGCGTCCGCGGCGCTGTACCTCTACAACCGCTACCCAGCCAAGACCTTCAACGGCAACGTGGGGAGCTACTTCCTAGGCGCCAGCATCTCCACCATAGCCGTGCTGTACGACCTCGTGGCCTATTTAATACTGGCAGGCCTCCCCTTCGTGGTGAACGGGGCCCTCATAATATTCTCGTCAGGGGGGATAAAGGGACGTGAAAAAATCCAGAGGCCCACCATCCTGGAGGGCGGGCTGGTGAGGCAGGACTGCAACTCGCCCATTCTCACCCTGGTTAGGCTAGCCGTGGCCGAGAGGCCCATGTCGGAGTACCAAATCTTCAAAGCTCTTACCCTCATCACTGCGGCCACCTCGGGGCTGACCGTACTGCTAGTCGTTGCGCTACGCCTGCTTTCCCTGCCGATATGAAAAAGGCGCTCCTCGTCGTCGCACTGTCCTACGGCTTTCTACTAGCTCTATTCGCAACGGCCGCGTACGCACTGGCGGTGTTTAGGACGAAGATCATAGGCGGCTTCACGGTGGGCGACGTCGCGGTGGTGCTCGCAGTCCTTATCTACGGACTGTTTATATATACCGCCGGGTTATACGTAAAACGTGTCACTTGCAACGGCGGACGTCGAGACACTTAGGTGCATAACCGGGGAGTCCAAATGGGAGCTGTGTCTAAGGCTGAAAAAGGCGAGAGAGGCAGTTGCGGAACTCGAAGCGAGAATTGAAAAACTCCTGGAGGTGGCGCCGTGAAGAGGGCGTCGGTGGCAGTACTGGGCGTAGGAGGCGTGGGGAAGACCACCTACGTATTCAGACTCCTGGGGCTCTCTATAAAGCCCAGAGCCACACTGAGGCCGGGTATATACCGCATGTACCTCAGCGACCGGGAGCTGGACTTCATAGACGTGCCGGGCCAGGTAGCCACAGAAGTAGCGAGAAACTTCGCCAAGGCGTGGACCTTCTACGTAGACCTCATGATCTACATGTACGACCTCACAGACCAGGCGTCGCTGTACGCAATAGCCGAGCTCCACAGCGCCCTACTAGACCGCGGGATATCCCCCTACAGAAAGGTGGTGCTGGTGGGGAACAAGCGGGATCTTGCAGAGGAACTCGGCCTATTCGTCGAGGGCGACGAGATAGCCGCGGCGGTCGGCGCCCCGAAGATCTACTACATATCAGCTCTAAAAGACAATATTGAATATTTATACAAACCCCTAGAGGAAAATATATGATCCCCCGCGACGACATTATCTTAGGCATTTTATCCTCACCGCCGGCGGCGCTCCTCCTCGAAATAGAAGAGGCCAAGCCCATGCAGAGGGCAAGGCCCCTATTCGACTTCTTCTCAGAACTAGGGGCCCTCCAGAAAAAAGGCGACAAGTATAAAAGGGGCCGCCTTGAGATAAACCTCGGCGAACACTCCCCCATATCTGACGCCGTCTCCGAGCTGTTCCAACACGTCGCCTTCCCCTACCTAATCTCGGGCAGGAGGGTGGGCAGACTCACCCCAGATCTCCAACGTGCGCTGTACACATACACCTCGGCATACCAAGCCCTCCGCATAGCCCTCACCCAAGACCTCCTCAGATACGGCGGCTTGACGCTGGTGGCGGGGTGGTTCCCCTGCGCCTTCTCGTCAGAGCTGATGTCCATCGCCGGCCGCGACGTCGTGATACTAGAAGAGAGAGAAGACATAGTCGCCCTGGAGATGGACAGACTATCGCTAATCCCCCTCGCCCCGGCCCCCCTCGGCCAGGAGCTCGCCGCCGCCAGCTTCTACGCCTTTGAAATAGCCCCCCTGAGCAACCTCGACGAAGTAGCGGAGAAGTACGGAAAATTCAACACAGCCGTGGTCTGCGGCAGAGGCGCAGACCTCGACAAGCTCGGCAAAGTGGCAGAGGAGGTGTACTACATAGCCACACGCGACAGGCCGATAGCCCTGCTAAACAACGCCCTACTAAACGGCCTCGGCCTCGCGGCCCCCAGCGAAGAGCTAGAAAAGACGCTGAGAAAAGCCCAGAGGCAGGAGCTGGGCCCATTCGACGTATATATACTAAGGGGTACAGGCCCCACCTGACAGTATAATATCCACAGCCTCCCTAAAGCCGAGGCCGCTAGGCCTCTCAACGACAACCCTAGCCGCCTCCTTGGCGGCCGGCGTCGCGTTCCCTACGGCGAACCCCCACGTCCTCCTCAGCATACCCACATCCACATCGCTGTCCCCCACAGACGCCACCTGGAAACACGGGACGCCAAGCCTCTCACACAGCCACGCCACGGCGACGCCCTTGTCGACCACCGCCGGCCTAACGTGAATGGCGTAGCCGCTCGACTCCACCACGTAGCCGGGCGGCACGGCGGACCTCACGCGCTCCAGAGCGTCGGCGGCCAGCGGGACGTATGCCAAGTCGAACCGCCTGCACTTATTCTGGGGACTAGGCGCCACCGCCCCCGTCGCCAGCACCGCCCCGTCCACCCGAGACATGTCGCCGGAACACAGCTCGTGAGTCTCCCCATCCAGATAGACAAGACAGCCATTTTCAGCAATGACATCCCTAATCCCCAGATACCGCGCTATGGCCAGCGCAAAATCCAAACCGTTGGCAGTGGCGAGGACAACCCTCAACCCGGCGTCACGCGCCCTCCGAAGAGCCAGAAGCGCCTCAGCCGACAGCTCGTACGTATTACGGCTAAGAGTCAACGTCCCGTCCAGATCCACCACCAAAACCCTACACATCACACGCCGCAAGACAGACTGAATATAAAAACAGAAGCGGCGACGGGAGCCGGCCACCAAGCAACGAGAAGAGCCTCAACAGCGCCGCCGCCGGGATTTGTGCCCCGTCCCGAACCCCCCGTAGGGGGCTCGGCGGGACGACGCGGTTATGAGCCATACGCGGGGCTCAGCCCCAGGGCGCTCTTCTGGCGTGCGAAGCCCGAACCCGACGTCCGTTGTTGCCCGCCTTGTGAAAACCAGACGTGCCCTCGGCCGCCGCGCCCAGCACGCGTCGCTGGCTTAGGCGCGCCGCCTCCGCCCGCCGCCTCTCAGCCGCCTCTCGGCGCCCGCGGCGCTACGGGGGTACGGAACTCGGCGTGATTCACAAAGGCGCTGGTTTAAAACATCTATCACAGAGATAATTACGCACTTGCCGATCCAGGTGGAGGCGACCACGGGCCTCTTGAGCGGCAACGCCTTGGACTTAAGCGCCTCCACCGCCCCCTGGGTGGTGGCCATCTTCATGATCCTATCGCTCTTTATGAGCCGTAGAGGTACGTGAGGTACTGGACCCGCCGTCCTTAAAGTACTGGAACGAGTTCTCGCCGTCGAGCGCTATCAAGACCACGCCCCTCTTCACGCCTGCCTGCTCCAGCTGGTGCTCCACCGATTTGACCATCCAATAGGTTTTATTGGCGGCGTAGAGAGGGCCGCGGCTGTTCACGTCGCCGCTGGCGCCAAACCCTATGTAGTTCGATACTGATTGTCCCTGGCGAGCACGTAGAGGCGGCCGTATTCGACAGGCGTATACCATAAGGCGTAGTTGAGCGCCATGTAGAGATTTGGGGATCTTGGCGAAGGACAGGAAGACCCTCCCCGGCCTCTCGTGGACGAGGCGGCGTAGGTACTCCTCGTACCCGAATTCGCCTACCGGCATCGCCAACACCGGGAGGCGCGCTGACGGGGCGAAGTCGAGCGCCCTCACGGCGAGATCCAGCCCTTTCTGGCTCGTGGCGCGCCCCACAGCCAGGTGGAGGGCGCCTCCTCTGTCCAGGGAGCCCTCTCCTCTCCACCCGCTCTACTAAGCTCCAGGGAGAGCCGTCGGGAGCCAGCTTGCGGAAGTGGGATTCGGCCTCCTCTATCCTCCAATCGGTGGAGTTGTAGAGGACGCAAGACTTGCCTCTAAGCCAGTCGCCGTATTTCGAAAGCGCCTCGTTGAGGTGCCCCCAGCTGACGCTGGAGACCACGTCGCTCTCCACAACAGCGGAGCCCTCGGCGGAGCCGCCCACTGAGTCCCACACAGACGAGTAGAGCTCCCGCCTGTGGCAACAGACCCTCCAGACCAGATGGGGCCTGTCGGGGAGATCTGCCCAATCGGCCGATGCGTAGTGCCACGGGAAGGAGTACCCCGACGATAGATAAAAACCAGCCGGGGGCGCGGCCCCCAAGCGGGGCCTGTGAGGCCGCGGCGAGGCCCGGGTAGGGGGCTAGATCGATACCGAACAGAAGCGGGGGTACGCGGCGCCCCCTATTTATGTTGTTGGATAACCACGACTCGGTCGTGGTATGCAGGGCCCTATATGCACTTGACGTATAGGGCCATGGGCTCTCTCCACTCGGGATATTCGTCTATGGCCAGGGCCTTCACGAAGCCGCGCCTCTCGTAGAACCTCCTGGTTCTGATGTACGGTTCGTATTCGGGATCGCCGCTGGTCTTCACTAAGATGAGACTACAGCCGCGGCTCTTGGCCGCGCGCTCGACGAAGCCCAATAAAGCAGTGCCGATGCCTCTGCCTTGATATCCCCTCCTCACAGCCATCCAGAGTATCTCCGCTAGGCGGCCGTCTAGTTTGACCACGACGAAGCCAACCAGCTTGCCGTCTAGATATGCGCCGTAAGTCTCGTAGGCTCTGACGTCGGCGGACAGTCTCTCTATGCCCCTATCTGTAAACCACTCCTTGAGCTCTCTGGCTATCTCGACGCATTCCGTACACCCGTATATCTGTCTAATCGAGATCTCCACAGCTCCCTCACCGCGTTGTTTTTTATATATCTTCCGCTCTCAACAGACATCCGACGAACGTAGCCGCGGCGCCATGTTAAGGTAAACATGGCGCAATGGACGTGCCTATAAGGAGACGTCTTTTGGCTACGTCAGTCGGTTAGCTTATCCTAGCCGCCGTGGCGCCTTCAAAGTTAGCTGCAGTTGCGCATGGGCCGCCGCACGACCATACAGGCAATCCGTTTTTCGCCTGAGAAACCGGCAGGCGTGCTGGATGGCGGAGGCTTTTTATAGCGGTCGTTAAGCCTACGTGCGCCTGGAAAGAGACGTCTTGGGCTTAATTGCGTTGATCGCTCTGCTGACCATAGCTACGAGAGCCGTCAACTACATGGTGCAGAGCACGGTGCCGCCTCTGGCGCGCGAGCTGGGCCTCACGCCGTCTCAGTTAGGCGCCTTGGCGGCGGTCGGCGCCGTCGGCCAGCTTATCGGCAGCTCGGTGATAAACGTAGCGCTGGGCCCGTCGCCGAGGAAAAAAGCCGTAGTTGTCGCCGCATTCGCGATCCCCCTCGAGCTGGCGATGTTCTGGCTGTCGGGGACGGCGGAGCTCTGGATCGCCTCGTTCCTATCCGGCCTGTCCTTCGGAGTGGTTATGCCCAACTTGATAAACCTGGCGTCCGCGAGGCCTGAGTACGCCGAGAGGCTACTGGCGGCATACTCCCTCTCGCTCAGCACAAGCCTCGTGATAGGCCCGGCCTACGAGACGGCAATACTGACCAGGTACGGCTACAGAGACGTGTTCCTCTTTTTCCTCCCGCCCGCGATCCTCATGGCCGCCCTATCGCCGAGGATCCCCATAGTGGGCGCCAGGTCGGCCGACCTCCGCGCTACCTACAGATCGGCGTTATTCAGCAAAGGCTTCGTTGCGGCGGCTCTCGCCATTACGTCGTACAACGTCCCCTTCATCGCCTTCGTGACCTATCTGCCCATATACGCCTCCGAGGAGCTGGGCCTCGCCAAGGCAGTTGCCTACTCGCTCTTCCTGCCCTTCTTCGCCGTGTCCATGCTCACGCGCCTCTATATGTTCCTCAGACCCGTCAGAGACGTGAACAAGGCGTTCGCCGTGTCCGCGGCGCTCACCTTGCTGGGCCTAGCCGTCTTCTACGCCTCCAAGAGCTACCTCCTGCTGGCGGCCGCCATGGCCATCCTCGGGGTGCCGCACGGAGGCGTCTTCACGCTGTCGACGATAATGATAGTCAGGACTACGTCGTTGGAGGAGAGAAACGCCGTGAACTCCCTCTTCTCCTCCTACCTGGTGATATTGGGCACGGCTGTGCCGCCCGCCCTAGGCGCGTCGGCGGAGCTCTGGGGATACGGCGCCATGTGGCTCGTCATCGCCCCAGCCGTCGCCGCCATGTCGGCGGCTTTCTTCGCCCTCTTCGGCAAAACCAAGGAGTTCAGAGGCCTTACCTGATCACCCCTCGGCGTTTATCGAGAACAAGCCCAGCGCGATCATATTTCAACCCGGCTCGATTCAACCACCGGCGCCCCCTCCACCGCACATGAGGAATTGAGAAACCCGCGAGGCGGTTGCAGACACGGGGAGGGGAAAAAGAGGGGTTTTTCGGGGCGCTACGCCTTTGAGGACTAGATGCCAGACGGCCTCCGACACCGAACCCGCCTCTCTCCGCCGTCGATTCTCCGGCACGTCACGGCAGAAGCGCCGCGACTGCCTTCCTCGGCACTCCGCCTCTTGCCCAGCTCGCCCATACGGCTCCTTTTAGGAAAAGAACAAGCAGAAAAAAGGGGTTAGGGACACAAAAGAACCGCCCGGCCGTCTGGATACCTTATCTCAAAGCACTCCTCCAGCCCTACCTTTTGGAGAAACTTGTCTCCTCCAACAGTCTCTCTAGGCTGTCCACGTAATCGCGGACGCGCCCCCATTTGTCGAAAAGAAACAAGCCTACAGCTCCCCTCCCCTCTACATTTTTCCTGATCTAACGCCATACGTTCTTCCTAATTCAGGAAATATGTCTGACGTCGAGTCAGGAAGAGTGTAGATGAAGTAGTAGAAAGCCGTAGCTGGCCTTAAACCCTGGCGTAGATGTGGCAAAAATCCACTACGTCTACCTGGCCGTGGCCGGGGGGCGTGTGGAGTATGTGGGGGTGGGGAGGCGGAGCGGCCGCTACGACCATGTCGACACGCACATTAGGGGCCACTTCTCTGCGGCGAAGAGGGGGCTGAGGGCGAATGTGTTCATCATCTTAGCGTATACCCGCAGTAGGCGCCTCGCGGAGATGTGGGAGGCTTAGCTATATACGGTATATAAACCGCTGTACAACAGAAGGAGGCCTTCGGCAAGGCCGAGAAGGAAAGCTGAGAGGAAGCCCATTGCGAAAAAGCTACTATTTCAACTAACCCCCTTTTAAATTAAACTTACATGGCGCCGCCGCCGGGATTTGAACCTTATCCCAAGCCCCCACGCGGGGGCTTGACGGGACCTACGGGTTTCTGCATATGGTTAACAGCCCGCCGCTCTAACCGGGCTGAGCTACGGCGGCTCTAGCCACCATATGCAACCATTTATAAGTATTTTTCCCACTTCCCAAGACCACATGGCGAAATCAGTAGAGTAACTAGCCGCCTTCTGTGGATGTGTCGCTTGGGCGTCGTGACTACGCCCGGGGGGTGTGCCTTTTCGGGGGTGTGGGGGCTACTCGGCTAGTACGATCTTGGCGTACTCTGCCAGGGAGTTGCGTAGTTGCTGGTCCTCAGTCTGTAGGGCTATTGCGAGTAGTAGCTGGGCTAGGATGGGTTTTCTGTCTTCTTCGGGCAGTGAGTTTAGGAGGTTTGCGGCTAGGGTTGAGGTGAGGCCTATTGCCTCGTCTACCTTGAGGTCCATGTCGGAGAGCATGTTGATTACCTTCTCCTCTGTTTTGTATAGGGTGTAGATGGTGGTGAGCATTAGGAAGTCGGTGTCGCTTATCTGTAGCTTCTCGGCCCACTCTTGTACTTTTTCTGGTTCTGTCAACATATACTTGACGAATTTCTCGAGTTCTTGTCGTGGTATTTGGAACATGTTCTCGGCGTCGGCGAGGAACTTATCTACCCAATCCACTGGTGGTAGTGCCACTCTATTTAAATAAGATATGTATAGAAATGCGGTGTTTTCTCGGGCGGGGGTTGGGTGGGTATATGAGGGCTTCTTCGCCGTCGACGCGCCGGAGGACGTAGATGTGGGGGTGGTCTTGGTGACTCACCACCACGAGAGGCACGTGGCGGGGGCCCGGAGGGCGCAGCTGGTTGTTATGAATCCTCTGGAGTACAGCATGGCCGCCGACTTGGAGAGGGCTTTGAGGTATGCCGAGGTTGTGCTGAGGCGGGCGGGGGCGGCGGGGAGGCCGTCGGCCTCTGTGGGGCCTTTCCGCGGCTCGGTTTATAAATTCACGGCGGGGTGGGTGGATCTGGGGGACGTCTCGGTGAGGGTCATCCCGTGCGGGTCCCATACCTGGGGCCATACCTGTTTCGGGGTTGAGAACGCGGTGTTTGTGGGGGATCTGGGGGGCTGGATTGTGAGCGTGGGGGCTTTTCTAAAGGTGCTCGCCTCTATGAAGGGGTTGAGGGGATACGTGGCGTATACGGGGGAGGGGGAGAGGATCCCCCTGGAGGAGTATGTGCAGAGGCTTGAGGGGGATTTCAAGCGGCTGTTGAGGAGGTATGTGGAGTGCCTCGGCGAGAGGACTCCCTACAGAATTGCGCTGTGCGCCAGGGGTGGGGGGGACGTGTTGAGGCTGTCGGAGGAGGGCCTCGCCTTTGTGAAGTACCTGGCGGAGAGCGGCTATGCGAAGATAGTCAGCTCCTCCCCCTACGTGGTGAGGCCGGCGTAGCGGAGGGCCTCGCCGGGCTGGCACTGGAAGAGGTGGCTGGGGGCGGCTGGGTCGTCGGTGGAGCCGAAGCCGGTTACTGGGCGGCAGGCGGCCAGCCTTTTCGCGAGTTCTTTTTCGGGTATGTGGGTGACGACGGCGTATAGGGGGGTGCAGACGAGGTAGTCAACGTGCCACCTCCTCCTCCCCCGTCTCTCGAGGTGTCTCCTGAGCCTCGCCGCGCAGTTCAAACCGCACGACCCCACGTAGGCGTATGTGCCCCCCTCCAGCTGGAACGTCCTTGCCGGGGTCTGCACCACCTGGGGGGCGCATTGGAAAAAGACGATGTAGCTTTTATACATGTGTGTTATCTATCCCGGCGATGAGGAGCCGATGGCTGGCGCGAGTCGTGGCGTTGAGCTTGGCGGGTTCCGAGCCTATTCTTAACCTCCTCCACTAGCCGGGGGAGGACCTCCCCGGCTCTGCCTCTTATGAAGAAGTCGGCTATGGGGGTTATGGCCGAGGGCTCTATATTCACCTCGATCACGACTGCCCCCGCCCTCTTAGCGATCTGCGGTATATACGCCGCTGGGTAGACCACGCCGGATGTGCCGACTACGATCATGACGTCTGAGGCCGCGGCGAGCTCCGCGGCCTCCCGCCACGCCTCTTGGGGGAGGGGCTCTCCGAACCACACGACGTCCGGCCTGAGGAGGCCTCCGCACTTCGCGCACCGCGGGGGGACAGCCTCCACCGGCTTCTCCAGCTTGTAGACGGCGCCGCACTTGGTACAACGGGCCCGCCATATGGAGCCGTGTAGCTCCACGACTTTTGTACTGCCGGCGCGCTGGTGGAGGCCGTCTACGTTCTGGGTGATCACAGCCTTGACGACGCCGAGCCTCTCAAGCTCGGCGACGGCGTAGTGGCCGGGGTTCGGCGACGCGCTGTAGATAACCTCCTGGCGCCACTTGTACCACCTCCACACCAGCTCCGGGTCCCTCTCGAAGGCCTCCGGCGTGGCCAGCTCCTCAGGCCGGTACCTTTCCCACAAGCCGCCTGGCCCTCTGAACGTCGGCACGCCGCTCTCGGCCGAGATGCCCGCGCCGGTGAGCACAACACAGCGGCGCGAAGCCGCGACCACCTCCGCGACATCCATAAATACCTCTGTCCACACGGTATTTATGTGATGACCCAGGCGAGGCAGAGCTGTGAAGCAACACGACCTCCACTGACCCGCCTGGTCTTTAACTAAGCCGCGCCGCGGCCTCTCGGCAGATCTCGCCCTTTGTCACTGGAGGTGAGTAACTTTTTTATAGTTGAGGCGGGGGTCTGCGGCATGAAAAAGTGGTTTATCGCCGTGCTGGCGGTGGCGTTGGTTGTAGCCGCGGCGGGGTGGGAGACCTACACGGTTAAGGTGTCTTCTGTGGAGATCAACGCCCTGGCTGTGGGGCCGGGCGGCGGCGCCGTGTTGCCTATTAGAGTTACCCTGCTCACGCCGGGCGACGGCCGGGCGTATGTGGCCGGGGTGCCCGAGGCGGGCCAGGGCTTCGGCCCCTCGGCGCAGATTGCGCTGTATGTGGCCTCCCGCCTCTCGGGCGTCCCGTATACAAACTACACGGCTCTGCTCAGGGTGCTAGCCAGCGACGCCCAGGTCGGGGGGCCCTCGGCTAGTGGCTACATTACTGTGGCTATGTACGCCTTGATGAACGGGTTGCAACTTAGGAACGACACGGCGATGACAGGCATTATACTGCCGGACGGCTTGATAGGGCCTGTGGGCGGCGTGTCGCAGAAGGTAAGCGCGGCGGCGGAGAGCGGGATCAAGACGGCGCTTGTCCCAATAGGCGAGGCCCCCAGCGGCGTGAGGGGGATAAAGGTGGTTGAGATAGGTACGGTGGAGGAGGCCATATACTACTTAACCGGTAGGAGGATACCCACGCCGCCGGCGACGGCGGTGGACGACTCCGTATTCAAGGCGATTTCAAGAGACCTATTCAACGCCATCTACAGCTACTACAACCAGACGGTTGGCAGGGGCTACGTCGACGCGGCTGTGATTCAGAGTCTGAAGAACAAGGGCTATTACTACGCCGCAGCGTCTCTCATCTACCAAGGCGTCGTAAACTACTACAAGGACCAGGCGGCCTCCTCCGGCCGGACATACCGCAATTTGTACAACCAGGCCTTGCAGATGGCTAAGGAGGCGGAGGCGGAGCTCTCCCGTATCCCTCTGACAGTGAACAACATTGACCTCGTCGTGGCTAGCTACACGAGGCTGTACGAGGTCTACTTCCAGGCCAACTCCAGCAGGCCAGATGCCGGAGTCATGTACGCCCGGGCTGTGACTTTGAAATCTTGGGTCGACGAGGCGAAGGCCATGGCCTACGGCCCGGCTATAAACGAGACGGGCCTCGCGGAGGTGGCTAGAATGTACCTAGACTACGCCAAGGCCATGTACGCATATCTCGAAACTACCTACGGCGTAACGCTGGGCGACTACGCCACAGCCGTCCAGCTGGCCGAAGACCTTTACAGGAGGGACCTCTACCTGGCCTCCATGGCCAACTCCATTGAGATCATCGCGGAGACCGCCTCAGCGCTTATGTCTGCGGCTCCCGACAAGTACCTAAACGTGGCTAGGGAGAGGGCCCTCACCAACATGGCAAGGGCCGCCGCGTGCGGCTACACCAACACCCTGCCCCTAAGCTACCTCCAATTCGGCGACTACTACAGCGGGGAGGGCGGCAACCCGCAGAACGCCCTGACGTACTACATCATGGCGTCGATATACTCAACGGCGATGGGAGACGTGTCGTGCATGGCGGCTAAGGGAAATGTGACCCTGCCGAGGGTCAACTTCTCCCCGCCGCCGCAGACCCCCGTCAAGACCACGGCTACCACGGCCTCTCCGGCTGTGCATGGGGAGGAAAAAGGTCTGTGGTTTGTCTTGATTCTCGCCCTCTTGGCTGCCGTCGCTCTTATCTACGCCTCTAGACGATAACTACGTCGCGTTTATAACCGGCGGCTTTTTTACCCCTCTTTTTGCCAGACCTCTTCCCGGGCAGAAGGGCGGCGGTGAAGAAGGCGATGGGCACTAGGTACTCCCAGTAGGGGGCGTACATGTAGAGGGCGGCCACGAGACGCTCGGCCACGTCGCCGTTTACAAGGAGGGCGGGTATCGATACTAGGAACAGGCCGGCGACGGCCAGCCCGGTCAGTATGCGGTCTCTCACCCTTCTCAGGGCGAGCGCGGTGAGCACAGCAATGGCTGTCAGGGCGATTAGCCCGAACATGGGCGGGGCCTAACACGGCGGTTTTATTTCTAGCGGTTATTATGCGGCCTGTCTTTATAACCGCGGCGCGGCGGGCCTCGGCGGGGGAGCTGGGCGGGGGGCGGCGGTGTATTGTTTAAATAGTGTTGATATAGATACCGCCGTGTGGTTCCTACCGCTTTCTAGAAACGAGGCTGTGGAGGCGATTAAAAAGGCCTACGCAGTGGCGCAGGAGTACGCGAGGAAGATAGGGGGCAGGCTTGAGGTGATCCAGCCGAGGCATATATACGGCGAGGCGGCGGATAAATTCGGCTACTCGCTTCAGCTGGGCCGCATAACGGTGAACCTCCCCCCGGCGGCGGTGCTCGTCGTCTGGGGGTTTTACAACGCCGACGAGTACCTGGACTTTGTCAGGTTTATACAAGATGGGCGGGTGTACGAGTGGTTTGTGGAGCCTATCGCCTACTACCCAGAGAGGGTGGGGGTGTGGGCCGAGGAGCCTCTAGTATTTAGAAACGTCCTCTACATCGATGTCCACACGACGTCGGGGGAGGAGAGGGATCGCACGTACGGATGGCCGCTGGGGTACTACATATCCCCCCTCCAGCCGCCGCCTGAGGTAAAGCCCCCGAGGAGGCCGAGGGGCGGGGGACCTCCTAGGAGGGAGGGCGGGGGCAGGTCTTGATCCCCGCGGTCACCTACATAAGAGTATCCACCGAGGAGCAGGACCCGGAGAACCAGCGGCTTTTTCTCGAGAGGTGGGCCGGGGAGAGGGGCATCCACATAGTGAAGCACTACGTAGATGTGGGGGTGTCCGGCGCCACGGAGCCCTGGGGAAGGCCGGCGTTTAGAGAGATGGCCGCCGAGGTGGAGAAACTCGAGCCGAGGCCTAAGGTGCTCCTCGTATACGAGATATCTAGGCTGGTGCGCTCCTTCCAGGAGCTCTTCACCCTCCTAGACGTGGTGGAGAACAAGCTGGGGCTGGTGGTGGTGTCGGCCTCCGAGAGGGAGCAGGCTCTGCAGAGCCTCGACGGGGTGTACCGCCAGTTTCTAAGGGCGGTCCTCGCCTTCGTGGCGACTATGGAGAGGGAGTTTATCAGGCAGAGGACCAAGACGGCGCTTGAGCGGGCTAGGATACGCGGCAGGATTTGGAACGTGGCGGAGAGGAGAGGCGACATTGCGCAAGCCGTCGTGGATATGTACCTCTCCGGCGCCTCGCTGAGGGAGACGGCGCGCGCCTTCGGCCTCTCGCTGTACGAAGTGAGGAGGATACTCTCAGCCGCCGGCGTCTACCGCCCGGGGCCCTACACATGCCCCCGCTGCTTCTCCCGACTAAAGGTCGTCGAGAGGACCGCAAAAGTGGCAAACGGCAGGTACACAGTGGTGGAGAGGCTCTACTGCCCAAACTGCGGCTACGAAGAGTCGAGAGAGGGGAGTTAGATGAAGTATATTACTGTAGCTGAAAGGCGAGGTGAAAAAATAAAAGGGTATAGATTTGTGGGTATATGTAGGTAGAATAATGAAGTTGGTAAAAGGTTTGAGATGGGTATTATTAACAGCGGTGGTTACGGCGGGGGTTATGTTTCTGTGGGTAGGGTGGCCCGAGGTAATTCAGTACCCGTCGGGATATACAATAACTTACAACAGGGGTATTGGGCAGGAAGTGACTCTTGAGGTGGTGAACGATACTGGGCACCCGGTGCACTTCTGTGCATCGATATTTGGCTGGTACCCCAACGGCTCTGTAGTGAAGCTAGACGACGTCTGCGCAAGAGGGGTGGGCAAGATTAAAACTGACGCCGTAAGGAAATACGCCGAGCAGTGGAAGGACTTGGATGGAGAGATCGGGGTATTTGTCATACTTACATATATAAACGGCACAGACTCGAAAGGCAACTATACATTTGACAACGCAGTGAAGGGTTTCACAATACGGCCAAAACGTGTAGTAGCTGGTGAAAACATAAAGGCTACAATAAAAGTAAAGGCAAAGCCTCCCAAGGAGAAAAGCGTGTCACGAGCCTCGGCGGCGATCCTACAGTGGCCACCTAAGTCGGTACCTACTGGTGAACAGTGCTTTCCCGCGGTGGGGGATCCGAACCCAGTGACTACTTGTTACAACTGGGCACTAGAGACTACGTATGTAAGCGCCACAAACACGCCAGTACCCGTGGTAGTTGCTAGAGTCAGCTCCTCAGACGCATACAACTTACACACCGTAAGAGTGGCACTATTTTTAGCCGCGTCAAGCCAATACGCGGTATCGTTCTCTGGCGGCTCCATGCTAACTACAAAAAATGCAGACGGCTCGGAGGTGACAACTGGGTTCTCAGCCGACATTGTGACTTTAGCGGTTACAAGTGATCTATACTTAGACGATTACTACTCTTATACACCCTACCAGTTAGGTCCCAGGATTATAGCTATTGGTTTTTATGGCGACTATGCAGTAGTCCGCTACAGGAAACAAGCATGTACATATACATGCGTGTATTTAAACGACTACGCCTATATGTACCTTGTTAGACCGAGGATCCCCATTACGGTATACAAAGACATGCAACCACTAGACGGAAACCTTGGCAACGTCTTCAGCATGGTGAGTAGCAACTGGGCTGGCAAGACGATATACGGCGCTAGCGATGTATCTATCAGCGCTACTAGTGTTGTGGGCAACAGCGGGGGTATCAGCTTGTTGTCTATGTCTGTTCCCTTGTTGTCAAGGCCTAACATACCGCTGAGCGCAGTTTTTAGCCTCGCCGCGAGTCTTGGCTCACAAAGTTTCTCAGCGGCGAGGGGAGAGGTTTATGCCACTCTGCAGACAAATGACCCGCGTGTTACGATCTACGCGGTATACTACAGGCCAAACCCATTGTATGAGTTCAATAATCAGTACTACCCCTTGCCGTCGCTTTTTGTAGATGTTAAGACGTATAAAACGTCGGGGCTGGGGGAGGAGCCGGAGGGTTAGTCAGTTCTTAAAGGATTCTTCACTTCTCCGCGAGGTGAAGCTTCTTCACCTTTCTCCTACTGGCTCCCCGTTTATATACTTAACATATCTTGTCGATGTATTTAGATATGTCGTGTCCCCTCTTCTTGAATTCTCTTAGGTCTTCGTAGCGGCTCCATGGGTAGGATATCCAGACCCACTCTTCTACCTTCTCTGCGTAGTAGTCGGGGGTGAATCTGCTGGTGGTTTTTAGGTGGAGGACGGCGGTCTTCACCTCGGCGGCGCCTATGAGGTCTAGGAGGTTTTTTGCGAGCATGAGGGTGTGTCCTGTGTCGGCTACTTCGTCGGCTATGAGGACTCTCCTGTCGCGGATCACGCCGGGCTCGATGCTGTGGTAGAGGAGGGGCCTCTCGGCGCGTCTCTGGGCCAGCCCCCAGTACTTCACGCCCATGGAGATGACGTCGTCTACCCCCAGGACGTCGCTGATTATCCTAGCCGGCACCAGCCCGCCGCGGGAGATGGCGATTATAACCTCGGGCCGGTAGCCGCTCTCCTCTATCCTCCTCGCCAGGGCCTCGCTGAGCGCTATCCCCTCGGCCCACGTAATGAAGCGCACCTTGACGCCGCCTATCTCCACTATTGCCATGGTGCTTGGGTGGGGGGTGTATAAAACATTTGTCAGCGCCCGCCACTGCTGGGCAGGCTCTCGCCACCCGTCAGCGTGGGTTCAACTCTTCACCGTGTCTACCCCGGCGGATGTATTTAAGTTTTGTATATCTCAACGGTTCTGAGATGGTTTATATACTGGTGGTTTAGGTTTGTGGTGCCGAAGTTGGTAGTTGTGACTGGGGGGGTGATGTCGGGCGTGGGTAAGGGGGTTGTCGTGGCTAGCATTGGCAGAATTTTGAGGGCGCGGGGCCTTTCTGTAAACGCGGTTAAGATAGACCCGTATATCAACGTCGACGCCGGGACTATGAACCCCTACGCCCACGGGGAGGTCTTCGTCACGTACGACGGGGGTGAGACCGACCTTGACCTGGGGCACTACGAGAGGTTTCTGGACGTGGAGCTTCCCCGGAGGAACAACATCACCTCTGGCCAGATCTACTTCTCTGTCATCGAGAAGGAGAGGAGGGGCGACTACCTGGGTCAGACGGTTCAGCTAATCCCCCACGTCACTGACGAGATTAAGAGGAGGGTTACCGAGGCGGCGGGGGGGTACGACGTGACTTTGGTGGAGATTGGGGGGACTGTGGGCGACTACGAGCAGTTGCCGTTTCTGGAGGCTGTCCGCCAGCTGAGGCTGGAGATGGGTGAGGACGTGGTTTTTATCCACGTTGCGTGGGTTCCCCTTCTCAGAGTGACTAACGAGTTTAAGACTAAGCCTCTGCAACACAGCGTGGCGGAGCTTAGGCGCTACGGCATACAGCCCGACGCCGTGGTTGTGAGGTCTGAGAAGCCTATCGACGCCGGCGCCGTGAAGAAAATTGCGCTGTTTGCCCACGTGCCTCAGTACGCCATCTTCAACTCTTATGACGTGGACACCACCTACAGGGTGCCGCTGATTTTGGAACAGCAGGGTATGGGGGATTTCCTCGTGCGTAGGCTCCGCCTCGCCTCGCGGGAGCCGAGTTATAGGGAGTGGGAGGAGTTTCTCTCGAAGCTGTCGGCGCCGAGGTACAGGGCGGTGGTGGGGATGTGCGGCAAGTACGTGGAGCTTCCCGACGCCTATCTAAGCATTGTGGAGGCGTTGAAGCACGCCGGCGCCGCCCTCGACGTGAAGCCGGAGCTTGTCTGGATTAACTCGGTGGAGGTGGAGAAGGACCCGGATCGGCTGGGGAAGCTCGGGCTGGACGCCATGGTGGTGTTGCCGGGCTTTGGGAAGAGGGGGACAGAGGGTATGATTGAGTGTGTGCGCCACGCCCGTGTGGAGAAAATTCCGTTTCTCGGCATATGCTTCGGCATGCAGCTGGCGGTGGTGGAGTTCGCCCGGAATGTCCTCGGCCTTAGAGAGGCCAACTCGACGGAGCTCGACCCCGAGACTCCCCACCCCGTGGTCCACCTCGCGCCTGAGCAGAAGGAGGTAGACGTGTTGGGGGGTAGCATGATTCTGGGCAACAGGGAGGTGGAGATCGTCCCCGGCACCCTCGCCGCCTCGCTGTATGGGACAAACGCCACGGTGGAGAGGCATAGACATAGATACGAGATCAACCTATCCTACCTGCCTAAGCTGTCGGAGGCTGGGCTTGTGGTTTCTGGCTGGAGGAGGGATGTTAGGCGTGTGGAGATAATAGAGTTGCCGGGGCATCCCTACTTCATCGCGACGCAGTTCCACCCCGAGTTCCGCTCTAGGCCAGCTAAGCCGCGGCCGGTGTTCCTCGGCTTGTTGAAGGCGGCGCTGACGTCTAGGCGCTAGCTCTCCAGAGCTCTATCTTCTTGGCGTAGTGGTAGCCGTATAGCGAGGCGGATACTGCCACGACGCCGCCTATCAACGCCGCCGTCGCCGTAAGGGCCAGATCTTTGAAGGCCATCTGCACCGCCAGGGGGATCGCCACGGCTGGCTCAAGAGCCACCAGCATTAGTATGTAGCCTAGGTACTGCATCGCCAGCGGGGCCTTGGCGGGGCCCGTCTCGGGGTTTCCGGCTTCGTAGCGCATTAATTTACCCGGCGTTGGCCTCCTAGGGGCGATGAGCATTACTAGGTATACAGTCCCGATCATTAGGAGGAAAAGGATTGTGAAGGCTAGGGCCACGGCCACCGCGTCGCTCATGAGTTGTAATAGTTGCTCAAGATTTATAACTGTTGTTTTGAGTGGGCGTGCTGGCTCTGGCGTTTTCTGTAATTTCCGCAGTGGCCTATGGCGTGGCGCCATTGATCTACCGCCCGGCTCTGCAGTGCACATCTCAGTACAGGGCAGTGGGCCTCTTCTCTCTGTATTCAATTGTGCTTGGTTTCCTACTTCCGTGGAGGGGCTTTGACCCTCGTGGGGTCTTGTCGGCGGTGTCGGCCGCCTTGCTGGGGGGCGTCGTCGGTAGCTGGCTGTACGTAACCTCGGTGAAGGCCGGCGGGGCGGCTGTTGGCAATATAAGCAGTTCGCTGTACATTGTCTTGTTGCCGCTGGTTGCTGGTCACTATCGTCTGTTGCCCGCGGCGTTGCTGGTGCTTCTGGGGCTCGTGGTGGCGTCTGCGCACAGCTCTGGAGCACGGCGAGGTGGGGCCTACGGCGTCGCGGCCGCTGTGGCGTGGACCGCCTCCATTAGCCTCTACGCCTCGGCCGTGGATCTGCTGGGCCCGGGCGGGGCATTGCTGACGCGGGGAGTTGTTGTGTTCTTCGCCACTCTGTTGCTGGGGGCGGGCGGGGGCGTCTGCCGGGTGGGGCGTCTGATTCTCGGGGGGTTTGTGGACACGTTCGTAGGCTTCGGCGCCTACACCCTCGCGGTGTCTATAGGGGACTACGTCACGGTGTCTTTAGTCACATCTTCTTACCCGCTCATCACGGCGCTTTTCGAGAGGCCTTTTATGTGGAGGAGGGCGGCGGGCGCCTCTATTGCCGTCCTCGGCCTGGCTTTAGTTGCCCTAATAGGATAAAAACCCGCCTAATGCGCCTCTTGTGAAGATAGTAGTGACTAACGACGACGGCCCTCATACGCCTCTTCTGGAGCCGCTTGTGGAGGTGCTCGAGTCGCGGGGCCACGAGGTGGTCGTCGTAGTCCCGGAGAGGCCGAGGTCCGCCGCGGGACTGGCGAGGACCTACCACAAGCCCCTGAGGGTGAGGAGGATTGGGCGGTTCTACGTGGTGAACGGCTTCCCCGCCGACGCCGTGTTTATGGCCTTGAAGCTGGTTGCGCCAGACGCCGACATGGTGCTCTCCGGCGTCAACGTGGGGGAGAACATCGGCATTGAGGCCACCTATGGAAGCGGCACTGTGGGGGCGGCTGTGCAGGCAGGCGCGCTGGGGGTGCCCTCAATCGCCGTCTCTATGGAGGTTGGCGGCGACGTGGAGTTTATGAAGAGGGTGGTGGGGGGAGCCGTCGAGTCGTTGCGAGCGGGCTTAGACGGGGCGCTGGCGGCCAGCGTCAACATACCTCGGGAGTGGGGAGGGGGTGTCTACTGCGTGAGGAGGCTCGCCAGATCGGTCTACAGTGAGAGGCTGTACGAAGGCGTGGATCCAAGGGGCGAGAGGTTTTACTGGAGGTGGGGGCCTAGGAGGGAGAGCTTCGAGCGGGATACAGACGCGTACTACTTCTACGAGATGCGTGGAATAACTGTGCTGGGTGTCTCCGACTCGGGGATAGTGAACGTCGGGGGGTTCGGCAGAGAAATAGGGGTGAGAATCGGGGCAAAGCAAATAAACTGCTGACATGGGGGAGCCATGGACGTGGTTAAGACTCTGAGGTACAGATTTGTGCGGTACTGTGTCAACAAGGCGTACGCAGATTTGGACCTCGGCGGAGTCCCCGCCGAGGTTGTCAACGTGCTGGACGACGTTGTGAGCCAGATAAGAGACTTGGAGAGGCACATCACCTCCGTGGACTCCGCCGTGAGGGTAATGCGGGTGGACCTCCCCGAGAAGTTGAAGATGTTGAAAGAACGTGACCCAGCCCTGGCGGAGGCTTTTGTGAAGAATATGGTGAAGTACTGCCTAGAGCTAGAGGAGATTTCAAACTCCAGGTTTAGGGAGTACCTCGAGGAGTTGTTAAGCGGGTTTTAAAGCCCCGCTATTTAGTGAGGTACGTCCTGCACGCCCCCCCTGGGTTTGGGAAGTCTAGGCTGATCGCAAGGCTGGCGGCGGGTAGGCGTTCTCTAATCTTCGTCAGAAGCCACGTGGAGGGGCTCCAGATGGCTCGCTACGTGGCGGAGCACGGAGGCGACGCCGGCGTGCTGTTCGGAAGAAGACATCTATGCCCCTTTAGGGCGGAGAGCTGGGCTCGGTGCTTCGAGCTGAGGGATAGCGGGGTGTGTAAGGCTAAGTCTCGCAGGGCCGAGGCGCCGATTTTCGACGTAGAGGAGCTGTATAAATTGGGAGTGTGTCCATACGAGGCGCTCCACGTGGAGGGCAGGCGCAAGGGGGTGGTGGTGTTGCCCCTTGCCTATCTGTCGAAGGTGTCGAACATATCCGCCGTGGCTGACCTTTTCGAGGAGGTGGAGTTCGTCGCGCTGGACGAGGCGCATAACTTGCTGTCGACTGTGGAGGTCGGCGACGAGGAGCTTTACTCGCGGAGGTACTGCATCGGGGGTGGGGGCGGCTTGACGTGTCTCGTGTTGCCGCTAGTTGGCGAGGTGTCTGGGAGGGCCCGTTTCCTGGTGGCGGCAAGCGCCTCTATTGTGAGGCAGTTTTCAGATATTTTTACATATTTCCTAAGGGCCGAGTATGTAGAGGTACAGCGCCTGCCGGGGGAGGAGAATCTCGACGTAGATTACATGCCTCTGAAGATCAGGTACAGAACCCGTCTAAAGAAGCGGTATGTAGACGCGGTTATTGACAAGGTGAGGCAGATTTTCAGGGAGTATGGGAGGGCTGTGGTGTTTCTGCCAAACAAAGAGCTGGCATCGCTCTACGCTAGCAAAATTGCAGACCTGCCTGTGTCTGACCAGCCCCTAGGGGATATTGATCACGTAATAGTAACTTACTACGGTAGCCCCATTTCCGAGGGCGTTAACTTAAACGTAAAGGCTGGCGTGTTGGTTGGGTTTCCAATTCCAGATGTCCGTAGCCGGGAGCTGTGGGACAAGGTAAGGATTCTCAAGAGGCTTGGGTATGACGGGTATAAATACGGGGTGTTGTTCACCGCAGTTAACCACGTCGTGCAGGCCGCGGGGAGGGTCATGAGGGGGCTAGACAGAGAGAGGAAGTACATACTGCTAATAGACGACAGATTTGCTGAATACAGATCGTACCTCCCGCGGTACCTGTCGAGAGCCGTGTAGTAGCTTATATTTTACAATTATACGTGTGGGAACTCCTTTTGCTACTTCTGCTTCTTGCCCTTACTATGAACGACGGCGTGCTCGTCGGCATTGGGAAGACCGGGCCGGTGTACCTCGCCATGGATAGACACGTCGTAATAACCGGCCCCACCAGGAGCGGCAAGACGAGGCTAGCCAAGAAGATAATCGCCAGGTCAGGACTGCCTGCGCTGGTGCTGGACTGGCATGGGGAGTACGGGGGTCTTTCTATAGATGCCAGGAAGCTGAAGTTCACCTTCGATAAGTTCGACAAGAAACTTCTAGTGGAGATACTAGGCCTGTCGCTTAATCTCAACGAGCCGAGTATCTACTTCCTCTACAGAGCGGTGAGAGGCAGGCGGCTGGAGACTCTGAGGGATGTCCACATAGCGCTGGAGGATTTCCTCGTCACCACTAGGAGCGAGGTGGAGATGAAGGCGGCGATAGCCCGGAGGCTGGAATATGTAATTGACGTCTTCGAAGAGGGGGTAATACCCGTCGACATGTTATTCAAGACAAAGAAAACTATATCAATAAATCTTTCAAAACTAAAACTATATGAAGAAAAAATTTTAGTAATTTTATTCATACTGTCCTCATTATATAATTTTTTATTTGAAAAAGGTATTAGCAGAGGCCCGGAGAGGCTATTGGTAATAGACGAGGCGCAGAACATCTTGGGGAGAGGCGACGTGGTGAAGTACTTAATTTTCGAAAGCGCAAAGTACGGGCTCAGGATAGTGCTTGTGAGCAACGAAATGCCGGCGCAGGACCTCCTCGTCCACTGCAATCTTGTAATCACGAGGCCTCACTACACCTACAACGTAAAGACGGCACGCGCCGCTGTTGTGAGGGATAATAAAATCACCGAGCTATGGATAGTGTAGAGAAGATATTAAAGCTCCTAGGTTTAGAAAAGGACGAGCTTGCTCCATGTGATATATATATTAACTATTTTATGCAGTATATCGCTAGTATTGAGAGAAAAATCTCAGAATTAAAAAGTAAAGTAGAGTACTTAGAGGATATATGCTTTAAAAATGTCAAAGAAATAAATAAATAGGGGCACCTTCTTTATGTATATGGCCGACATCCGGACTCTCTCACGAACTTACAACGACAAAACAGACTCTTTCCGTATCAAGCTAATCACCATCAAATTCCTCAGGGAGCAGGTGCAAAACGCCAAGGGCAACCTCGTGACCTTCCGCCCCTCAAAGGTGGCGCAGGACCTCCACCTCTACGGGCGGCAGGACCTAAGAGCCAAGACCGTGTTGATAAGAGCTTTTCTCGACGACTTGGTCCAGAGGGGCTACATCACGATAATTAAGAGAAGCGCAAGAGGAAAGGTATACGGCTTGTATAAAGCCAACAAGTTCTGGGATATGCTGTCGATATACGAGCCTGAGAAGGTTCTGGAGTTTTTAGAGTCAGAAAAAATTCAGCAGTAGCCTTATATTGAGGAGAGTGGCTAAATAGGTGCAGACAGTAGAATTAATACAGCTTCTCAAGGATAGATACAAAAAAGAGAGCTACAAGGCGGCCCTGGTCGGGACGTATAAAGACGGGAGGTATGTAGACCCCCCGCCGTTGCAGACAAACCTATCCCTCTTCCTAGCCCCCCTGGCCCTTTCAGTAGCCCCCCTCCTGGCGGTCAAAAACCTATACATACAGTGGGCCCTCGGGGTGTCCCTCATATCCATCACCTACATGGCGCTGTATATATACCTAAAGAAAAGTTGCTTTATCCCAGACGCGGTCAAGGTGGTGCGGACTAACTACGGAGACGTGGAGTATCTCAGGAGGAACAAGCTAGAGATCTTGGAAAACCCCCAGAAACTGCCGGGGGACTACGAGTACTACTACGCGCCGGTCAACGTGTGCGTGGCTAGGGACAGACGCCCCAACGCCTTCACTCTAGACGGGCCGCGAGGCCCCGTCGTCTACTTCACCACCGGCATATTCGCCAGGCTGTCCCCCGAGGAGTTGCAGGCGGTGCTTGAACATGAGAGGGGACATATCAAATACCGCCACACCCACAAACTACTTGCCTTCCTAATCTCTGAGTACACTCTTAGAATTCCCCTCGTACACCTGGTCTACGCCAAGTATTCGATAACGCTTCTCGCGATACACCTCATAGGCGTGGCTCTTCTCTACACCGCCATGCTCCAGGCTTTTGAATTCGAGGCAGACAAATACGCGGCGCGGAGGCACAGGGAGAGGCTGGTCTCGGCGTTGGTTAAGCTGGACTGGAACGGCATAGTAGAGTCGTTGCTAAACCCCTTAGCCGCTAGGCTGACTCTGCTAGCCAGGACGCACCCCCTCACAATAGACAGAATACGTAAACTCCATGCAATTCCTTACTAGACTAGCCCGCTCGATAGAGCAGCTGGACAGACTGGCGCAGAAGTACCAAGACGACGAGCTGAGAAGCGTCGTGGCGGAGCTGTATAAGCAGCTAACCACGATAATAAACCTCCTAGAGAAGCTCTACGCCATATACACGGAGCTGGACATAGTCATGAAGACAGACCTCAAAATAGAGCCCGGCCTCTACCTAGACACGGAAGCCCCCACCCAGCCTGAGAAGCTGGCGGAGTTCCTCTCTAGGCTGAGGGCCGAGGGGCACGACCCCGACAGAGCCCTGGCGTACCTCCTCGGCGCTGGCGTTGCGCAGCTCGAGCTGAGAGACGGGGAGCTATACATAGTACCCCCCTCTGCTCTCCGGGCGTCCCGGGGGGCACGGGGCCCGGGCGGGCGCTGAGGCGCGCCCGGGCGGGGCCGCGCCCGGAGGATCGCCGGCCCCCTCGGCGGCTTCGCCCCCGATGGGGGCTCCCCCGCCTTAGGCCCGTTCTGGAGGGCCACCCCGCGCGGCCCGGCGCGGGGCGGGGGGCAACTACAGGCCCATGGTCGTAGAAACACACCCCCAATTTATGAATTAACGAACGGTATAGATGTGGTTGTGCCAGGCTCGCCCCCTCCAATTCCAAATTTTTAGATTTGGAACTGACGTCGGCATATTTCGCCTTTAGCCAACCGCGTCGCGTGGATAATTCTAAGTTATGCAGAAGCGGCACAACACCCCCTTCTACATTTTTCTGATTCAGGAAAAACATACGGCGTCGAGTCAGGTAAAATGTATAGGGAATAGTTGAATGTAGTGTGTAGTGGAAAAAAGGGGAATTATTTCCCGGTACCTCTTCTGTGCCCAGTGTATTGGCACCTCGTCTCTATTCGCTTCAAAACCGCATTTGCATTTTACGCGGCGGTTTGGAAGCTCCTCCATCTTAGCTCCGCATACGGGGCAGATGGTGGAGTACAATCTTTCCTCTCTATAGGGCACGCCATACCACTCGGCGAGCTCCCTCAGCCTCTTCACGAACCTCCCCACGTTTAGGTATATCTTGTTTCTCCTCGCCACAGTACCGCTCTCTTTCAGCTCCTGTATAGACTCGTTCATGGGCTTGTCCACTACGACGGCGGCTTTGTACTGAATGGCGAGCTTCGCGATCTTCTTTGCCGCTTCTACCGTCCATTGCCTCCAAAGGCGCCACAATCTGCTTTTCAACTCCACAGCCCTTCTGCAGTAGGCGCCGCCTTTTGTGGCGCAGAGTGACTCCAGCCTAGCGGCTTCTCTCTCCAGACGGCCGATGTGCGCCAAATCAGGCCTCAAGATGCCTCTCCGCAACACCCGCCTCTCCTCAACAACTGCCCAAACAACGCCGTTATGCAAAGAGTTGATATCCACGACAAGAAGCCGCCTGGGCTGATATGGCGTCACCTCTCTATAAAAGATGAGCGCCACGTTAAAGCTCATCATGTTGCTACCCCTCCTCTTGCCTACCCATGCTAAGGCTAATTTCAATTGGCCCCCCTCCCTTATCCGCTCCTCAATCCACTTGATCTCCGTCTTCTTCAGCTTAATCGTGATGGTGTTGTTACGCTGGCCGCTCCACTTCCTCACCTTAACCGCCTTCTCTGACAGATCTACAAGGACGCCGCGGCTGTTGTCGCCCGCGTTTTTGCCAAACCTCAACTCTGTATTGAAAGGAAGCGGCACCCTCCACACGCCGCTCTTCAACCCGTTTGTAGGCAGAAGCTTCATCGCGTGTTTTAGCTCAATGGCGAAGTACTTCAACGGATTCTGCTCTGGCATAGGTGACTTGAATCCGCTCTTGTACCACTCCGTCGTCCATTGTCTAAACCTCTCCTGCACCTCTAGAAACTTTGCCAGTTGCTCAGGCGGGATTTCCTCCACCCTCCTCTTTATCACCAGTGTTCGGTAGCCCATGTCCCGCTACACACACCTCCACACGTGGAAGTGACAGTCCTCCTCTCTAAGCCGCCGCATCGCAGACGGCAGGTGGCGGCTTGTCCATATACGCCTCTGGAGCCGCGCCGCTGACGTCTCTGATAGGCGCCACTGCTAGAAGCGTAGAGGCGTTGGCCAGCGGGGCGCCCAAAGGCCTGGCGTATTTCGCCATGGACACGGGCTCCTACACCGGCTTGCCCCGGCGTCTCGCCTTGGGGAGGGGGGCGGCCTCCTCGGCCTCCTCTCGGCGTACGGCGGGCTGAAGACCGCGTGGAGCCACGCCTCCCACATCTCCGCCAGCCGCCTCCTCCGCGTGTAGGCCAGGATGATGAAGACGTCGGCCCTAAGCCCCCTCCTTGCCGCAGAGGAGTGCCCCCGGAGGTGCATGTAGACGCGATCGTAGTAGCCGCCCCGCTTGCCGACGCCTACATACGCCACCCGCCCCCCGGCCACGGCCAGGTAGACGTAGTAGACAGCCCCCACGTATAAACCAGGGTTTAAAACCAGCTGTAGCATTCAACTATCTCTTCTACACTTTTCCTGACTTGACGCCGGACGTTCTTCCTGATTCAGGAAAAATATATGACGGAGAATCAGGTAAAATGTAGAGGGTGGGGGAAAATGGGGTTTACAGTTTCATCAACTTAGCCCTCGTCGCTGTCTCTCGTCGGCGAGTACGCTCTGTACATGTCCTTCTCCTCTAGATAGCGCCAGCCCTCCTCCGGGAGGCGTTCTGCCAGCCTCCAGAGGCCTGGCCCGGTGGCGTCCACTGCCAGGTAGAGGTAGGAGTGCCACGGCTTGTCTGCCCTAAGCACATCGACAATGCGCCAGAGGTCCACTTCGCCTCCGTCGAAGTGGTCTATAGATGCGCCTATCTCCACAAGCCTGGGCCTGCCCATAACGAGAAGCTCGCATCCGCCTCTTCGATGTAGGGGTAGAAGTCGGCGGCGCCGATCCTCTTCTCGGCCTCCGCGAGCCACTGCTCAGCCGCGGCGGTGCACTTCTCGGCGAGGGCCTTCACGTAGCCAGCCGCCGCACTCATCTCAGCCTCCAGGAGCATTAAAGTTGCGCAGAGCTGGGGATCCGCCGCCGCGCCCCTCCTCTCCCCGCACTGCACATCCCGCTCTCTGTACCGCCTGTACGCCTCCCCAAACCACCGCAACGGCGCCTCCGCCATCCACACATCCAGCAGTCTGCAGTCCATATCGGTTATTGCCCATATACAAATCTAGAACAGATACGGCACACACAGAGGCGGCAAACCGTTATCTACATTCTACCTGATCCGACGTCGGATGTTCTTCCTGAACCAGGAAATACATACGATACTGAATCAGGAAAAATGTAGAGAAGGTAGTGGAAAGTCATAGCTGATCTTAAGTTTTGATTTACGTGGCCGTAATCCACTACGTCTACCCCACCATAGCCAGGCAAGGGATGGCGTGTATGAGCGTCGGCAAGCGGGATCGCCATTAACCTAAACCCGGATGAGTGGCAGAGATCCTACATAAAGCCGAGGCAGGGGCGTCAGCGCTATTAACCACAATCACCAGTCAGACAGCCTGGTCTCCTCACCAAGCCCAGAGCACCTGGGTGAATTTAACACTTTTCTAACAACTCCAGATACCTCCTCAGCACCGCCCCCACGTCTAGGCTGGTGCTGAACCTCCGCCGGAAATCGCCGGAGGCTACCCTAGCCGTTTTACCCGACAGCACAACCTCCGCCGTGGAGGTCGGCGAGACGTACGGCCTATACACCACCCGGTCCCCCACAACCTCCAGAGGCCCCGTGTAGGTGTAGTACCTAGACTTCAAAAGCTCGCCGACCCTATCCATCAGCCGCGTAAGAAGCCAAGCCGCCCTCCTCAAATCCTCCCCACCCACTAAGCACTCCCTGCCCCGAGCCACCACGGCCCCGTATGTGCTCCTGGCGTACATGTGGAGTACGAGCACCCTATCCCCCGAGGTGATTGTGATAGACCTCACCCCGGGGCTCGCCGTTATTGAGAGAAGCACCTTAGACAAGCTCCAGCGGAGTGTAGCCGTCTGGACACCTATACTGAAGCTTCCTCGCACAGACGTCGCAGAAGACGTAGCCCCACTTCTTACACACATACCTATCTTCAAATGCGTATATCCTCCTCCCACAGCGGGAGCACCTCCCCACCATCAAAGTCTTCGGAGGGTAAACCATCGCCCCCATGCAAAGAGGGGGTATTTGAACATTTCGCCACAGACGCCGGCCTCCGCGGAGAGATGCCGACGGGGCGGACAAGTATATATAGGGACAGGTGGCGTCGCGTGTGATTATCGGAGTGCTCCACCTACTGCAGATCGACGACGCCGACTATCTAAACCACGCAGTTAGAAACGCCAAGAGGCTGGAGGAGGCGGGGGTGGACGCCATAATTGTGGAGAACTACTACGACGCCCCCTACAAGCCCCGCGCCGACCTCCGGAGGGCCATCGCAGTCGCCGTGGCCACCCGCGACGTAGTGCGGGAGGTGTCGGTGCCGGTCGGCGTAAACCTACTACGTAGCGCCTGCAGAAAGGCGGCCCTCATAGCGAATTACGCCGGCGGCAGATTTATAAGATGCAACGCCTACACAGACATAGTGCTTACAGAATCCGGCGTGCTGATCCCCGAGGCCCCCTACCTAAGAGAGGTCAAGGTGCTGGCAGACGTCCACGTAAAACACGGCCGCTCCATCTACCCCCCGACGCTTGCGGAGGCGGTCGAGACCGCCACAACCAGGGCGAGGCCCCACGCCATTGTGATAACCGGCGGAAAGACGGGGGAGCCCCCAGACCCAGTGGACATAGCCGTCGCGAGGGCCCACACAGACCTGCCGGTGTTGGTGGGGAGCGGAATCTGCTTCAACACCCTAACCCTCCTCAAAATCGCCGACGGGGCAATCGTAGGCACTTGCCTAAAAGAGGAAAGGGAGATAGACGTGGAAAAAGCCAAGAGGCTGGTGAGAGAGGCTAAAAACACGCTGAGCCCAAGAAGAAGGCTCTCGCTCTAGGGCAGAATTTCCCCATCTCTCACATCCTGCTCCACCTCCCTGTTCGGCCCCACAGAGGCCCCCCTCCCGATGTAAACCTCGTCCCGCACGTAGACCCCGTCCGCCACCACGGCCTCCACCACCCGCGTCCACCTCCCAAGCACAACCCCCTCCCCCACGATGGATCTCGCCACGTAGGCACCCGCCTCGGCCACCACGCCGTCCATCAACACGCTCTCCCTAACCCTCACCCCCGGCCCCAGCCTACTGCCGCTACCCACCACCACGTAGGGCCCCAACACGCTGCCAGCCCCCACCGACGCACCCTCGCCGATGTACACCGGAGGGATGATCTTCACCCCCGGCAACTCCTTCGCACAGCCGCACTTATCCAAAGCCGCGAAGTTAGCCCTCAGGTAGTCGGAGTGGGTGCCGATGTCGAACCAAAGCCCCCGGTGCACGTATCCATACACGTCGAACTTCTCCATAAGCCTCGGGATGATGTGTTTCGCAATCTTCACCTCCCCCGCGTTGACGTCTGGGAACTCCGCCACCGCCTCAGGCTCAAATACGTAAAACCCGGCGTTGGCCAGGTTGCTCCCCACCGGCTCCCTAGGCTTCTCCACAAACCTCCTAATCCTCCCCCCGTCGTCCACAACAGCTATGCCGAACCTCCCCACCTCCTCCTGCGGAACCTCCACCAAGGCGATCGTCACCGCGCCGCCGCTCTTCTTGTGAAACTCCCAGAGGCCCCTAACGGAGAGGTCCGTAAAGACGTCGCCGTTAGCCACAATCAAAGGCCCCCTAAGCCCCAGACTCCTAACCACATTCACCACAGCCCCCCCGTCCCCCAGCGGCCTGTCCTCCTCCACCACCCTAACCCTGCCCCCCCACCTCGCCCCCACGTGGTTCCGAATTACGTAGGAGAGGTACCTCGCCGACACGACCGGCTCAGCCACCTCCGCCACCCGCTCAATCACCCAGTCAATCACCGGCCTCCCCAACACAGGAAACAGCGGCTTCGGCTTGGTGTAGCTCAGAGGCCTAAGCCTCGTGGCGAAGCCACCCGCCAAAATAATCCCACACTCAGCCACGTAAAAACAAAAACCATGGTATAAATACATGACAACAGACGCGCCGCACAGCCGCCGGTAACCGCCAAGCACCAGAAGGCAGAAGCCCCCACAAGAGGCGGTATCCGCAACCCGCCGCGCGGCGCCGCCGGCCGAAATTGGCGTTAATCCACGCCGTGGGTTTCCAGCTGTTTTACATATTCAAACGCCACCACCTCCGCCTCTCCTACGTCTACATCTCTTCTCTGGAGTACGTTGCCGCCTTCGCCCAGGATGAAGAAGGCCCGCCGGCTCCGGGGGGACGTGGCGTTGAGGTAGAACTTGGCAACCACGTACCGGTTCCCCCTCCTTACGAAGATCTCCAGGGGCATGAGCCCCAGCCGGCAGGTGCAGTTCATGGAGAGCTCCCCGCCCCTCTGCAGGACCCTCGCGGTGGCCCAGGCCTTGCCCACCAGCTCCACGTCTGTGGGCACTGCGTTTATGTGGAGAAGCGACCCGGCTCTGGAGGCCCCCAGCGCCACGGTGGGGCTGGCGTTGGAGAGGAGGATCGGCTTATTCCACACCTGCTCCCAGGCGCCGAACTCCCGGGCCCTGACCCCTGCGACGGTGACCGCCTTCCTCGCCAGGGGCCTGAGGCCCTCTAGGTCAAGCACATATGCAGGCTTGGCGAGCGCCACCGCCTTCACGATGGAGGTAGAGAAGGAGGTTATGGCTATGTGGCCTCCGAGGAAGTCGCGGCCGACGTCTGGAGCCGCCGAGTCGACGTCGACCCCCACGTACTCCTCCACCCTTTTGCCGCTCTCGACATCTAGGTAGACGAGCCTCTTGCCGACGACGCCCAGCGCCAAGGTGCACGGCGTGTTGAAGGTAGCCACGGCCCTCGTAGACCGGGGATATAAAACCGTATATTACTCGTTGAGTACATAAGTCCCGGTGCGCGGAGTTGCGTGGACTTCCGGGTAATTGCCAAGCTTGTCGCGTCTAGAATAGGCGAGGAGCCCACTGACCTGGACAAGGTGCTGGAGGGGCTTGGGATAGACATGCCGTGGATAGACAAGATCAAGCTGGTACACAGCATGGAGGGGGTGGAGGCAGTCTACCACGCAGTATCCGGCAAAATCCTCGTGAGGAGGGTAAACGCGGCGAGGGCCTAGTTTATTAACTGGGGTTTTCAAATCGACGTGGGCTACAGAGTTGTCTACGCCCCGTGGCGCTACAGATACATAAAAAACATAGGGAAGGAGGGGTGCTTCCTCTGCAGAGCCGCCGGCGAGCCCCACCGAGACGACGAAAACCTTGTCCCCCACAGAGGGAGGCACGTATTCGCCATACTCAACAAATACCCCTACACCTGGGGACACGTAATGATCGCCCCCTACAGACACATCTCCCAGTTTGAGGAGATGACCGCCGAAGAGTGGACCGAGATGGTGGCACTCGCCAGGAGGCTCACGCAGGCCCTGGCCAGGATCGCCGGCGCCAGGGACTTCATAATTGGGATAAACGTGGGCCGCGCCGCCGGGGCGGGGCTGGAAAGTCACATACACCTCCACGTAATCCCCAAAGACACCGAAGTGCCCCCAGCCAGCGACTTGGACCCCGCCCTTGTACAGCTAACCCGCGACCTGCGGAAGGCCCTATGATAAGGAGGATATGTCTAGATCACTTCAGAGGGGTAAAGGCTGGTTGCGTGGAGCTGGGGCGCCGCTCCCTCATCCACGGCCCCCCAAACTCGGGAAAAACCACGTACATAGAAGCCCTCGCCCTCCTCGTCCAGAGCCGGGGAGAGCAGTGGCTGGCGCTGGAGGGCCCCCTCCTAATCGTCCACGAGCCCGAGGACCTGCACCACGGAGGCGACCTCGACAAGCCCTTCGCCGTGGAGTTCACCGCTGAGGTGGGGGCCGGCGAGGTCAGCTACGGCTACAGATACGCCACTGCGACGAACTACGTGGAGCAGTGGGTCGGGATCGGGGGGAGGTTGCTGGCGAGGATGGCTAAGAGGGGGGAGCGCGGCGTCTTGACGCACCCCGTGGAGGCGGAGCTCTGTGCCGCGCCCTACGCGGTGATGAACGAAGACGCACTCATAACCTGCGCCGCGGTGGAGAGCGAAGAGCTTAGAGCCGCCGAGAGAGCCCTCATGGAGCTGAGGATAGGACTGAAAGACAAGTTTTACTTCATCAGCGGCCGGAGGCTCGCCGCGTGGAAATACACATACGAAACCCACGTAGACCTCATGCCGCAGACCAGCGTGGGGCCGGAGGGGCAGTTCACCCCCCACCACCTCTCAAGAGTGCTGACCCTCCCCTCCTACGACCCGGTTAGAGAGGCCCTCTACGCCTACCTACCCGCCGCGGGGGTGGAGGACGTCCGCGTCGGCCTTGTGAAAAGCGGCAGAGTGGCGCTGTACGTTAAGAAGGGCGGGTTGTGGACCAACGCCTACAACGCCGGTAGCTACACCAAGGCAGTCCTCCCAGTCCTCCTCCAGATGCTCCTAGCCAACGAAGGCTCCGCGGTCTTCATAGACGACGCCGATCTAGCAGTCCCCAGCGACAGGGCCGAGGCGCTCCTGTCCACCCTGCTGGAGATCGCCGAGAGGAGGCGCCTCCAGCTGGTGGCCGCCGCCAGAGAGCCCGCCTTCGCCCGCGCCGCCGAGAAGCTCGGCATGAGCATCGCCGCTCTGTGAAGCTGGTGCTAGACACCTCGGCTCTCATCTACATAGTAGAGCGCAGGATAGACATAGGGGTCTTGTTAGAACACGAAATACACATCCCAACGGCCGTGGTGGAGGAGCTCCGCACCCTCTCCGCAAGGAGTAGAAAGGCGAGGGCCGCCGCGCAGTTGCTCCCCCTCCTAAGGCCGAGGATAGTGGAGCGGCGGGGCCCGGCCGACGTCGCCGTGGTGGAGCTGGCGAGGGAGATAGGCGCCGTCTTGGTGACGGGGGACTCCGCCCTGGCCGAGCGCGCCAGGCGCGAGGGGGTGCCCGTGGCCAAGTTCCACAAGGGGCAGCTCGCCATATATTGAGAAGCCGCTTGCTGGGGCGGTGGGCGAAAGTATATAAATAACGGGATACTGCACAGCGTGCCTTTTAGATTAGTCGAGGCGGAGGACTACGTGCGGATCCCCCCCACGGAGTTTGGAAAGCCGCTGGAGGACATCGCCCTACAGCAGTTGAAAAGCCGCTACGAAGGGAGGGTGTTGAGAGAGGTTGGGTACGTCGTAGCGGTGTTGAAGGCCGAGGTGGGGCGGGAGGGGAAGATCGTCTTCGGCGACGGCGGGACCTACCACAAGGCTGTCTTCACAATGCTGACATATATGCCTCTCGACGGCGAGGTGGTGGAGGGAGTCGTGGAGAACGTCAGGGAGATGGGCATGCTAGTCAGGGTGGGGCCCATCCTCGGCTTTATAAACAAGATACACGTCATGGACGAGCCCAACATATTCTTCGACGCAAGCACCAAGAGCTACATCGGCGAGAGGACAAAGCGTAGGGTGTCGGTCGGCGACGTGGTGAGGGCCCGCATCACCGGCGTCAGCTTCACCACCCCCAGAGAGGGCACAGACCTCCTCCTCAGAGTAACCCTCACCATGAGGATGCCCGGCATGGGCAAGCTGGAGTGGCTAAGGGAGAAAAAGCCTGCGGCTAAGAAGACATGAGCGCCAAGAAGAAGACGCTAAGCGGCTACAAGGCGTGCAGGCGGTGCAAGCTAGTGGTGCCAGAAGACGCGAAGCAGTGCCCCAACTGCGGCTCCGAGGAGTTCGCCCCCAGGTGGCGCGGCATGATAGCAGTAATAGACCCCGCCAAGTCGTGCATCGCCAAGAGGCTCGGCATAGAAAAAAGCGGGATATACGCCCTAGAAATAGTAGAGGAGTAATAAGTAGCTAGAGCGGTGAATAAATTGTAGTAGATTTTTTGCAATAACTCTATAATCCGCCTTGGCACTTTGTAATTCGTTGTGCTATGGAGAAGAGGTGTTGCCTGTAGGCCTCTAGTTCTCTTATCAGCGTGGTGTAGTCTAGGGGGTGGGCTGTGAATTCCTCTCCGAGTACTTCGGCGGCGACTGCCCTTAGGGCGCCTCTGGTGACTCTGTCGTATAGGTCTAGTAGCCTCCTGACTCTGGACTCGAATACGTAGTAGTTGGCGACTAGGCGGGCGGCCTCCGCCTCGTCTAGACAGGCGCCGCAGTCCGCCAGCTTTACTAGGGTCTCTATGGCTTCGGCTGTCCGGGCGCCAACGGCTTTGCGGAAGGTCGGCGACTTGGTCTTCTCTCTGAGTATGGCCAGCGCCTCCTGGAGATCCACGGGGTTTTGTTGGAGGCGTCTTTTAAGCTGTGGGCCGCTACGGGGGCGCCATGTCTATATATGGGGATTGGGACTATATTGTGTCTAATGATTTGGGCTGTTGCCTACGACGGGTTTAGCCTAGCCGTTTAGCATGTGATGGGTAGGCTTAGGGAGGGTTAAGAGGCTGTCTATTGAGGATGCCCTCTCTGTACCGAGTGTACGATCATTGAGGGACATGGAGGAAATTGGGGGGGCTTAAGGTGGGGCAGAGGATAGATGAGATTGCTTGAGATTGAGCTTCTTCTGGAGCTGGTCGGGTCTAAGCAATATTCTGTACACTAGGCGGTTTTTGCGCCTTTCCGATTTTTGGTTGATAGCCGCTGGTTTTTGTTTCCTTGTGGTGTTGCGTTGGTGGGGGCGTGTCTGTGGCGCGGCGTTGTAAATGCATTTATAGGGAGTTGGAGGTGTGGGGTATGTTGAGCGCTAAGATTCTGGAGAGATCTGGCTTCTTGAGGAAGCAGTGTCCGCTCTGCAGGTCTTATTTCTGGACGAAGAGGGTGGATCAGGTTTACTGCGGCGACCAGCCCTGCGTGCCGTACGGCTTCATTGGGAACCCCCCGGCGAAGGTGTCGGTGGAGTCGCTTGGGGAGCTTAGGGAGAGGTTTCTGCGGTTCTTCGAGCGGCACGGCCACGTCAGGATTAGGAGGTATCCGGTTGTGGCTAGGTGGAGGGACGACGTCTATCTCGTCGGGGCGTCGATTTACGACTTCCAGCCGTGGGTGACGAGCGGGGCGGTGCCGCCGCCGGCGAACCCCCTGGCGATTTCCCAGCCCTCCATCCGGCTGACCGACGTGGACAAGGTTGGGAGGAGCGGCCGCCACCTCACCGGCTTCGAGATGATGGCTCACCACGCCTTTAACTACCCCGATCGGTATGTCTACTGGATAGACGAGACGACTGAGTACGCGTACCGGTTCTTCACAGAGGAGCTGGGCATTGCGCCGGAGGAGATTACGTTTAAGGAGTCTGTGTGGGAGGGCGGGGGGAACGCCGGGGAGTGTTTCGAGGTTTTGATAAGGGGTCTGGAGGTGGCGACTCTCGTCTTTATGCACTACGAGGTTAAGGAGGGGAGGTACGTGGAGCTCCCCCTGAAGATCGTGGACACCGGCTACGGGCTTGAGAGGATTTACTGGCTTCTGAAGGGGACGCCGACGATATACGACGCTGTGTTCGGGCCGTTTCTGGATAGGGCCAGGAGGCGGCTGGGGGTGCCGGAGCCTCCCGTGGACGTCATGGGGAGGGCCTCCATCTACTTCGGACAGATGGACCCCGAGGTTATCGGGCTTGAGAAGGCCTACGACGTAATTGCGGAGAAGATCGGCGTCGACCCCAAGTGGCTGAGGGAGGTGTTTAGGCCGCAGGAGGCGCTGTACGTGCTGGCCGACCACAGCAGGACCGTTTCGTGGATGATCGCAGACGGCGTCATCCCCTCGAACAGCGGGGCGGGGTACCTCGCCCGCCTCCTCATCAGAAGGACGCTGAGGAGTTTGAGGCTGGCTGGGGTGGAGGCGCCTCTGGTGGAGCTCTTCGATATGCACCTCAAGGAGCTGAGGGGCGACTACCCGGAGGTGTGGGAGGCGAGGGGGCTCATCCTCGAGCTGGTGGATATCGAGGAGAGGAAGTACAGAGAGGTATTGAAGTCGGCCCCGGGGGTGGTGAAGAAGGCGCTTGACGAGGCGAGGAGGCGGGGGAGGTCTGGCTTCGACGCCGACGACCTAGTCTCGCTGTACGACAGCTACGGCCTCCCGCCCGAAGTGGTGGCGGAGGCGGCGAAATCGCTCGGGGTTGAGGTTAGGATACCCGACGACTTCTACTCCAGGCTGGCGGCGCGGCACGCCAGAAGGGAGAGGCATGAGGAGAAGACGCTGGTGGAGATGGCTAAGGTTGTCGACCTGCCGAGGACTAGGGAGCTCTTCTACGAGGATCCCTACATGAAGAACTTCAAGGCGAGGGTTCTGAGGGTGATAGACGGGAGGTACGTTATCCTTGACCAGACGGCGTTTTACGCAGAGGGCGGCGGCCAGCCGGCGGACGTCGGCGTGCTCAAGTTCGACGGCGGGGAGGCGAAGGTCGTCGACGTCCAGAGGGTGGGGCACGTAATTGTGCACGTCGTCGAGGGGAGGGCCCCGCCGGAGGGGGGCGAGGTGGTTGGGGAGATCGACTGGGAGAGGCGGTACGCCCTCATGAAGATGCACACAGGCACGCACGTCCTTATCCAGAGCATTAGGAGGGTGCTGGGGCCCCACATATGGCAGGCGGGGGCGCAGAAGGACATCCCCTCCAGCCGCCTCGACGTGACCCACTTCAAGCTCCCCACGCCGGAGGAGGTGGCGGCTATTGAGAGGCTCGCTAACTCTGTGGTGCAGGCGAACCTCCCGGTGTATGCCAGGGTTGTCCCCCGCAACGTGGCGGAGGCGAAGTACGGCTTTGTCTTGTACCAAGGCGGGGTGGTGCCGGCGAGGGAGATCAGGGTGTTGCAGATAGGCCCCGACGAGGCTCCATTCGACGTCCAGGCGTGCGGAGGCACCCACCTCAAATCCACGGGTGAGGTCGGCCTCATCAAGATTCAGAAGGTGGAGCGCATCGCCGACGGCGTGGTGCGCTTCATATTCACCACGGGGCTCCACGCCCTTGCCTACGTCCAGGAGCTGGAGCGGCAGGTGGCCGAGGCGGCTTCTCTGGCCGGGGGGAGGAGGGACGACGTGGTGGACTCGGTGAGGAGGCTGTTGCAGAGGGCGGAGGAGGCTGAGAGGAGGGCGAGCCGCTACGCGGAGCTCTACGCCGCCGGGCTTGCGCAGAGCCTGAGGACTGAATCCGCCGGCCGCTACAAGCTAGCCGTCTTGGAGCTAGACGACGAGGAGCTGGCCAAGAGGGTGGCGCAGATAGCCACGGGCCGCGACAAGGATCTGGTTCTGCTTGTGGTGGGCGGGGGGAGGGCCACGGTGTTTACGGGAGGCGTCGACGTGGCGCCGATTGTCAAGGCGATGCGGGAGGTGGGGTTCAGAGGAGGCGGCTCTAAGACCTTCGCCCAGGGGGTGTACACAGGCGACGTCAAGACTTTAATAGAGGCTGTGAAGAGGGCGCTGGCATGATCCCCTCCAACCCCCGCGATTTGGAGCGGCTTCTCAAGAGGATGGGTATCAAGGTGGAGGAGGTGGACGCGGCTTATGTAGAGATTAGGCTCAAGTCGGGGGAGGTCCTCCGCATCAACAACCCCACCGTGGCTCTGATGAAAATGCCTAACAAGATGCTGGTCTACCAGATACAGACGGCAGAGGGCTCAGTCCAGAGGGTAGCCCAGCAGCAACAACAGCCCCAGCCCCAGGCCTCTGAGTACGTGCCCAGTGAGGAGGACATCGCGCTCGTGGCGGAGCAGACGGGGGCCCCGAGGGAGGAGGTGGTGAAGGCCCTCATAGAGGCGAAGGGAGATTTGGTGCAAGCGGCTATGAAGTTGATATCGAGGAGGCAGGGGTAGGCCCGGCGGCTGGATAAAGTTTATATTATACACCCATCTCTGTCGTATGCCAGTTAGGCCGGCGCGGTGTTACCGGCGGATTAAGGGACCGCCTTACACGAGGGAAGACTACATCCACGGCGCCCCGATGATCCAGATCCCCAAGTTTGACATGGGCACCACAAGCGCGGCGGCCCGGGCGGCCTTCACCATGGTGGCTAAGCTCGTGGTGGAGGAGCGGGGCCAGATCAGGATGCAGGCGCTGGAGGCGGCGAGGCAGATGGCCTCGAAGTACTTGACCAAGTATGTGGGGGACGCCAACTACTACCTCAGGCTTAATGTGATTCCCCACCACGTCCTCAGGGAGAATAGAATGCTGGCAATGGCGGGCGCAGACCGTCTACAAGAGGGTATGAGGCTGGCCTTCGGATCGCCGGCGGGGAGGGCGGCGAGGGTCGAGCCGGGGGAGGTCATATTCTACGCCGAGTTTAAGCCGGAGCACATGGCCCACATCAAGGAGGCGCTGAGACGCGCCTCGTCAAAGTTGCCCCTGCCCACACGGATAGTTATAGAGGCGAAGGATGGAGGCGGCAAGGCAACTGCACAAAGATAGGATAGAGGCCGCCCTTGTACTACTAGAGCGCGTCCTCAACGGGCTTATCACCTCCCGCTCCGCGCTGGTCGCCGAGCTCCAGGAGGTGTACAGGGAGAAGGGGGTTGAGCCCCTCCGCGGCCTTTCGAAAGAGGGGATTTACGACAAGGAGATAGCCACGGTGTATCTAGTAGGGATCTACGGCGCAGGTGTCCTCGCCGCCGGGGATTACGACGACATTTTCTACATCGAGAACAGGGCTGTCGAGGCTGTGGAGATTATACGCAACGTCGGCGAGGTCCTGCCCGCCGAGCTTAAGGAGGCGCTGGCGAGGAAGACGGAGGAGGTGAAGGGGAAATCAGCCGAGGACAGAGTCTTTAGAGTCCTCAGGCTCGTGTTCACGGGGGCGGTTTTGGGCTACTACCCAGAGATGTTGCTAACCAAGGCTTTGAAGATCTACGAGACTGTGTACCCACAGCTGTCGGAGCGCTTGGTAAACTACGCCGCATTCTACAGCGCCTACAAAATAGCTGAGGACATCGCGCTGGGGAGGATAAGAAGCGCCGAAAACCTCAAAATTATGAAATACACATACTGCCTCAGGATGGGCTTCCAGAAATGTAAACCAAGCGACAGGCTGATTGCCGAGGTCGCCCTCCACATATACAAAGTGGATAAGTCCCTCTTATCGAAGCTCTTCGCCAGGGGGGTACTGCCTAAGATTGGGTAGAGCCGCACCTACTCACGAATTTTTTCACGGCGTCTGCAATTCTGTCGACGTGCTCCTCCCTCTGGGGGGAGTGGCCCATCCCCTCGATCTCCACAACCTCCAGTGGGAAGTTTAACTTGTCTGACAAGCCGGCGAGGATGTCGACGTGTATCCTCGGCACTACGTTGTCCGCGGAGCCTCTGATGTAGAGAACCGGGGGCATCCCGTTGCCTATATAGCGGGACGGCGAGGTCTGCTCCAATTTGCCGCCAAGAGAAGCCAGGTGGTTAGCCAGCTTCTTCATGTAGGGGTCGTCTGACTGGAGTAGGTACTGGAGCTGAAGCCTCCTGTCCACCGGCGCCGCCACGGCGACTACGCAGTTGACAGAGCCTGGATTCCTCGCCGCGAGGAGGAGGGCAACGGTGCCCCCCATGCTGTGCCCGGCGGCGACCGCCACCGGCAATTCCCTCACACCGGCCTCGTAGCCGTCCTCCACATCTCTTATAGAGGGCGCCACAACCTCGAAGCCGCTCTCGGCGAGCGGCCTTGTCAGCCAGTTGATGTTTGAAGGCGAGCTTCTGTAGCCGTGAAACGCCACCGCCTTAGGCATAGCGCTAGTGGGGTGTAGCTTTTTAAATTTTGGGGCGGGGAAGGGGCCATTGATTTATAAAGTGGTGGTGATCTATAGGTATGCGTCTTGAAGTTAAGATAAGCGGGTTGCCTAGAGACAAGAGGAATATACTGGTCATGGCATGTCCCGAGCCCTCCCTGGCTGGCGTCGTGGCGGTTGAATACCTAATCGATGCGTTGAAGATGGAGGAGATAGGCGCGATTAGGATCACCGAGATGCCTCCGGTCATCGCGGTGGTCAACGGCGCCGCGAAGTTGCCGCACCGCATATTCTACTCACGTGAGGCTGGGATAGTGGCGATTAGACAACACGTGCCTATCCCTCCGCAGATATATGCAGAGTTTATACACAAGGTGCTCGACTGGGCTGAGGAGAACAAGGTGAAGCTAGTCGTCTGCCTCTCCTCCATGCCGGCCGCCGGCGAGAGGGAGAGCGACAACGTATACTTCGTAACTGAGGAGGATCTAGTGGAGAAGTTTAAGCAGTACGGGTTTGAGCCCATAAAAGAGGCCACCGTCGCGGGGCTTGAAGGTGCGTATCTCGACGCGGTGCTTGGGAGGAATATAGACGGCGCCCTCCTCATAGCTGAGTCTAGACTCCTCACGGCTATCAAGAGGCTGGTTGACAGCGGCAAGATCTCGACTCACCGCGACGTCATGCTTATACTAAACGACTTGGTGGGCCGCGTGGGGCCTGACGTCGGCGCCGCCCTGAAGCTGATAAACGCCGTGGCGAAGCTCGCCGAGATTCAGATAGACACCGCAAAGCTACAGGAACACGCCTCTAAATACGCCTTCCTCATCGAGAAGAACCTCGAGGCCCTCTTCAAGCCCGTGGAGGCCGTGGCCACCGCCCAGAAGAGAGAGATACCGCTGGTCTTCTAGGAAAAGTTTTTTAAAGAGCCACCTCCCAACCCCCATGCCCAGCTGGAGGGAGCTTGTGCTCGTCAAGGACCACCCTATGCAGCGAATATTTATTGAAAAGGTGGTGGTCAACATCGGCGTGGGGACAGGCGGGGAGAAGCTTGAAAAAGCCGCGGATTTGTTGAAAGACTTGACAGGAGCAGAGCCTTCTAAGAGGAGGGCGAAGCGCTCAATTAAGGACTTCGGGATTAGGAAGGGGGAGCCGATAGGCGTCGCCGTGACCCTGCGGCGTGACCAAGCCGTGGATTTCCTAATGCGCGCGCTACAGGCGGTTAACAACAGAGTCAAGAAGACAAGCTTCGACGACAGAGGCAACGTGTGCTTCGGCATAAAGGAACACATCCTGTTGCCCGGCGTCAAGTACGACCCAGCAGTGGGCATCTGGGGAATGGACGTATGTGTAAAGCTGGCTAAGCCGGGGCTGAGGGTCCAGCTCAGGAGGCGTAGGAGGGGTAAGGTGGGGAAGAGGCAACTCGTGACTAGGGAGGAGGCTATCGAATTTTTCCAAAAGGTGCTGGGGGTCCAGGTTGATTAATGCTCGTAGTCGCGCTGTCGGACAGCCACGACAACATAACCGCGGTCAAGAAGGCCGGTGAGGAGGCGAGGAGGAGGGGGGCGTCGCTTGTCCTACACGCCGGGGACTGGGTCTCCCCCTTCACGGCGAAGTTTCTAAGAGAGGCTGTCGGCGAGGGGGTGAGGATAGTAGGCGTCTGGGGGAACAACGAAGGGGAGAAGCCCTACTTCTTAGAAACTGCGAGGAGGTACGGGGTCGAGATAGCGGGGGATGCCGCCGAGCTGGAGGCCGGGGGTAGGAGGATAGCAGTGTACCACGGCACGTCGCTTGTGTTGCTGAAGGCCCTCGTGGAGTCCGGCATATACGACGTGGTGATATACGGCCACACCCACCAGGCCGCTGTGGAGCGTAGAGGGAAGACGCTCGTGGTAAACCCCGGCGAGCTGTGCGGATGCCTCACGGGAAGGTCAACCTACGCAGTGATTGACCTAGAGAGGCTGGAGGTGGAGCTGGCTTTCTTGTGAAGTGGACGCCCGGCGAGCTAGTCGCCTTCACGGCCCGGGTGATATACGAAGTGGCGGAGCGCGGCCTCACCCTGGACTACGCCTTTCAGAAGGTCAAGAGGGGGTGGAGGCCGCTGGACAGCTTCAAGGTGTTCTACGACGTCTCCTTCGACGCGGTTAGGCACTACTTCTTTCTGAAATTCGCCGCCTCCCGGCTATTCGGCTCCTCTGGGGCGAAGGCGGTGGCCAAGGCGTGGTTTATCTACAAGGCGGATCAGATGCTCTACAACAGAGATATGGTGAGCCGCTTTAGGAAGAGGTTGCTTAAGAGGGCCCTCGCCGCGCCCGGGGACGTGCTCCGGGAGGTGGAGAGCCTTAGGGGGGACCCGGCGCGGTACCTCTCCATAAAGTACAGCTACCACCCCAAGATAGTCGCCACGTTGCTCAGCCACCTGCCCGCGGAGGAGGTGGAGAAGCTTCTAGACGCGGGGAACAAGACCTGGATCTGGCTTAGGATAAACACCCTAAAGGCCGACGTGGACAAGGCCTTGAAGATTCTGGAGGCCGAGGCCGAGGTGGAGACGCACCCGAGAATACCATTCGCAGTGTTGCTTAAGAGCTCTAAAAGGCCGGTTCAGTACCTAGAGGCGGTGAGGCGCTTCGTGGCGATACCCCAAGACCTCGCCTCTGTGTACGCCGTCCTCTCCCTCAAGCCGGAGCCCGGAGACAGGATTGTGGACCTCGCCGCCGCCCCGGGCATGAAGACAAGCCTAGTAGCACAGCTGGCTGAGGGCAGGGCCAAGATCGTGGCGGTTGACCTCTCGCAGAAACGGGTGGCTAGGATGAAGCAACTGTTGAGACGCGTCGGCGCCGGAGACGCGGTGGAGGTGGTGAGGTCCGACTCCAGAAAGCTAAAGACGCGGCTCTTCGACAAGGCCCTCCTAGACGCGCCCTGCACCTCCAGCGGCGCCTTCACCAAGGAACCCGCCGTTAAGATCTACCCCAGGCTGGAGGACGCGCCGAGGTACAGCAGAATTCAGCGAGAGCTGTTGAAAAACGCCTTGGAGCTGGCGGGGGAGGTGGTGTACGCGGTGTGTAGCATCCTGCCCGAGGAAGGCGAGGAGGTGGTGGGGAGCGTCGAGGCGGCCCCCGAGAAACCTCTCGAGGACCTCGCAGATCCCTACGGTAGGGGGGGGGTAGGGGGGAGGACCTTCCCCCACATCCACAGAAGCGAGGCGTTTTTCATCTCTAGACTCAGGGCACTACGGTAGCGCCTAGGTACTCCAGGTAGGCCCTGGCCTCCTCATACACGTCGTCTAGCACATATGCGAGGTGGTTGCCAAGCCCGGCTTTCAACACGGCGCGGCCCGCGCCATCTGGCAACTTCACAGCCACCTGAGTATTGCAAGCCTCTACCCTCTGGGCCACGTCGGTGAGTCCCCTCAAGAGGACTGCCCTCTTCAAGTCCCCGGATACTCTGAGAAGCGTAATGGGCATGCCTGGCGGCACCTCCACCCTCAGAGCCGCCACGGCCTTCGTTGCCATCCTAGGTACTATGGAATACTTCCCAAAGGAGGGGGGCGCCCCGTCGTGCGTCAGCAAGAGGCCGCTATCGGTGACCATGTTGACGTTGCTAATCCACGCCGGCTTCCCCGAGAGCCGCCTCAAAACCACAGCCGAGTAGAGCGCCCTGAGATCACCCTCGCACGTCGCCGTCACCCCCCAGTCGTTGAGTACAGCCAGAGATATGCAGGGCGTCCAGCCGCGCTCCCTCACCTTGCCGAAGTCAAAACACCAACAGCCCAGAGTCAAGCCGTCCACATCGCCAGCCGCCTCCCGTATAGCCTTAGCATAGGCGAGCGGGCGCTCAAGCTCCCCGGTGCCGAAGCCGCTCTCCACAGCCCCGGCCACCAGCGCCTCGGCCTCGCTCCCCGCCCTCACCTCCAGACTCCGCCTATACACCCCCTCCTCGTCAATAAACAGGCTGGGGCCTCCTGACAGGTCGGAGGACACCAGCCACTTGTTGGGGGCGCCTACCAGCGCAAGTCTAGGCGGCCGCCTGAGCAGATCCACAAGCCTCACCAGCCTCTCCACCTTGGCCAGAGGCGGAGGCGCCCCGGGGCCCTCCAGCTGGACAACCTCCACAAACCTCCCCATCGCCCTCAGCGCCGAGGCGGCCTCCAAGGCGGCGGGCAAGGCGTTGTAGTGAGGCCACGCCAGCAGAATATTGTAATCCCCAGCCGCCGACAAAATCTCAGGCTCGGACCCCCCAGTCAAGACGAGGATAAAGTTGGCACCACCCAAGTACTTGCCCAGGGCCTCCTCATACATCCTCCTGTACTCCTCCCGGGTCTCCGCGTCGACGTTAGGCGCGGCGGCTACGTGCAGGGCCACAAATCTCCCCGAATACCGTTTAATTAACCTTTCTTCAACCTCTCCACGCCGGGGGGAGCCGTGCCGCCTCTAGACATCAGCGGAATTTTCCCGTAGCGCGACACATCCACCACAGCCACCTTCCCATAGAGGCCGCCGAGGTCGTAGAACTCCCCTGGCCTCCCGCCGGGGATCGGCACCAGCCTCACCCCCAGCGGCTTGTCGAGATGTACAGCAAGCGCCATGACGTCTGCTATCACAGCCGCTACCACGTCTGGGCCGGCCTCCGCCGGTATCCCAACCATGTCAATCCCCGTGTTACAGACAGCCGCCATGGCCTTGAGAGTGTCCAACGTCACCGCGCCCTCCGCCGCAGCGCTGGCCATCACGGCGTCTTCGCTCACAGGTATAAAAGCCCCGCTCAGGCCGCCGATGGTGGAGGAAGCCATGGCGCCCCCCTTCTTCACCGCATCTGTAAACAACGCCAAGGCGAACACCGAGCCAGGGGCCCCCACCCTCGGCAGACCCATGGCCTCCAGCACAGCCGCCACCGAGTCCCCCACCTTGGGCGAGGGCGCCACGCTGAGATCCACAGCCCCAAATGGCACCCCCAGCTCCCTCGCCACCTCCCTCCCAACCAGCTCTCCCAGCCTGGTTATTTTAAACGCGGCTCTCTTCATGGCGTCGTGGAGCGTCCTCACGTCGGCGTCTTGCAGACTCCTCACCACAGCCTCTATAACCCCCGGCCCGCTGACGGCTACGTTAATCAACGCGTCCGGCAGACCGAGGCCGTGGTAGGCCCCCGGCATGAAGGGCACGTCCTCGGGGAGGTTGGCGGTAACGGCGAAGCGGGCCGCGGCGTGGGGCTTCAGACCCAGCACCAGCTCGGCGGCTCTCCTCACCGCCTCTAGATTTATACCTGTCGTCGTCGAGGCGACGTTGAGAAAGCCGGCGACGCGCTCCGTTTTGTTCAGCCCGTCAACTAGGCCCTCTATCAGGGCCCTATCCCCCTGGGAGACGCCTGCGTGGACAAACGCCGAGAAGCCGCCGACGAAGTCGACGCCGTATTTCTCGGCGAGTTTGTCTAGAAAAACGGCTATCTCAACGGCGGACGCCGCGTCCCCCAGAGGCTCCAGCAGTATAGAGACGGGGGATACCGCCAGCCTAACCGTGACGATCTTCACCCCCAGGCGCGACGCCACCTTCTCCACCGCAGGCCTAAGTCTCCTGAGGTAGGGCTCTAGGAGCTCCCCAAGCGCCTCGACGGTCTCCGCGGCGGTCGGCCTCATCGCTGGGAGGGTATTTACGCTGAGCGTCACCGCACGGATGTCGAGCTCCCTAAACAGCAACATTTCGAGTACCTCGCCGATTTCCCTGGGGTCAAACCTCATATCCTCTGCATGTAGCGAAACACATCTATGTGGTACACCGCCACCATCACCCCTAGACGCCTCCCCTCCTCCTCAAGTTCCCGGCGTAGCTGAGCGATATCCACGTCGGCTTTGGATATGTCCACCACCATAATCATAGAAAATATGTTCTGCACCACCGTCTGGGCGATATCCACAATATTGGCGTTATGCCGAGCGAGGACAGAAGCTATACCAGCCACGATGCCAACCCGATCAGCGCCTAAAACAGACACAACAGCCAGCTCCATGAGCCAAGTATCCAACCTCTATATAAAAACAACCGGCCACGCGCCATAAAAAACGTACAGAAACAACGTGAAGACAGCAGTAGAAACACCCTACAAAACCCGTCTCCAAGAACAACTCCTACGTAAATTACGGAAAGGAGATAGACTTTTTACACGACACGTAAATTAAAACCATTTTACAGATCCCACATGGATTATCTGGAGCCTAGGTTTCACCCTGCTGTGGTTGAGTTTGAGAAGCTTGTGGCGGATAGGGAGGGCTACCGTAGGGTGTTGGAGGAGTGGCTTAGGTACTCGTGGAGGTGGGCCCGCGTCGACAGATACCGGCTAGTCTTCAAGATACAGGCGGCTGCCCTAAGGGCTATCCGGGAGTTTCTAGACCGCCAGGGCTTTACAGAAGTCCTCCCGCCGATAATCGGCCCCGTGACGGACCCCGGCATTAGGGGGGCCAGGCAGGCCTCCATTGACTTCTACGGCCGTGAGTATAAGGTGATGTCCTCCGCCATCCTCTACAAGCAGTACATGGCCGCCTCCCTCGGCAAGATATACTTCATAAGCCCCAACGTCAGGCTTGAGCCCCCCGACTCCATATACACCGGGAGACACCTCGTGGAGTTTGTGCAGGTGGATGTGGAGATGCTGGGCGCAGACTACCACAGGGCAATGGAGGTGGCGGAGGGCCTCGTGGCCTACGTAGTTAAGGCCGTGGGGGAGGAGTACGGAAAGAAGCTGGAGGAGGTGTTCGGCAGATCTCTGCCGTCGTTTAAGCCGCCGTTTAGGAGGTACAGCCATGGGGAGGTGGTGAAGATTGTAAACTCCTTGGGTTGCCGGAATCCGCCCGATGCGGAGCTTGAGTGGGGGTGTGAGAGGCTTTTTTCTGCATTACACAGCCAGCCTGTGTTTATATACGACTACCCCAAGGGTTCACGCGGCTTCTACGACCGGGAGGATCCGGCGAGGCCGGGGGTGTTGAGAGATTTCGATATGCTCTACCCAGAGGGCTTTGGGGAGGCTGTTAGCGGGGCTGAGCGGGAATTCGAGCCGGAGAGAGTGGCGGCGAGGATTAGAGAAGGCGGGGAGGACCCGGCGAGGTATCAGTGGTATCTAGAGATGTTGAGAGAGCTCTACCCTCTGCAGACGGCGGGCTTCGGCATAGGCGTAGAGAGACTGACAAGATACCTATGCGGCCTGAGAGCAGTATGGGAAGCCCGGCCATACCCAAAACTAGCAGGAATAGCGCCTACACCATAATTATAATTAACTTTGAGAGAAAAGTATGGGATTCTACTTTAATCTAATTATTGTACAAAAGGCTGGAGTATTCTTCAAGCAATGTACTTCCCAGGTCTTGAAGGTGTTGTAATTAAGGAGACAAAAATATGTCATATAGATCTGGAAAACTCCAAGATATACTACAGAGGGTACGACCTCGAGGAACTCGCCCTGAACTCAAGCTTCGAGGAGGTTGCCTATCTTCTCTGGTTTGGCCGCCTCCCTAGTAGTAGGGAGCTTGAAGAGTTTAAAAACAGGCTGAGAAGCGTCAGAAAGCCGCCTAGACACGTCGAGGAGATCGTGGCGTCGGCTCCCCCAAGCGCGGAGCCGATAGACGTGTTGAGAACCGGCGTATCGGCGCTGGCCCTAGGCGAAGACTTGTCAGCTAGGGATATTGAGGCTGAGCTGAGGAGGGGGGAGCGGATCACCGCCGCTATGCCCTACATCGTCGCCGCATTCCACAGACTGAGGACCGGGCAGAGGCCTGTCGACCCGGCCGAGGCGGCGAGCCACGCGGAGTACTACCTCTGGGCTGTGAGGGGGGAGAGGCCGACCCCCCGCGAGGTGAGGGCCCTCGACGTCATGTTGGTGATATACGCCGAGCACTCCATGAACAACAGCGCCTTCACCGCGGTATCGGTGGCCTCGACGCTGGCGGACATGTACGCCGCCGTCACGGCGGCCATAGCCAGCCTCAAGGGGCCGCTCCACGGAGGAGCAAACGTCGACGCGGCCAAGATGCTCGAGGAGGTGGGGAGCGTCCAGAGGGTGCAGAGCTGGGTAGACGAGCAGCTAGCCAAGGGGAGGAGGATCCCTGGATTTGGACATAGGCTGTATAAAAAAGGCCCTGACCCCCGTCTGAGAGTACTGCGCCTCCTCGCCAGAGATCTGGCAGCTGAGAGGGGCGACTTCCGCTGGGTAGAGCTGGCGGAGAAGCTAGAGGAGTACGTTACGTCTAAGCTCTCGCAGAAGGGCATATACCCAAACACAGACCTCTACGCCGCGGTTATCTTCAGATACCTGGGGCTACCGGTTGACCTAAATCTCCCCACCTTCGCCGTGTCTAGAGTGGCAGGGTGGGTGGCGCACGTGGTGGAGTACCGGCAGTCAAACCGCCTAATTAGACCCACCGAGAGGTACACAGGCCCGCTGGGGCTGAGGTATGTGCCCATTGACCAGAGGGGCTAGGCCGGTTCTCTATTTGGCTATATATTCTTTAAATAGGTACACATTTGGGGGGCTATGAAGGTGGCTGTCCTGGTCAAGACAGCGCTCGACACGGGCCAGCTCCGGGTGAGGGATACGGTGGCGACAGAGGAAACCCCGCTGAAAATCAGCGACATAGACCGAAACGCCATTGAGGAGGCGGTGAAGCAAAAGGGGCAGGACAAGGCGTACGCCGTCACTGTGCTGAAGTGGGGGCCCCTCCAGAAGAAGGCCCAGGAGGCTGAGAACGTGTTGAGGGAGGCTCTGGCCATGGGCCTAGACGAGGCGTACCTCGTCGCCGACGAGAGGTTGCTAAACGCGAGCCACATGGCCACGGCAAAGGCGCTGGCCGCCGTGGTGAAGAAGGTAGGCGCGGACATCGTGCTGGCCGGGGAGGCCACTGTCGACAACTACACAGGTCAGATGCCCGCTAGAGTCGCCGCGGAGCTGGGCTGGCCCGTGGTGACCTACGTGAGAGAGCTGAAGGTAGAGGGGGGGAGGCTAATAGCCAGGCGCGACTTGGAGGACCACGTGGAGGTTGTGGAGGTTCAGCTACCGGCTGTTGTCTCGGTGACGAGGGAGATCAACCAGCCGCGCATCCCCACGTTGCTAGCGATTAGGGCTGCTATGAAGAAGCCGGTGAATAGGCTCACCCTTGCCGACCTCGGCGTCGAGGTGGCGCCCAGGATAGCCGCCGCCTACAAGCCCCTTGTAATACAGAGGAAGAAGGTGGTAATTAAAGACGGCACGCCGGAGGAGAAGGCTGAGAAGTTGATACAGTACCTCAGACAGGAGGGGGTGATATGAAGGCCCTAGTGGTCTACCCCAACAGGGAGCTTCTATACGCCGCCTCTACACTAGGCGGAGAAGTCGCGGCGCTGGTCTTCAGCGAAAGGGAAGCCGAGGCCGTCAAGGGAGTGGCTCACAGGGCGTTGGTGGCTGAGGTAGATCCGAGGCTACCCGACGCGGTCGCGGAGGCTGTTGTCAAGGCCGCCCAGAGCTACCAGGTAGTGTTGTTGCCGTCTACTAAAAACGGGAAGACCGTGGGGGGTCTGGTGGCGCAGAGGCTGGGGGCCGAATTCTTGACAGACGTACTTTCGCTGAGGGTGGAGGGCGGCGTGTTGAAGGCAGAGAGGTACGTCTTCGGCAACAAGGCCGTGGCGGCTGTGGAGGCCGCTCCACCAGTTGTCGTAACAGTTGCGCCGGGCAGGTTCCAGGGCCAGCCGCCGGCGGTCCAGACCGCAGTCGAAAAAGTGGCTCTCCAGGTTGGTTCTAAGATGAAAATCGTGTCTGTGGAAGAGAAGGCGAGAGGCGCCGTTAAGCTAGAGGAGGCGGAGATCATCGTGTCTGTGGGCAGGGGCTTCAAGAAGAAGGAGGATCTCCAAATGGCTTTTGAACTAGCCAGAGTACTTGGCGGCCAGGTGGGTTGCTCCCGCCCCATAGCCGCGGACTTGAAGTGGCTACCGGAGGAGCACTGGGTTGGGCTCTCCGGCAAGAAGGTGAAGCCGAAGCTCTACCTAGCCATCGGCATCTCCGGCCAGCCGCAACACATAGCGGGTATATTAGACAGCCGCATCATCGCGGCGATAAACAACGACCCCTCCGCGCCCATCTTCCAAAACGCAGACTACGGCGTCGTGGAGGACTTGTACAAAATAGTCCCCATATTGATAAACAAGTTATCAAAAACTAAGGGCTAGCCGGGGATCTAAGCTCTCGGAGCACGTCTCTAATAGACACCATCCCCACGAGCTCCCCCTTTTTGTTGACAACCACCAGGTGGCGGATGTTGTGCATTATCATCAAATCAGCCGCCTTATCCACGTCAGCATCCTCGCCTATGCTAACCACGCCCGTAGACATAAAAGCCTCGATAGGCGTAGACAGCGGCATCTTCATGGCGATGGCCCTCACAATGTCCCTTTCGGAGATCACCGCGACGGGCTTGTTGGGGTTGTCGGCCTCCACGACTACAAGCGCCCCCACGTTCTCCGCGGCCATCTTCTCGGCGGCCTGCAACAAGGTGTCTTTTGGGGTGATAGTGACGGGCCTCCTACGGACCAGCGAGCCTACCAGACGCCGCCTCATCACTCCTCCGGAGGGGGCCACCAAACCTTCTCCCCAATAGCCTTCAGCGCCTTGTCCTCAATCAAGTCTCGGATTGACACGACTCCCGCCAGCGTCCCGTCGTCGTTTAAAATCAACACATGTCTAATACCCCTCTCCCTCATAGCCTTAACCACTTTATACACGTCGTCTCCCCTCTTCGCGGTGAGGAGAGGCCCCCTCGTTCCGATATTCACAGCCTTCTCATCCATACCCACCCCCCGGTCAAGAGCCCTGATCACGTCGCGTTCAGACACCACAGCAACCGGCCTCCTCCCGCTGTCTACCACCACCACGAGACCTATGTTGTTACTAGCCATGAGTCTGACAACGTCTCTCACAGTAGCACCCTCCGTGACATATATAGGTTGCCGCCGAATATAGACATCTATCTTCTCCATGTCATAAAGTTGAGACGTGTATATATACTCTATTCTACTTAGCCAAGGAACTTGCGGTACTTAGCCATGGCTATTATATTTGACTCATTTCTATACATCCGCAGAAGCGCTAGGTATGTGCCGGCGGCTCTATCTCTAACATCTAGGTAGTCAAGAGCCTCGTTTACAATTTTTACAAAATCCTCGCCGACGTAGCGCTCCGCAATGGCGGGGTCGTAGAACTGCGCATCGTACTGAACCTCCTTCCGGTAGGCAGGAAGCGCCCTCAGCAGGAGGTCGAGTTTATCCCCACGCGCGAGCTCCACCACGGTAGGCGCGTCGAGCAGAATTGGGGGCAACCCCATGGCGTACCACGTGGAGGTGTATACAATAGCCCTAGGCATGTTAACCACACGGTCGTGCAACGTCAAGCTCCTGCCATACACGTTCCAGCTGACGCGGTCGCGGGTGGGGGGCACGAGCCGCGCCACCTCGACGATCTTGTCTGCATATTTCGCAACTACTCCCCGGTAGTTCGAGCTGGCTTGGGTAATTATCTGGTAAAGCTCCGGATCTACAGCCTTGACCCCCCTCACACAGCATGCGGCAAGTAGCGACTCCTTTACATTTACATACTCGTTATAAGACACGTCGTATCTAACCGCCGACTGGATAGTTACTGTGTAGTAACCAGAGTACTGTAGCACTTCTAAATGCGCCAGCTGTGGGTTGTTTATACCTCCGCGGAAGGGAGGGGAGCCCATCCCCAGAATGGGGTGTATCCTCACGCCGAACCTCTCCTCTATCTGCGGCGTCTTTGCCAAGGTCAACACTATGGAGAGCGCGGATGCTATGTGGCCGTACTTGACGGCTGAGTCGGACTTGCCCAGGAACAGCCTGATCCTCTGCGGCTTCTCCTCCAGCTTATTCATAAAGGAGGCGAGCATGTCCTCGATCTTCAGCTGGGCGTGGGCGTCCTCCACCAGCGGCACAATTTCTATAGGCTCCCACTTGATACCCAATTCCTGTTCGTAAATTCTCGACTTGTGTTGCAACATCCTGTATACAAGGTAAAGCGTGTCTATATCAGCCACCATGGGCAGTACCACCCACCTAATGGCCTGTCTTCCCATCAGCTTCACAGAGAAGTAGTTGGCGAGGACGGCCGCCTCGAGGGTCAGCATAGCTCTTTCAAACTCCTCAAGCCTTGGGTTAGGCATCCGGGGGGTTAGAAAGAACTTCTCCCCCAGAGGCAAGTCGGCCTCCTTAGCCTTGACCGTTATGTCCTTGGGCTGGGAGTAGGGCGTAGTCTTCCCCTCGTAGTCTATCATAACTTCGTCGCATCCATAGGCGGTGTGGCCAACCAACGCCTCATCCACCTCCTCGGCCGCGGTGATCTTCACCGTGGTGTCCGGGTGCTGTGTACACATGAGCTTAGGCGTCATTACCTGTGTCTCTATCTGGAGGTTTTTAAAGTTTAAGCTATAAAATCTATAATTATAAAAATAATTAAAAAACAATAAAAAAGTTAAGATTTAAAAAGTTTTGTATTAACCACGCCGATGAAAGCCGCCGTCCTAAGGCAGTACAACCAGCCACTGAAGCTGGAGGACGTCGACGCGGCGCCTCCCCAACGCGGCGAGGTCAAGGTGAGGATTCATGCCGCCGGCGTGTGCCACAGCGACTTGTACGTACTCGAAGGCGCCACACCCGTACCGCCGCCTCTCGTGCCGGGGCACGAAGCGGTGGCGGTGGTGGAGGAGGTAGGCCCCGACGTCGACAGCGTGTCACCCGGCGACGTGGTCGTCACTAGCTTCATATGGCCATGTGGACGCTGTAAGAACTGCGTAAGGGGGGCGGAAAATCTTTGTGAAAATTTTGCAAAAGTCCGGCTCAAGGGCGTACTGCTGGACGGAACCACAAGGCTGAGGAGCCGCACGGGGGAGGAGATTAGGATATTTCTCGGAGGTACCTGGGCTGAGGAGGCTGTGGTCCCGGCCACCGCGGTGGCTAAACTGCCGCCGGCTATGAAGGGCCGTAGAGAATTAGCCATGCTCGGCTGTGCCTACCTAACGGCGTACGGCGCGGTGGTGAACACAGGCTCCGTCTCCCCGGGAGACGTCGTGGCGGTTATAGGCACGGGCGGCGTCGGGCTGGCCGCCGTCCAGATAGCCAAGGCGGTGGGGGCGAGGGTGGTGGCAGTGGGGAGGAATTCCCAAAAGCTTAAAATAGCGGCGGAGCTGGGGGCCGAAGTCGTGGACACGAAATCCGACGACGCCGTAAAGGCGGTGCAGGAGCTGACAGGCGGGAGAGGGGCAGACGTCGTCATCGAGGCAGTTGGGTCAGACGAGACTATACAACAGGCAGTGGACATGGCGGCCCTGGGCGGAAGGGTGGTCCTCGTCGGCTTAATGCCGATGGGCCACAAAACGCCCCTTGCCCTGGCCAGGGTGGTCCGTGGGGGCATACAGATTCTGGGTAGCTACGGCGCGAGGCCTAGGCTAGATCTGCCCGTAGTTATCAAAATGGTGGAGAGAGGTCTTCTACAGCCGGAGAGGCTCGCCGGCCCCGTCTACAAGCTGGAGGAGATAAACGACGCCGTGGAGGCTCTAAGGAGCGGGAGGGCCGTTAGACCTATAGTGGTGCCTTAGCCACAGCCTCCCCACGACGGCGAGGGGGTGCCACACCGGCGCGGTGAAGGGCATGTAGGTATACTCGGCGTTGAAGAGCTCCTCCACCGGCCTCCCGATGAACTGCGACGCGAGGTCTATATATCCGGAGATCGACTGGGTTAGCCCCACGGCCTGCACCCCTATCAGCCTCCCCCGGGAGATCACCGCCTTCAGCGTGACGTCTCTCAGCTCCCTCATGTACCTAGCCTTGTCGTGGGTCTTCACCACGTAGCTCTCCACAGGCATGCCCTTCCTCCTCGCCTCTGCCTCGGTGAGGCCCACAGCGCCGATGTACATCTCGTCGAATTTAGTAACAGAGGCCCCCGCCACCGGGTGGAACTCGGCAACCCTAGCCCCGAGACCTGCATTTGTCCCCGCCACGTAGCCCATCTTATTTGCATACGTGGCTAGGGGTATCCACACGGGCTCCCCCGTCACCTTGTGTATAGACTCGGCGACGTCCCCCGCCACGTACACCCCCGGCGGCCCCGCCTCCATGTACTTATTCACAGAGATGGCGCCCGTGGGGCCGATCCTGGCGCCGGCCTTTACGGCGAGCTCCACGTTTGGCCTAACCCCCGTGGCCAGGATCACTGCGTCCGCCGGGTACCGCCCCCCGTCGGTGACTACGTACTCCACCCTGTCTCCTCCAGTAATCCTCTCAATTCTCTCCCCCATTCTGAGCTCCACGCCCCGGCTCTCCATGTAGCTAGCCACCAGCTTCCCGATGTCTGGGTCGAGGACTTTAGACATGGGGAAGGGCCCCACGTCTATTAAAACCACCTTCTTACCCATTGCGTTTAGCACATCTGCCATCTCGACCCCTATGTACCCCGCCCCCACAACCACCACTCTCGCCGCTCCTCTCAGTAGCGATCTAGCCTCCTCCACGCTGTCTACCCCCCTCAGCACCACCACGCCTTTCTTATCCAGCCCCTCTACCTGCGGCACCCATGGCCTGGCGCCGGTGGCGACTATCACCACGTCGAAGTCGAGCAACCCGGCGAGGCGACCCTCTAGCTTAGCTCTGCCGCCCGCGATGTCGACGACCTTCGTCTTGGTGTACACCTCCACGCCTCTCTCCACTTCGAAACTCTCCTCCTGGTACAGCCACAGAGCCTCTTCGGAGAGGCCGGCGATGGCGTAGGGGATGGCGCACGGCGCGTGGGTGATGTAGCCGCCCGCCTCCACCAGAACCACTCTGCAACTTGGG